>DUDS01000041.1 GCA_004769085.1 Candidatus Melainabacteria bacterium SSGW_16
TTTATAAGAAGCAGGGCTCTTTGTACTTTTTCTGGTTGAATTGTAGACATATGTGCTCTAGATAAAATTCTTTAATTGTTAAAACTTGTTAGATTATAACCTCATTGGTAATACAACGAAATATGTAACAATACTTGATTTGAGTAATGTACGAAAGTGAAATATTTTTAAGGATACTCGAAGTGATATTATTAAAATGTAGCAAATAATGATTTTTATTTATAGGATTCGTCCGATTTATTTGGTGAATCCGATCTTGTGGAGGAGATTGACCGAAAGAAGCTTCAGCTTGTCTGAAGCTATATAAATAAATGCCTATTCTTGTTCAAAAATTTGGCGGTACCTCAGTCAGGGATGCAATATGCATAAAACGTGTTTCAAAAATTGCTGTTGATGCGCAAAAACAAGGGTTTCAGGTAGTAGTGGTAGTCTCTGCAATGGGAGATACCACAGACAATTTAATTGATTTAGCCAGAGATGTTACAACAAAAACTGATCCACGGGAGATGGATCTTTTACTCTCTACAGGTGAACAGATAAGTATTCCGCTTGTAGCAATGGCAATCCATGATCTTGGTGCAAAAGCAATTTCCCAGACAGGATTACAGGTAGGAATTCTTACTGAAGACAGACACGGGAAAGCAAGAATTACTGAAATAAGAACAGATAAATTAAAAAAATATCTTGACGATGGAAATATTGTTGTGATTGCAGGGTTCCAGGGAATCAGTGCAGCTACCGGCGAGATCACTACTTTGGGACGCGGAGGATCAGATACCACCGCTGTCGCACTTGCTGTAGCACTTGGGGCAGAGAGATGTGATATTTATACAGATGTAGATGCTGTTTATACAACTGATCCAGAGATAGTCAGAGAAGCATCCAGGTTAAATGCTATTTCATATGAAGAAATGCTTGAACTTGCAAGTCTTGGTGCACAGGTATTACACCCAAGGTCTGTAGAAATTGCAAAAAATTATAAAATGCCCATGCGGGTCAGGAGTAGCTTTAAACCCAATGATCAAGGTACACTAGTAAAAGGAGTAGGAGAAATGGAGTTAAATAATCCAGTGAGCGGTGTTGCATTAGATGAATCCCAGGCAAGAGTAGCAATAGTCGGAGTTCCTGATAAACCAGGAATTGCAGCAAAGGTTTTTGAATCTCTTGCAAAAAAAAATATTAGTGTGGATATGATTGTTCAATCGACAAGTCAGGATGGATTAAATGAAATAGCTTTTACTGTTGATAAGGATACGCTTCAGGATACAAAGAAAATTGCAGAACAGATTGCAGTAGATATTGGTGCAAAAAAAGTTACAACAGATACAAATATTGCAAAGGTTTCAATTGTTGGTGCAGGAATGATAGGAAGACCTGGCATTGCAGCAGGGATGTTTAAAGCTCTTGCTGATAGCGGGGTAAATATTCAAATGATTTCTACAAGTGAAATAAAAGTCAGTTGTGTTATAGATGCAAAAGATGGTGATAAGGCAGTTAAAGCTATTCATAAAGCATTTGAACTGGATAAAGTAAGTAAAGAGACACAAAGGGTTTAACAATTTTAGGACTCATCCGATAATAAATTAAAAAAAATCATCTCGGTATTATTTCTACCTGCCCATCAGGATCGGTGATACCAAATCTGCGATGGGCAGCCGGATTATAAAAATCTATAAAATACCCAGTTAGCATTCCCTCAGGAGTATATCTTGCTGTAACTCTTATTCCATTTGCTGCAAGTTCTTCTTGAGGTGCTAAAGCTCTTTCTGGAACAGGCACTTCATTATTTATATAAAAGCTATCTGGCAGTCTGGTGTCACGTATTGCTAGAGTAACTTCATTTACTCCGAATGGCTGGCTGTTTGTTCTTTTTCTATCAACAATAATGTCAAAGAGTCTTCCGGTTATACTTGAAATGAGACTTATGTCTGCTCCAGCCTCATATCTTCTTAAAGATACTTCACCTTCTCTAGGAACATAACCAGTTGTAGGACTTGCTGCAGTTAAGGGTGTACTTAAAATAGTTGGTGACGACATTACTGGAAAAAGTGGTGATGATGGAATTCTTGATAATAATGGTGCCCAAGTAGTTGGATTAAAAAGATTTGACACTACTTCTGCAGATCTTCTCACATATGACACAAAAGTATCTGTACTAGCAGGGACTGCCATTGCAGCTATTTGGTCTCGTGCTGGTCCTGGCTTTGATTCTGTCTGAGGGGGAGGAGCTCCTCCTCGTAAAGATGCTGGCTCTGAGCTTGGGCCTGGTTTTACTTCTGATATTGTCATAATTTTTCCTTAGGTTTAACTTACTTACTAAATCAATAAATATAAAGTACTTACCTAATCAACTATTGATAACTTAGTAAGATTAAATTCTTTTTAATAAGTCCATTTAAGATTCTTTATTAAAGGGAAATGCATCAATCCAGAAATTAATTTAATTTTATATAAATGAATGGAATAAATTATTGGTTATACTCGTTACGGCAATTTGGCAGATAACCCATATACAGATGTATTTGGAAAAGCATAGTTTAACTTTTAACCTAATTTAATCGATATAGTATCTTGAAAATTTAAAACCTTGTTGATAGACTTTTATCCAAGTTAAAAACCAGATTTTAGTAAAGAAAAGGACTTCTTATGTCTGTAGAACCACTAGCTAGCAGTGTTGCAGCAGCCAATGTAGCAAGATTTAATAGAATATTTGTAACCAGAAAAGACCCTGATTATATAGCAGCTCCTGATCAAAGGATGCGTCCTAACTATCCAAATGCAGAGGTAGTTAAAGATGTATCAATTGGTCAGGGAGGACAAATACTTTCCAGGGGAATGCCCGCATCACATGTTTTAGTAAAAGTAGAACTAAGCTACATTCCTGGCGAGCCTGATCCGCTTGAAGTATTGCCACCTCATCCTGACGATCTTGATAGAAATCATACCAAAGAAGAAAAAGGAATCTTTGAACTGGATCCTAAAGTAGTTGCAAAATATCCTGCACTATTTTTAGCTGCTGAGGAATTTAATGTAGATAAACAACCTACTAAATTAGCCGGAAATATATCTACACCGAAAAAAGTTTCACATAAAGCAGCTTCTTAGCTTTTATGTTTTTGTCTCCATTGGGCAGGTGTTTCAAGAATATAATCTTGCTTCTCCCAGATGCCATGCATATTTTCTCTGGCGAATATCTGTGCTTTTTTAAGTCTGTTTATATATTTTATATTTGGCGGGAAATTATATAAAATTGCATGCCCGTTTTTTAAGAGTTCTTCATTTATAAATACTTGGGCCTCATTAATAAACACATATCCAAGTGTTCTTTCATATTTATCTTTTTCTTCAATATCGGTTTCAATACAAACATTTTTATTTAAAACAAAGTTCGTTAAAAAGTCTTTCGCCTCTTTCCCATAAAAACCCTGCTTACTTTCAAAAGCATCAATCCCTAATAGTCTTATTTTCTTTTCTTTCTGACTTCTGTCACAGCTTGTTAGTGATATTGTGTCACCATCGCATACTGCTTTTACAAAATAATATTTCTTTTCTTTTAAACAATCTTTTGTAAATAATGATGACGAATAAACAGAGTCAGGCAGTTCGCACATGAGTATAAGAAATAATATGATGAATATGAAAAGGGCTTTTTTCACAGTACTTCTTATTTTATCTATTTTCTTTTTTGCTGACAGGGCAATTTCAGTTATTATTACAGACAGTAAAAGACTTGTTGTAGAAAATCGGTTCTCACCTGAGAGCAAGGAAGTAAAAGCTGAAAAAGAAAAGCTTAAAATCGAGCTTGGTAAAAGACTGTTCTTTGACCCGATGTTATCTAAAGACGGAAAATTAAGCTGTGCAAGCTGTCATAAGCCGAATCATGCATTTGCAGATGATAAAGATTTTTCTATCGGGATTAACGGACAAAAAGGAGATAGAAACACCCCGACAGTATTTAATACTGCAAATCTAAAATTTCTTTTCTGGGATGGGAGAGCAAAAAGCCTGGAAGAGCATGCAATAGGATCTATTCAAAATCCAAAAGAAATGGGAGAAACAGTTGGAATGGTTCTTGCAAAACTAAATAAAGATCCTTACTATTCAAAAGAGTTTAAAAAAGTCTTTGGTACAAGCCAAATAATGGCAGATGAATTATTAGGTGCAATTGCTGAGTTTGAAAGAACCCTAATTTCAAAAGATTCAGATTATGATAAATATATTGCTGGTAATAAAAAAGCTTTATCACAGAATGCAAAACGCGGCATGGATCTTTTCTTTGGAAAGGCAATGTGTGCAGAGTGTCATAAAGGACCTGATTTTACTGATGGGGATTTTCATAATATAGGACTGCCTATTACAGAAGATGTTGGAAGAGCTAAAGTATCTGTAAGTAACAAGGATACAAGAAAATTTAAAACACCAACACTTCGTGAAGTAGCTAAAACAGCACCCTACTTTCACAATGGTTTGTTTGAAACACTTGAAGAAGTCATTACTTTTTATAATGCAGGCGGCGGTAATGATACTTTTAAAGATTCACTGAAAAAACCTTTAAATCTTACTGAACAGGAACAGAGAGATCTGATTAACTTTTTAAAGTCATTAAGTGGAAGACAGCTTAAGATTCAATCTCCATTTGATAAAAAATAAAGTTAAAAAACAGTTAATTGTCAAGAGTATAAAATAAGATTTCTTTAACCGCATCTTCTAATAACAATATCAATAGTAATTCTGTCCTAGCTTTGTAGATCTGACGGGGTATATTTTATGGCAGAGCTTGAAGTAAAACCAAATCCAACTAAGAGTAATAACCCTGTAATTTTTCCACATGAAAAACCTCTTAAGCAAGAAATTCAAAAATCTTCTGTCTTAAATAATCATAAAGAAGTTGACAAGTTTATTTCTGATTCCAGTGCAGATCAAGAAGATCTTAAAGAAAGTGTTAGTTTTAAGCAAGCATTTAAAAGTTTTTTTAACGGATTAATTAGTCCGGTGACTACACTTCTTAAAAGTCCTTTAGCATGGGCTTTTCTAATCGGTGGTGGGTTGCTTGCAGCTGTTATTCCTGTAACTGTACCTATTATGTTTGCCGTTGGCTTGCTAGTAAGTAGTGGTTATCTTGCAAAAGGAATAACAAATGCAATTATTGCTGGTGTTAATGGTGATGGAAAAAGATTTGCAAATGCATTTGAAAATATTGGAACAGGAACCATTGGTATTTTATTAGCACGTCTTTCAGTAGGTCGAGCTGCTAGAGAGGCTATTAATGCTAAAGATAGGGCAGCCTTCCCATTTTTCTTACCACCATCCAAATCAAATTGTTATGAGATTTGTACTTTGTTCACTACAAAAAGCGGCTGGAAAGCTATTGGCACAGCATTTAGATATCCAAAAGGAATAAAGCTTAGCTTAGGGACTTTAAAGTTTAATTTACAACTACTAACTTCACATCGGCCCGGTACACCAAGTTCAACTTATTCAGGTTGGGGAGACTGGTTTGGACATTGCATGTCATTTATTGGCAGGTTTTTACCAACATTGAATCAACCACTTGGTTTTAGATGAGTAGTCACGATCTCTGCTATGACATTAAAATAGTGCGATATAATCATCATTTGTGGCACAGAATAATAAAAAACTGGCAATTGTAGCAGGAAATGGTGAACTGACAACGATCCTTGCAAAATCCGCAAGAGAACAGGGTTTTCACACTTATGCTATTGCTATTACTGATGAAGCTAAACAGAGACTTGATGATGTGTGTACGAAAGTTTATTCATTTGCACCTGGTGAAGTATCAAAAATACTTGAGTGTGTAAAAAAGGAGTTAATAAACCAGATTGTTTTTATTGGAAAAATCCCAAAGATTAACTTCCTTAGAAATCTCCACAAACTTGATTGGTTAGCTATTAAAAATCTTTACCGTTTTAGGAATTTCCATGATGACTCATTCCATAATGCGGTTGCAGATTTTCTAAAGGAACATGAAATAGATATTCTTCCACAGACAATGTTTTTAAGAGAGCTTTTTATTGAAAAAGAAATACTAAGTAAAAGGAAACCTACTCTTGAAGAGAGAGCTGACATTCAGTATGGCTACGATGCTGCAAAAAAGATAGCTGGTCTTGATATCGGACAAACAGTTGTAGTTAAAAACAAAATGATAGTTGCAATTGAAGCTATAGAAGGAACTGACGAGGCAATTAAAAGAGGATGTGTACTTTCAAAATCAGAGGTCGTTGTAGTTAAAGTAGCAAAACCCAACCAGGATGAAAGATTTGATATTCCTGTTATAGGAGGACATACTCTTGAAACTCTTGCTAAAAATGGAGGAGGGGTTCTGGCTTTTGAAGCTGGTAGAACAATAGTAGCCAGTAAAGAAGAAGTAATTAAAGTTGCAGACAAATATAAAATTTGCTTAATAGCAATTTAATCTTACCGATCTAGGATAATAGTATATTTATTCCAGTAGCATATATATTTATCAACTTTAAGAAAAGCTTTCCTTTATATAGTCAGGTATGAATAATCTTGAACCAACACTAGACCAAGAAACAGTTGAATCAGCATTTAGCCAGATTCATTATTATATAAATATGCCAAAGCATATAAAAGGAATGGCCATTGATCTTAGAAATAGTCCGAATACTAGTGAAAATAACACTCCTGCTCATGTTGTGGAAGGAGTAACTACTGTTATTAGCGGGAAGCTAAATATGCCTGCTCTCACCCATGTGCCACAATTTCTGACAAGAAGCATTAGTTTTTAATCGCGATTTAACCTTTTTAGAAAATCAAAAATATTTTTGCTATCCCTTTACTAGCAGTTGATTTAACTTTCCCATAAACAACTTCCTATATAAAGTCTGCACCCTCTGGATAAAAGAGTGGCACCAAATACTTTGACAAGAAGAAGGAAGGAATAAAAAAACCATGACTAACCAGCCAAGAGCTTTCGGCCAATCCCTGCTAGGAATGATCCAAAGGCTTAAAATGATTAATATAATTGCAGGCAATATTGCGAATGCAAAAAGCGTTGGTTATCAGAGACAAATTCCTGAATCAGCAACTTTCGAGTCAATATTATCCAATGTAGGGGAGAAAACACCATTGCGTGACGACACACATGGACCGATTCAAAAAACAGACCAGATGTTCGACCTTGCAATAGAAGGAAATGCATATTTTCTTGTTGAAGGAAAAGACGGAGTAGTTCCAACAAGAAATGGAAAGTTCAGACTAAATGAAAAAGGAAACCTTTCTGATCAGGATGGACAAGAAGTAGTTGTCGTTGAAAAAACAGATAAGCCAATAAGCCTTGCAAAAGACTATGACATAAGCATAAGCCAAAATGGAGAAATAACTGTTGGTACTGAAAGATATGGAAGGCTTGCAATGAGAATCATGGATAATAAGCCTGTTAAAGTACATCAGGGATATCTGGAAGGATCTAATGTGAATCTAATGAATGAAATGGTAGCACTGTCAATGACTTACAGAGCATTTGAATCCACTGAAAAAATGCTTTCTATGGAATTGTCAGCAGACAAAGAGCTTGTTGAAAAATACGGCAGGAATGTTTAAAGGAGAAAACCATGTTTGGAAATATGGGTTATAAAACAATAAGATCAACAGAGAATGCACTTTCTTCTCTTAATAAGACGATTGAAAACATATCAAATATGAATTCAGTTGGTTACAAAAAGAACCAGCAAACTTTTGTTGAAGCCCTGAATGGAGAAGCTTCAAAACACGAAGACAAAGATTTTTCACAAGGACCACTAAGAAGAACATCTGAACCTTATGATTTAGCTCTGGAAGGACCAGGATTTTTTGAAATTGAGCTTTCAAACGGACAGAGAGCATATACAAGATCAGGACGTTTAAGACTTACAAATGAAGGAGAGCTTGTAACAAATGAAGGATACAGAGTTATCCCAGAAGTAGAACAGGTAGGAAAACCCATTATTCAAATAACAGGAAATAGTGATAACAAAGAGCTTGGACTAAACATAAAAGTATCAACGCCTAAACTTATAGTACCTGCACATCTTACTCCTGAAATACTTGAAGATGGTACGGTGAATGGTACAGATGGTTCTACAGGTGAAAAAGTAAAACTTGGAAAAGTTAATGTAGTTGTATTTAATAATCCTAATGGACTTGAAACACTTGGGAACAGTTATTATGTTTCAACCAAATCGTCTGGATCTGCACTTGATGCAGATGTAGGACCTGGTGGCAGCACCCATGTAAAACAAGGATATCTTGAATTTGGAAATGTAAACATAGCTACAGAAGTTGTAAATTTGACACAGTCAAAAAACATACTTTCTGCACATTTCAAGCTGTTCAAGATACTGGATAAAATATATGAAAATATTCATTATACAATTTCGAAGTCTGTCTAATAGGAGAGAGGAAAAAAAATGCTAAAGGAATTTTTATCAATAGCTGGAAACGGGATCAAAGGTATCTTTGGCGGCGGCCAAAGAATCGGAGGCATTCCTCCACAGGCAAATTTTGGTCAGATGTTTAACAGTATTGGAGGAGGAATACCATTTGGTGGTGGAACACCATTTGGAGGAGGAATACCATTTGGAGGAGGAATACCGTTTGGCGGAGGAACACCGTTTGGTGGACTATCCCAACCAGGATCTGTTGGAAATGGAGCATTGCAGGCATTTCAGGGTATGCAAAATCAGTTTGGAAATTATTCTCCTGAACCTATAAAAACTATAAAACATCAGGCATTAGCACCAGGAGCAGTATTAGTTGGTTCTCAGTCCCAACCACCTTCTAACCAGCCAGCTGGAGGATTTGGATTACAAGGATTTGCAGGACAGACAAACCCATTTAATGGTGGCGTAGGTGGCTATGGAGGAATTGGACAATCTTATTACCCTCAATATTCAGGACCAGGAATTTTAGGAGGATTGGGCCGTTTTCAGGTTATTTTATCCCCGATAATTGCACTTGTAGGAATGGTAAAATCTGTTTTTGGATTCAGAAACCAAATAGGTTTCATGCGGCCTGTAAACGTTGATCCAAATATTACTGGTTACAATCAGTCAATTGCATATTTAAATGATTCCTATGCCGATGGTGGATTTGATCAGCCAAGACCTTTTAGTGGTGGAATCCCTGATGACATAGATCCAAATGAATCAGGCAGTAACAGCAGCTACTTTTAATAAATCTTTAATTCAAGGCTATGATTTTTTTCAGCTGTCCGCAAGGGATAATACTTGATTTTTGTGAAAAAACGTAAGAAGACAACCTGCTCTTAACTAAACTCATAGAGAATACATCTAACTTATCGACAGAGATAAATCCCGATTCTTTTTTAAGAAAAATGAAGGTGAGAAGAAATGTTTAATACTGATGGATTTAAAGCAATTAAGGGCCTGACTGATGCAACAATGCAGAGGCAGGAAGTTCTTTCAGGTAACCTGGCAAATATAGAGACAAAAAACTATGTAAGGCAGGATATTGATTTCAGCAAAGTTTTAGGTGATCTAAAGAATAGTTCAATGAATATTGTTGAAGATGATAATCAATCAATGCTTGCAAGGTCAAGATACAGAGATTATTCAAAACCAATGACAATGGAATCAGAGCTTTCAAAACTTTATGAAAATCATTTGAGATATCTACTTCTGGTCAAATCAATCAGTCATCATTATGATCACATGAAAAAGGCTCTGGAAGTAAGGGCTACATAATAGAGAGGTAAAAAATGTCATTTTTTGATTTACTCGATACAGCATCAAATGGTCTTGAAGCACAAAGACTCAGGATGGAGATAATTTCCCAGAATGTTGCCAATGCTTCAACGCCTGGTTACAAAAGAAAAATAGCAATATTTGCACCAAAGACAAATGATGCATTTGGAATTATTATGGCAAGACAACTCGGAATAAAAGAAGAAGATTTACTGAATTTTATTAGTGGTAATCAAGTTACAAGAGGTGTTCAGGTCAGTGAAGTAGCAATAGATCAGACACCAGGACAAAAAATGTATATGCCACAGCATCCAAATGCTGATAAAGATGGCTATGTAGAGATGTCAAATGTTGATTCACTTATGGAAATGCTTGAAATGATGTATGCAACAAGAGGTTACAAAGCAAACCTCTCAATTGTTGAAATGGCAAAGTCTGCAGCAAGAGAAACTCTGAACATTGGAAAACCAGGGGGTTAATTAATTAAGCTGTGAATAATTTTAACTACTTAACTAGCTACTCAAATAAGTTGAGTTATGAATCAATGATGGAAAGAATGGAAGAAATTTCCAGGCTGAAAGAATATGTTCATGGTTTTGGAGAATCTGTCAAATCAAAAACCAGCAAAATGTTTTCTACAGTTTTCAGTGAAATATCGGCCAACATAATGAAAGGAAAACTTCAATTTATAATAAACCTTGCAGCAAGCGAAAATAATATTGATCCAAAGCTTGTTAATGCTGTTATAGAAAAAGAATCAGGATTTAATCCTGACGCAGTTTCATCATCAGGTGCACTGGGGCTAATGCAGCTTATGCCAGGGACAGCACATGAAATGGGAGTTAAGGATCCGTTAAATCCAGTGGAAAATATAAGGGCAGGTACTAAATATTTATCTTCTTTACTAAACCGTTACCAAGGTAATGTAGCTTTAGCTCTGTCCGCATACAATGCAGGACCCGGCAATGTAGACAGATATAAAGGGATTCCACCCTTTAGTGAAACAAAAAAATATGTAACGGAAATAATGAGCAAGATTGCATAACCGGCCAAACCAAGGAGAAAAATAATGAAAGACATACCGATGAGTTTCAGCAAAGCAATGTTACCTCAGTTGCCACAAATTCCTTTGTTACAAGGAAAAATTACATCAGGTGGTGGAGGAAACTTTGGTGAAGTTTTGTCTGATATGCTTGGTAAAGTTAATACGATGATGAACAAATCAGAACAATTAACTGAAGCAGCTGTTACTACCGGTAAAGTTAATCTTCATGAAGTTATGATAGCAATGGCTGAAGAAGAGATTGCACTTGGATTAACAACACAAGTTGCAGGGAAATTCATAAGTACTGTTGAAAAACTAACACAAATGCAGGTATAACCCAAACGATATTAAACCAAGGGGTGGTATGTAAAGGACAAGGGGTGAAAAAGAGAGATGGCAACAGAACAAACACAGCTTAGAACTCCAAATGTACAAGACACACTTAACAATCTTGGGCAGAATAAAAGACTTGTTATGGTAGGAGCTGTAGTTTTAACTATCCTTATAACTATATTTATTATTGGTTTTGCATGGACAAGAAGCGCCAATAAAGGAAATGAGATAGATCTTGTTAAATCTATTGATCAGGGAAGAGCTTTTGAAATAGTTTCAAAACTGAAAGTAAATGACCTGGAAGCAAAAATAGATGACAGTGAATTCCCCGGAAAAGTAAATGTGAAAGTTTACCAGAAAGATTTTGACAAAGCTGCGATTTCACTTGCAAGAAGTGATCTTCTGCAGGAAGATGGTTTTAATTTATTCGATAAAAGTGACTGGGCAGCATCTGATTATGATAAACGTGTCAAAATGATGCGAGCTGTTAACGGAGATCTTTCAAGAATTATAAGCAGAATGACCGGTATCAAATGGTCCACTGTTCGTGTGAACATTCCTGAACCACAGCTTTTCAGCCAGTATCAGGCTTCTACTACTGCAACAGTACAAGTTGAGCTTGGAGATGAGAATCTAAAGCTTTCAAGAACACAGGTAAGAAGCGTTATTAATCTTTTAGTTGGTTATGTACCAAACCTTCAGAAAAACAATGTTTCAATAATTGATACCAATGGTGAAACTTATTCTGCTGTTGAGACAGAAGAAGTTGCAGCAAGCGAACTTCTTGAGGAGTCTGAAAGGGTTAACAAAGTTGTTCAGAAGCGAATTGAAGAATACCTGGAGCCGCTACTTGGAAACAATAATTACATAGTAAGGGTAAGCTCAGAAATCAGCAGAAAGAAAATAGAGGAAAGCGCAACATTATTTGAACAAGGTGCTGTAGGTCAGGAGCAAATTGGTGATGAAAGACTTGCATCTAATTCACAAGGTGCTGCAGGTCCTGCAATACCTGGTACTGAAAGTGGCATGGGTTATGCTAGATCTAACAGAGTTACTCAAAATTATCCAAGCTTCAGACAAAAAACAATTTCTACTCCAGCAGGAAGAATAACGCAGATTTCAGTTGCTCTTGCAATTAACAGAGATATATTGCCAAAAATTTCAGTCAAACAACTACGAGAAGGTATTGCAGCAATTACAAGCCCAACTACTAAAATTGAGGATGTGAAAATTACAGTTGCTGAATTTGCAACAACTGGTGCGCCTGCAAAAAGCCTCCCACATAAAATTGTGATGCCAAATGTTGGAGGACTTCTAAGCCAGTTTCTTGCGTTTGTAAAAGGTATGCCAAGATGGGCAACGATTACAATTATTGTTTTTGGACTTTTATTTGTTATTGGATCACTTAGGAAACCCGCTGTCCAGCAAAAAGTTGAACAAAGCACAGTTTCACAGATTAATCAGTCAATGCAGCAAAACAGACTTCCCAGAAATGAACAAATGATAGCAGCTGGAATACAGCCTCAGGCTATTCCTGAGATGACTACTCAAAGACCTGATTTCTCAGGCATAATTACAGGGATGAAAGAAGCAGCAGCAGAGAGACCTGAATTCCTTGCAAGCAAACTTCAGGTATGGCTTGAAGAAGGAACACCATTAGCTCGTTAAACCACTATCAATCAAATTGTTCAGAAGATAATACCTATACTATATTTAGCAAACTGATTCCTTCAGGGATAACCACTTGATAAATTATTATTCCTTATATCCTCTAATCTTTTGATCTTTATCTATTCAAACCAGGGCATAAAAGAGATATATGGTTGTACTATCAAAAGACATTAAGTTGTTAACTGTTTCCCTTATTTTACGTACCTTGCCGAAGGATCAGCAGGCATTGGTGAAAGCACACTTTAATCCTGAAGTTGTAAAAGTCCTGAATCAGATTGAAAAGGAAACAAATATTGATGTTGAAAAGCTTGATTGGACTCCGTTTTATCAAGCATGGCCTGAACTTCAGAGAATCTTAAACGACTGCAGGAGGGAGATAGAAGCCCAGAAGAAATTTAAAGTTGCTGAAGAACAAAGGCCCAGGGTCAGAGACTATATACTTACCAGGCTTGGTGTTCAGAGGAAAGGTGCACCGGTACTTTTTTCCCAGGATATCACAGCTGTTATTGACAATTTCTTAACCAATTCTGAGAGAATATAAATATAGGTACAGAATGAATGCTTATAAAACATAAAAATCTTACCAAGATTCACAGTGCCTCAAATGTAGTTCATATTGAACCTACTGAAGCTGCTCGCGCTGTACAAATGGAGCTTCACAAAGCAAAACAGGAAGCGAAAGCAATAAAGCAAGAAGCAGAAGCTGTTCTTGAAGAATCAAAGAAAAAATTAGATGATGCTGAGATAAAAGCAACGGTAATCATTGATTCTGCAAATAAACAGGCAGAAGCAATAAAACAGAAGGTTTACAATGAGACGCTTAGTGCTGCAAAAAATGAAGCAGATGAAATAAGAACACAATCTCGCCAGATTTTACTTGAATTATTTGAAGTAAAAAAACAGACTCTATTTCAGGCGCACAGCGATATTATTAAAGTTGCGCTTGATTTAGCCGAGAAAATAATTAAGTATCAGGCATCTGTTGATCCAAATATTCTAAGAACACAGGTTATTGAAGCCATTAAAAAAGCAACTTCAGAAGCTGATCGCGTACAGGTTTATGTAAATCCTCAGGATCTAAAAAGACTTGAGCAGTCAATAAGTGATCTTGAGAAACTGTTTCCAAGCGGGATTGATATTATACCTTTGTCTAATGATTCTATTGACCCTGGAAGCTGTATTGTTGAAACAAAATCAGGTCAGCTTGATGCAAGGTTTTCAACGCAGCTAAAATCTCTTTCAGACTTAGTGTTAAAAGCTGAAGTAGCAAAGCCGCAGGTTGATACTGTAAATGATATTCAGCATGCATCAGAAGTTAGTGAGCAGGAACCTTTACTGATGCAGGATAAAGATGAACCAATGTTTCCATCGTTTAAAGAAGCAGCAGGTGTAACCACAGAAGAAGAGCCATCTATTTTAATGGATCAGCCATCAGAGGAAACTATAATACATGAGGATCAGGAAATAGTCGAAGCAGAAACTGTGCAGCCTTTTTCTTTAGAGGATGATATGCTTGAAATCCCGAAGGAAATTGTTGATAAAGTACAGAAGAAAAAGATTTTTTCTGATGATTTAACGAAGAGAACAAAAGAAGAAGAAGAAGAACTGGATGAAACTATTGAATATGAAGAAGAGAATAATGAAGAAGAAGAGGATAATGAAAGCAATGAAAAGAAAATTCGTACAGAGGGAATCCTGAAACCAAAGAAACAGCAACAAAAATCACAAATATCAGATATTGCTTCAGAACTTGAAAAAAGTCCAGAATGGAAAGATCTCCTTCAGAACGAGGATGAAGAGTAATAGAACTTTATTTTAGAGTAGCGAACCTTTACTTGTTATATAAATTTCTGGATCAATAACTACTGTAGAAATCACTTCTTTTACACCAGATATTTTCAATATACAATCAACAGCAGAGATAATTTGCTCCTTAGATTCAGCCTTTCCTGAAAGTGTGATTCTTGAGCCCACAGTTGCAATGTTTAGATTTAGAGTTGAGGTTCTGGGATTCTCTGCCAACACGTTTTTTACTGCTTCTGTAATAGACATTTCTTTTAATTCAGGTATACCTGTTTCCGGGATTTCTTTTACTTTATAGATTATCCCGGAGTCATTAATATTTGTTTCAATTTGGTTTTTTGCATAAAGGTTACATTCAGGTTTAAATGACAGAAAAAAACATACAAAAATTACAAATGTAAGAAGGAGGAAAATTTTTGCAAATGTAGCCATAAAATATTGTCTGTGTGAGGAGTGACGAATTAAAAAATAAAACTGTTCCTACCTGGAAAGTATTCTAGGAAGAGCCTCTAACCAGTGGTTTTTTAATTCGCTGACATCGATCTTAAAATTTAAATTACTACAGATAATCTTATCTTCAGTTGTTTTTCCTATGATTTGATATGGGCAGTTAGCTTTGCTCAGATGTTGCTCAACTTCTTTTAATTTATTTTGCTCAATACTTACAACAACCCTGCTTTGTGTCTCGCCAAAAAACAATGAATCGAGTCTTAGTTTTGAATTAAGATTAAGAAATTCATCATAAACATCAAATCCAAGATTATTTTCAAATGTACACTCACATAATGTTACAAGGAGCCCACCAACAGAACAATCATGAGCTGACTTTAAAAGTTCTTTATTAATTAAACTCCGCACAGAACTTTGAACATTAATTTCAAGATCCATATCAATTTCTGGTACAATCCCCTGCACCTTTCTGCTTTTTAGATAAAAGTATTCAGATGCACCAATTTCATCTTTATTAGTGCCAATAAGTAATATAGTGTCTCCTGCTCTTTTAAATGAGTGGTTAACTGATTTACATACATCCTCCATATAACCAATCATCCCAATTACTGGTGTAGGCCATATATCAATTCCATTTGATTCATTATAGAGACTTACATTTCCACCTGTTACTGGTGTGTCTAGTTTTAAACATGCATCTTTTATTCCTCTTACTGATTCGGAGAGCTGCCAGTAGATTTCAGGTTTTTCGGGATTTCCAAAATTAAGATTATCTGTTATTGCAATTGGAAGTGCGCCTGTGCAGGATACGTTTCTTGCAGCTTCACAAACTGCTATTTTTGATCCTGAATAAGGGTCGAGATAAACATAAGCTGAATTACCATCCAGCGACACAGCAATCCCTTTTTCTTTTTTATTCTTATCTTTTGATTTAAGTCTGATTAACCCTGCTGATCCCCCTGGCTTTATAATAGTGTTTGTCTGAACCTGGTGATCGTACCTGGAATAAATCCATTTTTTTGAGCAAATATTTGGTGATGAAAGCAGATCCTTTAGTATCGGTAATAATTCTTCTTTCTTAAGGTCAGAGATTGAATTATAATTAAAACTTTTATTTTTTATGTAATAATCCGGTACTTTTGAATCTCTTACATAAATAGGTGTATCAGAGACCAGCGCTCCTGCATTTATGTCAACAACCACTTTGTTTTTGTGTCTTACTGTTACTTTTCCTGTATCTGTAATCTGCCCGATTTCTACAGAGTCAAGTCCCCATTTTTTAAATATCTCTGATATTTTTTCTTCAAATCCTTTTTTAACCACAAAAAGCATTCTTTCCTGTGATTCTGAAAGCATATATTCAACAGGTGTAAGATTTTCTGTTCTTATAGGCACCTTATC
Organism: Candidatus Melainabacteria bacterium SSGW_16; assembly: GCA_004769085.1. Lineage (GTDB taxonomy): Bacteria > Cyanobacteriota > Vampirovibrionia > 2-02-FULL-35-15 > 2-02-FULL-35-15 > SSGW-16. Next base: position 16,429 of record DUDS01000041.1, read on the forward strand.
AAGATCTATTTCTATCCCTGTGTTTCCTTTTGCAGCCATTTCTGAAGTAGAACAAGTAAGCCCTGCTGCACCCATGTCTTGTGCAGAAACTATATAACCGGTTTTAAAAGCTTCAAGGCATGCTTCAATTAATATTTTTTCAGTAAAAGGATCTCCCACCTGTACCGCAGGTCTGTCTTCATGACTTTTTTCTGTCAATCCACTGCTTGCAAAACTTGCGCCACCCAGTCCGTCTCTGCCTGTTTTTGAGCCAACATAAAGTACAGGATTACCAGTACCACTTGCTGCAGATTTTATAATCTCATTTGTTTCAATGATTCCAACCGCCATTGCATTTACAAGAGGATTTTCATTATATGTTGGGTAGAAATATGCTTCCCCGCCAATATTTGGAATACCGGTACAGTTTCCATAATGTGCAATCCCATTAACTGCGCCAGCAAAAAGATATCTGGACCTGGGTATTTTTAAATCACCAAATCTTAAACTATCAAGCACTGCTATGGGTCTTGCACCCATAGTGAATATATCCCTCAAAATACCTCCTACACCTGTAGTTGCTCCCTGAAATGGTTCTACAGCTGTAGGCCTGTTGTGTGATTCTATTTTAAATGCTACTTTGCATCCATCGCCAAGATCAACTACTCCTGCATTTTCTCCTGGGCCTACGGCTACGAATTTATTTTTTATTGGAAATTCTTTTAATAATACTTTTGAATTTTTATAACAACAATGTTCAGACCACATGACTGAAAACATGTGAATCTCAACTTCATTTGGTTCCTTTCCTATAAGTTTGACTATCCTGAAATACTCGTCTTTAGTAAGTTTTAGCCGTTTGAGTAAATTTTCATCTATGGTAAGGTTTTCTTTATTTACTGTAATCACAATTACGATTATAACTTATACAAGTTTCACAAGCTTCTTTTTATAATATTTACATAATTTTCCAAATATTCTTTCAGATCATGTTCACCTTCTGACTGATAAATGTTAATTAGATTCTGCATCATTCTCATAATTATTTGCTTGGTTTTTGGTATGGATAAATAGTCTTCCTGCCAGGCAAGTTTTAGAAGTTTAATTCTTTCCTGACAGTCAAATCTGGTAACTATTTCCCCCTGATTAAATGGATCAATAAAGATAGGTTCAAGTCCGTCTATATACTGCACAAGAAAATGAGCAGGCATATTTACTCCTGAAAATGGAAGGTCAGCTCTCTTGGCGACTAAAAGGTAAACTACTGAAAGCAAAATAGGGTTTCCTTGTTTTCTCTCAATAACTTTATCTATAAAACTGTTTTCAGGATCGTAGTAGTTTTTTTTATTTCCTTTAAATCCTGCCTCCATAAATAAAAAATGATTAACCTCATTTATTATTGAAGTTGGATCGTCTTCAATCTTTACTTTTTTCAGATTGCTTTTTATTAATTTAGCCCAGCTGTCGATCTGCTCTGAGTAAAAATCTTTTTGCAAAAAAGGGTTGTTAAAAGTTGCTATATAAAAAACACCTTCTTCAAGATCTGGAGCTTGATTTTTTGCCCAGAGAGAGAACTCCTGTTTTAATTTTTCTCTTTTGATTTTTAAGACCAGGCTTAAGAACAACTTTCTAAGTTCAATGTCGTCGAGTGGGATCTCATCGTTAATTTCCTTTAAAATGGTCGAACTAAAATTCTTTAATTGTTCTTCAATTAATCTGACTGTCCCTTCATCAGAACTTTTAAGCAGTTTACCTATAGCTTTAATTTCAGATTGAGGTATGGATGACATATATCCATCATAGAGTACCAGAATAAAAAAATAATAGGTTAAAATTCTCTAATCTTTGAAAGAATATTCTTTATTAGTAGACTTTTTAAATTTTAAATTATTGTTGCTGTTCTTTATTTTGTTCAACAAGCTCCAGATCCTGGTCTTGCTGGTTTTGGACTTGTTCACCGGCAGTCTTTTTTGCACAGTTACAGCAACATCCACTCAGGGAAATTAAAAGCTGAATTGCTACAAGCCCTATTATTAATTTATTCATAGTTCTCTCCTTTAATAACAAAAAAACCAACAGGTTTGATAACCCCTGTTGGTTTTTATTTTTCCAATTTTTACTCTTCAGTGTCTTCTTCTGCACTATCTTCTGATTCATCAGCAGCTTTGTCAGCAGTTTCAGCAGCTTTGTCAGCAGTTTCAGCAGCTTTGTCAGCAGTTTTAGCAGCTTTGTCAGCAGTTTCAGCAGCTTTGTCGGCAGTTTCAGAAGCTTTGTCAGCAGTTTCAGCAGCTTTGTCGGCAGTTTCAGAAGCTTCTTCAGCATCCTCAGAAGCTTCTTCAGCATCCTCGGCAGCTTCTTCAGCATCCTCGGCAGCATCCTCAGCAGCTTCTTGCGGTGGCTTTGGTGCAGCACAAGCGGTCATGTAGACCATTAAAATAACTGAATAAAATAACAATGTTAGTTTCTTGATCATTTTTCTTGCTCTCCTGTTTCTTATTTTTTAGTTTCTAAATTTGTAGCTTTGCTCAATATTGCCAAGCATAAACTATTTTAGCCTATAAGATTTTCAATAAAAGTCAAAACAGGTTTTGTATAACAAGATGTAAAATACTTCAGATTCTTTTTTTCTAATCAATTATCATACTTGTCCAACCAATTGGATCTACTGTTTTCCCAAGTACATACACTCCCCAATGTAAATGTGGTCCGCTTGCAATTCCAGTGCTTCCTACTTTGCCAATTACCTGACCTTTATTGACAAAATCACCTTCTTTTACTAGCAGGGAACTCAAATGCAGATAAGCACTGATTACTCCATGCCCATGGTCGAGAAAAATACAGTTTCCATTTACCACAAATCCTTTTGGTTCAAGGCCCGCGAGAATTACTTTTCCATTTTCAGGAGCTTTGATTACACTTCCTTCTTTTCCTGCAAAGTCTAATCCTTTATGAAAATACGAAGGTGATATAACACCATTTATTTTTCTTTTAACTCCATATATTGTGGACTGTCTTGCACTGTTTGGAAGAAGAAATTTTCCTGACCATAGTTTTTTATCACTTACAATACTAAGGGCTCTCCCAACAGCTGCTTTTTCAACTCTTGATGCTTTTAGTCCTGCTACTGTTGCTGGAAGTGTCAGACTTTCAATGGGATATTTTGTCTCTTTTATATTAACGTCTGTTCTGGTTACTTTGTTTTTGTAGAAGACTTCTATCTGATATTTCCCTGGTTTAAGATCTGCACTAAGAGGGATTAATCCTCTGTACCAGGAGTCATTTAGAAGAAAAACAGGAATTTTTGTTTTGTTAAAATAAACTTTTGGGTGACCTTTTTCAGATTTTTTTATCCTGAGAGATAAAGTATCGCCTGTATTTGCTTCTTTATCTATGTTTATTTCTATTGCTTCTGCCTTTCCCCTTAATTCCTGAGAAGTCACTTTTGGTGTATAACACAAGGAAATAAGAAGGGAAATTAAAAGTGTTAAAGGAAACCAGGCTTTAATATTAGATATATTTAATATAGGTTTTAAATTGCCCATAAAAGGTCTCTCCCGGCCCCGTGTTATTGATTGTTTCATCTACAATGGTAATATAATTAGAGAGTCTTTCCAAGTAGTATTTTTATGCCTGATCAAGATAAATTAACCAGAGAAGAAATCTTAAAAGAACTGAGTATTACAGGTGATACTCTTAGTTTGTATGAACATGAATTAGAAATGGGTTCTGATTCTCTTCTTGGAGAGATTGATAGTTTTACATCTGAAGATACACAGTCTATAAAAGTTTTTCACAGGCTTAGGGAGTCTGGTCTTACATATAGCGAAATAAAACTTCTTGCATCTTTTTCTGAGATTCTGAAAAATGTTGATTTTGAAGGAAATCAAGATATAAAAAATCTTTTAAAATTGTCACCTGTTTACAGACTGAAACAATCACTGAACCTTTCAAAACAAGAGCTTAACTTTGTCAGAAAAAAGCTTCAGGAGCTGGAAGAAGCTCTTAAAAAAGAGATTGAGGGTCGGGAATCGTTTAATGAAGAAAAATTTTCAGCCCTTGAAATAGATCTTGATTTAAAACAAAAAACAATAAATAATCTGGATAGAAGATTGCAAGAGATGCTTTTACTAAAAACCCAGCTTGAAAATGAGCTTCAGACATATAAAGATGTCAAATCTGTCCCAGGAGTTAAGGGTAAAAAAGCCAGGGAATTACAGGCAACTCTTACTGAAAAAGAAACTGAACTTGAAGAACTCAAAGCAAAGAACAAAGGATTATCAACTGAAGCAGAGAAATATAAATCTGAAGCTACTGAGCTTTCGGAGAGGATTGAATTGATTGAAGATAGTGTTTCTGAAATGGAGCATGAGATTGAGGAAAGATATCTTGAACAGATAGAAACCTTAAGATCTCAGATTGAAGGACTGGTTGATAAAAAGCAAAAAGAGTGGGAAACATATTACATGCAGTCAAATGACCAGCACAGAAAAGAACTTCTCACCCTCCAGAAAAACCATCAAAATGAAATACTAAGACTTAAAAGAAAAATCAAAGAGCAAATTGATGAGATTAGTGATCTAAAGATCAGCAGGAATCCCATCCTTGGACTTATAAAAATTGGCGAGAAAATAAAAGACAGATATACTGCTTAATATGTCAGTGGTCCAGTAATCCTATTACTTCACTCAAATTATCAATAATATGGTCTGGTTTTAAGGTTTCAAGCTGTTCTTTGCTTCGTATCCCCCGTGTTATGCCGATAACTTTACTGTACTTTGCAAGCCTGCCTGAATGAATATCAGTCTCAGAATCTCCTATCATCCAGGTTTCTTTTGGGTTGAACCCAAGCCTGTTAAAAGCATTTACAAGTAAAACGTACTTTTCCTGTATGTCGTTTGTAAAGTTCTTTTTATCTTCTACTGAGAATGTTTTTTCTGCAGTTATATATTTATTTAATTTAAACTGCTTCATTGCATAAACAAGATGTGAATTCCTTCTCAATGTAACTATAAAGAAAAAAATATTTCTTTTTGTAAGCTCAGAAAATACATCATAAATATCAGGGAACAGCCTGTCATGTATAAAAAGATCGATCTTAAAATTAAGACTCCTTCTTAACTCAGCAGTTTCAATGGACTCATTTAAGGTAAGTCCACTCATTAATCCTATTTCAAAATCATTAATCCGGATTTTTTTAAGATCCCAGAATGTTGATTTTTCAAGAATGTTAAGTCTGTTCTTTTCAATACCTTTTAAACTTTCAAGATATGCACGATAATATCTTTCTGATACATCTATGATAGGTCCATCAAAATCAAAACAAATATTCATTACATTGTTTATTTTATTATTTTATTTTTTAATTAGCCATAATCTTACAGAAGCTAAAGAAGTAGATGTAATAAAAGATTTAACTCTGAAGATTAATGGTAAAACAAGGCAGTATCCGACTCTTTTATGCGGAGTATATATAAAACCCAGTTGGTTATCAAAAGGAATAAATCTGAATGGGGATCTTTCATTTCCGGCAGCAAGCCTTATAAAAATACCTATTGCAGTTGTATTGCTCAGAAAAATTGACAAAGAGGAAATCTCATGGAATAAAAAACTTGTGCTTAAAAAATATCATTATGCACAGGGAGCTGGCTGGCTTAGAACAAGAAAAGCAGGGACGAAATATAGTCTTAAAGATGTTTTTAGATTAATGCTTAAAATAAGTGATAATACAGCAACAAATATGATTATTGATCTTCTGGGAGGACCAAATTCCCTGAATCAGGAAATAAGTAAACTTGGATTGAAAAACACGAAACTTGTTAATTATCTTGGTGATTTCAAAGGCAAAAATAAAACATCCCCACGGGATTTGGTTCATCTTCTTGAAAAATCTCTTGAAGGAGATCTTTTAAGTCAAGATTCAAGAAAAATTTTAAGAAGTACTTTACTTAAAGTAAGAAACAAATCGCTTATAAAAAAAGGACTAGGAAGATATACAAGGTTTGCGCATAAGACAGGCACTATAGGTATTTGTGTAGGTGATGCAGGGATTGTTTATCTTCCATTCTGGAAAAGAGTTAGTATGGCAATAATAGTAAAAAGACCGTTTAACAGTCTTCATGGGCAGAAGATTATAAGGGAAATAAGCAACCTGGTATATAAGTATTTAACATAATTTGCTAACATAAATTAACCCTTATGAAAAGAATAAATTCCAAAGTTCAGCCAATATTATGGGAGCATAAAAAGCTTCTTGTCCTTGATCAAAGACTTCTTCCACATGAAAAGAAGTACTTAGAGCTTACTTCTTGTAAAGATGTAATCTCAGCAATAAAAGAGATGGTTGTAAGAGGTGCTCCTCTTATTGGTATAACTGCTGCATATGGGATGGCTGTTGCTGCAAATGAATTTAAAAAACTTGAAGCAGATAAACTCATAAATAAACTAAAAGTTATTGGAGAAGAAATAAAATCATCAAGACCAACAGCAATTAACTTAAAATGGGCTGTTGATTTAGTGTTAAATACCATTTTTGAGCTAAGGGATACAGACAGCATAATTTCTGCTGTGGAGAAGAGAGCAAAATGGATTCATAATGATGATGTTGACCGCTGTGAAAAAATAGGTGAGTATGGAGCAAGTATTATCCCGAAATCAGCAAACATACTTACTATATGCAATACCGGTGCTCTTGCTACAGGAGGCATTGGCACTGCTTTTGGTGTAATATTAACTGCCCACAGAAACAATCATAATGTGCATGTTTATGCTAGTGAGACAAGACCACGTCAGCAGGGGGCAAGACTTACTACTTTTGAGTGTTTCGAGAATGGAATTGAGTGTACTTTAATTTCAGATACAGCCTGTGGTTATATGATGCAGAAAGGTAATATAGACCTTGTAATTGCTGGTGCTGACAGGATTGCTGCAAACGGTGACACTGCAAATAAAATAGGCACATATCAGTTAGCTGTGCTTGCAAAAGAACACAATATTCCATTTTATATTGCTGCACCTCTTTCAACCTTTGATTTATCTATAAATAGTGGAGTAGAAATTCCTATAGAAGAAAGAGATGAAAAAGAAGTAAAAGAAATTCATGGAAAACATATTTGTGTAAAAGAAATAAAAGCATCAAATCCTGCTTTTGATGTTACGTCAGGGAAATATATTTCCGGGATTATTACAGAAAAAGGGATTTTGAAAGATGATTTATCTGGATCTATAAGAAAAATTTTTAATACTGTAGCCCTTGTCTGATATTTATTTGCCCCTGGTAAAACTCCAGGTGGGTGTTCTCGCCTGACAGTATCCGTTTCCGGTTTTTGCGCCGGTATACTTCCCTATCAGAAATGCCGAACTCCCTTAACTTTACGATTGTAGGACAAAAAAATTATTCAGAAAGTGCAAGGGCCGCTTATATAATATCCTGTTGTTTATAAAAATGTTGTGAAGCCTTATACAAGTGCTAAAACTTGAATCCAGTCTTTAAAGCTAGCTGTTACTCTTTGGATTCCTGCAAAAGCAGGAATGACGAAAGCCTCTAAGAATTCATAGGGATAGCTATAGTGTCCGGTTAAAATTTGGTTAACATAGTACTAAACCAGGTGAATGAAATTAAGTTTATTTATAGGGATAGATGTAATCCCGAACACTATTTTGCTGCATTTGCTGGGTATATGTTATTTGTAACGGCTGAATGAGTTTATAAGGTTAATTATGGAAAATCCGCGAAAAGCACTTTTTATCATTATTTTAGGGCTTGTTTTAATTACCGGGGTTCAGAAAGCATCTTGCCAGATTTGTGCAGGTCCTGATGAACCATGCAGCCCTGATGGTGCTCTTGGTACATGTTGTACTACATATACACCAAATGATGGCCCAAATACGGGTCAGACAAGAAAGCTTGTTTGCTCGACAGATCCAAAAACAGCTGGTACCTGTGTAGATGACGGTCCAGCAGGATAATTTCAGGTTTTACTGTGAACTTAAGTTTCTATTGAGGCCCCTTGGCTTATAAGCCATTGCTGGAACTCAAGCATATTTTTTACTACAAGATGTCCTGATGGTAAATTTCCTATAAATCCTTTTCCGCGAAGCCTTTCAAATGTTTTACTTACAATACGGTTTGGTACTTCTGCTGCATGTGCAAGTTTGTATATATTCAGTTCAGGGCAGACGATTCCATTTGGGGTAACTTTTCCCTCAGAATAAACCTTCAGATAAAGTGCAAGCCCAACCCTTGCCTCATCTGAGAGATCAGCTTCTACTTCTTTTGGTATATCCTGTTGTACTACTTTTCTTTCTGTCATAATTTGCTCACCTTGCTCATTAAATCAGATGTTACCACTCAAAAGGGATTTAATTTTCATTAGTTAACGTAATTAATCAAAGTTTTATATTTAGGGTTAATAAATGTAAAACTTTCTCCAAAATTTTCTTCCAATATTTATAGTTTTTAGTCTTTACAAAAGTGGGATAAATATGTTCTTATGTGAAGTCAATATAAGTGTTAATGTAAGATTGAAACATAGTAAATACCATGCCAACTTATAGTGATTATGGGATAGTTTTAAATTCTTCAGCTTACTCTGAAGCAGACAAAATATTTGGTATATATACGCGTGAAAATGCCTTAGTGAGAGCTATTGGAAAAGGTGCACGAAGGACCACTGGCAGATTTGGGGGGAAGCTTGATCAACTTTCATGCAGTCAATTTCACTTTGCAAAAGGAAAAAATCTGGATGTAATAAGTGAATGTGAACAGATTAATTCATTCCCTCTGTTGAAAAAAGATCTCCATCGGTTAACAAATGGAATACTGTTTCTTGAAATAGTAAGTAACTTTGCGCATGAACAGGAAAGTGAAAGCACTCTTGTATATGATTTGCTTTATGATGGACTTAATGGGCTTCAGCACATTGAAAACATTGATTTATTTGTTATTGAATTTGTATTAAATTTTCTTTCAATTCATGGATTTAGACCACAGTTTGAAAACTGTGTTTCATGTAGCCAAGAAATTAATAAAAATGAATATGAAGAGATGAAAGGATACCTTTATTCAAGTGTCCTTGGGGGATTATTGTGCCATAAATGTTCACAATTCATTTACTGTAAACAAATTGGTGTTGAAGTGCTTGATATTTTGTGCAACAAAAAATCATCTGGCGATAACTCTGTTTTAAAATATCGTGGTTATTTGAGACAGACACAGGAGCTTTTAATGGAACATCTTAACGTTCGCGGAAAGAATAAAATAAAAACTTTTGAAATAGTAGCTTCACTTTAATAGAACTTACCTCATTTCAAATGGGGTAAGTGGCAAAATAAAGAAATTAATTCCCAGACCAGCGACTCCGCATACTATGACAGAGATCAAAAGATATATAATAGCTTGTTTTCTCCCGAGCCACTTTTGATAAACTAAAAAGCTTGTCAAATTTATTCCTGGCGAGGCAACCATAAAAGCAATTATACTTCCGAGACTGGCACCCTTTTCAAGAAGTGCTTTTGCAATCGGAATATCTGAACCGCCACAGAAATAAAAAGGGAAGCCTATACAGGCAAATATAAAAGGAGAAAAGAAATTCTCAACCCCTGCAAATTTTATTACCTGCTCTGGTTTTAAGCATATAGCAATCAGAGCAGCAATAAATATTCCTACAAAAACCCATGGACCAAAGCTTTTTATTAGATCTGTAAATTCTTTTTTAACTCTGGTAAACAGGTTTTGATTATTACAATTGTTTTGCTCATTATTTAAAAGAGTGTTCTGGGCTGAGATTTCAGGCTTGGTTATAAAAACAAAAAGATAAGCTGCTAGAATTCCTAAAATTACAGAGATAAAAAACCTGATAAATGTAATTTTAAATCCTAAAATAAGGGTCAAAATTAAAGTTGTAATGCTGCTTGCATTCCCGCTTGTAAGAAATGAAAGTGTTATAAGCCATGAAGCACCTTTTTTCTGGAGTTTGCTTGCAAGAGGTATCATTCCACATGAACATAAAGGTATTAAAGCCCCGAGAATACTAGCCAGGGAAATATAAAGAAACCCGTTCTTATTTAAGATCCTTTCAATGAATGAATCCGGTATTAATTCTGCAAGCACTGCAGATATTAAAATGGCAAAAACAAATGCAGGTAATATGCATATGGAATAGTCTAGTAATAGTTTTGTGAAATCCTGTAACATGATTGAAATATAGCTACTTTCCGATTTTAGCAGTCATATTTGTAGGAAGAATTAGATTGTAAACACTAATTGATAGCTGGCTTTTGTAAGTTGCATGAGCATTATATTGAGTATGGTTATATTAAAAGATTTTAAAGAATCTTGGAAACAACAAGCCTATGCCTTATTCTATATAAGCTATTGGTTAATCAAGGAGATAAAAAATGCCACGTACTATACCTTTATCAGAATTTAGAAATATGGGAATTGCTGCACATATTGATGCAGGAAAAACTACAACTACAGAAAGAGTTCTTTTTTACTCAGGTCTTGTTCATAAAATGGGCGAAGTCCATGACGGGACTACTGTAACTGACTTTATGGAGCAGGAAAAGGAACGTGGAATTACAATTACTGCTGCAGCTATTTCAACAAAGTGGAAAGATAAGTTTATAAACCTTATTGATACACCTGGACATGTGGATTTTACTGTTGAAGTTGAACGTTCAATGCGTGTTTTAGATGGTGTAGTAATTGTTTTATGTGGTGTAGGTGGTGTTCAACCCCAGACAAAAACAGTATGGCGACAAGCTGACAGATATAAAGTCCCGAGAATTATCTTTGTGAACAAACTCGATCGTGTAGGCGCTGATTTTTATAAAATATTAGGTCAGATTCTTGATCAGCTTAGAGTAAATGCACACCCAATCTTTTTACCTATTGGTATTGAGGATAATCTTAAAGGACTTGTAGATTTAATTGAAATGAAAGGCTATATCTATGATGATACAGACCCGAAAGGACAAAAATACAGTGAAGTACCGGTACCTCCCGATATGGCAGACAAAGTAAAACAATACAGGGAAAAACTTGTTGAAGCCATTGTAGAGACCAAAGATGAATTAATGACCAAATATCTTGACGGGAAAGAAGTCACAGTAGCAGAACTTAAAAAAGCACTTCATGATGCAACATGCAGATTAAAAATTGTCCCTGTTGTGCCTGGATCAGCCTTTAAAAACAAAGGTGTGCAGTTATTGCTTGATGCTGTTGTGGATTATCTTCCTGCGCCTGATGAAGTAGAAGCTGTAAAAGGCTTTCTGCCAAACGGTGAAACTTCAGAACGTAAATCAGATGATAATGAACCATTTAGTGCACTTGCATTTAAAATCATGGTGGATCCATTTGTTGGAAGGCTTACCTTCTTACGGGTTTACAGTGGTCATTTGAAAGCAGGAAGCTATGTCTATAATGCTTCAAAAGATAGAAAAGAAAGAATCAGCCGTCTGGTAAAACTACAGGCAGATGAAAGAAAAGAAATGGACGAAGTTTATGCAGGTGATATATGTGCTGCAGTTGGACTTAAGGATACTGGTACAGGTGATACCCTCTGTGATGAGGATAAACCTATTATTTTAGAGTCAATGTTCTTTCCTGAGCCAGTTATTTCTGTTGCAATTGAACCAAAAACAAAAGCAGATCAGGAAAAGATTGGTATTTCTCTCCAGAAACTTGCTGAGGAAGATCCTACCTTTAAAATCAGAGTGGATCATGAAACAGGACAAACCATTATCTCTGGTATGGGAGAATTACACCTTGAGATTCTTGTTGACAGGCTTCTAAGAGAATTTAAAGTTGAAGCAAATATAGGAAGACCACAAGTTGCTTACCGTGAAACTATTAAAGGAAAAATCACCCAGGAAGGTAAATATATCCGTCAGTCCGGTGGTCGCGGTCAGTATGGTCACGTAGTGATTGATTTAGAACCATTGCCTGTTGGTTCTGGTTTTGAATTTGTAAATAAAATTGTAGGAGGAATAATTCCTAAAGAATTTATTCCTTCTGTTGAAAAAGGTGCAAAGGAAGCAATGGCTGGAGGCGTTTTAGCAGGATATCCGATTATTGATATGAGAATTACGTTGCATGATGGTAGTTTCCATGATGTTGACTCATCGGATATGGCATTTCAGATTGCAGGTTCAATGGCACTTAAAGAAGGTTTTATGAAGGCAAGACCAGTACTTCTTGAACCAATTATGGAGCTTGAAGTAGAAGTGCCGGAAAGCTTTATGGGAGATGTAATTGGTAATATCTCCAGTCGCAGAGGCCGTATTGAAGGCATGGTAACTGAGCTTGGAATATCAAAAGTAAAAGCAAAAGTACCTCTTTCTGAAATGTTTGGCTATGCAACAGATATCAGAAACATGACAAAGGGTCAGGGAACTTTTACCATGGAATTTTCATGTTATGAAGAAGTCCCTGCGCAAGTTGCAGAGCCTATCATTAGCGGGAAGAAAAAGTAGTTAATAGTAGTTCTAAACAAATATTAATTAATTACAAAGCCCGGCACACTCACATGGGTGACTTCTTGCATACAAGGCATTTTGACATGCAGTTGAATCGCCACCACCACCGCCACCGCCACTAGGAGGTCCGCTGTTCCCACCTACTCCGCCACCTTTTGGAGGTGGAGTAGCTACTGGGATTGAACCGCCACCGCCTTGACTAGATGCGCCACCACCTTGACCGGCTTGAACACATTGTCCGTTTTGACATTCTTGACCTTGCGTGCAATAGCTTTGTCCACAATTAGGATTTTGACAAGCATTATTTATACAAAATTGACCTTGCGTGCAATAGCTCTGCCCACAATTAGGATCCTGGCAAGTATTATTTATGCAAAATTGACCTTGCGTGCAATAGCTTTGTCCACAATTAGGATTTTGACAAGTACCATTTACACAGACTTGGTTTGACGAGCAATAATTCTGCCCACAATTAGGATTTTGACAAGTATTATTTATGCAAAATTGACCTTGCGTGCAATAGCTTTGTCCACAATTAGGATTTTGACAAGTACCATTTACACAGACTTGGTTTGACGAGCAATAATTCTGCCCGCAATTAGGATCCTGACAAGTACCATTGATACAAAACTGACCTTGAGTACAATAATTCTGACCGCAATTAGGAGTTTGACAAGCACCATTTAAACAAATTTGACTCTGTGAACAGCAACTATTTCCACATGCCGATGCATTTGGACAACATGAAAAATTTATACACGTTTGAGTATTTGGATTGCAGCAATAATTTCCACAAGGATTAGAACAGTTGTTACTACCACCGCCGCCTGTGCCAGAACCACCGCCGCCTGTGCCAGAACCACCGCCGCCT
>DUDS01000037.1 GCA_004769085.1 Candidatus Melainabacteria bacterium SSGW_16
TACAAAAGATAAAATTACAAATATATGCCACTAACTTTTCAAGAACTATATCTAACACTAAACAAGTTCTGGTCCGATCAGGGCTGTGTAATTATGCAGCCATATGATATTGAAAAAGGGGCCAGTACCATGAATCCTGCTACTTTTTTGTATGTGCTTGGGGATAAACCCTGGAAGATGGCTTGTATTGAGCCATGCAGAAGACCAACAGATGGCAGATATGGTGATAATCCAAATAGGCTTCAGCATTATTTTCAGTATCAGGTAATTATGAAACCTTCTCCCCCTGATATTCAGGATATTTATCTGAATAGTCTTGAGCAAATAGGGATTAAAACAAAAGAGCATGACATTAGATTTGTAGAGGATGACTGGGAGTCTCCTACTCTTGGTGCATGGGGAGTAGGATGGGAAGTGTGGCTTGATGGTATGGAGATTACACAGTTCACATACTTTCAGCAGGCTGGCGGTATAAATCTGAAACCCATATCTGTTGAAATTACCTATGGGATGGAGAGGATTGCAATGTATCTTCAGGATGTTGATAACATTTTTGATTTAGCCTGGACAAAAGACGTAAAATATAACGACATTTACAAAAGAAATGAATTTGAACAAAGCAAATATAATTTTGAGATTGCAAATATTGATGCATTGATTAAATTGTTTGATATTTACTATGAAGAAGCAAAAAACTGTATTGAAAACAAGCTTTTAATGCCTGCATATGATTACATTCTGAAATGTTCACATTCATTTAATCTGCTTGATTCAAGAGGTGCAGTAAGCAGGGATGAAAGGATGGCGTTTATTCTTAGGATAAGAAAACTAGCAGAACAAGCCGCAAAGCTATATTTAAATCTTGATACTATGCAACAGCAAGCAGTCTTAAAGTTATGATTTGCCCTGTTGTGGGATCTATTACAGTGTAATAAACTGCCTCTTCATCTACAGATCCATCATTATTAGGCAAAAACAGTGATGATATTGATTTCTTCTTAGACCTGTCAACTTTTCTTATTCTTGTTAGCCTTGTTCTTTCTGTGGTTGCAAATGCAAGATCTTCTTTGTTGTTCCCTTTTGACTTTGCCATATCATGGAAAGCCTGTTCACTGTCTTGTTGCTGGGCACCTGTAATTTTTGACGGTGGTTGTGACTGGCCTGGTGATATACGACCTGTTTCCATAATTTCCCTGCTCTCCCTGTCGTTTGTTTAATTAATGTATAATTAATTAATCGGCTGTGTTTTCAATTTGGATAAATAATGCCCTGGTTTAGTTAAGTTAAAGTAAAGATAACTTATAATATAAAACTGTATGTTAAGCAGAATTGAAGCAAAATTATCAAAATTTATTCATTCAATAATGTATGCAGTTGTATGGCTTACCCAATTCTTAATATTCTTTCCTTTTGTTCGTGTAAAAGTTGTAGGAAAAGAGAATCTTCCTAAAAAAGGTAGGGCTATCATTGCTGCAAATCACCAGAATTTTTTTGATGGTATTTTATCGGTGTATGCTCTGGGACCATTTAAAAAAGTAAGTTTTTTAATTGCAAAAAGATCTGTAAAATCTCATTTCTACCAAGTTCTTGCTAAATTAATTGGTTCTGTTGTAATTGGTGATGAAGCTGAAGATTATCAAAGAGCTTTAAAAAAGTTAACCAGGACCTTATCTCACGGTGGTTGGGTAGGGATTTTCCCTGAAGGGGATGTATCTTCGCGAAAGATACCTCGAAAATTTAAAGGTGGTGTAGCCAAATTATCGATTGATTCTCAAACAAAGGTTATTCCAATATATTTAACCGATACTTATAATTTAAGAAAGTTTCAGTATTTGCTTAAAAGACCTTTAGTTATTATTAAAATTGGGAAACCGGTGGAATTGTATAATTTTTCGTCCAAATTTGGGAATAATCTAGATGAGATGGCTGGTTTCTTAAGGGAAAAAGTTATCGAGCTCGCTGACATGAAATTAACAGAGGGCAAACTGGATAAAAATGTAATAGATCTTGGTTCTGTGGAAAAAAATATTCCTGCTCTTGACTCTGTAAGTATTTCATAATTCTACATTAATAAACAGCAGGTTAAATAAGTAATATGAAACTTTCTTATTTTGACAACAAGAAAAATGGACAGCCGGTTATTTTCATTCATGGAACAGGTAGTGCCAGTCATGTATGGGAAAAACAATATAGTTTCTTGAGCGAATTTGATTTCAGAATTATTGGTGTTGATCTAAGGGGGCATGGAAAATCACCAAATCATGGAGGTTTATGTTTTATTGAGGATCATGTAAATGATTTAAAAGAAACTCTTGATTCAGCAGGTCTAAATCTTCCTGTAATAATTGTTGGGCATTCATTTGGTTCTGTAATTGGAATCAAGTTTGCTGAAAAATATCCTTCATTGGTAAATAAACTTTTGCTTGCCAGCTTGCCTCCCAAAGTACCCAAACTGGTGTGTTTATATTACAAATGGCTTTTAGGTAAACCAGTTAAGTTTTTAAAAAGGCAGCTCTCAACAATTTCAAAATTTTCAATTCTCAGCAGGTTTAAAATTGCAATTCAATCTGATCTTTCAATCCTGCGTCAAATCTGGAGAGAATCTCTGTACTGGAATTTTTTAAACGAGACACCGAAGGTTACATGTCCTGTGCACTTGTCTGTTGGTAGGTTTGATTATATTGCTTTAAAGAGTCTCGTTAAAAAGGTGCATAGCTCGTTACCAAACTCAAGTTATAAAGTTTTTAAATGGTCTTCTCATACATGTATGGATGATGAACCTCATGAGTTCAATAATTGGCTGGTTTCAGCAATTAGCCAAACATCATTTGCGCGTGCATCATAGATTTTTCTTCGGGATAATTTAGTGATTTCTTAATTCTCGCTTGCGTATTATGTTTTATTTAGTGGATAACTCATCAAATATCTTATTCAAAACAGCTTCAGAAGTGTTATTTAAGACATTTTGTGGTATAATTCAGTTAAGAACCAGTAAATGAGTTCTGCTATATGACGAAACAAGATATTGTAAAGTACGGGGATCCGATATTAAGAAAATTCACCAGCCGTGTAATAAAATTTGATAAATCCCTGAGAAAACTTGTAGAAGATATGTTTGAAACAATGTATGCCAATGAAGGTGTAGGTTTAGCTGCTCCTCAAATTGGTGTAAGCAAAAGAGTTCTTGTAGTTGATGTGGACTATCCTTCAAAAAGATATATCGATGAACAGACAAAAAAAGAAGTTACTACCTACAACTCAATGGTTTTAATTAATCCTGTAATTATCCAGAAGGAAGGACAAATTATATCCAAAGAAGGTTGCTTAAGTTTCCCAAATGTCTATTTTGATGTAATAAGGTTTAAAAAAATAGCTGTAAAATACCAGGACCTGTTTGGGAAAGAAAGAAGGTTGCTGGCTGAGGATGATTTGCTCTGTAGGTGTATACAACATGAAATAGATCACCTTGATGGTAAGCTCTTTGTTGATAAACCATCTGATGAAGCTGAAATGAAAAAAAATCTTCAGGAAGCAGGTTTTGGTAGTGTTAGTTCACCTCCACCTGCTGTGTTAATTGGATAGCATTATTTTTACCTCTAGGCATTAACCGAATTTATATTGTTCCATTAGACTTATTTTTTTAAAGATTTTTTTATTATTACCTTGAATGATATATATTTTTATTGACAATATTTTCAGGAATAGACATTGATTTTATTTAATGAATTACAGATTATATATATGTAACGGATTTGTAAGTCAAAAATGAAAAGAAGATTAAACTATTAAATTTCCTGATTTTCTTAAGGTACGATGTTTGTTAGGTTAAGTAAACACATATGGTATTACAAGTGACTCATAAAGAAAGTAAACATGTAGATGTTGTTGAAATAACAACAGCTGTACCACAGGATCAGCTAAATACAATAAGGCAGATGATCTTCAGATACATCCTGGATCACAATAAAGAAGAAGTTGCATATAAACTTCTGGATATGACTCATACCAGATTAAGAGATGATGTTGATATTTGGATTAAATAAGGATCTTGTCCTGCTTTTTTGTTTTTCATATATAAAGTCTATAAAAGTAATATAAGCTTTTTGAGTGATTCATTCACCAAAAAGCGCCGAAACTGAAAAGCGAGTTGAGTGTTCGCACGAAACGAGCGGTATAGATGGATCGGACAGGACTCGAACCTGTAACCAAAGGATTATGAGTCCTCTGCT
>DUDS01000017.1 GCA_004769085.1 Candidatus Melainabacteria bacterium SSGW_16
AAAGAATTTGCAGAACATTTTTATATTCCGGAAGGAATTTTAGTTCAAGGACCAAATATAGCTAATGGTTCTGGCTCTTTTGTGGCAGAAGCTCATATAGATAGGATATTAACGCCAGGCGACATAGATTCCCTAAGAGATCAATTCGCTATAGATATGGAGCTAGTTGCAGCTGATCTTAAAAGCGATGGATTGGCAAGGCAATATGCCGGTTCATTATTTAAAAAACTAGTAGGTAATGGAGCAAATACACTTGAACAGTTAGTAATAGCCGGATCACAGGAGTTCCACTATATTGGTAAGTATGTTTTAGGGCCATTGGCAGTAAGTGCTGTAGATACTGTTTTGAAAGGATGTAATGGAAAAGCCATTTTTCCTGCGAGGGATGCAACTCCCTTTTTCCATATCGCTAAAACTCTCAAGAAGCTTAACCCAGATGCTTATCCAGTAGCCATGGATGATATTGTAAATCCTGATTTTAATAGAACGCTATGGGGAGTAGAAGACGAAGAAGAAGATCAAGATCCAGAAGGTGAAGTAATGTCTATTTCTCACCTATTAGTACAAAAACTTTTATCTCAAATGGGATTTTTCTCTGATCAGCCTAAAACTTTTATAGAAGTAGGTTGCTGGGGTTCAATGGTAGATGAGTTAAATAAAGCAATGACGAAGGGTGATATGCCCATCGAAGAATATTCTGTTTATTTCCTATATACACATTTGCCAAATAATATTTATGGCTTTACCAATATTGTTGGAGAAAATATACCTGAAGACGTACTTGAGACAATAGCAGATACATGGGAAGCATTTCCTAAATTTTACAAAAAGGTAAAAAAATTAGTCGAAGAAGACGGCATGGTAAAAGGCTTACATGAGGTTGTCGACTCACCTTTTTTAAAACCTTGGACAGAAGCTGCTTTACGGGGTGTTGAAGATGCAGCAAGTGATTTCATTTATCAAGGACAAGTTATAAATTCTCAAGATGAGTTGTTAAAGCTTTGGCGATTATCTATTCAAGCACAATCTGGCCAATTTACTGGAGTATTACCAACACATACAAAAACATGGTCTAAAGGAGAAGAATGGAAAGCTAATTGGAAATGGGGAAAAGTTCCACCATTAAAATAAAAGGAGCAAAGTATGTTTAATAAAATATTCAAAAATAATAAGCCAATGATTGGAATGATCCATTTGCCACCCTTACCAGGGTACATAAAACATCCCGGAATGGATGTGGTGATTAAGAAAGCCCTAATAGATTTGAATACATTGCAAAAAGCAGGTTTTGATGGGGTGTTAATTGAGAATGACAATGATCAGCCACATCAAATTGGAGTTTCAAAAAGTATTATTGCATCATTTACGAAAATAATGAAACAGGTCTGTAAAGAAGCAAGAATACCTGTTGGAATGGAAATAATTTATGATATGCCACAAACTATCAAAACCGCTCATAAGGTGGGAGCAGATTTTGTACGTCTTGATGTTTTCGTAGATACTGTTTTGACAAAATGGGGAAAAATCCCTGCTCAAGCCCAAGAATTAATTGCATTAAAAGAAAAAATAGGTGCAAAAGAATTAGTCATGTTAACAGATATCCAAGTTAAACATGCACAATTGTTAGATAAAAAGACTTTAGAACAATCAGCCAAAGAAGCAATCCAATATGACTCCGATGCATTAATAATTACCGGAGACTGGACAGGTTATCCTCCTTCCATTAATGATTGTGAGAAAGTAAAAAAAGTTACAGAGGCTACGCCTGTCCTTATTGGTAGCGGTTTGGATAAAAAGAATGTTAAGGAGTTATTTAAATATGCAGATGGTGCAATTGTGGGAACTTCAATTAAAACCGGAGATTATGCAGATCTTGTCAAGGCAACAAATCTTATAAATGTTGTTAAAAAAATAAGGAGTAATTTATGAAAATTATTAGCGTTGGCGACATAGGTATTGATGAATATGTAAATCTCGATATTAAAAAACCAGGAGGAATTGCTTTCAACTTTGCTATTAATGTTATTAAAAACAATGTTGATTGTTCTTTACTGAGTGTAATAGGGAAAGATCAAGAAGGAAAACAGCTTAAAAACCTATTACGCAGTTTAAATATTGATATATCTCATCTTCAGAAAGTAAATGGGAAAACAGCTAAGCAAAATATTGCGCTTAAAGAAAATGGGGAGAGAAAATTTGTTGGATACAATGCCGGGGTTCTTTCTAAATGGAGTTTAAATAAAAGCGACTCTAAGTTTATCTTGGAGCATAATGCTGTTTTTGTTCCCCTATCTGACGGACTGGAAGATATAGTCCATGCGATTGCTAACTTAGAAGGAAATATAACAAAAATAATAGATTTTTCCCAGGATTACGAATTTGCTGATTTTGATAAAGAAGAGAATGTTATCAAAAAGTATTGCAAGTATTTTGACATCAATTTTATTGGTGCCACTGAAAAACAAATACCACTTATTACTCGATTAAGTAAACAATACCCAGAGAAAGTATTTGTACTTACGCTTGCAGAAAAAGGAAGCATTGGTTTTTTGAAAGGTGAAAAATTTTTACAGCCAGCAAAAACTGTAGAAAAAATTATTGATACAACTGGATGTGGTGATGCCTTTCAAGCAGGTTTTGTTGCGAACTATCTAAAAACAAAAGATATTTCTTCTGCTTTGCAACATGCCACAAATCAGGCAACAAAGGTTTTACAACATATTGGTTCAACAACATATAAGTTATAACTTATGGCAGAATTATTAATACATACTTATTCTTCATTAGAACCACCAATGAGTGGAGTTACTTTTAGTGGGAAAGAGCTTGAGGATTTTGTCAAAAAGTCAGAAACACCATTACCAATAGAAACTATTACAACTACTCATCTTGCATTTTATAAAGAATGGCTAAAAGGAAAAGTAGCAGTTGATACTACAGAGAGCAAGAAGACTATAGCAGAAGTTTTTGGTAAACAAACATCTATTGTGATTGATGGGTTACGTTTACCTCCTGCTCTACAATTTGAAGGATATTTAGGTGTAGAGGGCACAGAAAAATTACTTCGAGAGAATATTCAAGCACTGAAAGCTGCTGGGATTGATGGTGTTGTTTTAGAAACTACTTTTGATAGGCCACATCAAGTTTGTTACAACCAAACTGAATTGTTGGATTACTATTTGCATATTGCTCAAGTTGCAAAACAAGTAGCTGGAGATAATTTAAAAGTTGGGCTAAATCTAATATTGTTTGATTTACCCGGTTCATTAGTTATTGCAAAGGCTGCAAAATTAGATTTTGTCGTAACAGATGAATTTGTAGAAACTGTTGTTTGTCCATCTGCTGAAAGCCATCGAGATAGTGGCTTTATTTTCAATCCCCAACCCAAACTAATACAAAAATTTAGACAAGAAATTGGAGCACAAGGAATATTGTTATTTGCAGGGACTCACTCAAATTATTACGATGCGCAATCCAATAGTTCTGTTAATGATGCAGTAATAGAAGCAGAAAAATTTGGTGCTGATGCTTTAGTCATTGGTAAAAAAAATGCGAGTAAATTAGACAGCAGTATTTATCAAGCAGATATCCCAATTTTTGTGGCAGGAGGAGTTACTCAAGACGATTTGCCTTGGATAAAAAGTGCAGAATTTAATGGTTTTCTTGCAGGATCCCTATTTGAAGGAGGACTTACTTATATTGATCCAATTAAAGCGACAGAGGTAATGACAGTATGGAATACATTATAAAAATATGAATAAGATTAAAAAAATAATAATTCTCAAACCAGAACCTTTGACAGTAGAAGGTTTTGCTCCTTATGGTCAAGCAGTGTTGGGGCCAACAGAAAAACCTAATTATGAAGGCGATGGTTGGATTTCTCTTTTTCCAGCAGGGCAAACGCATGTTCCAAAGGGAGAGTTAGGATGGGTACTTACGAAACCACCAAAACAAGGATTGATCGTAACAGGAATGGAGAGAGAGCCAGAGGTGGAAATTATGTGGCCAGTTACAGGTGCTTTAATTCATGTTGTAGCCTTACCCGGAAATCTAAAAAATCATAGTGAACAACCAGATGCTTTAACAGCAAAAGCATTTGTCCTTCATCCGGGTCAAGTAATTATTATGCATCCTGGTACTTGGCATTACGTTTCTTTTCCATTAGAGCCAAAGGANNAAGATGTTCCTTGGGTTCCATTAAAAAGAAATATGGTAATAAAAATTAAAGTAGCGAAGAATATATTAACTCTATGAGTATAGAATTTACTAAACCAACAGATATAATAATACAGGAGACAAAAGGTATCCTAAAAGTCAAAGAAACTCTTAAGAATGGAGGATGGGTGTTCTTTGATGTTGACGGAACACTTGAAGATGCAAATGGAATTCCAATTGGTCTTAATACGTACTTACAGTTACTAATATCTAATGGTGTTGAAGCAGGTATCTCTACTGGAAGATGCCAAACCGACTTAATGAGGTTTTTCAGTAAAGTAGGTGATTCATATAGACAGTTATTTAAAGGGTGGTTATTTTTGGAAGATTCTCATGTAACTGTTGAGCCAGGCAATCCCATAAATAAAGCAGCAATATTAACTGATCCTAAGACTTTACAAGAAATGAGAGCGTTTAGGGAAATGTTTACTTCTAGTTGGTTACCTTCTGAGGCCTTACCTGGTTGGGGTTTCTTGAAAGACTTACCTGCCCCTCCAGTTAAATTACCACCATATCCTCACTATGGAACAGTAGCTATTTGGGAGAAAGGACCTTATGAAAGTCCTGAATATGCATTAATGATG
>DUDS01000022.1:0-8812 GCA_004769085.1 Candidatus Melainabacteria bacterium SSGW_16
CTTCTGTGCACATTACAAATCATCTGAAACCAAAGAGAAAGAGCCAGAACATTTAGTATTGGCAATAAGATCGGCTGTTTATAAAATTTTACTATAACTGGAGCCGCTCCAACGACAATTAGTGTCAAAAAAGTAGCAATAAAAAAGTTTATCCAAAATGCAGTGTCATTATGTTTATCTCTTTCATCTCCATGCTTATAGATAAGAAACATTCCTGCACCTACATCACTAAATATTGTTGTAAATCCTATAATTATGCTAGCTAATCCAAACAAACCAAAATCTTCAGGAAATAACAACCTGGCTAATATAATTCCTTTTAATAGATTCAATGCACGTCCCAAAACTGAGCTATTAAACATCCAGAAAGTGTTTTGAAATACTCTTATAATTACTTCATTTCCAGCTATATTTTTTTCTTGCAATATTTTTATCTCCAGGACCTATTTCCAAGCAATAACAGAAGAGAATTTTTTTTTGTCGTTAATTGATTTCAAAGCTGAGCAACAATCAATAAGAATTTTTTGTGTCAATGATTGACCATTTAACGAGATCTTATTAAGCTCATCCTGGGGAGTAAGCAAAATGACGACCTCAGTTTCACTAATACATTTTTCTAACGATGAAGAGAATTCTATTGGACCATTAAGTATACTGCTTGCTTTTTTAACAATACTTTTATCAGGCTCATATACAACCACCGGATATCCCCAGCCTAAAAATGATTGAGCTAAAGAAATCCCATCTAACACTTTATGACTACCATTACTACTCTTAGCTTTTAATCCTATAATGCCAATAACACCATTTTTCGAAAGCTTTGATAAAACAAGCATCTTTAAGCGATGTATAGGAATCAATGTTCTACGTTTAATCTCTTTAAAAGTTCTTACAAAGTTAATTAAGATTTTTGGTATAAATAACAACAAAACAAAATAAGAATTTAAAATCGGCAAATTATTAATGGTTTGAATTAGGTAACGAATTCCTGATGGTTTTTTCAAACCGTTAGGTGTTAAAAGATGAGTTGCATCCATAAGCGAAAAAGCAAAGCATATCTTTTTACCAATTATTTCATAGTTTTTATTATGCTCTTCACGGAATATTTTCAAACTATATTTATAGGTAGCTCTATCATGATTTTGATGAATAACCATTAAAGATTCGCTGGCATCAATTACTGAAGCATTTAACTTTCTGGCTTTATAAATAAGCCATGAATCCCAACCGCCCCTGCCAATTGCAAGTGGCAAAAGACTGTCCCATAGATCACGATTAAATAAATAAAAATCACTGTTTCCAGGCGGTGGAGCTTGAGCACCATTTTCTAGAACATAATTTCGTAGACTTATCTCCCAATCCTGTTTATTAAAATCCCACACATTTTCAATGTTACATCTCCAGATCCTCCCAACCATTAAAAACTTAGTAAATTTTTCTTTTACAATTTTTACTGCTTCCATAAAATCACTTAAGACAATAATGTCAGCATTTATGTAACACAACAAGTCATTCTTAGCTAATTTTTGTGCTATTTGAAACATTTGATCTAAAAGCGGGGCGCCATATTCATTACATGCTACGTCAGGAACATGTTTTAAATTTAATTCTTGACAGATCTCAGCAGTACCTTCATCGTTACCAAACAAAATAATTTCAGGCTTAGGAGCTAGCTTAGTCCAGCTTATAATTGCATTTCTTTGAATAATTCCAGAATGTCCTTTAAACGGTTTACATGTTGCAAAAATAGTAAGCATTATTTTTAAACTCCGACACCCAACTGAATATAATTTATATCTTTATTTGACTTTAAATGATTAACAATTCCCCAGCAATCAATTACGACGCGAGGCGAATTATCCCGTGCCCATTTACTGGCTGGCACTTCACAAAACTCTTTCCACGGTGTAGTCAAAACAATAACATCAGCTAGCTCAATACATTTTTCAGCAGACTCTACAAAATTTACTTTATCTCCTAAAATAAACTTAGAAGGAGGGATGCCTAAAGGATCATATGCTGTAACATTTATTTTTCTATTTACCAGTTCACTCACTAATAAAAATCCTGCTGCTTCTTCAATAACATCACTATCCACTTTATAAGTTAAACCTAAAACACCAACCTTACCACCTTTAGGTAAATATTCTTGGACTTTATCAGCAAGTAAATTAATTTGTAACCGGTTAAAAGTATCAGTTGCTTTGGCAATATCACTTCTAGCACCAATTTGTTCTGCTAGAGTTGAAAGAGCAACATTATCCCTAGGAAAACAAGGACCGCCATAGCTAATTGCACCTTTTAAATATTTTGTCCCGATGCGACTATCTTGCCCTAAAGCACCAGTAACTACATTTACGTCAGCACCAGGTAACTTTTCGCAAATTCGAGCCAGCATATTTGCAAAACTGATTTTAGTAGTAACAAAAGTGTTAATTGAAATCTTTGTAAGTTCAGCATTGACAAAATTCATCCGGGATACATAAGGTTTATTGTTACAAATCGAAGGATAAATACTGGCTAATAATTCACCTGCTTTAGGATCAGATTCACCTATGAGAACTATATCCGGGTTATAAAAATCTCTAACTACACTTCCTAAAGCAATAAACTCAGGATTATAACAAAGACCAAAATCTTTCCCTGCTTTTTTACCACTAATTTCTTCTAAGGTTGGTTTTATAAATTTTTCCATAGAACCAGGCATAATAGTACTTGTTATAGACACTAAGTGATATCCAGCTTTTTGCTTAAGGGCTTGTCCAATCACATTACAAGCATCTAAGACAAATTTGTTTGAAAAGTCACCACCTAGATTGCTTGGTGTAGCAACAACAACAAAAGTTATATCAGTATTTTTTACTGCATCAATACCATCAAGTGTAACAGTCAGTTTTTTCCCATATTTATTAAGCATTTCTTGTACTTCTGGTTCATAAACAGGAGATTTAAGCTGTTTCAATGATTCAACTTTCCTAAAATCAAGATCTACTCCAATGACTTCAAAATCTTTTGCAATTAAACATGCAACCAAAGGCACTCCTAATTTCCCAAGTCCAAAAATTGATATTTTTCGTTTCATGTTTTGTTTTATCCTGCTTGTTCCAAACTACTAATTTCCTTAATTCGCTCCTTTGGAACTGCTATATAGTTACCATCAAAATTTTGATTGTCAATTGAAAGTCGCTCTAGTCTTCCTCCATTTATAGCCCTATACCAATAATAGTTCAGATTACTTAGAAAAGAAACGATTTCTTTTGCATCATAACCCCACGGCTTTGTCCTGGAATTTGTTATTTCACAAAGTATAATAGGCTTATAATTTTGCTGTAACAACCCCATTGAACCTTTCAATAAATCCAGTTCTGCACCTTCCACATCAATTTTCATAAAATCAACCTGTTTTATATCTTTTTGTTTTAGATACTTGTCCAATGCTACCACTCTTACCTGAAGTTTTTTTACAGGATCATTAACTGCCGGCGGTCTTAAGCTATTGCAACCAATATCCTTACCTTCTACTAAAAAAAAATCTTCCATACCTTCTTTATTTCCCAAAGCAACATTTTCAATCTCTACATTTTTACAAAAATTTAATTTTACATGCAAAAATAATTTATTCACTTCTCTTCTAGAAGGCTCAAAAGCAATTACTTTACCACCAGGGCTAACTTTCTTTGAAGCTAATATTGTGTAGTACCCATGGTTAGCGCCAATATCTAAAAAGATCATCCCTGGTTTTAGAAAATGTTCTACAAATAAACTATCGTTTTCTTCATACCTTCCAGCAAAGACTATATCAGAATCATAATCATTCCAAGCTAACCACAGACCTCCAAATGGTAGACAAACAGGCAATGGCAAGCCAAAGGAAATCATGTTCCAACATTGTTTAAAACGTAATCTTATTGATCGTATTTTTTCAGTTAAACTTTTTTTGTAAAAGCGTTTGAAATCTATTTTGAGTGGGGGTTTTAATCTTGTTTCCATTGTTTAGTCTAATTTTTGTTTGATTTAGGAACAGCAGTTATACACAAATGCCAACCAAAATGACGTTCAAGAAAGCGAAAAAGAAACAGTGGCATCCACCTGAAATACCAAACTTTAACATATTTATACTGTACATAATCAGGAATTGAATACGGAAAAATATGATCTATAAATATTTCAGTAATTTTAAATCCATTATCTTCTAAAAGCTTTTTTATATCATTTTTAGTATATGTGTATGTAATAGGACAGCCTTCTTGTGCTTCTGAATAACGAGCAATCAATTCTCGTAATTTCCAAAATTGAAATTTTCCATAAGTCAATAAGATCCAGAACACTTTCCAGGAATAACGATTATATACCATTATTTTGACAGTACTTCCTGGGTGCACATAAGAACGAATCTGCTTAATTACATTTTCCGGATTAGGAGTATGATGAATAACTCCAAAGGAAAAAATTAAATCATAAGCTTCTATAGGTACAAATTTAGAAAGTTCTTCACTGTTTCCAAGATAAAATCTTATATTGTTTTCGAGTCCATAAACTTTAGCTCTTTGTTTTGTTATTTCTAATGAGCTTGCGGATAATTCTACAACAGTAACTTGAGCACCATGTCTTGCAAAGTTAATTGTATCAGAACCAATGCCACAACCAATTTCTAAAACTTTTTTTCCACGCCACCGTTCAAAGTCAACAAATGGCAAAATATGTAAACCAACAAAATATTTTCTAGCTTCAACCTCATCAAAATATTTTTTTGTGCCAATCTTTTCCAGAGAATAGCGAACATTACATGGACGCTCATCCCAATATTCTTTAACATCTTCAATCTTTTTTCCCATAAATCTGTATCCTTTATATACCACCTTTAAGTTAACTTTTACAAATGAAAATAAGAAAGTAACATTTGTATTTCAGGAAGATACTCGTCTGGTCTTCTATACCACTCAACCTGACAGCCATGATATGCATTATTCCAGTGACAATGCCTGCTTAGAATTGAAAGAAGATAATTGTAGGGGATTTTGACTTGTAAAAATTTTTTATCAGACGAAAACAGATCCAATGTCTTAATTTTTTTTACAGCCTCATCACCCTTCATTGAGAATGTATAAGTAAAATCAGCTGATTCAAGAACAGTAATAGCCATCAACCAATCTTTTTTAAATCCATGCTTATTTTGGTAAGATTTCATTCTTGCGTAAGCTGAATTTAATAATGGTAACAATTCAATTTGCTCTTCCTTAGGAATTTTAAAAGTATCTTCCCACCAATATGAGGATTTTTTTATGGTATTGACTTGTGTTTCAGTAGGCTCTTTATGAGTAATCGTTTTTGTAACTTTAAAGGTATCAGCATCAAACACATCCCCTTCTCCAAGGAGAGTAAGAGGATATTTCTCACTTTCAAGCAAAGATTTTGCATCTTGGACTTTAGGGATTCCTAATATTTCATTTTTATAAAACATTTTCCCTCCCAGAATCATTTGTCCTGCACATGGAATTGTCATCTTAGGCTTAAGTACCTGAACATTTTTAATAAATCTATCTAAGTATTTCTTCTTTTTTTCTTCACTGGCAATCTTTTTTTCTTCTAAAGTAAGGTTCTCATAGCTTGAAGGGAATGGACCAACGCCACTATATGGAAGGAGGGCTATAGTAATTTCTTTATGTGCTTTTAAAATCTTTTCACAAGCAGATCTTGTAGGAATATTATCGTTCGCATTAAAAACTACCGATTTACCATCAGACACTACAATTGATGAGTCAATTACGTTTGGCACTTCAGCATCTTCTATAAAAGCGCTTGGAGTAAAAGCACTATACATTGTTATATAAACCCCAGAAGCAATTTCTTTAGTTTCCCTGTCTCCAAGTTCAATTATATTTAAAAAGCCACAACTAGCTAGCCTTTTTTTTAAAAACTCTTCTTGCCCTTTTAATATAATGACTGGGGCATCTTTGTTTTTTAATCTAATTAATGTTTTTGGATCACAATGATCAGAATGAATGTGGGAAATATAAATATGGGTATATTCTGTTAGATCTTCAGGTTTTGTAACAAGCGGTGGCCACTGCCACCATGAACCATCAAATGCGCCTGGAACAAACCAAGGATCACAAAGAATTCTAGCCTTATCTGTAATAATTTCCAGTCCAGCATTTGTATAAAATTTTATTTTCATTTTTTAGCCAACACCAACTACTTGTACTTTATACCCAAGGAATTGCTTTTCATAAGACACTAGAGAACCTTTTGTTACATATTTCTTCAGTTCAGGAAGACATAATCTTTCTAAATACCAGCTTTGTTTTTTAGGATTACATAAAAAAAGTTTATTAAATGCTAAAGCAAAGGGTGCCAATGACTTTCTATTATTTAAAAACTTATAAACCCCCTCAATAACCTCTGGATAAAAAATATTACAAAAATCATCTATTGCAATCACCCCACCTTCAACTATAGAATCTGCTGCTACTACCAGATCGCTATAAGTTTCATCCACAGAATGTCCACCATCAATATGAAAAAAACGACGATTTTTACATTCTTGTGTTGTAAGTTCTTTGGATGGTTTTTCATAAACTTCTATAAAATTTATTACATCAAAATAAGAGGAAAGATTATTAAGGAGTATTTTTTTATCACCTTTTCCAGAATCACTAATGTTGCACTCCTGCTTACTAAAGAGATCACACAAACCAAGAGATTCCTTAATAGGATCAGTCATTAAAGCAAGCATAATTGAGCTTCTTCCATGATGAGCACCAATCTCAAACAAGTTTCCCACAATACCTTCTTTTTTTTGAATATAATCTATCCATAAAAATATTTGTGCGGCTTCTTTTGTAAACCAGCCTTCAATAAAATTCATTCCAAAAAGATAATGATTCACCTTATTATTATTTATCTTATGAGAAGAATTCAAATATTGACATTTAATTAAAGCTGGCAGAGACTTGGCTATTCCAGAACGAACAAAAACTGTATAAAAAAAAATTTTATATACCTTTTCAAGGTAACTCATGATCAACTCAGGATGTTTAAAAATATTTTTCATGTATTTAATTATTGTTTTTAACTACAACACTATTTAAGCAGTGCAATATCCCTTCAACTCCTTCTCTATAAGACCATTTTGAGATTATCTCCCGGGAAACTTTTCCCATCTTTTGTATAAAAGCTCTGTCTGATAGAAGCACATTTAACTTTTCAGTGAGCATTGACACATCACAGCTTGGATAAATAAATCCATTCACTCCTTCTTTCACCAAGTCCCCTCCTGCTCCAACTTTGTCACTAACTATAACTGGCAAACCAAAACACATTGCTTCATTTACTACGAGCCCCCATGGCTCAGAACTTGAAGGTAAAACAAATATATCTGACATAGCATAAAACTCAGGTAACTCTGTTTGGTTTCTAAATCCCATAAAGTATACAAACTCAAGATTGTTTTCCCTGGCATACTCTTCAAGCATTTTTCTTAACTTTCCATCACCAACATAGACCAATGCACATTTATATTTAGCAAAAACCTTAGTATAAGCTTTTAATAAATCCATTGGACATTTAGCATCAATTAATTTTCCAGAAAAAAGAATTACAGGTAAATCAGCAGGTAAACCAATTTTTTTCTTCAGCTCACTTTTTCTTGGCAATAATTCCTTTGCTTTACTAATAAAAAAATCATTATTCACACAGTATGGCACATTAAATATTTTTTCTTTTGACACTCCATAATATTTATAAAATCTGGAATTATAGGAACCAATTGATAAAAATCCAGATACCTTTTTGAATAAACTTTTTAAACCTATTTGTTTTAAAATTTTTTTTGGAAATACTGGCTCATCCAGGAGATTTGATTCTGCTCGTAAAAGCACAGGTACATTATAAGAGAAAGCTGTAAACATACCAAGCCAGTTTGTAAAACTATTCCAACCATGAATCCATATAGCATCACACTTTTCATCTTTTATTTTTTTTATAATGCCAGGATTTATCATTCCCCAAAAGGTTGAAACATCGGGGAAAGGACTAATGTTACTTAAAAACTCTGACTTATAACCTTCAAGCACTGGGATATCCCATTTAAGCACTTTTTCAAATCCTTCATCTTTATAGTCATCTTGTCCCCAGCTTGAATAAAATAAAACTTTTAAATCAATCTCAGGACATTTTGAAATTTCTTTAAAAAATGGCGCTTGATATTGTATGGGGTGCGAAAGAAGCGCTAGCAGCTTGTATTTTATATTTTCCATATAGGTTATTTTTTACACTCTACAAAAAGAGAATCTTCACGTGTTTCAACCAAATTAATATCTTTAATTTCACTTTCCATAAATCTTTTTTGTTCAATATTTCTAAAGCCTGTCTCACGCAATATATGTGAAAGTGATATAAAATCATACATCCACATATGAGAATGTCTATCTGACCTTGAAACCATTAAATTAATAAAATCACCAGCAGCTTTCCAGTCATTTGTAGAACCTTTTAAAGAACTTGTTACCCGTTCCACATAATTTTTAGCTTCTCTGAAAAGATCTGGCACAGCTACCCTCAAAATACCACCAGGAGCCAGAACTTCATAGCATTTCATAATTAATCTTTTTGTACTTTCTAAAGGTATATGCTCCAGAAAATGAGAAGTATAAATTACACTACATGAATTTGAAGATAAAGCAGGAAAACTTTTAGTAAGATTACAATAAACGACATTTCTTTGCCACTGAGCCTTATACCCTTCTTCAGACATTAAATGCATACAGTATAGTAATTTCTTTAGAAATTTATTTCCTGGTATTTTTGCAAG
>DUDS01000022.1:8877-12430 GCA_004769085.1 Candidatus Melainabacteria bacterium SSGW_16
TTTTTTTATAAATCTGAAAAGAAAAATTGTCATTAAATCTTTCATACCCTGCTTTGCCCATTAAAGCACTTAAACTCTTATCTTTTAAAAGTCTTATAATTGATTCAGACAAACTTTTAACATCATTAGGTTCACATAAAATACCAGTTTTACCATCTTCAATTACTTCTGGAACTCCTCCAGTCCTTGCACCAATGCATGATTTAGAATGATACATGGCTTCTAGAAAAACAATACCAAAACCCTCACCAGTACTTGGCAAGACAAAAATATCACAAGAATTATAATAAGAGTCTAAATCACTAGCAGAAAGACTGCCTTTAAATATTATTTTTTCATTGGGTGCTTTATTATTCGCTATTGCTTCTAACCTATGACGATCTGTTCCTTCTCCAACAATTACATAAAAGGCATCAGGTACTTCTTTAAGTATATTTGGCATTGCCTCGATAATAAGTTCAACATTTTTATACTTTTCCGAAGCTTCTAATCTTGAAACTGTTAAAACCATTTTCCCTTTTGGAAGTAACAATTCTTCTCTGGTTTTTAAAGTAACGCCTTCTCCATAAAAAGGATCTAAAGTACATGGAAGAATTTCAAATTGATTTTTATTTATTCTATTAAGCGTCAACATTTTATCTTTTGTGTCTACACTTATAGAAAGAATCTTATCAACCTGTCTTATCCCAACACTATGTAAAAACGGGAATTTTTTAGAAACTTCTATGCCATATATCAATTGTAATATTTTAGTTCTTAGGTTTATTAATTTTAAGGCTATAACTAGTGGAGAAAAATTTATATGTCCAATAAAAATTACCGAAGCATTAAAAGCATAATAAAGCACAGAAGTAATAAATTGAAATCTTGATCCATTAAATGAAAGATATCTGACATGGCTTGAATTAATATAATGAGAACTGTTATTGGTTTTTTTATGGTCATTTAAAACCAGCAGGGTAACTCTATAATTATTTTCTTCCGCAATTTCACTAAAAGCTCTTACAAGGAATCTGTTTAAAGTTTGTATCCCTCCAACTTTATCAAAAAGATCTGTCAGCAAAACAAGAATATTCATAAATAAGTTATTTCTAAATTGTTAAACCAAAAGCTGCTTTTTAAATTTCATAATATCTGCATCTACCATCATATGAATGAGTTCTTTAAATGATACTTTTGGTTCCCAATGAAATTTCTTTTTTGCTTTACTGTAATCTCCTTTTAAATCAAAAACCTCAGAAGGTCTATATAATTTTTCATCAATAAAAACATGTTTTTCCCAGTTAAGACCCACATAACTAAATGCAGTTTCTACTAAATCCTTTACTGAGTGACTTACTCCTGTAGCAATTACAAAATCTTCAGGCTTATCCTGTTGTAGCATAAGCCACATGGCTTCAACATAATCACCAGCAAAGCCCCAGTCTCTCTTTGCTTCTAAATTTCCAAGCCTCAACTCTTTTTCTACACCAAGCTTTATTTTAGCTACAGCATTAGTAACTTTTCTTGTAACAAACTCATTACCGCGTCTTGGTGATTCATGATTAAACAGGATTCCACTCAAAGCAAAAAGCCCATATGCCTCCCTATAATTTCGAGTCAGATGATATCCAGCAACTTTTGAAATCCCATAAGCAGATCTAGGATAGAACGGAGTATTTTCATTTTGCGGAGTCTCTTTAACATTTCCAAACATTTCACTTGAAGCAGCAAAATAAAACTTACAGTGAGGTGCTCTTTCCTTAATAGCAGCAAGAACAAAATGGGTACCACCGATATTTGTATCTATTGTTGAAAACTCATCTTCAAAAGAATAACTAACATAGCTCTGAGCAGCCAAATGATAGCATTCGTGAGGTTTTACTTTATCAACCACCTTAAATATACTTGGAAAGCTTTCTAAGGATGCTGAGTGAAGAACAATTTTATCAAGAATATGCTTAATTCTCCATAATCTGTGTTCTGGATCCTCTAAAGCAACGCGTCTAACAATTCCATGAACCTCATATCCTTTACTTAATAAAGATTCAGCTAAATAAGAACCATCTTGTCCTGTAATTCCAGTAATTAAAACTTTTTTCATACTTCCTTATAGTATACCTCAAACAAAATTACCTAACACTACTAATGCCCACACTTTTGACCAGTGTAATTTTCTATTTTTAAAATTGCCCCAGATTCTGTTAACTGTTTTTTCATCAAGCAATTTACATTTTAAACTGCTCTCCCTGAAATAATCAGAATTCCTTTTTATCCATATATCCATAGGAAATGTAAATCCCTTTTTAGCTCTGTTTATTATTCTGGAAGGTAGTTTTTCGTTTAATGAATTAACAAGGAGTGATTTATTTACACCATTATTAATTTTATAATTAACTGGCAAGCTTATTACTTTTTCTACTAAATTGTGATCTAAGAACGGAACTCTTATTTCAATTGCATGCCTCATGCTCATATAATCAGTATCTTTAAGTAATTGATTCTTTAGATAATGACTGAAGTCAAACAGATCAATTAAATTTACAAGTTTTGCATCGTCTACATCAAACGAACTATCTAAAAGACTATCCAAATAATAGATTTCACTTCTACTAACACCCATTAATTGACAAATTTCTAGTGGTGTAAAAAGTCCTCTAAAAAGGAGGTATATATTTTCAGCTGATGGATCACTCAGATATGAAAGTCTATTCAGACTGCTGCCTGAAACAAACTTTGAAAACCATAGAGGATTAAATAAATTTCGTTTAATACTATCTGGAACAAACTTTAAGCCTTTAAGAAATACCTCAAGATACTGGGAGTATAAATAATGCTTATAACCAAGAAACACTTCATCTCCTCCCAAGCCAGACAAAACAACTTTAAGCCCACACTGTTTTGCAGCTTTAGAGACAAAATAAGTGTTAATTCCATCAATACTAGGCTGATCCATTGCATTAAATATATTTGATTGCTCATTTACAAAGTCTTCATAGCTGATTTCAACATTATTATGATTGGTGCTATATTTTTGAGCAACAATATCCGAATAAAGAGACTCATCATATTGTTTTTCATTAAAAGAAATTGAAATAGTGTTTAATGGACTAGAACAAAGTTTACTTGCAACAGCAACTATTGAAGAAGAATCAATTCCTCCACTCAAAAAAACACCCAGTGGAACATCACTAATAAGATGATTCCTTATAGAATCTTTAAATAGTTCTCCTGTAAGTCTCTGAGCATCCTGGCAAGAACCATTTTTATTTATTCCCCTGAAACAATCTGATATATTCCAGTATCTCTTAACCAGGATTTCTTTATTGTTTAAAACAAGATAACTGCCTGCATCAAGCGAAAAAACATTCTTAATAGTAGTTAAAGGATGCGGGATTGAACCAAGCTGCAAAAACATTGCAAGTGATTGAACGTTCTTTTCATCTTTTACAAGACCACTTTTTAAAAGAGCTTTAACTTCTGAAGCAAAAACAAGAATATTGTTGTCGTAATGATAGTATAAAGTCTTTATTCCAAATCTATCCCTTACCAGTATTACTTCATGATCACCGTT
>DUDS01000042.1 GCA_004769085.1 Candidatus Melainabacteria bacterium SSGW_16
GGTGAAATTGTAGGTCTTCTGGGACCAAACGGAGCAGGGAAAACTACTTCGTTTGATATTGTTGTCGGGCTTGTTAAACCTGATTCGGGTAGAGTGGAACTGTTTGGAAAGAACATTACAAGGCTGCCTGTGCATGAAAGATCAAAAGCAGGTATTGGATATTTAACACAGGAACCCTCAATATTCAGAAAACTTTCAGTAGGTGACAATATAAGACTTATCTGGGATTCAATGGATAATTCAAATAATCATAAAAATAGTGAAAAAAATCTTGATGAGTTATTGAATGAATTTGACATAGTAGAACTTAAAAATAATCTTGCAATAAGCCTTAGCGGTGGTGAAAGAAGAAGAGTGGAAATCGCCAGAGTGCTTGCAAGCAGTCCAAAATATGTGCTCCTGGACGAGCCATTTACAGGGATAGATCCTATAGCAATTCAGGATATACAAGGATTAATTTCAAATTTAAAAAAGCAAAGAAATATTGGTATTTTACTTACTGATCATAATCCAAGAGCTACATTAGCAATTACTGATCGTGCTTATATTATTCAGGATGGAAATATTTTACTTTCAGGATCAGCAAAAGAAATAGCAAAAAATCCAATCGCACTGAAATACTATCTGGGTGAGGATTTCAGATATGATTAATATCATAAGAAAAATCTTCAATTTTAAACCACAGATACTTGACCGGTATATAATCAGCGAATTCTGGGTACCGTTTATTTTTGGCTCTGCAATAGTAACTGGTATCTGGCTTAGTGCCGATCAACTCAGACATGTTTTTAAACTAATTACAAATTCAGATACTCCTTTTAGTCTTGCACTCACTATACTTGGACTGCATATGCCTGAAATTATAGTAATAACAATACCTATAGGTGTTTTATGGTCTTCTTTTGTTGTTTTCAGCAGACTTAATAACGATTCTGAAATAGTTGCAATGAGAACAAGCGGAATAAGTCTGGGGAGGATACTTGTTCCTGTTTTTTTATTTGGAGTAATTACTGCGTCTGCATCATTTTTAATCAATGAAATAGTGGTTCCATTTTCAAGCCCACTTGCAAGAAAGCTTGAGATTTATTCTGTATATAAGAATCCATTTCTATACAGTCAGAAAAATTTTACATATCTTGAAAAAGGTTCAAAAAAACAACTAAGAAGAATATTTTATGCTGCATACTATAGCGCGGAAAAAGATATGCTTAAGAAAATTGTGATTCTTGATTTTACGAGGAAAGGGCTTACCCAGATTTACACAGCAAAGCTGGCAAGATGGAATCCTAGAAAAGGAGGTTGGGATTTATTTAATGGTACAAATCATTTAATTTCAAACGAAGACAAATTAAGCAGGGTATCAAGTTTTGAGTCATTTTTTATACCAAGCATTTCAACACCAGCAAAACTTATAAGGGAAATCAGCAATCCAAGTGAAATGAATTTTATAAGACTTGCTAATTTCATAAGACTTCAGGAAAATACAACAATTCATACAGATAGTTTTAACGGAGCAAAAGTTACCTTCCATAATAAATTTGCAAATCCAATAGCATGTCTTTTAATTGCAATGATTGGCGCACCATTGGGTATTCTTCCCAGAAGATCCAGTTCAAGCTGGAATTATATTATTCTTTCAGTAATTGTCTTCCAGTTTTATATTTCACAATCTGTATGTAACTCTCTTGCAGAATCAAGCAGGGTCACACCATCCATTGCTGCCTGGTTTCCTAATTTTGTTTTATTTGTAATGGCCTTTTTTATTATAAGAAATAAAGCAAAAACTGCATAAGGGATATGAAAACTTCTTAAGGATTCGCCTAATTACCAACATCCAGCTTCGCTCCTCTATCCAAGAACTGACGGACCCTTCGTCGCTCAGCCGGATGGGTAAATGGGCTCATATTGACTATCCTCAATTTGTTAGCACACACCAGTATGCTACTGATAGAATATAAGATCCACATGGTAAATGCAGTAATTGAAAAATCAGAAACAAAGAATTTTTGGCCACAACAAACAGCAAAAATAGCTGTCTGCATGAGTGGCGGTGTAGATAGCAGTGTTAGTGCTTATATCCTTAAAAAGGAAGGTTATGAAGTTACTGGTTTAACCGGCTGGCTTATAAAAGGTGCTGGACGGTGTTGTGATAACGGAATGGTAGATGCAGCAAAGGTTTGCGATCAGATTGGTGTAAAACATACAGCAAAAGACCTGAGGCTATATTTCAGGCAGGAAATAGTAGATCCTTTTATAAGTTCCTACAGCACTGGCTATACACCAATACCATGCATTACCTGCAACAATGTAATTAAATGGGGATCTCTTATGCAGTATGCACTGAATGAATTAAGCTACACACATATTGCTACAGGTCATTATGCAAAACTTATATTTGATGGTAAAAATTACAAGATTTTAAGATCAAAGGATAAAAAGAAAGATCAGACTTTTATGCTCTGGGGGCTTACACAGGAAGTTCTTTCCAGGACGGTGTTCCCACTTGGTGATTTAACAAAAGATGAGGTAAGGGAAATAGCAAAAGAAGGAAATTTAATTGTTGCAGATAAAGAAGAAAGCCAAGATATTTGTTTTGTTTCAGAAAAAGAAGGTACACAAGGTTTTCTTAATAAATTTCTTGACCCAAAAGAAGGTTGTATAGTTGAAAATAAAACAGGAAAAATTATCGGGGTTCATCATGGTACCCACAATTACACAATAGGGCAAAGAAAAGGTCTTGGAATTGCATATACAGAGCCACTTTATGTAGTAAGTCTGGATATCGATAACAATATTGTTTATGCAGGTACTAAAGATGAGCTTGACGGATATGAGTTAATCGCAAAAGATGTGAATTGGATTGAGCCCATGATTCCAAGAACCCATGAACCAATGAAAGTTATGGCAAAAGTCCGATATAACAGTAAAACATATCCTGCAAAAGTTCAAATGCTAGACAACAATAAAATCAAAGTTGCTTTCGATGAACCACAGTCTGCAATAACCCCTGGTCAGGCATGTGTGTTTTATGATGAAAGTGATGAGGTACTTCTTGGTGGCGGGTGGATTGAAAATAAAACCTAACGCAATATTGTTGTTTTATTATCTATAACTTTCACAATTTTTGAAGGCTTTCCAGACATTTCACCTTTTTTTGCAGTAACAAATAATTTAACCTTTTGTGCAATTTCTTTAACATCTTTCTTTCCTGAAATATTTGCACTTGTACTTGCAAGTACTTTCCCAGGAGACTTTTTTAAAACCTCTAGTAAAAATTCATTGCCAGGTACTCTTACTCCTATTGTTGAAAATCCCTTATTTAAATAAACCGGAACGTGTTTTGATGCAGGCAAGACAAGAGTGAGAGCGCCAGGCCATTTCTTTATATATTTTTTCAAAATTACAGAGCTGACAAGTTTCAGATTTACAAACTTCTTTAAGCTTTGCCAATGATAACCAAGTAAAATCAATGGTTTTTTTCTGGTTCTTTTTTTTAGTTTATATATTTTATCTACTGCTTTTCTTGAATCATATCTACAAACCAAACCATAGACAGTATCGGTAGGAACTATTATTAGTTCACCACTTAGAATATATTTACTGAGTTTATTAACTATAGACTGCACCAATCTATAAATTATAGTTTTAACTCTTGTTATAGTAAATAGAACTTATTGAAGACCAGCCAATTTTTTAATTTCACCATACTGTTTTCTGAACTCTTTTAAATCATCATGAAGGCTATAAGGTGAAGCAGTCTCAAATTGTACCTCACTGCCATCTCTAGGGCTCTTATAATAACTTCCTGTTTTATTCTCAGGATATTTCGGTGTTACATATTTTCTGACTGCTGCTTTTCCAGCTGCAGAAAGTAGATTATGCACTTCTTGCCAATCAGATGTTAAATCTAAAGCATCTTCAAAAGTTTTAGCATCACTTTGTTCTAGTTTTTTTCTAAATGGGCTTTCTTCTCTTAATTCAGATATTGCTTCACTTAGATAGGTATCTTGTTCAAAGTCTCTCAGAAAGTTTAATGCTCTTGCTCGCTCCTGTCCAAGCCGAACAAGAGTTCTAGCATAATTAACATCTCTATATGACTGTATAGTTTCTTTTTCTCTATCAGTTAACCTGCAAGGTTTTTGAGGCAGAGCATCTGTCCCTGTTGATTGTTCAGGAACAACTGTATTATCTACTAATGTTGGATCAGGTGATGATGTATCCGCAGCCCTTTGCTCGCCTAGTATACCTGTCGGTTCCTGACTATTTCCTCTGCCGCACAATCCTAAAGTAATTACTCTTAACCATACACTCATAAATACCCCCTGTAATATATATAAGTCTTAAATATTGTTTATTTAGCTTTTATAAGCCGATAGTAACAAAGTACTAAAATGAAAATCAATGGTTAAAATAAATCATTAGAAATATTTAAGCTTTAGATAAACATCATGATTACCTTAATCCAAAGAGTTAAAGAAGCAAAAGTAAAAATTAATGGGAACTCTGGTGATGAGATTGATGCTGGACTTCTTTTATATATTGGGTTTGAAGATGGTGATGATTTAAATAAAATTCAATGGACAATAAATAAAATCTTTAATTTAAGGACATTTACTGATAAAGACGGCAAAATGAATCTTTCATTAACAGATATAAATGGTTCATTAATGGTTATTTCAAATTTCACTCTGCCAGCAGACTTAGGAGAATCAGGCAGAAGACCTTCATTTACAAAATCTGCAAAACCTGAGATTGCTGAAGAGCTATATAATCAGTTTATAGATGAATGCAGAAAATTAAATGTTAAAGTTGTTACAGGAGAATTCGGCGCAATGATGGAAATAGATTCCGTTGCAGATGGACCGGTAAATTATATTCTTAAAAGGTAGCTTATGAAAAAAATAAAAATTGGAAATCTCGAATTAAATTCATTTGTTTATATACCTCCAATGGCTGGTGTAACTGATCTGGCTTTCAGGAAAATGGTAAGAGTATTTGATAAAGACTCACTAATAGCAACTGAAATGATTAGTTCAAAAGCACTTATGTATAACCCGGAGCAATATCGGATGAAGCTTTCCTCAGATGAGCATCCTGTTGGTATTCAGTTATTCGGACATGAAGCAGAAGCAATGGTTAATGCTGCAAGGATTGCAGAAGAAGAAGGGGCAGATTTTATTGATATAAACATGGGTTGTCCTGCTCCTAAAATTACAAAAGGAAAAGACGGAGCAGCTCTTATGAGGGAACCTGAACTGGCAGTAAAAATTGCTAAAGCAGTAGTAGATTCTGTAAAAACACCAGTTACAGTTAAAATGCGTTTGGGATGGAATGAGTGTGAAAAAAATGCACCTGAGCTTGCAAAAAAACTTGAACAGATTGGAGTTAAAGGATTTACTGTTCATGGAAGAACAAAAGAGCAAGGTTATTCAGGTAAAGCAGACTGGAATGCAATATCAAAAGTAAAACAATCAGTTTCAGTTCCTGTATTTGGGAATGGAGATATTAATAGCCCTGAAGATGCACTAAGATTAATTGAAATCACTAACTGCGATGGTGTAGCCATAGCAAGAGCAACTATGGGAATGCCATGGCTATCAAAACAAATAAATGAGTTTTTAAGCTCTGGCAAGCACTTAGATGAGCCTTCAGATATTGAAAAAGTTAATCTTGCGATTTTACATCTGGATGAGCTTATAAAAATAAAAGGTGAAAATACTGGAGTAAGAGAAGCCAGGAGACATCTTGCAAACTATACAAAAGGAA
The DNA here is from genome assembly GCA_004769085.1 of Candidatus Melainabacteria bacterium SSGW_16. Taxonomy (GTDB): domain Bacteria; phylum Cyanobacteriota; class Vampirovibrionia; order 2-02-FULL-35-15; family 2-02-FULL-35-15; genus SSGW-16. The sequence continues at coordinate 5,767 of DUDS01000042.1, forward strand.
TGCCAAACTCTGCAAAGATAAGAGCAGAAATTTGCCAGATTAACTCAAGGGAAGAAGGATTTAATTTGTTAACCAAGTTAAAAGAAGACCTTACGAACGTTAAAGCATTAGCAGAAACTGCTTATTAAGCCTTTTACAGTAGTTAATTAAACAGAATAAAAAATAATTATTGATTTTCCATTTCACTAAAAGTAGAATAATGAAAATCCTGGGAACTGATATGACAAATTTAAAGAATTATTTTGCAATATTTGTACTTGGCACAGACAGCATTGGAATTGTTTCAGACATTACAAAGGCCCTGTTTGAACTAGGTGCAAATATAAATGATTCTTCCCACACAATAATCGGAAACCAGTTTGCAATGCTGCTTTTAATATCTACCGGCCCGGAGCAGACTACCGAGAAAGTTCAAAGTCTTTTTAATACTATCTGTAAGGAAAGAAGACTAACTGTTCATGCCCATCAGTTAAGCCATGAAGATATCTACCGAAAACACTCAGATCCAGGACAATTGTGTGTTATTCACCTATATGGGGCTGACAAACCTGGTATTGTTTACCAGGTTACAAATCTCCTTGCAAAAAACAATATAAATATCACCGATCTAAGTACAAGAAGATTTGGAAATGAAAATAACCCAATCTATATAATGTACCTTGAAGCTGAAGTTCCTTACAAAGTTGATACGAAAAAACTTGGGGATGATTTAAATAAAATTGCATCCAGTTTAAATGTTGAAATCAAATATGAGCTTGAAGAAGTAGCCAGTTTATAAATAAATCTATAATCTTATATCCATGGCAATATTAAATGTTCTTGAATTTCCCGATCCAATACTCAAGAAGGTTTGTAAACCGGTAACTGTTTTTGATAAAAATCTTGAAGTATTTGTTGAGGATCTAAAAGACACTATATTGAGTCATAATTACTGTGTTGGTTTAGCAGCACCGCAGACCGGAAGTCTTCAAAGAATTATTCTTATTGATGTTTCAAGAGCTAGAAAACCTGTTCCTGGAAAAAATTTGCTTGTTCTTATAAATCCTGAAATTATAGAATTTTCAGACTTTAAGATTGTACGGGAAGGATGTCTTAGTATTCCAGATTTTACAGCAAATGTAAAAAGGGCAATGAAGATAAAAGTTAATTACCAGGATATAAAAGGAGAAAACAAATCTCTTGAAACTGTTGATTTTGAAGCACATGCTATTCAGCATGAACTGGATCATCTGGATGGTATTTTGTTTTTAGACAGAATTACTAGTCCTGCTTCAGATTTATTTAGAAGATTACAACGTTAAACAAATATTGGTTTTACATCTTTTTCAAGTTCCTGCATTTCCTTAAGAGTGGCAATATTACTCCCAGGCTTTGCCGCAGTAGCAGCACCTCCTGCAACAAAAGCACCTAAGACTCTTTTAAATTGTGGATCAGTCAGTTTCCCAGGCATGAAATTACGTTTTTTTGTAATATCAATAACAGCAGCAATGCCAGTATCTCCAGCACAACCAGGGCTTGCAACTTTAATTTGCGGAGCTGGTGCATATGCAACACGTTTTTTATCTATTAAAAGCGCACCATCTTTATCCATTGAAATAAGAGCCATTTTTATACCATATTGTTTGAGCATTTGTTGAGCCATATGAATTAATAAATCCCTGTCATTTCTTAATGCCTCAGCATCTATGTTTACAATCTGCCCAAGCTCAGAAAGATTTGGCTTAATCATGCCAGGTCCTTTCCACAATACTGCATGCATTTCTCCAGGACTAATTGCTCTAAACTTTGGATCATAAATTACAAACATACCGTGTTTATCTTGTGTTTCTTCTATAATCTCAGGCATATACATTTCATTTGCACCATTAGGTGAGTTATTTGCCAAAGCTAATATTTCTTTCTCATTTTTAGTACAAGCTGCAAGAAGTACATCTGTAAACTGGTCAACCTCAGTAGAACTAAGTTTTGGGGATCTGGATACTAACCAGTACTCATTACCATTTACTGCAGTACTAAAATGAAATCTTGTATCTTCTGAAACCCTATAAAGATCATCCGTATTTATTCCTTCTTTTTCAAGCGCTTTTAAAAATTGTCTTCCTACATCACCCAAACCTGCAATACCAACAAGCTCAAACGGCGTGCCAAAATTTGTTAGCGCTCTTGCAACATTTATTGAAGAACCACCAGGGTTTACATCCAGTGAAACTGCTTCTAATTCTTCCCCTTTATCTTTAAATCCAATGACAATATCAAGACCTTCTCTTGTACTGCCTATAACAGGTACCTTAGCAAAGTTATGATTTTTAATCCCTTGTTTTTCTGATTGTGCTTCAATTACTGCAGTTACAGCACCAGCTGATACCTCCCAAAGTTTTTCCGTTAAGCTACTAGCAGCAACTTGATCTTCATTATTCCCTGACCAAAATCTTCCTTGGACTTTATCCAGAGTGGAGGTTGTAAGTGGCTTATTACGATTATTATGAACAAATTTATTAAGCGCTTTTGAAACACCCGCCGACAACCTACCAAGCTCCATTTGAGCAGCAGCAACTGCGCCAGCATTACCAGAAGCCAGATTAGGACCTTGCACTCTCATTACAAATTTCTTTCTTGGTCCTTATGCTAACAAAAAGAATGTAATGAGAATTTACAAATAATGTAACCTTGTGTAGTGTTTTTGTAGATTTAATCTTACGAAATCAATAACTTTCAAGACAAATTAAACTATAATTTATATCCTATGAAACGCGTTTATATTGAGACTCTTGGCTGCCAGATGAATAAAGCAGATTCAGAGCATATGCTTGGACTGCTTAATGAAATTAATTACATTCCTATAGAAGATATTAAAAAAGCAGATCTTGTGATTTTTAACACCTGTACTATAAGAGAAGCTGCAAATGAAAGATTTTATGGTCATCTTGGAAAACTGAGAAAAGAAAAAGAAGCTAATCCAAAACTTCTTCTTGGGGTTGGCGGGTGTGTTTCACAGGATAAAAGAGAATATTTACAGTCAAGATTTCCATATATAGATATTGTTTTTGGTACAAACAATATTCACAGACTTCCTGAACTTGTAAAGAAAGCAGAAAAAGGAGAAAAGGTTTGTGAAATATTCGAAGAGCTTCCATTTGAACTGCCTGAACTACCTATAATAAGGCAGACAAAAGCAACAGCATGGGTAAATGTAATTCTTGGTTGTAATTTTAACTGCACATATTGCATAGTCCCTAATGTCAGGGGAAGAGAAATAAGCAGAAAACCTGAAGATATTTTAAAAGAGATTCAAAGACTGGGGGAAGAAGGATTTAAAGAAGTAACATTACTTGGACAAAATGTCACAGCGTATGGTTATGATCTTTCTTCAAACTACTCAAAAGAAAAAGCAACCTTTGGATATATCCCTGATGATCCTGAATATTCGCTTGCAAAACTCATTAGGCTTGTTCATAATGTCAACGGTATTGAAAGAATCAGATTTATTACAGGGCACCCATTTCATGTAACAGATGAACTTATTGACACTATAGCTGAATTACCAAAAGCATGTGAATATTTTCTTGTTCCAATGCAGTCTGGTGATGATACTGTTCTGAAAAGAATGGCAAGGGTTTATACAGTGGAAAAATACAAACAAATGACAGAAAAAATCAGGAAAAAGATGGCAGATGCAGCAATAGTAAGTGATTTTATAGTTGGTTTTCCAGGTGAAACTGAAGAACAATTCATGAACACTATTAAAGCAGTTCAGGATATACAATTTGATGCCTGTAACACAGCTGCTTATTCACCAAGAAAAAATACTCCTGCAGCAGAATGGAAGGAACAAATTCCTGAAGAAGAAAAAAATGCAAGATTACGATATCTAAATTCAGTAGTAAATGAGGTTCTTGAAAAGAAAAATAAAAATCTTCTTAATACAAATCAGGAAATTCTTGTTGAGGGGAAAAGCACAAGAAACGAGAACCGCCTGACAGGAAAAACAAGAGGAAATAGAGTAGTAAATTTCGAGGGTGAAAATAAATTAATCGGAAAACTGGTTAATATAAAGATAACTCAAGCAAAGTCCTGGGCTTTATTTGGAGAACTAATAAATAAATGAACAGTAATGTAAGTACTAAAACTAAGGGGCTTGTTTCAAGTGGTGCAAACTATGTGAAAAGTGGCGAAGAATCGCTGCAGTCATATTTTAGATTGCTTGAAAAAATTGAAGAAGTAAATTTTTCCAAGGTTATAAATACTTTTATTGAAGAAAAAGTAGGTGAACAGCACTTTAGCTGGGTTACAGGCTATGGACATGATGATCTTGGAAGAGAAAAACTTGACAAAATATTTGCAAAAATATTTAATACAGAAGCTGCCATAGTAAGACCACATTTTGTTTCTGGCACGCATGCCATTTCATGTTGTTTATTTGGATGTCTTTCTCCCAGGAATGAATTAGTATCCATGTGTGGTTCTCCATACGATACATTGCATCCTGTCATTGGAATAAAAAATAATAAAAAAGGTTCACTTATAGATCTAGGGATCAAATACAAAGAAATTCCATTAAAAAACAATTTTGAAGCAGACATAGAACAAATACCAAACTATATTACAAAAAGTACAAAAATGGTTTTCATCCAGAGATCAAAAGGCTATCACTGGCAAAAATCATTATCTATTAATGATATTGAAAAAATTATTTCAATTGTAAAGAACATAAATAAAGACATAATTTGTTTCGTTGATAATTGTTTTGGAGAGTTTACGGAAGAAAAGGAACCTACTGATGTTGGTGCAGATATAACCTGTGGTTCACTTATCAAAAATCTTGGTGGGGGAATAGTTCCTGCAGGGGGATATATTGCAGGGAAAAAAGAACTTGTTCAGCTTTCAGCTGAAAGGCTTACTGCTCCAGGTATAGGGAGTAAAGGTGGCTGCATGTTTGATATAACCAGACTTATATTTCAGGGTTTATTTTATGCACCTCATATCATTATCCAGACATTAAAAGGAATATCCCTTACAAGCTATTGTTTTGAACAAGCTGGGTATGAAGTAAATCCAAAATCAACTGAGAGAAAGACAGATATCGTGGTAGCTATTAAACTAAAAAATAAAAACATGCTTGAAAAAATCTGTAAAACGGTTCAATCAAACAGTCCTGTTAACAGTCATCTGACACCTGTAGGATGTAAATTGCCCGGCTATGAGGATGAAGTTATAATGGCAGGCGGCACATTTATAGAAGGCTCTACAATTGAGCTTTCATGTGACGGACCAATGCGGGAGCCTTATATATTGTACTGGCAGGGTGGTATAAATTATCTTCACACAAAATTAGTTCTTACAAGAATATTTTCCTGAAATTAATAATCAACATTAACTTCATTTTCAGAAAGCTCATCTTTAATTCTGTTTATTCTGGTTTCAGTTCCAGGTTCAATATTACCTCTGCTTGGTGCAAGATCAATAACCTGATTTTTTAAACCAAAGCGATAAACTTTGGGCTGGAGATTTTGTTCTTTATAAAATTCTCCTACAAGATAAACAAGTTGTGATGCATCCTGAATACCGCTTGTAATAACAGTAGTTGGCGCAAGGTCGTGTTGATCAGTTATAGCTCCAATAGCTGAGATATCAGCATCTTCAGCAGCTTTTATAACACCAATTCCACTATTATCAGCCAAATGAGTTATAACATCCACGCCAGTATTAATCTGAGCTACACCAGCTTCTTTCCCTTTTGTTATGTCATTCCATGAATTTATATAAGAAACAACAAGATCTGCTTTAGGGTTTACTGCTCTCAAACCATGCCGCATACCTATAATTGTTCTTTCAATTGCAGGCAGTTTTTTACCAACTACAATTCCAACCTTATTTGTCGCTGTATTTAGTCCGGCAGCTACACCTATAAGATAGCCATATTGCTCATCTTTAAAACCAAATGAACAAAGATTATCAGATTTATATACCTCGCCACCTATGACACAAAAAAATGTTTTTGGAAAAGACTGTACAATTTTCCCAAGTATAAAACCATATTCATAGCCAATTGCAATAATAAGATCATATTTTTGTTCTGCAAGGCGGGAAAATACAATCTCTGAATCAGATAAATTAACTTTCTCTACAACAGAAATATTCACTTTATAATCATTTTGAAATCTTTTTAATCCATTATATGCAGCAATATTCCATGAAGAATCATTTAATGGACCTGATACGACAAGGGCTACTTTCATATCTTTTACATTAAAATGCTCGTATGTTTTTCTTTGCTTAACACATGAAGATGATGAGAAAGCAAATAAAAAAAGTGTAAAGAAAATTATTAATTTCTTTAAAACCATATTTTCTATTTTATTAATTTCTATCCTACTTTTGGTAATTTATATCCAATCCCTCTGACGGTTTGGATTAAAGTTGGTTCATCGGGATTATCTTCTAATTTACTTCTTAACCTGCTAACATGGGTCCTAACTATATAAACATCAGACTGTGTCCTGACGGGAAAACCCCATGCTTCTTCAAGTAAATGCTCATGTGTCATAGGTTCTCCGGCATATTTAACCAGTGTTTCAAGAAGAGCAAATTCTTTCTCTGTAAGGTGTATTCTTTGCCCTTTTCTGAAAACCTGTCTTCTTGCAATATCAATCTTTACGTCTTCAAGGGTTATAACCTGACCTACATGGGTACTCTGGTTTTGCGTTTGTTCTTCTACTGAATGGACTCTTCCAATTCTTTTAAGAAGACCTCTTATCCTGATCTCAAGCTCAAGCGGACTGAAGGGCTTTTTAATAAAATCATCTGCTCCAAGCTCAAGCCCACGAATTATACTTTGTTCATCATTCGCTGCAGAAAGAATAATCAGAGGTACATAAGATTTTTTTCTGATTTGCTCAGTTAATTCAAAGCCACTCATTTCAGGGAGCATAAGATCTACAATTACAAGATCCGGCAAAGTCTGATTAAACATCTCAAGTGCTTCAACACCATTGGTTGCAGTTAAAATTTGATAACCATTTTGTTGAAGTCTGAAAGCTACTATTCTTCTTATTGATGCTTCATCATCAACAACAAGAATTTTCCAGGGTATCTCTTCAGTTTGACTTGGATTAATACCGCCAGATAATTGAGAAGCTGTTATCATGTTCTCTCCTTGAATTTTTTATTTTTTAATTTATTTTTCTAATATGCTTTTGCAAATAAAACTTTGAGATTGGTTTTTTTATTACATGAGATACAGTAACCTTCTTCTTGATTTTGGTCAACTGGCAATTTAAACGGAATACATCTGACTGTTGCTTTTGTTTTCAGCTTTATATTTTCTTCACATGTGCTGCTTTCACACCAAAAACAAACAAGATAGCCTCCACTTTCAATTTTTTTTACAAATTCTTTTTCATTGTTAATCACAAATGTATTTTTTAAAAGAAATTCCTTTGCTTGTCTAAACAGGTTTTCCTGTATCTCATTTGACAATTTCAACAAATACTGTCTTAGTCCTTCTTGTGGTATATTTCTAAGTTTTTCTCCTGTATCTCTTCTTACAATTTCAACAACATTTGAAGAAACATCTTTTGGCCCTAAATTTATGCGAATTGGCACCCCTTTTAGCTCCCAGTGATTAAATTTCCAGCCTGGGCTGTACTGATCTCTTGAATCTGTTTTTATTCTGAAATCAGAGCTTAAAATATCTTCAACTTCTTTACATTTCTTCAAAACAATATCCTTTTCTGTTGACTCTTTATAAATAGGTACTATAACAATCTGAACCGGTGCAATTTTAGGGGGTAGTTTAAGTCCTTTTTCATCATGGTGAGTCATTACTACTGAACCAATAAGCCTCGTGGAAACACCCCAACTCGTCTGATAAACAAACTGCAGCTGTCCGTTCTGATCCTGAAATTTAGTATCGAATGCTTTTGAAAAATTTTGTCCCAGGTAATGAGAGGTTCCCATCTGAAGTGATTTGCCATCTTTCATGAGCCCTTCAATACAATAAGTTTTTACTGCACCTGCAAATCTTTCTCTCTCTGTCTTCTCACCATCAATAACAGGAATAGCAAGATATTCTTCACTCAGAGTTTTATATACCTGCAGCATTTTTTTTGTTTCTTCAATAGCTTCTTCATATGTTGCATGTGCTGTATGTCCTTCCTGCCAGAGAAACTCAGTAGTTCTCAGGAAAAGCCTTGTTCTCATTTCCCACCTGACAATATTTGCCCACTGATTAATAAGAACAGGCAAGTCTCTGTAAGACTTAATCCACTTGCTAAACATATGGTTAATAATCGTTTCAGATGTCGGTCTTATAACAAGTCTTTCTTCAAGTTCTTTCCCGCCTGCATAAGTTACTACTGCACATTCAGGAGCAAATCCTTCTACATGCTCTGCTTCCTTCTGTAAAAAACTTTCAGGTATAAATAGTGGGAAATATGCATTCTGATGTCCGGTTTCCTTTATCATTTTGTCCAGTGCTGACTGAATCTGCTCCCAAATGGAATAACCATAAGGTCTTATCACCATACAGCCTTTTACTGGCGAATAATCAGCCAGCTCTGCTTCAAGAGCCAACTTAGCCAAAAGATTTTCACCCTGATCAGTGTCCTTTTCCTGAAGTTCAATATTTTCAGCACTTGACATGAGAGATATATTAACAAATATTTACTAACATGTCACTTAAAACTATCCAGGAGCTGGATTAATCTTTAGTGTAAACAGAAGTTTGATATATTAAAGAAAATATGGATTATCTAATTCCGAAATCAGTTACACGTCACTCTCCAAATGAGCTAAAAGTTCTATGGTCTGATAATAAAGAGTACATTTATAATCTACGATCACTTAGATATTATTGTCAATGTGCGCTCTGCAAACATGAGATTACACGAGAGAAACTAGTTAAATTAGAAGATATACCAGAAGATATTAATATGGTAAAGGTTGAAGTTGTTGGAAATTATGCTTTGTCTTTTTACTGGTCAGATGGTCATAGTACTGGAATTTACAGTTACGAATATTTAAGAAAGTTATGTGATGATCAACTATAAATGGACACTAGACTGAAATCACTGGTTGTATTGAATTTATAGTTGTTACAGACGCACTTGCTGCAATCTGTTTAGCTACTTCTTTAAATATTTTAGAGATTTCATGATTCTGTTTTTCATACGTTATTGGTCTTCCTAAATCACCACCAGTTCTTACATCAAGTTGAATTGGAATCCTTCCTAAAAATGGGACACCAAGTTCTTTAGCAGCTTTTTCCCCGCCACCATAACTAAATATTTCATGCCTTTCATCACACTTGGTACAAATAAAATAACTCATATTTTCTACTATTCCTAAAATCGGCACTCTCATTTGTTTAAACATGTTTACTGATTTCCTTGAATCTAAGAGTGAAACATCCTGTGGAGTAGTTACTATTACACCTCCAGCAAGAGGCATTGCTTGGCATGTAGTTAAATGTGCATCACCTGTGCCCGGAGGGAGATCTACTAACAAATAATCAAGTTGTCCCCATAAAACATCTCGTAGAAACTGTCTTATTACACCATCTAACATTGGACCACGCCATATAACTGGTTTATCTGGTGGAGTTAACACTCCCATCGAAATATATTTGATTCCATATCTTTCTTTTGGTGTAATTTTTCCGTTTTCTACTGTTGGTGGTTCTTGATCTCCAAGCATTATAGGAACATTTGGTCCGGTAATATCTGCATCTAAAAGTCCAACCTTTGCTCCCATTTGAGAAAGAGCTATTGCTATATTTACAGAAACAGTTGTTTTTCCTACTCCACCTTTTCCCGAACTAATTGCAATTACTTGTTTGATATCCTGTGGGAGCTCTTTACCTTGTACACCATGTTTACGTACTTCACTGCCCATATTTATTTTTATGTTTTCATTTTTAAAACCAGCCCCTGTAAGTGCTTTTCTACAATCTTCTTCAATAACTGCTTTCAATGGACAAGCAGGGGTAGTTAACATAACAGTCAATGAAAGTTTGTCACCATCAAGCTTTATATCCTTGACCATATTTAATGTTATTAAATCTTGATTTAATTCAGGATCATTTACCTTTGATAGTGCCTGTTTAACTTTGTCTGTATCCATAAAAGTACTAGACAATATTAACATCAATATCATTTATTGAGACGTTGTTACGATATTCAATTGATAGAAAAACTACTAATCTAGCCTGATAAATCCTGCCGTAAAACTACTAAACAAAATATCTGATTATTCCAATAACAAGAACCATTGCAAAAATCAGTTCATGTAGTCCAAAATTTTCAATTACCTTTTGCATATAGTCATCCTTAATTGTTTCTATACCTACAAAGAAACTTTAAAACTAAATTTGACACCTTTGTTAACAAGATTTATACCCACTGAATACTTACCTTAAACAGAATTTAACCTTCCATAACAACAAGCCCAAATCTTTAATAAACCCGTTTTAGGGTGATATCACTGTATATATAATGAAGTAAGGCTTAAAGCAAAACATTTATATGAAAAGCCTTATCTGGAAAGTATTCAAATATAAAATAAATGAGCTGGCAGGTATAGATATTCGATCTCTGGCTGCTCTTAGAATAGCAATAGGAATTCTGGTTATATTGGATCTGATCTTACGTTCAAGAGATCTAGAAGCATTTTACACAGATAACGGTATCCTACCAAGGGCACTTCTTATAAGCAAATATATAAGTCAATGGAACATTTCCATACACCTTATTAATGGAAATGTTTATTTTCAGCAGATTTTATTTATCACAGAAGGAATATTTGCTGTTTGTTTTTTAATAGGATTTAAAACTCGTCTGGCAACCATTCTTATTTGGTTTTTTCACTCATCGCTTCATATTCGCAACCCGCTAATTTTATATGGTGGTGATGATGCTATCCGACTTTTACTTTTCTGGAGTATGTTCTTACCTATGAATGGAAAATGGTCAATAGATTCTGTTAAGCGCTCTGATTCATTCAAATACCCACAACAAATTTTATCATTTGCCACACTTGCTCTTCTTATACAACCTGCTTTAGTTTACATCTTTACTGCACTACTCAAATCAGGCACGGAATGGCATGAAGATGGAACAGCAATATACAAAGCACTTGTAAATGATCAAGCAGCACTACCATTTGGTATTTTTCTTTCGCAGTTCCCTAATCTATTAAAACTTCTTACATACTATGTTTGGTGGCTTGAATCTATAGGACCATTTTTTTTATTTTTTCCTTTTTTTACTGGACAGATCCGCATTATAACAATAATTCTTTTCTGTTTATTGCAGCTAGGAATAGGGAGTTCTTTAAGGCTGGAATTATTCCCATGGACTAGCTGTGCCATGATGATTATATATTTGCCTTGTAGTTTCTGGGACTATGTCCATTTAAAATTTTATAAACCAAACTCTCTTATCAGAAGATTAAACAACAATATTTATACGCTGGTTAACAATATTCCTCTTAAGCAGTTTTACACATATCAAACACCTCTTTTTATTAAGGATTCACTTATTCTGCCTATAATTTACAATCTCATGGTTGGTTTCTTTTTAATTTATGTTTTAGCCTTTAATATAAACAATGTAAAACTAATCATAAAAATTCCAATAAATGCATACATCATGGGAAGAGTTTTAAATATTAATCAACGTTGGGGAATGTACACTGTCTTAAGCAATACTCCTGCATGGACTGAAATTGTAGGCAGGTTAGCCAATGATACATTTATAGATCTGAAAAGTAATAACCCAATAAAATCAATGGATTTCACTAAACCAAAAATAATTTCATCAACCTATAAAAGTGCCAGATGGTTATTTTATATAGCACGTTTACCAGAATTGGATTTAAATCTAAAATGCATTTATCTTGGTCGTTATTTGTGCAACAGCTGGAATAAAACTCACTCCAGAGAAGAAGCACTAAAAGAGATTGAGATTTTTATAGTAAAAGAAAATACTTTAGAGGCTGACGAATCAAACAGATACGAAAAGGTATCTTTCTATAAGTCAGAATGCAGGTAGAATAATTTATCATTTATGAAAATGTTTCCCATAAAAAATGTTTTGGAAATGATCCTTGGAATAGATGTTAGGTCGTTGGCTATTTTTAGAATCTGCTTGGCTATAGTTGTTATTGCTGATTTAATCTTACGATTCGAGGATATTGAAATCTTCTTTACTGATTATGGAGCCTTTCCTAGAATCTTTCAGATGGACAAGTTAGCCAGTCCCTGGGATATCTCAATTCACTTTATTAGTGGTACTTATGCATTTCAGGTGATATTGTTTCTGCTTCATGGAATTAGTGCTATGTTTTTGTTATTTGGTTATAAAACCCGCTTTGCAACAGTTCTTGTCTGGATTTTTAATCACTCATTGTATTTCAGAAATCCAGCCATTACTTATGCGGGTGACATCATCTTAAGATTAATACTTTTTTGGAGTATGTTTTTACCTCTCGGGGTGAAATATTCCATTGATAGCTTAATGAATCCAGATAAAGAACAACCAAAGCAAATATTTTCTATTGGTAGTACAGCTATTCTTTTACAGGTAGCTTTTGTATATTTTTTTGCTGCTCTTCTGAAAACCGGAGCTGAATGGCATGAAACAGGAAATGCAGTTAGTCATGCGCTATCTGATATAAAGATAGTAAAACCTTTTGGTTTATTTATTAAAAATTATCCTTTAATTACAAACTCGCTTACTTATTTTGTTTACTGGCTTGAATTTCTTGGTCCAGTATTTTTATTTATCCCTGTATGGAACCCTATATTCAGGATTATATTACTCATTTTATTTACTACTATTCAGATTGGCTTTGGTTTATGTTTAAATTTACAGCTTTTTCCTTTTGAGAGTTCTTTAATGATGGTGCCTTTTATCCCAGGCATTGTCTGGGATAAGTTGTTTTATTCTTTTAAAGATTTCAAATCAAAATTTGATATAGTTAAAAATAATTTTGTATCCGAATTAATCACAAATAAATTATTCCTGGCACTTATTGAAATATTTCCACCTTCAAGGCCTAATATTAAATCACCACTTGCTCTAGAAATAATAGCAGCTTGTTTACTTATATTCGTAACCATATCAAACATAAGTACAGTATATAAAAAAATTAAAATCCCTGATGAATTCAAATGGATTAATCCTACGCTCGGATTAACCCAGAAGTGGGCCATGTTTGCTTCGCCTTTATCTTCAGCAGGATGGTATATTTTTTCAGGTATACTTTCAGACGGAAGTAATATTGATTTAAACAAAAACGGTGAACCAGTATCGTTTGAAACACCTACACTTATTTCAAAGACTTATAAAAATACCCGATGGGTAAATTTTACGACCCATTTAAGAACCAAGGAAAGATCATTAAAGTGTTTTTATTTCTCAAGATATCTTTGCCATAAGTGGAATAGTATAAATCGTGGCACAAATAAAGAATTAAAAGACATTGAAATAATTTTTATGAAACTGTTTATTAATAAAGATTTAACAATAACAGGACCAGAAAGAATTACACTCTGGAAACTAAGCTGCCAGTCAAACTACTGAGATCTTTAAAAGATTTTGTTTTAAGAGTTCTTCAGCAATTCTGACAGCATTTAATGCTGCACCAATTCTTAGGTTATCAGCAACAATCCACATGTTGAAAGTATTTGGATTAGACTTATCTTCCCTGATGCGACCAATATAAACAGGATCTGTCCCGGCAATATCAATTGCCATAGGATATTTTGATTCTGAAGGTTCATCAAAAACTTCTAAGTCAGGAAAACCTTTAAATGCTTTTAAAATTTGTTCTTTAGTAGCTGGATGATTTAACTCAACATTTACACTCTCACTATGACCTATATAAACTGGCACTCTTACAGCAGTACAGGTAATACTCAAGTCAGGTAGTTCAAGTATTTTCCTGGATTCATTTATAACCTTTGCTTCTTCTTTTGTATAACCATCTTCAAGAAAAGTGTCAATGTGTGGAATTACATTAAATGCAAATTTTCTGTTAATAGCTTTAAAACTATAGTTATTCTCTGAAAGATGGTTTTTTGATTGCTCAGTAAGCTCGTCCATTGCAGACTTACCTGCTCCAGATACACTCTGATAAGTACTTACTATAACCCTTTTCAAACCAGCCAGTTTATGAAGGGCTTTAAGGGGAACAACAAGCTGAGCAGTAGTACAGTTAGGATTTGCAATTATACCTTTGTGTTTTTTCAACACATGATCATTTACTCCTGCTACAACAAGAGGTACATTTTGTTCCATTCTGAAAGCTGAGCTATTGTCTATTATTACTGCACCAGCCTTAACAGCATGAGGTGCAAGCTCCTTACTCACAGAAGCTCCTGCAGAAGCAAGAACAATATCAACATCTTTAAAACTATTTTTTGTTGCAAGTTCAACCTTGTATTCCTTCCCCTGAAACTGAACCATTTTACCAACAGATTTTTCAGATGCCAGAAGTTTTAAACTACTAATCGGAAAATTTCTTTGTTCCAGAATTTCTAGAAACTTACGGCCTACATTTCCAGTAGCACCAAGGATTGCAAGGCGAATTTTATGCTCTTGTTGAACCATACCTGTATATTACAACAAAATTGTTACAAGAGTCTGTAAACAAATCCCGAATGAGCCAAATTAGCCTATTTATCCATCTGGCTGAGCGACGAAGGGTCCGTCAGTTCTTGGATAGAGGAGCGAAAGCCAGATGTTGGTAAATGGGCTCACCTGTAAAATTTACACCCCCTTATTAAATTGCCTTAAAGGGAGTAACTGAAAATCCTAAACAAAAAATAAAATCCATTGACGATTATCAGATGTCAATATATAGTTATTAGCTAAAACACTGATGAAAAACCCTTTTGGACAAATACTTACTGCAATGGTCACGCCTTTTAATAGTGACCTTAAAATTGACTTTGAATCAACAGAAAAACTGATAGATCACCTTATTAAAAATGGAACAGACAGTATAGTCGTAGCAGGGACAACCGGAGAGAGTCCTACACTGTCTCACGATGAAGAAAGAGAGCTTTGTAAATTTGTTAAAAAATGTGTAGGTAATAAGGTGAAATTTATTCTTGGAGCTGGTTCTAATTCCACACAAACTGCTGTTGAAGCAACAAAAGAAGCTGAAAAACTTGATGTTGACGGAATATTGTCAGTGGTTCCTTACTACAACAAACCAAATCAGTCAGGGCTTTTAAAACACTTTGGTGAAATTGCAAAAAGTACTTCACTTCCTATAATTCTCTATAACATTCCTGGTCGTACAGGAATTAATATGGATCCAGTAACAACTGCTGATCTTGCTTACAAACATAAAAATATAATTGGTTACAAGGATGCAACAGGGAATCTTGAACAAACCTCAATGGTAATACAACTTGCCCATGATGAGTTCCTTATATATAGCGGTGATGACAGTTTAACCCTTCCAATGTTATCTATAGGTGCAATTGGTGTAATAAGCGTAGCCAGCCATATTGTAGGAAATGAAATTAAAGAGATGATAAATTCCTACTTTGCGGGTAAAATAAATTCAGCAAAGGAAATACACAACAAACTTTTTCTGCTTTTCAAAGCATTGTTCAAGCAACCAAATCCAACATGTATAAAAGCAGCTCTTGAAATTTTGGGAATATGCAAATCAGATTTAAGGCCACCGCTGGTCAAATTAAATGAAAATGAACTAAATGAACTCAAACAAATAATAAATAAAACATGTAAAAAGCAACTCGTTACCAAATAACCAAAAAGTTTTAAAACCAGCAAAAGTCAAAGCACATCGGTGTAATGGCATGGTATGTAAAAAAAGAAAGGTGAAACTGATAAAAAATAGCTTATATGACCACAAACAAAACAAATGGCAACACAGAAAAGAAAGTCCGCAAAATAATTAGGCGGGATGACAAGACAGTTGTAGTTACATCCGGAGAAGAATCAAACGGACATGTAACCATAATGCCAGGTGAAAAAGTAAAGGTTATACCTCTTGGAGGTATGTGCGAGATTGGAAAAAACACCTGGATAATTGAGTCTCAAAATGAAATGGTAATCATTGACGGAGGACTTGCATTCCCGTCAGATGGGATGCCAGGTGTTGAAATTGTGCTGCCAGATATCAGTTACCTGGTTCAAAACAGAAACAAAATAAAAGGGCTTGTAATTACCCATGGGCATGAAGATCACATAGGCGGCATTGTTCCAATGCTGAAACAGTTTGACATTCCTATAATTTACGGACCTTCTCTTGCTATCGGGCTTCTTGAAGAAAAATTAAAAGAAGCACAACTTACTGACAAAACAACTTTAATCAAAGGGAGACCAAGACAGACTTTTAAAATCGGTTCACTTGCTTTTACCTATGTCAGAAACACTCACTCAATTGCTGACAGCTTTTCACTCATAATTCATACACCTGCGGGAAAAATCGTTCATTCGGGAGATTTTAAATTTGATTTTACTCCTGTTGATGGTGAATTCTTTGATGTTTACACACTGGCAAAAGCAGGTGAAGATGGTGTAATTATGTTAATCAGTGACAGCACAAATGTTGAAAGAGAAGGTTATACCCCTTCAGAAA
The DNA here is from genome assembly GCA_004769085.1 of Candidatus Melainabacteria bacterium SSGW_16. Taxonomy (GTDB): domain Bacteria; phylum Cyanobacteriota; class Vampirovibrionia; order 2-02-FULL-35-15; family 2-02-FULL-35-15; genus SSGW-16. Next base: position 22,384 of record DUDS01000042.1, read on the forward strand.
GATCTGTTTATAAAAGACTTGAGGAAGAATTCCATAATGCTCCTGGAAGAATAGTGATCACTACATTTGCATCACAGGTTCACAGAATAAGACAGATACTAGATATTTGTCAGAAGGTTGAGAGAAAAGTAGCAATTATAGGACGATCAATGCTTACGCTTGCTACTATATCGCGGGAACTTGGTCATATGAAATTCCCTGACGGGCTTTTAATTAACCTTGACGATGTTAATAAACTCCCTGATGAAAAAATTGTAATTCTTACTACAGGTTCACAAGGCGAGCCTTTATCAGCACTTACCAGAATGGCATTTGATGAACACAGACAGATTTCAATACAGCCAAAAGATACAATCATAATTTCAGCAACACCAATCCCTGGAAATGAAAGAGCTGTTTCAAATGTAGTAAATGCATTGAGTGCAAAAGGTGCTCACGTAGTATATGGCAGAGATGCTGGTGTACACGTCTCTGGTCATGCATGCAAAGAAGAACAAAGAATGCTTTTAAATATAGTAAAACCAAAATATTTTCTGCCTGCACACGGAGAATACAGAATGCTTGTGCTGCATGGAAAAATTGGTGTTGAATGTGGTGTCGATCCTAACAACGTATTCCTAATGGAAAACGGTGATGTACTTGAACTAACAAATGAATCAGCAAAATTAAACGGGCAGGTCCCGGCTGGAATTATTATGGTGGATAGCACCCGAATAGGAGATATTGATGAACAAATAATTGAACAAAGACACAAGCTGGCATCTGAAGGACTATTAAGTATCATGACTACTATACAAAATGGAGAGGCACTTCCAGAACCAACTGTTGAAGCAAAGGGCCTTGTGCTAGCACAGGAAGATACAACCCATGGACAGTTTTTAACAGATGCAAAAAAGACAGTAATGAATACCATAAATGAAAATCTGAAAAAGAATATAAAGGATATTGAACAAATTAAAGAAAAGGTTAAAGCTGAATTAACAAAACTTATCCATAAGGAGTTAAAGAGGGAACCCTTGCTCCAGATAGTTATACTTGAATCTAAATAAGTCTAGTAATCTTTTAACACTTTTGTGGTATTAATTCATTAGTATGTTTTTAACCAATTTGAAAAACTCAAATGTTCATGAAATTGATATAAAGGAAATTCCTGAAAATAAACTTATAGGCAGATTACTTCTTGAGCAAACCATAAAATACCCGGGCGATATTGTAGTTATTGACGGGAAAAGCTATATTACTGTCGAAAAAATAAATCATTATTATTTTGATGGCTTGAAATATCAGTTTGCAAAAACAAGCCTGATAGTAAGATCATTAGAAAGATTCTGCTAATTAAGCAATTAATCCTTCCAAATACTCATCAAAAGTAAACTCTGCTATATCATCTATTTGTTCACCAGTACCAATAAACTTAACAGGAAGAGAAAGTTTTGACATTATGTTTAATACCACCCCGCCCTTACTTGAACTGTCAAGCTTAGCAAGTACAATGCCTGAAAGCCCAATTGCTTTCTGAAAAAGTTCTGCCTGTGTAATTGCATTTTGTCCTATTGATGCATCAATCACAATAAGGTTTTCTTTTTTACTGGTTGCTGCATTCTTATCAATAATGGTATTTATTTTCTTTAATTCTTCCATTAAATTTACCTGTGAGTGAAGCCTTCCTGCAGTATCAACAATAAGCAAGTCATATTTTTCATTTTTAGCCTTTTCAATTGCACCATATACAACAGCATCAGGTTTTTTTATACCTTCAGGAGAATAAATATCAACCTGTGCTTTCTCTGACCAGATTAATAACTGATTTTCTGCTGCTGCACGAAAAGTATCTGCCGCTGCAATTAAAACCTTGTGTCCATCATCTTTAAATTTTTTTGCTAATTTCCCTATAGAAGTAGTTTTTCCTGAACCATTAACTCCTACAACAAGAAAAATATTTAACTGTTCAGGTATTAAACTAATTTTATTAAGTAATTTATTTACAGATTGCCCTAGTAGTGTTCTTACTATTTCTTTGATTTTTATATTAAGTTCAGCTTTTTCAATATTTTCTGATTTAATCTCATTTTTCAATTCTGAAACAATTTTATTTGACAGATCAAAGCCAATATCCGATTTAATCAGCTTCTCAAGGATGGATTCATAATAATCTTCATTTAAATCAATATGAATTTTCTCAATGGCAACCTGATCAGTATCTAGGACCGATCTTGTCTTAAAAAGAGCTTCTTTTATTTTAAGCAGATTGTCAGTAAGCCAGTTTTTCATTGGTTACAAGAAAATATTATCTAATAAGATAATCGCTTATAATTTTATTATGCAAAACAATAAAGAGATTGCGTTTCTACCTACCGCCTGCTTGCTCATAATTCGCTTCGCAGGCTTTGCAAAATACATCTATTTGGTACCTCTTACAACCTTTTACAGATTTTACCGAATAAATCGGGTAAAATCCTTCCTTAGTAATTCGTTTAGTTGGGATTCTTTAACATATGCAAAACAATAAAGAGATTGCATTATTACCAATCGACAATCGTCCAGTTTCATATCTTTTACCAAAGCAGATAGCAGATTTTGCAGGCATAAATCTTAATCTGCCAGACAGGAAAAAGCTTGGTGATTTACAAAATGGTTCTGATTTGTCTTATATTGACGAATGGGTAAATGGTTTAACTAGTAACTCATGTCTTATTCTGTCACTTGACAACTGGATTTACGGGGGGCTCGTTCAGAGCAGAAAACATTCATCTTCCTTTGAAACCCTTAAAAAAAGAGTATCTGACTTAATAAAGATAAATAAAATCACAAAATATGGTTTTAGCTCCATTATGAGAATCCCTGATTATAACAATACTGACGAAGAAAAAGATTACTGGAAGAAGTATGGGGAGAAGATTCACAAATGGTCAAAGTTAATGCACATGGTAGGAAGAGGAATAAAAGAAGAATATAAAACTCACGATGAACTTATTGAAGACTGGTACCAGAGCACAAAGGGAATTCCTGTTGAAATACTTACAAACTATAAAAGTCACAGAGATACAAATTTTAGTATAAATATGCTCTGGCAGGATTCACTACACGAGAAAAGTTTTAATTATCTTATATTTTCATCAGATGATTCGTCTAAATATGGACTAAACGTTATCGAATCGGAGTATTTAAGAAATGAAATAAAAAAACATCGTTTTGAATCAATAGCAAAAGTTATTTCAGGCACAGATGAAATTCCTCTTGTACTTCTTACAAAAGCACAGCTTGATATTACAAAACTGAAACCCTCAATCTCAGTTAATTTCACAAGCATTGATGGTGCAAATCAAATCGCAAGATATGAATCGAATACTATAAGATCTTCAGTACTAAATCAGCTTGAAGTCTTAAATATAGAAATAACCGATCCTGAAAAAAGTGATATTTCACTTATTGTCCATCTTTCAGATTCAACACAAGGCGATCATATATTTAATTTACAGCCAGAAAACACAGAAAAAAGTGTTAACAATATTATTAATATTTTAAAGAAATCAGAGAAATCATTTATTATTGCCGATCTTGCATATGCAAATGGTGCAGATCCAAAACTGATTAATTCTCTAATCAATTCAGAAATAAACTGGGAAAACTGTTATGGTTTTTCAGCATGGAATACCTGTTCAAATACAGTTGGCTCAGCTCTTGCAATAGGAATAAACAGATGGATTGCAGAAAAAAATAACGTGTTCAATAAAACAGCTTTTAAAAAATGCTTACTAACGAGGTTTTTGGATGACTTCGCTTATCAGGCTGAAATCAGAAGCTTAAACAAGGGGGAGAAAGAAATTAATGATATGATGAAAAAACATGTACAGAAATTTTCAACATTGCTTAGGTTGGATAATATAAGTACAAGATGTAGGCTTCCATGGAACAGATCATTTGAAATTGAAATTGAGTTTGTAAATGTCATATAAATTAAAAATTCAAGAACAAATTAAAAAAGCTGTTTCAGAATTATTTGGAGAAGATAATGAGTTGCCAAATGCATCTATAGAAAGAACAAAAACAAGAGAACATGGTGATGTTGCAACAAATATTGCCATGGTACTTTCAAAACCACAGAAACGAAACCCTATTGATATTGCAGAGGATATAAAAAAGAATATAAAAATTGACGGTGGGCTTATATCCCACATTGAAATTGCAAAACCAGGATTTATTAATATAGTTGTTGGGGATTATGCTCTTGCGGAATCTTTAATAGAAATATGCAAACAAAGCTCAGGCTTTGGTTTTTCACCTCCGAATTCAAAAGAGAAGGTTTTAATTGAATATGTAAGTGCAAATCCAACAGGTGACATGCATATTGGTCATGGCAGGCAGGCAGTACTGGGAAGCTCTCTGGTTAACCTTCTTAAAGCAAATGGACATGAAGTTAGTAGTGAATTTTACATAAATGACTATGGTGAGCAAATACAAAAATTATCAGAAACATCCTGGGCAATTTATAAAAAACTAAATAATGAACATTATGAATGGAAAGAAGATTTCTACCCTGAAGATATAATTCTTCCTTTTGTTAAAAAGATTTTGGAAAAAACCCCTTTATTCACAGCAAAAGAAAAACTGGGAGAAATAGTAAAAGATTTAATATTAGAATCACAGAAGGAATTACTTGAAAAGTGCAATGTAAAATTTGATAAATGGTTCAGTGAAACTGGATTACATAAAGACAAAAAAGTTGATGAGACAATTAATAAGTTAAAAGAAAATAATCTTTTATATGAGGACGAAGGAGCTCTCTGGCTGAAAGCAAAAGACATGGGAGATGTCCGGGACAGGGTATTTATAAGATCAGACAAAAGACCAACTTATTTAGTTGCAGATATTGCTTATCATATTGATAAATTCAACCGATCCGGCAATTTAATTACTATCTGGGGAGCTGATCATCATGGTCAGGAGGTTAGTTTAAAAGGCGGATTAAAAGCACTTGGCTATGATGATAAAAAACTTGAGATTATTTTTGTTCAACTTGTAAGCTTAAAAAAAGACGGGCAGGAATACAAAATGTCAAAAAGAGCAGGGACATTTGTAACCATCAAAGAACTCTTAGATGAAGTCGGAGTGGATGCATTCAGGTATTTTATGATTGAATCGCATACCGATAACAGAATGATTTTTGATATTGACCTAGCTAAAAAACAGGATAAGGACAATCCGGTTTATTACATACAATACGCACATGCAAGGTGTTGCAGTATCTTCAGGCAAATCAGTCAAACAGATCTTAAAATTAACACTGAAGAACTTTTAAACCAGTTAAACCAGGATCCAACCATTTTTATGAATCTTTTTAAGGCAAATAATCAGGAATATTCTGCAACAAAATCTCTTATACTAAAAATACTTGATTTTCCGGATGAGGTAGTACAGGCAGGTAAAAATAGAGCTCCAAACAGAATTGCAAATTACCTTAAAGAATTGGCTACTGATTTGCATGGTTTTTACACTTCCTGTCGTGTAATTTCAAAAAACAATGATCTGACCAAAGCAAGACTTGGGCTTATTTATGCTACAAAAATAACCATATCAAACGGGCTAAAAATACTTGGTATAACTGCACCAGAATCAATGTAATATACGCAACGAACTAAGTAATTATATAAGCGAAGTTTTGTCTACCGGCAAAACTGAGCATCGCTGAGGATCCGCCACAAAATAGCGACATAATATGCGTTAGCATTTATGTCGCGTTGTATAAAACATATTAGATAACATAAAAACAGGAAAGTGTTAGAATAAAAACATGGCTGAGACACCATACTGCCCTCTGCTTAGCATAAACAAAGATGTTCCTGTTATGTGCCAGGAAGAACTCTGTATGTGGTATGTAAAACAGTTGAAACTTTGTTCAATTACAGTACTTGCTTATACGAATGCCCTTACACTTCAGGGCCCTCAAGCTCCATCTGTTCCTCAAAGCACCCAAGCCCAAAAACCACAGCAACAATCGCAAACACAAGTTAAACAAAACTTAACCACTTCACCTAAAAAAGAAGAATCAAAAGGAGTAAATCCTTTTGCCCTGGATGATCTGGAATAAAGACCTCTAAAATAAGCTGTTTAGATGATTCAAAAGTACAGAATGATATAATGTGGGATCTAATTTAAGATAAGATCGTCAGATACAACCATGAGCCTTGCTGCAAGAAAAGAAAATACAAGCCTTGAAGGTTTTGAGCATTTGTGGGAATCAACTGAAAGCCCACAATCCATTGACTCAATTTCAAAACAAATACATGCAATTTTAAAAGTGCTGGTAGATGAAAGAATTGCATTAAATCAGGAACATCAGCTTGTTACAGAATTAAAACAAAATATTCACTCACTAGAGACTCAGATCCAGAAACTAAACTGGCAGCTTGGACAAAGAGAACAGGAGCTCTCATCGCTTCACACTGAACATCATAAGCTTAAAGTAAAGATTGAAAGCACAGAAAAGCAAGCAGCTAATCACAAAGAACTATTCCAGGAAAATAAGGAAATAAGAACACTTGCCGAACAACTTTCAAATCAGATCCTTCAGGAAAAAGCAAAAAACGAACAACTAGTGGAGCTTTTAAAAATGCTTGATAAGCCTGAATTTGCACAAATTGCAAAGAAATTAGGGATTTAATAGGTTCGCTTTTGTGAAAGTCCTACTTTTATACTAAGTATAAACAAAAAGACATCTCTGGTGCCCGGAATAATCTTTTAAAAATTCATAGTTATCAAAATTATATTTCTGAAGTATACTTTTCAATCCATCTTTTAATGGTGGATCTATTTCAAATGCAATTAGTTGCTTAAAACCAGGCTTTCTATTTACACTAACCAGTGAAAGAATTCTTTCATAATAAACCAAATTATCTGATTTCGAACCAACAAGTGCAATGGCAGGTTCATGATAACGAACTTCAGGGTCTAATTTATTGAAATTACTTTTTGTTACATACGGGGGATTTGAAATTATTAAATTGAAACTGTTCTTCTTAAAAATTTCTTCAAAGTCTTCCAAAAATAAATCACAAACTTTAAATTTAACCCTCTCTTGAACCCCATTATTTTTTGCATTATTATATGCAAGATCAATAATGCTCTGGTTAATATCGATTGCAATCACTTCTATATTTGGCATCATCCTGCATAGTGCAATTGGAATAATGCCTGAGCCAGTACCTATATCTAGAACCTTTAGCTGTTGGCTTTTAGCTTTTAGCTTTTGAATTCTTTTTATAGTTTCCTCAACTAATATTTCTGTTTCAGGTCTCGGGATTAAGACCTCTGGTGTAACTTTCACTTCAAAATCCATAAAAAAAGCTTTGCCCAGAAGATACTGAAGAGGTTTTCTTGTTTTGGTTCTCTCTTCAATAAGTTCAAGTATTTTTGAAGGATCAGAAAATTCTTTTTTTAAAATTGAGACTTCTTTTACTGCTTCATTTTTATCAATACCTGCTCGTATAAGTTTGTTAACAAGTTCAGAACTCATTTAATTCTTCCAAAATCATCTTTTTTATTTGCGCTCCGTGTTTTCAAAAAAACACTTCGCTTTTTTCGGTCAATTATTTTCGACGCTTCGATTTGTCGTACATAGACAAATCTTTGCTTTTTTCTACTTGACACGTCCATAATCATCCTCTATACGCACGATGTCATCTTCCCCAAAATAAGTGCCTGTCTGCACTTCAATTATTTCAGCTATCTCGTCACCAATATTTTCAATTCTGTGCAAAATTTTAACAGGGACACTTATTGTTTCACCATATGAATAAACTTTCTTATGCTCGCCAACTGTAATCTGTACTTTCCCTTTAATAATTGTCCAAGTTTCAGTCCTTTTATTGTGATACTGGAGACTGAAACGTTTCTTTGGATTTATTAGCAGTTTTTTTACCTTACAGATTTCCTCATCAAGCAAAATAATGTAGCCACCCCATGGTCTTGATTCAAGTTTATTTGATTCGCTTTTAACTGACATAAATACTTATTTTACCTTATGTTAGAATTTTTGAATGAATAAAGTCTACGATTGTGCAATAGTAGGTGCCGGACCCAGCGGGGGCTCTGCAGCATATCATCTTGCAAAAAATGGACATGACGTTCTCGTAATTGAAAAAGAAACTCTCCCTAGGTACAAACCCTGTGGCGGAGGCATCTCCCCGGAAGTACAGTCATGGTTTGATTTTGATTTTAGTCCTGCAATTTCTACTAAAACAAACAGATTTCAATACACATGGCAAATGCAGGATCCTATTTATGTTGAACTGGAAAGACCCATATGGATGGTAAGAAGAGACACATTCGATCATTTTCTTATAAGAAAATCTGTTGATCAAGGCGCAGAATTAATGGAAAACACCAAAGTAAAAGGAATAATATTTAAAAATAATCACTGGCAAATAGATACTTCACAGGGAATCTTTGAAGCTAATTACCTGATTGCTGCTGACGGTGCAAAAGGCCAGACTGCAAAAATGATTGGTATGAAAGAAAGAAAGCGTCTGATCGGTGGGGCAATAGAAGTCGAAGCACCTTGTGAAAGGAATGATGACAATACAGCATATTTTGAATTTGGTATGGTAAAACATGGCTATCTCTGGAATTTCCCGAAATCCGATGGACATTCAATAGGCATAGGTATATTCAGAGGTACTGATCATGAAGATTTAAAAGAAATTGCAGCAAAGTATGCAAGAGGATTTAATATTGATTTTAATAATGCTGAACATTTTGGACACCCTCTTTACATCTGGGACGGAAACCAACCTCTGCACAGCAATAACAAAAGAGCAGTACTTGTAGGAGAAGCTGCATGTCTTGTAGATCCATTGACTGCAGAAGGGATCAGACCATCAATACTAAGCGGAATAAAAGCATCAGAAGCAGTACACAAAGCGCTAAGCAGAGACGAAAAGGCAATAGAAAGATATACAGAAGTAATCAGGGAAGAAATAGGAAAAGATATGAAATGGGCTGAACTTCTTGCAAAGGTTCTTTATAATTTTCCTGGATTATGCTACAGACATCTGCTTAAAAGACCATCTGCTTCAAGAGCTATGGGAAGAATATTTTGTGGTGAAATGAGTTACAGAGAACTGCCAGGAAATATATTATTTAACATACATAATCTTTTTACTTGAGCAACAATCGGTTTCTACTGATAACATTGTTTTTTATATCTGATGATTAAATTAATTCATGCTACAAAAGAACTTAATGGACTAAAAAAATTGAATGATAGGGCTTAAATGAAAAATAACACTCTATATATTTTTCTTGTAATTATTGTTTTCTATGGCTGGTTAATAACAGCAGGCAATCTGCAATTGTTCAAACTTGAAGATTATGGAGAAAGCACTTATTGCCATTTAAACGGGGTTGCATATGACAGTCTAGCTAAAAGTTTCCTTAAAGGAAAGGTAACTGTTGAACCATCAACAATTCTTTGGGAAGCCTTCGTTCGAAATGGAGAAACCTACATGTATTTTGGACCCCTCCCTGCTTTAATTAGAATAATTCCAAACTTAATTTCTCCTGATATGCATGGCAGATGGTCAAAAATATCCTTTTTGCTTGCAGCGCTGATTTGTATTATTTCTTTTGCACTAATTGTACAGTATCAACTTAACAAAAATCATCATATACCTAATGATGACAAAAAATTCCTGTTTAACATATCGCTATTAGGATTTGGATTAGGAACACCCATAATCACACTTGTTACACAAAATCATATTTACCACGAATCAATTCTTTGGGGTTTATCACTGTCCATATGTGGTGTATATTTTATTATTTCAATAATTTCTCAAGACAATTTTAATTACAGAAATTTATTTTGTTTATCTTTTTGTGCTGGTGGTGCTATTTTATCAAAATTTACATTTGGTGTTTCTATATATTCTGCATTATTAGTAATTTTAATTTTTCATTTTTTAAAACTTGGTATTAATAGAAGTAATCAATTAAACTTAAAATTGCTCTTGTCTATTAGCCCAGCACTAGTAGCTCTTATTTTTCAGTTTTGGTATAACAATGAAAGATTTGGTTCAATTACAACCTTTATTGATTTTAGGTATCATGCATATACTCAGGCTACTTACAACCCTTCAGAAGTCCTATCAATTAAAAGGATCCCTACAACTTTATACAATTACTTTGGAATTCGAAAGGAGTATTTTTCCAGTAAACCACCCTATTTAAAAATACCCCCTGTAAAAATTTTTAAAAAAGAACTTTTTTATGCTGATCAAGACAGCAGGGTACTTTCACTTACAGTCGGTTCACCATGGCTTGTTCTTGGTACAATTATTGGTTTATATTTAATGCTTTTGCAAAAAAGTTTACTTTCAAAGTTTATAGCACTAGCACTTTCAGTCAATATTTTAGGGTTAATTACATTTTATGCAGTTATGCAAAGATATATAAATGAATTCCTTCCTTTTATGGTTTATGCCTATTCTTTAGGCTTAAGAGGATTCGGGGAAGTAAAACTATTTAATCTTAGTCTGATTTACTTTAAGAAACTCCTGCTTATACTATGTATTTTTTCAATTATTGCCTGCATTTTATCAAATCTAGAATGGTCACTAACACATACAGTTGATGATAAATTTAAAGAAAAGATACTAAACATTTTTCTGTTCTTAGAAAAAAGTGTTAATTCATTAATAAAAGTTAAAGGAGTATAATATAAAAACATTTCTGCCTAGCTAGGGCAACACTTCCAAGCAAACTACTTATAAAGTAAGATTGTATTCCGCCTTTGGCGGATAAAATCTGAATGATGTTACAAGAAGTAGTTCGGATGGACTCTGCAAAGCCTGACAAGCGAAGAATGAGCAAGGAAGGCGGTAGGTAATAAAATGAAAACTCTTACAAAAACAATGAAAGCAGTTGCAATTTCAAACTACGGTGAATCAGGGGTATTAAAGTTTACTGAAGTAGAGAAGCCAAAACCAACTGGCAGAGAGATTCTTGTAAAGGTATATGCCACCTCTGTAAATCCGGTGGATTATAAAATTCGCAAGGGTGGCATTCAGAGAGGAGTTGATTTTCCACAGATACTAGGCTTTGATGTTTCAGGAGTAGTGGAAGAAATTGGTCATTTAGTTACAGATTTTAAAGTTGGCGATGAAGTTTTTTACCTGCCAAGAATTATTGGGTGGCAAGGGGCTTATTCTGAATATCATCTGGCTGAAGAGTCAATCGTGGCTAAAAAACCTTCAAATCTTTCTCACACTGAAGCTGCAGCTATTCCACTAGTAGGATGTACTTCGTGGGATGCATTAATACAAAGAGCACAAATAAAACTTGGAGAAACAGTTCTTATTCATGCCGGTGCAGGTGGTGTAGGTTCATTTGCAATTCAGCTTGCAAAAGCATGCGGGTGTTATGTTTTTTCTACATGCAGCAGTAAAAATCTGGATTTTGTTAAAAACCTTGGTGCAGACAGAGTCATTGATTATAAAAAAGAGGATTTTGTAAAAATTATAATGAATGAAACAAATAATCTGGGCGTTGATGTTGTATTTGATACTGTAGGCAGCGATACACTTACAAACAGTATAGAAGCAGTAAGACCATCTGGCAGAATTGCCAGCATTGTCAGGGTACCTGCAAATCTTGAAAAAGCTTTCTTTAAGAATATAACTATCCATCCTGTATTTGTTCAAAGTGGAAGGCAGAAACTAGATGAAATTTGTAAACTAATTGAGAGAGGACAGATAAAACCTGTTATTGATTCTGTTATAGAACTAAAGGATATTCCAAAAGCACATGAAAAAATTGAAAATGGCGGGGTAAGAGGAAAAATCGTTGTAAAAGTTGCCTGATTAAATAATTAACTCACTGTTAGAAGAATATAAATATGAATAGGTATCGCAATTAAAAATATAATACTTGTTGTAACTAAGAAGAGCTTATACCTAGTCTTTAGTGCATATCCAAACAGTACAGCCCACGCCACTACATTCCAACAAATGTAGCGATAATCTGAATAGCTCCCCCAAACCGGATAATTATGTGAAGAAACATGCACCAAATGTATCAGGTGGCTTAATAAAATTACAAAAGTAGCTGGTAAAACAACAGTTTCAGAACTAAAAATTCGTACTATAGCAATCAAACCAACTATTAGGTGAATCCAAAGGACAAGCCAAATAAGAGTTACAGATGGACTATAAAAATAATGTTCACCAATTACTGAGGTTACAAACACAAAAGATAAATAATCATAACTCTTTGTGGACCGATGTGGTTTTTCATATACTACAGGATATGCCCAAGGTTCTTTCCACTCATTTTTACTCCATTGTAAAATCGGAATCTTAAGAACTTTTTTTAAAGTCTTCAATGGAAGGTTCTTTTGATTAGAATTAGTGTTTGTAAAGAATTTTCCTGTATTTGCATAGTTGTGAAAATATAACCATGGAAATAAAGAAAGGATTGATAAAATTAATACCGCAATTATTGAAAGTAATTTTATCTTTGGTAATTTTAAGACAAGCAAGCCAAAAAATGAAAACCCTATTATTACAGCAATTGGACCTAAAGTTGTTAGTTTTGTATAGATCGCAGCTGTGCTAAGTAAAAATAACACTAACAAAAACTTCCAAGACCAGTTTAAATATAATTTATAACCAACAGCAAGAATAGAAATACCAAGCATTGTTGCAAGTGAATCATTGTTATAAGAAGAAAATAAAAATACAAATTTGGGGGTAGTTACTATAAAAAGTAAAATAAGCATCCTGAAAAATGGTGAAATATCAACCTTCATCAGAAACCAGGCAATAACTAAAATCGAAATTAATCCATAAAATATTGATAAATATCTTATATAGATTATGTGGTGTAGTGCCTCTAATATATTATGTGGTGGTGCAATAAGGCTATTAATTAAATAATAAAGAGGCGGTTGAAATGTTTCCCAACCCTCATTCGGATGAGGTAACCTCAGTTCACTAAAAATAATTTTTGTATACTCCAGATGTCCAGCAACATCGTGAGTTCTGTCACTTAAAGGAGTGTGAGTCAGATAGCCGACCGCAACCATAATCCAGATTGCAATAACAATTTCAATTACCGTTCTATTATTTATATTAACCATCAGTAAGCATACCCACTTTTTTACTAACCACCTTTAACAGTAACCAATAGATAAATATGAAGTACTACTCCAATAATAAGCAACGGTTTAAATCCCCAGAATCTCCATCTGTTACCACTACTACTAAGCATTGCGCTTGCATAGAGCACTGACCATGGAAGCCAGTCCCAGGCTATATAGCGATAATCCATGTTGGACCCCAAGACATGGGTTTTAAAGCAAGCAGCATTAAAAAGATGAATTAAAAGAGAAAGTAAAATGAGGACACCAGCCTGTCTAGTTATTTTGGAAGCAGAGATCTCATAAAAAGCAAGAAAGTATACAACCAAATGAATCCACAATATTAACCAGGTAAAAAAAACATGTGGCTTTTTAAATTTATACTCTCCAATTATTGAAGTTACAAAAGCAAATGAAAAATAATCTCTGTTTTTAGTGGGATGCACCCATGGTTCATCCCACTCATGTCTGGAATATTGAAGAACAGGAATTTTTACAACGGTGCTTAAAGTTTTTACAGCTTCAGCTGGATTAAAGATCTTATTTGATTTACCGTGATTATGGAACCACATCCATGGGAAAAACAAAACAATTGACAATAACAATATTCCTAATATTCTAAGGTGTTCCTTTTGCGGTAACTGCCATTTTAGCAAATTTTTCAGACAAAAAACTGCAACTGAAATAATACAAAACATTATTGTATATTTGGTATAAAGTCCTGCTGTTGAGGCAATAAACAAAAATACAGCATTTCTCCATGACCAGTTTTCACACAGCTTATAAGCCAAAAACAAAATTATAAGTGAGAACATAACTGCAAGTGAATCATTGTTATAAGAAGAAAATAAAAATACAAACTTTGGTGTAGTGGCAGTAAATAATAAGACTAATAGTCTTGATAAAGGACTGATATCAATTCTTTTTAAGAATAAATAAATTATGAGTATGGCTACAACACCATATATAGCTGATAAAAACCTGACGTAATGAACATGAACAATTTTATCCGCTTCATCAGATATAAGCGATCTAGAAGCAATAAAACTATTAATCAAATAATATAAAGGCGGATTATATGTCTGCCCACCCTCATATGGCAATGGAAATCTATGTTCTTTTGCAATAATTTTTGAATATTCCCATTGTCCTGAAAAATCATGTGTTCTGTGACTAATTGACGTATGAGCAAGATAAATAAGAACAACAAAAATCCATACAGTAATTGCAATTTCAAGTACTGTCCGGCTGCTAATCATAATTCAATGATAAATTGAAACAGACTTTAAATAAAGAATAATTTTATGAATGTAAAGCCAGAATCAAACTAATCACAAATTTTTTCAAGCTCAATAGTCATATACATCCCGATAATCCTATTTAACGGAGAGAAAAAATTTTCGATAATTTTTATAAAATCATATAATACTGAGGGCAGAAGCTGTTTAAATGACAATCCACCGCTTAAAATATACCGAAAAGGGGTATGAAAAGACACTTTCACTATTTTAAAGCCTGGATATTCAGATTCAAATACTTTCCTGTCTCTGACAAATATAATCCATGGCATTGCACCATTTGCACCTGTTAAACGTCCCTTTGTTTCGAGCTCCCAGGAAGATTTCTTATCAAATGGTTCATTATTAAGCTTCCATATAAAAGCACCCCATAAAGTTGCAGCAGGTTCAATCATTATTATTTTTCCGCCTTTTTTCAGACATCTTAAAGCCTCTTTTAAAAAAGATCTTGGATTTGGTATATGGTGTAAAACATCCAGCAGTAAAAATGCTCCTATAGAATTTTTTTCAAATGGTAATTTCAATGCAGAAACCACCATATCAACCCCTGCTGCAGGAAAAGTTTCAGAGGTTATAACATGAGGAATTATCTCTTTTATAAATCCGCCTCCACTGCCAATTTCTATTACCTTACCCTCCAGGTTACTAAGAAGAGATTTTTTAAACTCATTGTAGAAATCAGTATAAATTCTTTTCAAGAACGGTTTGTTTTTTATAATATCTCTGTGTAGCTCAGTAGTTGAGGGATCATTTAAATCAGCTATTTTTTCAGCTTCAGCAAGTTTAAATATTTTCACAATAATTCAACCCAAGAATTTAATTTCCCAAAACGCATACCAAGCAATACGTAACAAAGTAAGACCGTTTTTAATCCTTTTTGTTACCTTGGTCAGACCTTCTAATCTTTGAAAATATCTGACTGGAAGTTCTCCTATTTTTAATCCAAATCTTGCAGCACCAAAGATTAAATTATAATCACCCCACATATCTATATTTTTAAGAATATTTTTCATCTCTTCAAAAACGTGCCAGTCTCTGCGCCAGAATACCTTAGTCCCGCATAATGTATCTGTAATTCTTTGATTTAAAATATATGAAAAAAGTATCGAAAAGAAAATATTTCCTAAAAGATTTGCAGGCCTCATTGCATCACCTTCCTGAGGGTATACCATCCTGGTACCATGAAGAAAGTCAGCGCGTCTAGAATTTAAAGCATAATAAAATTGCGGGAGATCTTCAGGTATTACAGAGATATCTGCATCAAGGATCATACAGATATCTCCAGTTGCATACTTCATCCCTTCCCACACTGCTTCACATTTTCCCTTACCAGGTCCATGGATAAGTCTTATGTTTTTATGAGAGTATTCTTTCTGACAACGTAAAATTTGTTCTTCAGTATTATCAGTATCTTTGTCATTAATAAATAATATTTCCAGACTTTTCCCAAACTCTGGCATACGTTTTATTATGGCTTCAATATTGCCTTCTTCATTCCTGCATGGTACCAGAACAGTAACAGAATGTTCTTTATTTACAAACTCATTTTTCTTCCTGGCAATAAAAATTGTATTTAGGGAGAAATTTCTAAAAAAAGGAAGTTTTGCAACCAGATCAATTATTTTTCCAATTATTCCTACTTCAAAAGGTAAAATATATCTGTTAATTCTCTGAACATTTTCCCACCCTGACATCTCCAAAAAACAATCCAGATCATCGTCTCTGTAAAAATTACCCCATGGACCTTTTTTAGAGAATCCGATTAGTGCAGAAAGTTTAAATAAGTATTCAAGCTTCCAGTTATAGTTTGAATAAATTAATTTTGCATGATCAGGAAGTTTATTTTTTAAATTAGATAAAAAGTCAACGATATCATAGATATCTGATATTGTTCCAGGGATACAAACATATTCAATGCTTGAAAAATCTGTATCAGGACTTTCAAGCTTATCGAGAAAACCAAGAATATCCTCAGATGAATTAAGCCATATTTGTCTTTCGCTGGGAGTTCCAGAAGGTATTATCGATTCGTAAGATTTTTTAACTTTCCTTTGCCAATATTTAGTTATAAATCCATCTTTTTCATTCCTATCAACCACAAGTTTCCGACTTGATTTTGGGTTGTCCAGAATCGATCTTGCCATATCTGGCAAACCTTCTGAATATGAAGGTTTAAGACTATTTTGATTTGTTTTGCTTAGTTTTTGCTGCCACATATTTTGTACCACGTTTTAAATTCAGCTCATATTATTATCAACCCCAATAACATCCCAGCCAGCCTGAGCATAGAAATCTACTGCTTCAGAACCAATTAAACCGCTACTTCCAGTTATTAGTGCTTTCATATTCTATATATTCCAATTAGTTCAAACTTATAACTAAAATATTACTATTTCTATAATAATACTGTTAATCTCTTATAATAATTTTCAATGGCAGAAGCTGACACATTAGTAAAAAAACTTAAAACTATAGACTGGCAAACAGTATTAATCTTACTAACTGCTGCTGTTTTTAGAGTTTTATTTCTTGATAATAGACCAGCTCATCATGACGAAGGAGTGAATGGCTGGTTTGCAGATCAAATTACTGCAAATGGGTTTTACAAATATGATCCCACCAACTATCATGGCCCATTACATTTTTACATAATTTTTCTAGTTCAGACATTATTTGGGCGAAGTTCTTTTCTTCTCAGACTGCCTACAGTTATGGTAAGTATTTTGTCGGTATACTGGATTCTGCTCTTTTCAAAATTTATTGACAAAAAGGCTGTTCAAATTGCTGCTATATGCATGGCAGTTTCACCTGCTTTTGTATATTTTGGGAGATTTGCAATTCATGAATCTGATCTTGTTTTTTTCATAATACTTACAATGTGGGGAATTATTGGATTATATAAATCGGGGAGTGTGAAATATTTATGGGCTGTCGGGCTCGGAATCGCTGGTTTGCTGTTAACAAAAGAAACCTATATTATTCATCTTGCTGGTTTTTTTCTGTCATTGCTTTCTCTCAAATATTTTAAAAAATCATCCGACAAACCTGAGAATGGTCCTTCAAAACAATATTGGTCAAAAAATGATCTGATACTAGTAGTAGGAGTCTGTGTAGGGATTATATTATTCTTTTACTCAGGAGCCTTTCTCTATTCAAAAGGATTTACAGGTATTTTTGAAACTATTCAGGCTTGGGTTTCAACAGGAAGTAAGACATCAGGACACCAAAAACCTATCCTTTACTGGCTGAATATCACTACAGAGTATGAAATTCCTGTGTTTATTGGAATTATCTGTTCGTTATGGTATTTAACTTCAAATATAGTTCCAATGAGACTAATAACAATTTATGGACTAGCAACATTTGTAGCTTACAGTTTAGTCCCATATAAAACACCATGGTGCAGTATCAGTATCTTTTGGCCTTTTTATATTATCCTTGGGCATGCAATTACACGGTTAATGAAAACCCAATACAGATTCATCACAAAAGTATTATTTGTCATGGCTCTTTTACACTCTGTATTTTCTTCAATAAAACTAAACTTCTACAATTATACAGACCATAAAATAAAATATGTTTACGTTCAGACTTTTAGTACTATAAGTAAATTAATTGAACCAATAATGAAACTGGTTAAAGATGATCCATCTAATTACTCTATGAAAGGCATTGTTCTGAGACCTGACGAGTGGCCTGTTCCATGGATCCTGGGTGACTTCTCAAATGTTGGCTATCATAATCTGAACAATATTCCCAAAGAACCTGATGCAGATTTTTTATTTATAGACAAAGGATATATCAATTATATTGAAGAAAACCTTAAAAATGAATATTTTACTGATCAATTTCAACTCAGGGATGCACAGGCTCCTTCAAAAGTCTATCTAAGCTATGAAAAATTTAAGGACCTATTTCCCGATAGAACACCTGAGTTCAAACCAACAGAACATAAACAAAAGGAAAAACTTTTACCTGGACAGGGACTACTCGGGCTTTTTTACAACAACTCATCATGGTCAAATCAGCCTGTGCTTAAAAAAGTTTTCACCAGTCCTGATATTTACTGGGAAGGAAACAGTCCATTGCCCCCTCCTTTTAGTGTTGAGCTTACAGGAGAAATAAATATTCAGGAAGACACTTTATTTTCGCTATCTACTGATGACGGTGGATTCCTGGAAATTGACGGAGAAAGAATAATCGATGATCCTGGTCCACACGGTGTACAAACCATAAATGCAAAAGTAACAGGAAAAAAAGGATGGAAAAAAATACGTACTGGGTTTTATGACACTGGAGGTGGCGCAATAATAAAACTATTTAAAACTGATGGAACCGGTAAAGATATTCCAATTCTGACAAAAGAATTAAGATATGATGAAAGGCTTATAGATAAATGAACTGGCTTGTTGGTTATGTTTCAGGAATTGCAGCATCTGTAGTTTCAGCAGTGCTGGCAGGTTTTATATTAAAAACTATTAACAGAGATGTTGCATTATTGAGTTTGTGTATTGGTCTTATTGTATTCATCTTGATTGTAATAAGATACAAAAATCTGTCATTTAATTTTAAAAGAAGTGATTTTAATTTCTGGGCTATTTTTGTAATCATTTCCTTTTCTATTATTTCTCTCAGAGCATTTCTGTGGCTTATTTACAAAACAGATGATTCAATAAAAATTCTTTCACCAAATAACCTGGGTGATATTTCCCTTCATATAAGTTTAATCAAATACTTTTCAAATAGCCCCAGATGGTGGCCTGAAAATAATATCGTTTCAAACGAAATTATCAGGTACCCTGTTGGTATGGATCTATTTAACAGCTTACTGGTATTTTGTGGTTTCGACTTATTTAAAAGCCTTATATGGGTTGGACTGCTTGGAGCAGCTGTAACATGTTTGTGCTTACTTCTCTGGGGTGGCTCTTTCACACTTGCTGGTTTTCTTTTTAACGGAGGATTTGCAGGTTTTCAGTTTTTTAGTTTACTTGTTTTTAAGGATTATCAGATTGATCTTGCGTGGAAAAATATTTTTCTTACAATGTTTATTACACAGAGAGGACTGCTTTATGCTATTCCTGCAGGATTGCTTCTTTTAACCAGCTGGCGTCAGAGATTTTTCTCTAATGATAAAACGAGTGATTCAAAATTTATTCTGCCGTTATGGATTGAAGTACTTCTCTATTCTTCAATGCCTATTTTCCATGCACATACATTTATAATACTTTCCTTATTCCTTTTCATATGGCTGCTGTTTGCATCTTGGGGAAATCGTTCTCACATAATTAGAGTATTTATTTTCTCCCTGCCATTTGCACTTTTTCTGCTTAGCCTGATGGTTAATCCTTCCAAAGCCAGTTCAATGATTCATCTGAAGCCAGGCTGGATGCAGAATAAAGAAAACTTTCTTTCATTCTGGCTATATAATTTTGGAATATTCTGGCCTTTAGTTCTTCTATTAGGTCTTGAACTTCCGGGAATCCCTGCTCTGATGAAATTTAACCTTCAGGAAACAAAGGAAAGATTTAAAAAGGACAGGCTTATAGTTATTTCATCAATATTTCTGTTTATCTTATTCTTAAATGTAATGGCTGCTCCATGGGAATGGGATAATTGTAAAATTTTGATTTGGCCTTATCTTATCTTACTTCCTTATATATGGAAGAACCTTATCTCAGCATGGGACGACCATTATAAATATATTACTTGTTTCCTTTTATTCTTTTCCGGATTCATTTGTGTTTTTGGAGGATTTCCAGAAATACGTGGATATGGGTTAACAAAGTTCAGCGAAGTTGCTCAGGTTGAAAAAGCTGTTAAAAATCTTCCAATAGAAGGCAGATTTGCTGCCTTCCCGACCTTTGATCATCCACTACTTTACTGTGGGAAAAAAATAGTAATGGGTTATCCCGGGTGGATGTGGTCACATGGGTACAATACAAAAACCATAGAAAAAAAATTAAAGAAATTAATGCTTGGAGATGAAAAGTGGAAAAAATATGCTGGTGATCTGGGTGTAAGATATATTTTCTTTGGCAAAAGAGAACTTAAAGAATACTCTGAATCAAAAAAGCCATGGGAGGAATATGCTATAAAAATAGCTTCAGGAGACTGGGGAGAGATTTATGATCTCCAGGAACAGGGAGAAGTTAATCCTGGTAAAGCATTTCAGGAGATAAAATGACATATGCTTATGTTGCCTGAAGTGTCAAAAATTATAAAGAGACTACCGCTGCAATTAATAATTTTTATTTTCTTTTTTGGTTGTTTTGCATTATTTATAAACTCAAATAATATGGGCAGTCATCATCCACACCATATTGGAATAGAAGCTATAACAGAGAGGCATCATTTTTATCTTGAAGGCTCTAAGACTCCTAAATGTCAACCCATAGCAGAATCATGGGCTGATGTAATCCCTTACAAAGGACATTTATATGTTGGTAGACAGCCTGGAGTATTTATATTTGGTTCAATAGCATATTTCTTTATTAGCAAATCAGGGATTACTTATTACAAGGACTATGTTCTCGCTGGTGAGTTAGTTATATTGTTTACTTCAGTATTATTGACCGCTATAGCTATGGTTCTGTTATTCAACATAGCTTTCAACATAACAAACAGTTACTTTAATTCATTCTTAGTCGCTTTGTTTTGTGGTTTTGGCACATTAGTATTCCCATATTCAGGTGAAATTCATCATGATATTTTTTCTATATTTTTCCTATTGTGTGGATTTTATATCTTATTCTATAAATATCATATAAACAAAAATCAGCCTTTACTATTTTTTTTACTATCAGGATTTTTAACTGGTTTAGCATTTTTATGCTCTTTTAAAGCCCCGCCATTAATCATAATAATTTTTCTTTATGTCTTATTTCACAAGAATTGGAAGGAAAGTTTTCTGTTTATACTTTCTATATTTGTTGGTATCTTGCCTTCTCTGTTATATAACTTACACATCTTTGGTAATCCTTTTGTTTTCCCTGAAACTTATGGTGATTATTATCCCACTTCATTACCCAGATATTTTTCTTTTAAGAATTTTTTAGATAAGTTTAATACTTATTTTATTCACCCATTTACTGCTCTGCCTTTATATTCACCCATTTATTTAGTTAGTCTATTTGGATTTATCTTATTCCCTAAAAAATATACTATTGAGAAAATAATATTACCTTGTGCCTTTTTTATCACATTTTTTCAAATGACAACAATTTTAAGTGCAGGTGCATGTCAATATGGTCCAAGAAACTTTTTATGCACAATGCCATTTATACTAATAGGTTTAAGCGGCTTCTTTAGTAAAGAAAAAACTAACTTGGGAGAAATCCTTTCTAAATATAAGTATCTAAATCCGTTGATTATATTAACTGGGATATTCTCAATTATTGTGTGCAGCACAGGTAGCATTATAGGGATTATAAATTGTGATTATTATAATTATGCATTTTTAGCATATCTTGCCAGGATTATTTCTGGTGATATTCCAGAATTTCGTTTTATTACCTTTGGAGTAATTCTGATTTTTATTTCTATCGTCCTGTTCTTTATAAAGGACACCAACACCTATACAGCAACCATAAGATTCTTACAGGCTTTCTACAAAGAATACGGACATAAAATCATAGGGTTTATTTGTATGATTATTTTAATACCAACGATTTCAGTTATCCTGTGTATAGTTGGAAAATTTATAGGGATTACAATATGCGAGGATTTAACAAATAATCTTCTAACCAATTTCTCTAAAACAGCAATTTATGAAAGACCAATAGTTCGTTTTGTTATTACATCAGTTGAATATATTTTACTTCTCAATTTACTATTTCTTATAATAAATCCACATAAACTTAAAATGTCTGTATCTGCAATAAGAACATTCCTAGATGAATATAAATCTAAATGGTTGCTTCTCACTGTAATAATGGCAATAGGTTTTTTATTGAGGACATTCAAATTAGACACAATACCTTCTGGATTATATGTAGATGAAGCATTGTTTGGTTACAATGCATACTGCATTTCCGAAACTGGAAGAGATGAAACAGGAGAGATCTTGCCTGCATTGTTTAAGGCTTATGGTTACTATCTCTCAAATGGGATGTATTATTATTGTGCAGCTATTTTTATAAAATTATTTGGACCAACTATTTTTGCTCTAAGACTTACATCTTGTTTTTTAGGTCTTTTGACAATATTTTTTACTTATAAGCTAACAAAGTTATATTTCTCGGAAAAAATTGCACTGCTTGCTGCTTTTTTACTATCAATTTCACCATGGGCAATTCAATATTCAAGGATTTCAATGGATCCAAGCGCATTGCCACCTTTTATTGTACTGGGCTTGTATCTATTTTCACTTGGTCTAAAAGATAAAAGCAAGTACATTGTATTTTCATCCATACCAATAGCATTATCATTTTACTGTTATGCCCCAGCAAGACTATTTGTTCCTCTGCTTTATTGTTGCCTACTAGGTTTAAATTTTAAAAAAGTAGTTGAAAAAAAAGATGCTGTAATAACCTGCTTTGTAATAGTACTTATAATGCTAATGCCTTTCACCAAGTATAAAGGAGATTTTTTACAAAATAGATTTAATATGATTTCAATAACAAATTCCTATTTTTCTTTAGAGCCAGCAAAAAAGGAATTTGAAAAATCAGGATTTGCTTTTTTTACAAAGAATTCCATGATTTGCACAACAGTAGTTTTTATCCGAAATTATTTAAAACACATTTCAAGCGGTTTTCTTCTAGAGAAAGGAGATGGAAACCTTAGGCATAATGTTGGAGGAAGGGGGCAACTATTATGGTTTACTTTTTGGGCTGGATTTATAGGATTACTATATCTCTTTTTTAAGAGGAGCTTACAACTTTATATTTTCCCATTGTGGTTTCTTATTTTTCCAATACCCTCATCACTTACATGGGAGGCAATTCCTCATGCAGGAAGATCTATTTGTGGATTGCCAATATTTGAGATTTTGGCAGCAGTTGGGTTTTGTTATATGTTATCCCTTGCAAAGGAACTATTAGCAACAAACAGATTTATTGGAATTGTAGTATGCTCATTGATCACATTATTTACTGTTTATGGAATAAAAGATTTTAAAAATTATTTGCATAAGTATTTTGTTCAATTTCCTCTATACTCCAGACCATGGTTTGACTATGAAGCAACAGCAATTTTACAAGCTACTGAAAAAATAAAAGAATATGATATTTTCATAACTCCCTTCGAAATACCCAATTATAGTTATCTGTTTATACATAAAGTTAATCCGAAGGAGTGGCAAGGGAAAAACAATTCAAATAAATTTATTAAAGATGATCAGTTTAATTTTAATAAAAATATCAATAAAAAGGTTGCAAGGATAGTAAGACCTGGGACTTACCAAAATGAACAAACCATTCATCATATATATGATGAACTTACTGATAATTTAATCTATGAGATAAAAAAGGTAAGTAACCCTTCTAAGAGAGAAACAAAGAACTTTTATCCAAAAATTACTGGTGGACTACAAGGAAAATATTTTAATGATGACAAATTTAATGATTTAAAATTAGAAAGAATAGATCCATTAATTAGTTTTAATTGGAATTGGGGTACTCCCAACCCAGCAATTAACAATACAAAGTTTTCTGCAATATGGTCTGGTTGGATACAAATTGAAGAACCCGGTAATTATCAATTTATTACTGAAAGTGAAGGAGGAATTGAATTGATCATTGATGATTTAGTTGTGATTCAAGATCACAGCTATCATCCTCCAACTATAGCTAATAGTAGTCTGAATTTAGTTTCTGGTTGGTATCCAATTGTACTGAAACTCTGTACCAATAGTGGACTTAATATTATTAATCTAAAATGGGTACCACCTGGTAGCAATGAAAGTAATATCCCACCAAATCTTTTATCTCCAGATTACATTTACACTGAGTAAGATTCAAAAGATTATCGTACTGTATCACCCATTCCTAATTCTCTTTATAATACTATCCCTGCTTATTGCTATTAAGATATCATATCGTTTAAATGGAGAAAAATATGGTTGCTAAGTATTCAGTAGTAATTCCAATATTCAATGAAGAGCTAATAATAAATGAAACTTACTCAAGGTTGAAAGAAGTATTGGACAAAATCAATGAACCATATGAATTAATCTTTGTTAACGATGGGAGTAATGATTCTTCTCATAAAATAATATTTGAAATCTGCAAAATAGATCCACATGTAAAATTACTTGATTTTTCACGAAATTTTGGTCATCAAATTGCTATAGGAGCTGGGCTTGATTATGCTGAAGGAGAAGCTATTATAAGCATTGATGCTGACTTGCAGGACCCACCTGAAGTGATTCTAGAAATGATTAGAAAATGGAAAGAAGGATACAATGTTGTATACGGTAAAAGGGTAAGAAGAGATGGTGATGCATTTTTAAAAAAAGTAGCTATAAAAATATATTATAGACTTTTAAGGACACTTACTAATTATGATATACCAGCTGATGTAGGAGATTTCAGATTAATTGACAGGGAAGTTTGCAATATTATTCATAACTTGCCTGAAAAAAATAGATACTTAAGAGGATTAGTTACATGGATTGGTTTCAACCAAACATTTGTTGAATATGCAAGGAGGGGCAGAATAGGCGGGGAAAGTAAATATTCTTTAGCAAAGTTATTTCACTTAGCAATCAGTGGAATAACATCTTTTTCCTATAAACCATTAAGGCTAGCATCATATATAGGAATCATTTTATCAATCTGCAGTTTCTTTTATTTGGTCTTGGTAATTTATTTAAGAATAGCTAATGATATTCCAATCGGTGGGTGGGCTTCTATGACAGCTACAAATTTATTCTTCTATGGTATTGTGCTTATTATCCTTGGTATAATGGGCGAATATATAGGTAAAATTTACGAGGAAACAAAGAACAGACCACTATATATCTTAAAAGGGAAAAAAGGGTTTAAATAAATTTAAAAATAAGTCCATCTTCATTACCTCACAACAGAAGTGTTAAAAAAATCATTAATATGGAAGTTTATATATTGGGCAAGAGACTTAAGATCTCAAGAAGTATTTGAAGCACTAAAAAAACACTGCAGAGGAGATGTATTAGATGTAGGAGGTTGGGATTTTTTCTTAACAGTTAAAAAGAAAAATCTAACTTATAACAGCTGGACCACCTTGGAAACCTCTGAAGAAAAAGATCTAGAGCTAGAGGAAGAAAATTTTAAATTTATCCATGGAGATGGTTGCAATATGCAGTTCAATGACAATCAATTTGATCTGATTTTAAATATTCAAGTTCTAGAACATGTGCTTGAACCTATAAAAATGGTAAATGAAATATCACGTGTATTAAAACCAGCAGGTTATGCAATATTTTTAATTCCACAAACTGGTGTTATTCATCATACTCCTGAACACTATTACAACTTCACTCGGTTCTGGATTACTAAAGTTATGGAAAGAGCTCGGTTAGAGATTATTGAATTAAAACCATTAGGAGGGGTTTGGTCTACTATTGCATCAAGAATGGTATATTTTTTCCCACAAAGCATTCAATACAAAGGATTATCAACAAAAGAATGTAAAAGAAATTTTCTGTTTTATCTCTTGTATCCATTAATGGCATTATATGCAACAATAAGCATTCCATTATGTCTTCTTTTAAGTTGTGGTGACCTGACTGAAGAACCTAATAATCACTTTGTGCTAGTTAGAAAAAAAATTAAAGATGAATAAAATTTTTAATTCAAATATTGATAATGACGAGAATACATCGGGGATTCGTTCAGTACTTTCATATTCATTTATATTTGACCTATTCCAATGGCTTATAGGAGATAGCAATCTTAAACAAAGATTTATTAGAAAATTTGTTATGCCATCTAACAATGCAAAAATATTGGATCTTGGCTGTGGTACAGGTAAGATACTTGATTTTCTTCCACAAGATATAAAATATGTGGGTTATGATGCAAATTCAGAGTATATTAGTTTTGCATCTAAAAAATACAAAGACCGCGGGTTATTTTATTGTCAAAATGGATTCAACTCATCAACGGTTGATACCAATGCATTTGATATAGTTATAGCAAAGGCAATTCTGCACCATATAAATGATGAAGAAGCAAAAAAGTTATTTATTGCTGCATTTAACAGTCTTAAACCGGGTGGATATCTTGTAACTTTAGATGGTGCTTATATCAAGAACCAGTCAAAGATTGCCAAATTTATTATCTCTAAGGATAGAGGTAAATATGTTCGTAAACCAGAAGAATATTTTAATTTAGCCAAGAGTTCATTTTCAAAGATTGAAGAATTTATTTTGCACGATGCTTATAGGATCCCATATACAATCTTCATTATGAAATGTTTTAAGCAATGAGATCAATCAGTTTTAATTAGCTTTATAATCTTAGAAACCGGCTGAAATATTCTTTCCAATCTCTTAAACTCTGCTGGTCTATATCCCTTTAAGCCATAAAGACTTTGATCCATTTCACACCCTTCTATTCCAAATGCAGCACCAAATACAATACTAATTGTGGCAAATATAAGTATAAATATTCTCAATATAACCCAGTCAAACGAGCTTTTCTGAATTACAGAATCAACATACATGAACACAATGCCTGAAGAAAGAACTATAAGTGAAATAAAATCAGCTACATATCTCATTAATGCTGCAAACCAGAATAAATAAACAATTAAAATTAAAAGTCCAGGCAAAAAAATTATTAAAAACTCTGAGCGTGGGAATCTAGGATTGGAATTTACCTTATTTACATTCCTGTTGGATTTTTGTAACAAAAGTATTAAAGGACATATTAATAAAAACAGTACAAATGGCACAGAAGGAAATATTCCAACTATTTTTTCGAAATAATATAGACGCGGGAAGGATATTTTCGGGCAGGTTGAATATGCATGTATAAATGGAAAATCTTTATTAATTTCAGGCTGATGAAAGATATACAAATATGTGCTTGGAATTAAATTATGAATTCCAAGAGGTTTAAGTTTCCTTTGGTCAATCCATGTAAGCTGGTGTCTAAAACCGTTTTCAAAAAAATTATCAAATCGCAAATAATTATATAACCCCCAGATAAACAGACATAAAATAAATGGCACTACTATAGCAACTGTATTAGCTCTGATCTTTTGTTTATCTTCTTTGCACAGTTTCAGCCATACTAGAATCAATGAGAACATAGTAAAAGTAGCTGTTGGTCTTGATCCTGCAGCCATACCAAAAAACAAGCTTGCAGAAGCAAGCAAAAACAATCTCTTTTTTTCATTTTGGAAAGCATAACACAAAAAGAACAAGCCTCCTAAAACAAAAAAATAACCTGATGCAATTGCTACCTGATACTGAGCTAGTCTTCGTAAATTAAAAGGTGCAACATTTGAAAAACCTAACACTGCTACAGTTAAAAGTAAAATCCAGAAAGGGCTTGATTTAAAATATTTTTTTCTTAACAACAATAGTATAAAAGTCCCCCATAGCACGCCTCCAAACATGAATATGAGTACTGCTAAATAATCTGATAATCCTTTACCAAAAAACAACTTGAAAGGAATGTATAAAGTTAGAACAGGGGCAGGACCAAAATATACATAGTATTTCCCTTTATATAATGAAGCATCCCAAAGCTTGTACTTACGATCCACCTCAGGATCATACGGATTCTGAAATTCTAATAATTCAGGTTGAGGTTTTTGTTTCAAATGTAGTTGCCCACTTAGAAAAGAATCTGCGAGCTTATTATAATAATTGAAAATGTTATTTCGCGGATTAAAATTATTACTCTCAGGAATTGCTGTCCATAAATAATAGTAAAAGATAATAAAAAGCACTATTCCAAGCTGAACAAATTGTTTCTTGTTAAGGAGTTCATTCATATTTAAAGAATTCTATACTTTAATTCAGATCAAAAAACAAACTATAAATCTTTATGTAACTAAGTTGTACTAAAAGCTTCTTTTAAATATTTAGACAATGCTGTTTTTTCAACTACTTCCTTTAATCTTCTATTCCAGGAATTAAGCTCATTTCGCACAAATGTATTCCCGGTAATAAGCCAGAATAATTTAAGCAGTTGCATTACTCCTTCAACACAAATTGTATTTTCTATAACAAGTTTTTTCTCAAGTGGGAAAAGCTTAAATATATTTTTCCCTTTTACAAGTTTATTGGAAAAAGAGATTTCAAGCACATTTGATTTGCTTTTAAAGAGAGAGCATTTAAGCTCTGGTAAAAAAGGAACAAGAAAATCAATTAAAAACTCATTTTCGTTAATATTTCTCATCCTGGTAAAAGGAGATAACAATAGTGCAAATTTATTTAAATCAGCAATCAATGAAGAGATTTCACCAATATTAGAATCAATTACTATGTAAGTTCTTATTTCAGAAAAATCTATTAACGAATTTTTTCTTTGACCGGCTGAAGATAGTTCCTTATAAACAAGATTTTTAAGTCTTAGATGTCTTACAAATAAATCAATATAAAAAATAGATGCTAGAAATATTTCTATAGGAAAAAAATTAAAATTATTATAAAGTGAAAATTTAATGGATTCTCTTAAAATACAGCTTTCTTCATCCTTTATAAAATTAAAAGACTGCAAACCTTTTACAAGTCCATCAAATTTGATTGAGATTTTCTCATTTTCACTTATTTCCTGAACTTTGCAAAATAACTGCATAAGGTCTGAAAAAACACACTTTTGGGAAAATGATGTATCAAGGTCAATTTTTGAATTCCTGCAAAGAAAGTTCTCTGTTCTAAAAAAAATAGAGCCTGTTCTTAAGAAAGTGCTGGAACGGCTTAAGTAGTCAAATATTTCCTTATTGGCGAGATCAAACCTTGTAAAAATTTCAATAGATGACATTTATCTCCTCATTTATAAAATAAACTATATATATAACTTTATAAAAAGTCAAAATACTTATGTATAGTATAAATTAGTGCCAATATTTAAAGAATTTAATATATTAAGATGGTTATGGTTGAGAAAATAAACTGTGTCTTTGTCTCATCTGGAATATAAAATCAAACTCTAAAGACTCAAGTTCTCTAATGAAAAAATATCTCTTAAAACATAAAAAAAATTCTTTGACTGATCTAATGAATACCTTCATGGCAAAGATATTTTTCTGCAGTGCTATTTTAGCTGTTGTTTCACTTGTGCTTATAACATTGTATGTTTTTTATAATGGTTTGCAGATTTTCAAAGTAGTGAAATTCACAGATTTTATAGCTGGAAAAGACTGGGAGCCGGTAACATTAAAACTTTTTGGTATTCTCCCAATGATCATTACTTCGTTTTATGTAACCTTCGGAGCAGTATTAATAAGCGCACCTCTTGGTATTGCATGTTCAATTTTTCTTGCAGAAATTGCTCCACAGAAGGCCCAGCAACTCATTAGGCCTGCAGTCCAACTTCTGGCAGGAATACCTTCTGTTATATATGGTTTATTCGGACTTGCTTTTATTGTTCCGCTTATTCAAAACGTTGCAGGAGTTGCAGGACTATCAATACTTGCTGCAATAATAATACTTTCAATAATGATTCTTCCAACTATTATAAGTATTTCTGAAGACGCAATAAGGGCTGTTCCAAAAGAACTAAAAGAGAGCAGTCTGGCTCTTGGAACCACAAAATGGCAGACAATTTACGGTTCAGTTCTTCCTGCAAGTGCATCAGGAATCATTACAGCAATAGTACTTTCTGTAGGAAGAGCTTTTGGTGAAGCTATGGCAGTAAAAATGGTCATAGGAAATACACAGACAATGCCTGATTTTTCACCTAATACATTGTTCGGGTTACTAAGTCTTGCAAGAACATTAACTACAAATATTATTGGAGATATTGAGTATGCAGAACCTGGTCCGCACCAACAGGCTTTATTTGCAACAGGCGCAATACTTTTTATTTTCATAATAATCACCAACAGTTTCTCGCAGCTTCTGCTAAGAAAAGCTTACGGAGTAAGAAAAAGATAATATGATTCAGGCTGCAAAAGAAAAATTTAAAAATGAAACCGGAAATATTTCAAAAATACATTTTGAACAGGATCTTGCTCTTAAGAGCCTATGGTTTTCCGGGTGGTTTATTGTTGCAGTACTGATTTTTATAATTGGCTATATCTGCTATCACGGGCTCCCGACAGCTCTTTCTTTTCATTATTTATTCAGTCCACCTGAAGGTGGGAGGCATGATACAGGGGGGATACTATATCAGGTAATAGCAACAGTTTATCTTATATTTGGAGCAATCATTGTGGCTGCACCAATAGGTGTTTTTGCAGCAATCTATCTAACTGAATATGCACCACAAAATTTCATTACAAAAACTACCCGCTTTGCAATAGAAAATCTTGCTGGTATTCCATCGATAATTTATGGGCTTTTTGGGCTTGCATTTTTTGTAATCTTTTTGAAATTCCAGTTTTCCATCCTGGCTGGCGCTTTAACTGTTGCAATTATGGTTTTACCAGTAATAATAAGAACATCTGAAGAAGCTTTGAAATCTGTGCCATTGAATTTCAGAGAAAGCAGTCTTGCACTCGGTGTAAATAAATGGCAAACAATTTATAATGTTGTGCTCCCATCAGCATTTCCCGGTATCCTTACAGGAATTTTGTTAAGTATAGGAAGAATTATTGGTGAATCAGCAGTTCTCATACTTGCAAGCGGAGGCAGCATAACAGCTATGCCTACTTTCCTCTCCGGTGAGTACCCATATTTCCTTTCTGATTCTGCAAGAACTTTAGCTGTACATCTTTACTACCAGGCTACAAGCTACGATACAAGATCAAAAGCATTTGCAACAGGGGTTGTATTAATTTTTGTTGTGCTGCTTCTTAACTACTGCATAAACAAAATTTCAAAACTATACAGTAAAAAGCTTTTAGCATAAAAAGAGTATTGTCATTCCCGCTTTTGAGATGAGTTCCAATGACATTAATTCAGAGGATTACTTATATTTCTTAAACTTTTGCATCAATAGAATCTCAAAAAGTTATAGGCTGTGTTATTTGAGATAAAATTAGATTTATGTTTGTAAAAGATGTGATGGTTAACCCTACTAAACTTCTATATGAAGATGATACGATTTTAAGTGCTTCAAAGTATATGAAAGAAGAAAGGGTTAGGAATCTCCCTGTAGTTAATAGAGGAACTAATAAACTTATAGGTTTAATTACACTTAGGGAAATTATAGAAATAGTTTTTCATGATCCTTCTAAGATCTTGGTTAAAGATACAATGATAAAACAAGTTGAATCAGTTACCGAGGATGTTCACTTAAATAAAGCCGTTAGTGTAATGATTTCAAATAAATATGGTTGCCTGCCTGTTGTTGATAAGGGAAACAGATTAATAGGAATGATTACAGAAGCTGATCTTTTAAAAACCTTGAATGAAATATTAGAGAAAAAAAACATTCACGTTGTCTCTTAAAATCTTCCATTTTTTCCTTAATTTAGAGTGTTTATTTACGGAGGTGAGTCTTCTGTAGGTGGTTAAGTTTTATTTTAAGGCCTCTGCACCACCTACAATTTCTGTTAGTTCCTGAGTAATAGCAGCTTGGCGAGCTTTATTATAAACAATAGTGAGCAAATCAATTAATTCTTTTGCATTTTTTGTAGCATTTGACATTGCATTCATTCTGCTTGCAAGCTCACTACAATTTGCTTCAAGAAGAGCATGAAAAATAATATTGCTTAAATACAAAGGAAGCAGTGAATTTAGAACATCATTTAAAGAAGGTTCAAAAAGCATAAATGAAGCAGCCTCTGAAGCATTTTTCGGATTTTCATTGTTTTGGTTTAAATCTCCAACCGGAAGAAATTTCTTTATATAAACTTCATTCCTAAGCATTGAAATAAAGTCAGTCCCAATAATTTCTACACTGTCAACAATATTAGTCACAAATGCTTTTTCTGCAGACTGGGCAATTAAATTTGCAAGTTCAACCGTCGGAGCAGCAGGAAGTTGGGTAAAAGAGTCTATTACCTGTACTTTAGCTCGTTTGAAGAAATTGTTTGCTTTATTACCAATAAGAATTAACTTTGCTGCAATACCGGCAGATTCAAGCTCCTGAATTCTTTTTATAGCTTTTTTAATATTGTTAGTGTTATAACTACCGCATAACCCCCTGTCAGAACTTATAATAACAACCCCAACTGCTTTTACTTCCCTCCTACTCATCAGAGGAAACTCCTGTCTGTCAGAAGGACTGATTGACTTGACTGTTCTTAAGGTAAAATCAACAATCTTATGAGAATATGGTCTTGAGTTGAGTACTCTTATTTGAGCTTTTCTTACCTTACTTGCAGCAACAAGCTTCATAGCCTGTGTAATTTTCTGCGTACTTTTTATACTTTTAATTCTTACTTTTATGCTTTTTAAGTTAGGCATGGTTCCTTATTACTTACCGCCCTCCTCTCTCCTTCGTCGCTTGTCGGGCTTTGCAAAGTGTTCCTGGTTTCCGTCTTGTAACATTCTACAGATTTTACCGAATGAATCGTTAAAATCTTACCATATAAGTTATTTACTCGGGAATATTACGTTAGCTAGGCAATAACCATATTTCTTATACAGCATTGTTATAAAATTATCCTGTAATTATATGAACCAGACTTTATATAAATCTATTCTGTTTTGTACTTTTTTATTATTATTTCAAAGTTTCTTTTACAGAATAATTTGTCAAACAGAAACAAATACTGACGCAGCAAAAAAATATGATGAAATTCTAAGCAAAGATGAATCTGAAAAGGCTCAGCCGAGTGCAACTCCATCTGGCGAAAATCAAGTTGAGAGTCAGCCTCAAATTGAAACTCAAACCGAGCAACCAAAAGAAGTTATAAATGAAAAAGAAGTTCAGGGCATAAATGAACTTACAAATATACTTCCCAAGCTTGACAACACTTTATATAAAGACTGGGGTAAATCAGGAGAACCGGTTATATGGATTGGAGGAGAATCGTCAACTCCACCAGTCAGTCAGAAAAACGAATTACTCTCAGAACTTGGAATCGAATCTATCCTGAAACAATCATACAAAAAAGAAAATCATAACGTTGAAATAGTAATTTACAAGTTCAAGGATTTTGCTGGTGCATATAGCGCATATTCAATACTGCGTCAGGGTGCAACAACAAAACTAAAAGTTGGAAAAAATGCAAGTGAATCTGAAAGCCTGATAAATTTCTGGAAAGAGAGCTACTATGTGGATATTCACACAAACGAACAAAGCGATACAATCTCAAAAGAATTTATAATCCTATCAGGACAGGATGTATCAAAAAATATAGAAAAAGAGCAGTTGCCGCCTGTAGTTGCAATTCAATTACCTGCTTTATATAAGGCTCAGGGGACTGAAAGATTTTGCCTTGGGCCTGTTTGTTGTAATGATTACATAAAAAAGGAATCCTTTGGGCTTGATTGTAATTTATTAAATCTTCAGAATTCCGGAGGTGTTATTACTGCTGAATATCAGCTTGCAGATGATTCAAAAGACAAAGAAAGAATTACCTTAATACTTGTAAGATATACAGGAAAAGATATAGCAGAATCAGTATTTAATATTTTTAAATCAGATTTTGAAAACAAGCAAAAAGAAAAAAAAGACATGGATATTGAAATTGAAGATTCTTTAGTAAAGGTAAAAAACAATAAAAATAACTACACAATGTTAAAACAAAAGGGGAATTTACTTGCTATTGCATATAACATTACAAATAAAAAATCAGGAGAACAGGTGCTTGGACTGGTCCCATGGCCTATTGAAATTTACAAAGGTACCCAGGGTAATGTGCCTAGTGATGTACCTAGTGATGTACCTGAAGAAAAAAGTAATCCTTCAGGAAGTCAATAAATGTATATCAATGTATAATTTAATAACAAGGACACAGGGTAATCCTTAATATTTATAAGAGACCAAAAATGACAGTAATACATCACACTGATAAAAAGAGAGAGACACTGGAAGAAGCAACGGTTAGATTTGCAGGTGACTCCGGTGATGGAATGCAGCTTACCGGCGGACAGTTTACAAATGCAACTGCAATTGTTGGAAATGATTTAAGCACTTTACCTGACTATCCTGCTGAAATCAGGGCTCCAGCCGGTTCACTTGCAGGTGTAAGCGGATTTCAGATTCATTTCAGCAGTAAAGAAATTCACACTCCCGGAGATGCACTTGATGTTCTTGTAGCAATGAATCCTGCTGCATTAAAAGCAAACCTGAAAGATCTCAAGCCAGGTGGAATGATAATTGTAAACAGCAATGCATTTTCTGAAGTAAACATTAAAAAAGCATCTTACGATAAAAATCCTCTTGATGATGAGGCTCTGAATAAAAAATATCAGGTTTTCTCAATTGAGATTTCAAGGTTAACACAGCTTGCTCTGGAAGGCATGAATCTTCCCGGGAAAATAGTTGATCGTTCAAAAAATTTATTTGCTCTTGGTGTAATGTACTGGCTTTATACAAGGCCAATGGAAACCACTATTGAATGGCTTAAAAAGAAATTTTCAAAAGAACCTCAAATTCTTGAAGCAAATATAAAAGTACTTAAAGCTGGTTACCACTTTGGAGAAACTACAGAAGTGTTTATATCTCAGTACGAGATAAAACAGGCACATGCATCTCCTGGGAAATATAAAAATATTACAGGGAATGAAGCTACAGTACTTGGCATTATTGCTGCATCACAGATTACAGGGCTACCTGTTCTTCTTGGCAGTTATCCTATTACACCAGCTAGTGACATTCTTCATGAGCTTTCAAAATATAAACACCTAGGGATAAGAACTTTTCAAGCAGAAGATGAAATTGCTGCAATAGGTGCAGCTCTTGGTGCAAGTTTTGCAGGTG
The DNA here is from genome assembly GCA_004769085.1 of Candidatus Melainabacteria bacterium SSGW_16. Taxonomy (GTDB): domain Bacteria; phylum Cyanobacteriota; class Vampirovibrionia; order 2-02-FULL-35-15; family 2-02-FULL-35-15; genus SSGW-16. The sequence continues at coordinate 57,732 of DUDS01000042.1, forward strand.
GTCTTGGTATTACCACATCAAGCGGACCAGGAATATGTCTGAAGTCCGAGTTTACAGGGCTGGCAGTTAAAACAGAGCTCCCTCTAATTATCTGTGATATTCAAAGAGGCGGACCAAGCACAGGGCTCCCTACAAAAACAGAACAGGGTGATTTATTACAGGTTTTGTTTGGCAGAAATTCAGAAAGTCCTATTCCGGTAATTGCAGCATCCACACCTTCAGACTGCTTTGATACAATGCTTGAAGCAATAAGAATCGCGACTAAATACATGACACCTGTTTTCTTCATGTCAGATTCATATCTTGCAAATGGTGCAGAACCATGGAAGATCCCACAGGTATCAGAACTCCCCAAGATAAAAGTCAATTATCGCAAAGAAAAAGACGGTTTCTATCCATATGGAAGAGATGAGGAAACTCTTGCCAGACCCTGGGCAATACCAGGCACTCCCGGACTTGAGCATGTAATCACCGGTATTGAGACAGAACAGATTACAGGAAAGATTTGTTACGATCCCACTAACCATGATGCAATGATAAAGTTTCGTGCAAAGAAAGTTGCAAATATTGCAAATGATATTCCAGATATAAAAATAGTTTATGGTGAACAACAAGGAGATCTTTTAATCCTTGGATGGGGAAGTACTCTTGGAGCAATAAATGCTGCTACAGAACAGCTTGTTGAAAAAGGATATAAAGTTGCAAATGCACACATCAGATATCTAAATCCATTCCCGAAGAACCTGGGTGACATTCTTAAAAAATATAAAAAAGTTTTAATACCAGAAGTTAACCTTGGTCAGTTAAGACTTCTTATCAGGGCAAAATTTTTAATTGATGCCCAGGGATTAAACATTATTGCAGGTCAGCCGCTTAAAGTCAGTGCAATTTACGAAGCAGCAGAAAATTTACTGAAAGGGAAATAATGGCAGAAACAACAAGTCAAATTAAGTACACAAAAGCAGACTTCGAATCTGAGAATGATATCCGCTGGTGTCCAGGGTGCGGTGACTATGCAATCCTTTCTGCTTTACAGCAGGTAATGCCAACACTTGGAATACCAAAAGAAAAAATAGTTTTTGTATCCGGCATTGGCTGTTCAAGCAGATTTCCACACTACATGACATGTTATGGTTTCCATACTATACATGGAAGACCACTTACAGTTGCAACAGGCATTAAATGTACAAATCCTGATCTGCATATGTGGGTTATTACCGGTGATGGTGACGGCTTAAGCATAGGCGGAAATCATTTTATACATGCTATCAGGAGAAATCAGGATTTAAAAATTATTCTTTTTAATAACAAGATTTATGGACTTACAAAAGGACAATACTCACCTACCTCTGAACTTGGGAAAAAGACAAAATCAACACCACTAGGTTCAATTGATAATCCTATTAACCCTGTTTCAATAGCAATAGCAAGTGGTGCTACTTTTATTGCAAGAGCAGTTGATAAGAATGTAAAACATATGAGAGAAATTTTTACAAGAGCTGCTCATCACAAAGGAACAGCATTCATAGAAATTTACCAGAACTGTCTTGTTTTCAATGACAATGCACATGAGAAATATACAGAAAAAGATTTTAAAGATGACAACTCAGTTTATCTTGAGCATGGAAAACCACTGGTATTCGGGAAAGAAAATGATAAAGCAATAAAACTTAAAGGATTTCACCCTGAAATAATAAGTTCAAAGAACGGCAGTATAAGTGATGTATTTGTTCATGATGAAAATGCAAACGACAGAGGACTTGCTTATGTGCTTGGGCAAATGGGAGTGGAAAATCCTGAGTTACCTGTTGCATTCGGTATATTGAGATGTATAAATGAACCAACTTATCAGGACAGACTTATTGAACAGGAAAACTTTGCAAAAAAACAAAAGAAACAAACCCTTGAGGAAATATTAAACTCTGGAGATACGTGGGTTGTTAAATAAGTAAGTTATAATCTATCTTCGGAGACAGACCAAATGTGTGGAATTATTGGATATGTAGGGAATAAGGAAATTATTCCGATTTTGCTTGAAGGATTACATTCTCTTGAATACAGGGGATATGACTCAAGTGGCATTGCAATACACGAAGGAAATAGTCTGAATGTAGTTAAAGCAGCAGGAAAACTTAATTGTCTTGAGGAAATTCTTAAAAATAACGGTACAAAGAACGGAAAGAATGGGCACGTAAACTGTGGTGTTGGACACACCAGGTGGGCTACGCATGGTGAGGCTTCTGATATTAATGCACATCCGCATTTTGACCGCGATGAAAAAATAGCAGTAGTTCATAATGGCATTATCAGAAATTATCAGGAAGTAAGAGAAAACCTTTTAAAAGCAGGGGTTCATTTTGTAAGTGAAACAGATACAGAAGTAATTGTCCAGCTTATCTCATACAATTTTAAAAACTCAAAATCACTTCTACATGCAATTTGTACATCAGTAAATGAGCTTGATGGGAGTTTTGCTCTGGGGATATTATTCAAACAGGAACCTGACAAAATCTATGCTGTAAGAAAAGAATCTCCAATAATAATAGGAATGGGTGAGAATGAAAATTATCTTGCAAGTGATAGTGCCACATTAAGTCTTTTTGTAAACAAAATTATTAGACTTGGTGATAATGAAATTGCTGAAATCACAAAAGACAAAGTAAAACTTTACAGTTTCAAAGGTGAAGAAATTAAAAAATCGCCTCAAACAGTTACAAAGTCAAACGATTTCCTGGATAAAAAAGGATTTAAACACCACCTCATAAAAGAAATCAGTGAACAGGCAGATGTCATATCAAACCTCCTAAGTAATCATCTAAGTGCAACTTCGAAGGACAAATCTGCCAGAGTTAAACTTGATTACATTAATTTAAATCCTGATCTTTTAAAAAACATTGATAGAATTCTGATCCTTGCCTGCGGTACTGCTTATCATGCAGGTTTAATCGGAAAATTTGTGCTTGAGAATCTGACAGGGATCCCCACAGAAGTACAGTTTGCAAGTGAATTTCTAAACACAAAATCTCTTCTTACTAAAAAATCACTTGTAATTGGAATCAGTCAGTCTGGAGAAACTGCTGATACTCTTTCAGCAGTAAAAAAAGCAAAAGATACCGGTACAACATTTGTTGCAATAACAAATAATCCGCATTCCGAACTGGCTAATCTGGCAAAAGACCATCTTTTAATAAGCAAAGCTGGGATCGAAGTAAGTGTTGCAGCAACAAAAACATTTACAGCACAAATTACAATGTTATACCTGTTAGCCATATATATTGCAGAAACCATTGGCTCTAAAAAAGAAAAAAGTCTTGATCTCTTAAAACAGGAATTAAGGTTATTACCACAGCTTATTGATCAGACAATTCTTCGTGCCGAGCAATACCAGGAACAGGTTTTAAAATATGCTGACAAACCTGATTTTGTATTTATTGGAAGAGGAATTAACTATCCAATAGCTCTCGAAGCAGCTTTAAAATTAAAGGAATTAAGTTATATTCATGCAAGCGGTTATGCATCAGGAGAAATGAAACACGGTCCTATAGCTGTTCTCGATCCAAAGGTACCAGTAGTATCAATCGTAGTTCCAGGAGAAACATATGACAGAGTGCTGCAAAACAGTATGGAAGCAAAAAGTAGGCATGCACCTATGATTGCAGTAGCAGTGGATGGAGACAAAAAAGCTGATAGTATTTTTGATACTGTGCTTCATATACCACCGGTTATAGAAATTGCAAGCCCTTTTCTAACTGTAATTCCTCTTCAGTTTTTAGCCTATTACATTGCTGAACACCTGGAAAGAGATATTGATCAACCAAGGAATTTAGCCAAGTCTGTGACGGTAGAATAAGTAAATGTCAAACTTAGTTGTAATACAAGGCAGCCTGAATAAAAAATCAAAAACAGCAATTATAGTTAATCATGTTTCAGAAATTCTGTTAGAAAAAGGGATTGAATATAGTGTTATAGATCTCAGAAATATAAAACTTGAATTCTGTGATGGCAGAAAAATTGAAGAATATAATGATGATCTAAAAAGTGCATATAAATTAATGAAATCAGCATCCGCTTATATAATAGGAATGCCGGTATATTGTTATTCTGTTTCAGGTGTGCTTAAAAATTTCCTTGATATTACCTGTAATTCTATGGAAAGAAAATTTGCAGGAATAATCTGTAATGCTGGCGGGATAATGTCATATCTAGCCAGTGCTGATTTAATGAAAATACTCTCTTATGAAGTACATGTGCTTACTGTACAGCCAATAGTATATGCATGCGATAGTGATTTTCAAAACGGAAAAATTGGTAATCAGAAAGTTATTAACAAAGCAAAAGATATGGTTGAGAATTTAATGTCACTGGTTTAATTCTCCATTAATATCAGGCTTTAATAAAAGTCTTAATCTACTATATACTTACAAATGTCTCTCTTAAACTGATAAAATAACCTTATGATTAATGATTTACTTTTAAAAGCCTTAAACAATCAGGTGGTACCAAGACCTCCTGTATGGTTAATGAGACAGGCTGGAAGATATCTGCCAGAGTATCAGAAAATCAGATCTCAGGTAGGTTTTTTAGAGCTATGTAATAATCCAGAGCTTGCATGTGAAGTCAGTCTGCAACCATATAACAGATTCAAAACTGACGGAGTAATTGTATTTTCTGATATTTTGCTCCCAGCACAGAAAATGGGACTTGAACTTGAATTTACTGAAGAAGGACCAAGAATAAATAATCTTATTAATTCAGAAGAAGATATTAAAAAATTACAAATTCCTCTGGCAAATGAAGAAAACTATCCTACTTTAAAAGCAATCAGTCTCTTAAAAAAGGAAGTCGGCGAGAAAGTACCAATTATAGGATTTTGCGGTGCACCATGGACATTGTTTTGTTATATGGTGGAAGGTTACAGTTCAAGTAACTTTAACAAAGCTAAAAGATTCCTTCATCTTAATCCACAACTCTCTCATCAGCTTTTAAATAAAATTACAAACACTTTATTTTTATACCTCACAATGCAGGTAAATTCAGGCGCAAATGTTCTACAGATTTTTGATACCTGGGCAGGGATTCTTTCGCTGGAAGATTACAAAACATTTGCTCTTCCATATATAAAACATTTAATAAGCGACCTGGTTCCTCTTAAAGTCCCTATTATTTTTTACACAAACAATTCACATCATCTGCTTCCAAAAATTTCCATGCTGAAGGTTTCTGCCCTGAGTCTGGATTGGAGATGCAAACTCCAGGAAGTAAGGGACAACTTTGGCACAAATATCGGACTTCAGGGAAATCTTGACCCTGCAATTTTACTTACTGATGAAGTAACAGTAAAAGAAAAAACAAAAGAAATGATACAGTCATTAAGAGGATGGCAGACAGGTTACATATGTAATCTTGGTCACGGGGTACTGCCAAATACCCCGGTAGAAAATGTTCATGCGATGATTGACACTGTATTTGAATTTTCAAACGAACCTGTTTTTGCCTTTACCCAATAAAATGTCTTTTAAATCACGAGCAAAATTATCAAAAGAACTTCTTGGGAAGTATTCTGTAAGTATCCCCAGATACACGAGCTATCCAACTGCCCCCGAATGGACTGAACAATTTAAAGAACAAGATTTTTTAAAAGCTGCTCACAATGCTAATAGAGCAAAAAGCCCGGTTTCACTTTATTTTCACCTTCCATTTTGTGAAAGTCAGTGTTACTTCTGTGGCTGCAATGTAGTGATAAGCAAAAAAAAAGATATTACCAGTCCATATCTTGAACATATAAAAAAAGAAATTATAAACCTAGGAAGATTAATTGACAGAGAAAGAACAGTAGAACAAATTCATCTTGGTGGAGGAACTCCCACATATTTTTCTCCTGAAGAGATAACTGATTTTTATAAAACACTTAAAGACAATTTCAACATTTCAGATGACTGTGAAACAGGTATTGAAGTAGATCCACGTGTTACCAGCTCTGAACATATAAAAACACTTGCAGAGCTTGGATTTAATAGGATAAGCATGGGCATTCAGGATTTTAACCCTGTTGTTCAGAATGCTATAAACAGATTACAGTCATATGAAGACACGGAAAAGATCATAATTCATGCGCGTGATTCCGGATTTAAATCAATAAATATTGATTTGATTTATGGGTTACCTTTTCAGACAAAAGAAACTTTTGCAGAAACAATTGACTTAATTCTTAAGCTGAGCCCTGACAGAATAGCTCTTTTTCATTATGCACATCTTCCTCAGTTAATTCATCATCAGGGAAAGTACATACCAGAAAATTCTCTACCATCATCTGAAGAAAAAATCAGAATTTTTCAGCATTCTGTTGATTCCCTGACTGAAAACGGATATGTATTCATAGGACTTGATCATTTTGCAAAACCAGATGATGAACTGGCAACCGCAAGAAGAAATAAAACTTTGCACAGGAACTTTCAAGGCTACACAACAAAATCCAGCTGTGATTTATACGGGCTTGGAATTACAGCTATAAGCAATATCCAGAACACCTACTCGCAAAACATAAAAAAACTAAATCCTTATTACGAAGCGATTGACTTAAACAATTTCCCTGTTTTCAGAGGAATTGGCTTAAATAAAGACGATATCTTAAGAAAAGAAATCATTATGAAAATACTTTGCCACGGTGAATTTAATAAAAATGAATATTTTTCATCAGAGTTTGATTTACTTAAGAATCTTGAAGATGATGGGCTTATTTCAGGTACATATGATAAAAGCTCCAGAAGAATACTTGTTACAGAAACAGGTCAGTTTTTCCTGAGAAATATAGCTGCTGTTTTTGATTACTACCTACAAAGTAAAATCGGCAAACAAAAAGTTTTTTCAAAATCAGTTTAAAAACAAAAATGAATACAATTATCCATACAGATTTAAAACCTAAGGGAAAAGAGTTATCTCACAAACATTATGAAACTGCTGTGATATTAATAAATTTCGGAGGCCCATCCTCTGAAAATTCCGTAAAATCCTTTCTATATAACCTGTTTTCTGATCCACAGGTTATTAATTTTCCACTATCATTTATATACAGAAAACCACTTGCCTGGCTTATTTCCAATATCAGAAATAAAGTATCCTCTGAAATGTATAAAAGCATAGGTTCAATAAGCCCGCTTATACCTATTACTTATCTTCAGGCTCAGAAATTACAGGAACTGATTGATTTAAATAAATTAAAGATAAATACTTTTATTGGTTTCAGATATTCAAAACCGTTTATTAAAGATGTTCTTGATGATTTAGTAAATAAAGGATATTCAAAAATAATACTTTTACCATTATTTCCACAATATTCATACACTACAACGGGTTCAGCATGGTATGAAATCAAAAAATGGGTTAAAAAAAATAAAAATATGGTTTCTAAAATTAACTTCACTGGGCTAAGAAAAGAGATACCAATTAATCCTGAAGCTTTTGAATCGGAAGACAAAACTACCACTTTGGAAATAGATTTCGTATGCTCATGGTTTCATGATGAAGATTATATTGATTCTTATACTTATCTTATTAAAAATTCCCTGGCAAATCTTGATCTGAGAAGTACTGAAATTTTATTTAGTGCTCACAGCATTCCTTATAACAATATTAAAAAAGGTGACCCGTACGAGAAACACATAACAGAAACAGCAGAAAAAATTATAAATAAGCTTAATTGGAAAAAAAGGTGGCATATAGGTTATCAGAGTAAGCTTGGACCAATAAAGTGGCTTGAGCCCTCAACAGATAAAGTAATTGAGGAGATAGGAAAGAGAAATAAAAATGTGAATTTACTCGTAGTACCAATAAGTTTTGTATGCGAACATGTAGAAACTATTTTTGAAATTGACAGGCTTTACAAAGAGATTGCAAAAAAGAATGGAATTAAAAAATTTGTAAGGGTTCCTGCTCTTAATACAGACAAATATTTGATACAGGCATTATATAATCAGATAATTGACTGCCTTGAAAACAGTCAGGCTGACATTAAAGAATTGATGCTCATGAGGTGAGCATCAATCTGAAGAGAGCAAAGGATCTCTAAATGAAGGATGTAATTATTATTGGAGCTGGAATAGCTGGTCTTACAGCAGGCTTTGAACTTGCTAAAAACAGTTTTGATTTTCATATATTAGACACCAGCAACCGTGCAGGTGGTGTTATAGAAACAATAAAAACAGGAGATTATTTAATTGAATGCGGGCCTCATGCTTTTAGCTCACTTAGCTATGAAACACTAGAGTTAATAAAAGAATTAAATCTTGAAGATGATTTAATTCAAGCTTCTCCCGATGCAAGAAAAAGATATGTACACAATAACGGTCATTTATACCCAGTACCAAGTAATCCGAAAGAATTCTTTAAGACAGGAATAATTTCAAAAGAAGCAAAATTTACCCTGTTTGAGGAATTTTTTATTGCAAAAGATGAAAATGATGAATCTGTAGAAGAGTTTATCTCCCGCAGATTCGGAAGAGAAGTTCTAAAAAACATAGTTCAGCCTTATTTAAACGGAGTATTTGCAGGAGATGTGAAAACTTTATCTGCAAAAGCTGTCTTCCCAAAATTAAAAAATCTTGAAAACAAATACAAAAGTATTTTACTGGGATTTATTCTCTCAAGAGGATTAAAACCATCTTTTAAAAGAATTACATTGCACTCATTCAGGGAAGGGCTGGAACAACTGCCAAAAGGACTATATGAAAAATTAAAAACCAGAATTACACTTAACTCTTCCAATATTGAAATAACAAGAGCAAAGGATTTTTTCATGGTATCTTTCAAACTTAACAACAAAACTATTAACTACACAACAAACTCAATACTCTTTGCAATCCCTGCCTATAAGGTGCTTGATTATGGTCACCTTTTCCCTAGTGAAAGAGTTACAGAAATCTTTCATACTGAATATGCCCCTATAGCTTCAGTAAGTCAGTCCGTTGACAAAGGAAAAATCAATACAGAGCTTGATGGATTTGGATTTTTATGTGTTAAAGAACCACAGAGAAAGCTGCTTGGAACAATATGGACATCTTCAGTCTTTCCTGACAGAGTTCCAAAGGACAAAGTTCTTCTGACTTCATATATAGGAGGATCTTTATATAAAAAGATAGTGACCCATACAGAAGAAGAAATAAAAAATATAGTAACTAAAGAAGTATGTGAAATTCTGAAAATAAGTAATCAAAGCTTCTTAGAAACAATAAATATAAAACTCTATCCACATGCAATCCCACAGTACAATATGGAACACATCAGCAGGGTAAAAAATATAGAAGAATTCATGGATAAAGACTATGGATTATTTGTAACAGGAAATTATTTATATGGAATATCAATAAATGACACGGTTAAAACATCAAAAAAGATAGCAGAAAGAATTAAAACATTTTTAAGAAATACAGATACAAAAAAAGAAGAACTGGCTGCAACTTAAGCATTAAAGTGAATAAATTTTCATACTTACAACCTAAGATTAGTAAATCAATTATATTATCTAAGAACCAACACTGGTTGGAAGTTAGTGCAATAAACCCAATAAAAATTTAAATTGGTTTTTTAACAGGGGAAGTATGGTGAAAGGCCTACGCTGACCCGCAACCGTTAAAGCCGGAATACCTGGAAAGACCTTTTTAAAAACTCTTTTGCGAGGCTCAAAAGGTTTTTAATTTGAAAGTAACTTTACAAAAAGCGATTTCATTTTTCCTTACTGGCAGTACATCATGCCAGGATAAAACAGATTTTTCTCAGAACAATCTTACCGATGAAGAACTTGAAGAGATGGAAATGTCCAGAACTGAATGGGATGGACTGAATAACAACAGCACCAGATTTAACAATCCAACCCTTTCGCTAAAAGCTGACTGGAACACCATGACAGGTTACTTCAGAAATGCTGAGCTTGGGGTTTTTGATTCTTTATTTTCAGGAATCGGTTCAGGGCTTTCAAAGAAAATGTCTTTTCCATCAGGGTTTATGCTCGCTGGCTCAGTGCTTGGATTATCACTATTATCAACCTTAAAAAAATTGCCTTTTTTATCAGCAAACTTTTCATTTAGTGATTTTGGCGGAAGATTAACCAGGGCTCTTCTTAGAATATTTGATTCAATATTTTCTTCAGTTGGTGAAAAAGGCGCAGCATTAAATATCCCTTCATTAATTGCAGGTAGCGCAGGCTTAGCCAGTCTGGGCAGAGTAATAAATGACAAAGACAATAAATCAGTTAAAATCCCATACTCCACTATAGGCGGAACTATGGGAAGAACAGCAATTCACCATCTGGAATCAATGCTTGCCAGCAAAGGAAACCAGTTATCAAATACAGATGAATCTCTTGCTGCATTTACAGCCACAACACTTGCAACTGTCGGAACAATGCTTCCCAGGAATATAAAAAACAAAAAAGTACCTGTTGAAACAGTCGAAGGACTTAGTTCACTTTTAGTGCCACACTTCCTGGATTCTCTTTTTACAAATATAGGAAAATCTTTTTCTCCGATTATCAACAAACCCCAAAACCTAATCATAGGAATTCTTGGATATTTCGCATCAGTCCCTGTTCTAAGCAACATAAAAAGCTTCTGGAATAAGAAAGCTCCTGTACCTGAAATTGGCGGGAAAGCTATCAGATCAGCTTTTGGAATCCTGGATACCATTTCATTTAATGCAGGTAATTATGTAGGTAAAACAGCCCTTGGTATCCCATTATCTGCAGCATTTGCAGCATTGACCTATTTTAGCTGTGTTTCAAAAAATACAGAGAAACTCTTTAAGAATTTCAGGATTCCACTAAATACAATAGGAAGCTTGTTTCAGAGACTACCATTTGATTTTATTTATTCAATGATATCTAGTGCAGGTACAACTATAAGTAAAAAAATTCCTGCACCAATTCTTGTTTTAATTGGACCTGCTCTGTCATTTAAAGCAGGAAATTTATTTAAAGGAATAAATGCAAAATACGACGAATCAAAAGGTCTGATGGTAAGAAATACGGTTCACTTATGGGAAACAATTCTTTCTAGTGCAGCCTACAGAACAGGAAAAATGATTTGCGGTGAAGCAGAAAATCATGATTCAACCGGTACGCTTCTGGGAGACAGATGGATAACAGATGACGGACAAATAGTAATGAATATGGCTCTTGGAAAGCAAATGGAAGATGCTGAATCAAAAAATCCAGTTAAAGTTCTTCTGTCAACACTTGGCGGGATTGGTTTTGGACTTGGAGCAGTTACATTTGGAAAATATTTATTAAAAGATAATTTCCCATCACCTGCAGGTTCTATACTGCCAGTTTTTAAACAATCTCAAGAAAGTTTCAGGTTTGTTCGCAGAAAAAATGAAAACATAGCAATAGCAAGTTAAAAAGGAGGAAAAATGGCAGTTAATGCAATAAGAATACAATCATCATATAGAGGTACATTGAACTTTAGTATCTCATCAAAAGTCTCGCAAGAAACAGGATTATTAAAAGCACTGGAAAATAAAAAGTACTGGGATGAACTGCTTGAAAAACTAAGAAAATCTGGTGGCGGCGGTGGAAGTGACAGTCGTTTTGACAGAATCGCTGTAAGTATGATGCTAAGCAACTTTTTAACCAATAAAATGCTTCTGGCACTTATGAGAAACTTAAAAATTGGGTTTGGAAATATCTTGGCAAACACTCCAGAGCCAAAGGCTAAAAACTTAAAAAATCAATTCATTAATTTTGTTTCAAGTATTTATAAAATGTTTGTATCAACACTTGGATCAATTCAGACTTTATTTATAAGATTCCCAAGCATAAATATGAATCAAAAGACCGTAAGGCTTTTTAATGAAATTGCAGGGATAGTTTCATTCCAGATGAATAAGCTTAAAGAGATTATTGATAAAAAAATAAAAAGTAAAGCAAAAAAAATAAAGGCATCTGTAATAAGTTTTGTTGAAAGTATAGTAAATGAGACTATTCACATTATGGGATTTATAGAAGGTGTTATTGAACAAAACCTGTTAATAATTTTAAGAAAAATATCTTAAAGAGTAATTTTTGTAACCGTAGGTTACATTTATTTATTTTATGCAACCCAGGATATCATCAATAAAATAAAGATAATTAAGATTTTAGTTTGGCTTTTATTCTCATGATTAAATCAGTTTCTGACATGATGCCGACATTAAGACAAATTGAAAGGTTAAATATCTTATTAATAGATTTATATAATATGAAAATTCCTCCTGAGAGTATTAAATTTTCAAGAAGAGGTGATAAGCCGTTCATAATAGTTATAGCTGAACCTATATATGATATAAAAAAAGCCAGATGGTTTAATATATATTGGGATGGAAAGATCGCTGAGGAACCATGACAAATAAATTTTCAAATTTAACAAACGATGAACTTTTAAAAAACTTATACGAAAATCTTCAAGATAATGATTTACTATTTCAAGAGATTTTAGACAGGCAAGATGACGGACGAATGAAAAAAGGTAAACCAATCGAAGGGTCTCTTATGGAACATTATTTAAAAGAACAAAACAAAAAAGCCAGCTAAAAATATCTCTTTCCTTCTATTAACACAGGCACCCCGCGGATTACACAGCAAAAAGTCATCAGGTAAATTAAAAACATTTCTAAATTCAGAAATTGAGGGTAAGCAGCCTTAACCAAAAACATTGATGCAAAGGCAATTGCTTTTATGCTTCCGTAAGAACCTCTCATAAAACGTGAGCTTGTTAAAAAATACCCAAGCCCTGATTGCATCATAGATTTTTTTCCAAATGCAGTTTTACCTTCTTTACCAGCCATGCTTCTGACACCGTCAACAAGTATTCCTCTTATTATAAAAATTGCAAGTACCCAGAATGGAATCCATTTTAGTGTCACAAAAAGTGAAATATAAATCAGTTCAGTAATTCTGTCACAGGCTATATCAAAAAATGCACCAAAATCAGAAGTTAAATTTAATTTTCTTGCAATAATTCCATCCACTCCATCAAGAGCTATAACAAGCCATGTAAGCCAGAATGCCCACATAAGAGCACCACTATGTTCCGGCTTTCTTAAAATAAAATATGCAACAAATAATGCAAGAAATGTTCTGAATATGCTTATTAAATTAGGTACTTGATTCATAATTTATATTTCAAAACTTAAGTCTGGTCTAAGGTTTGCAGCTTCACCAAGATAAACATGTTTCATCTGTAAATCTGAAGAATAAGCTTGCATTAAAATTCTTATACATAGCGGAAGACCTTTTTTTAATTTCATTTCCTGAACACAAAGCATTGGAACATTACCAAGTTTAAATTCTTCCCTTGCAACAGTTGCAGGATTAAGCAAATCAAGATCATCCGTAACTGTAAAAATGATATTTGTTATCTGTGATTTGTCTATCTTGTTCTGGTTAAAAAGCTCACTGATAAGCTGCTTTGTAGCATTCTTAATCTCAAGCAGTGAATTTTCTTTAACCGTTATTGCACCACGGATACTTACAAGTTTTTCCATCATTTTTTTTCACAGGTGGCTCGCTCATAATGAGACTCGCCACCTTTGCTTAGTGCACTTAGTATATCCAAGTTTAACCTTTTTCAGATTTTGCCGAATGAATCGGACAAAATCTTTCTTAATTAATTATGTCATCCCGTCTTTTAAGAAAGGGGGAGAAGTTACATTTCAAAATGTTAGACTTTTATGCTAAAGTTAATACGAAGATTTTGGAGGTTTTTAAAATGGCAAAAATTGGTATTAATGGTTTTGGAAGAATAGGCAGAAATGCTCTAAGAGCACTTATTGAAAAAGGGTTTAAAAACCTGGAATTAGTAGCAATAAATGATCCATTCTGCGACAGCAAATCAGCACTTCATCTCTTTAAATACGACAGTATTTTTGGCAGATTTAAAGGTGAATGTTCTGCCGATGAACAGTCTCTAACAATTAATGGAAAGAAAATTAAATATGTTCAGGAAAAGGAACCAGCAAAAATTCCCTGGAAAACTCTAGGAGTAGATATTGTTCTTGAATGTAGCGGCGCATTTACAGACGCTGCAAAAGCAAAAGGACATATGGATGGTGGAGCAAAAAAAGTAATTATCAGCGCACCGGCTAAAGGCGAAGACGGAACCTTTGTAATTGGTGTAAATGAAAAAACATACGATCCTGCAAAACATCACATAATTTCAAATGCAAGCTGTACTACAAACTGTCTTGGACCGGTAGTAAAAGTTCTGAATGAAACCTTTGGTATTGAAATGGGCTTAATGACTACAATCCATGCCTACACAAATGACCAAAAGCTTCAGGATGCACCTCATAAAGATCTAAGAAGAGCAAGAGCAGCAGCAGTATCAATGATACCTACCACTACAGGCGCTGCAAAAGCTATAGGACTGGTTTTGCCTGAATTAAAAGGAAAACTAAACGGCTTTGCAATGAGGGTTCCTACTATTAATGTAAGTGTGGTTGACTTTGTCTGCAACATAAAAAAAACAGCAACTGCAGAAGAAGTCAACAAAGCTCTAAAAGACGCAAGCAATGGAGCACTAAAAGGCATTCTTGCATTTACCGATGAACCCTTGGTTAGTATGGATTTTCTGGGTGATTCACACTCAAGTTATGTTGACGGTCAGCTGACTATGGTTACCGGTGACAAAATGGTAAAAGTAATTTCCTGGTATGACAATGAGTGGGGATATAGTAACAGGCTTGTAGAATTGGCACAGTTAGTAGGGGCAAAGCTTCCTGCTGCTTGTGCAATATAAAACAGTTTAGTTCCTCTTAAAAATCCCAAACCATTCATTCCCCTGCAAATTACTTCCATGAAGGCATTCTTCAGGGTGCAATTTTTCTGTCTCGGTAAAATCTTTTCGAAAAAGTATTTTAATTTCATCGGGTGTTATTCCAAATGGCGGACCACCCAGTTCTTTTGGTCTTACAAAAAACAATCCAACCAAGCTGCCATCTGGTTTTAAAAGATATGAAATCAGGTTTACATACTCTTCCCGTCTAGTTGGATCAATTGCAGCTAAAGAAGTATGCTCAAGGACTATATCAAAATAACCACCCCATCTTTTATCTTGAGACAATTTAAAAAAATCTTCCTTATAAAAACTTATATTTTGTATATTATCTTTTTCTTTTAATTCATTACAATATTTAATTGCACTATCTGAAAAGTCAAAACCATAAACATTAAATTTACATTCCTTATAAGTTGCAAAGTAAAATGCATCATGCCCTCGACCACAGCCAAGAACAGCAATATTTAATCCTGTAGTAGTGGCTTTCTGCAGAAAGCTACTACTCAAATATTTAATAAAAGCAGGTGCTACCTGTCCTATATCCCAGGGCATGCATAAAGATATATACCTTTGCTCCCAGAATTCTTTATTACTAACTTTTGAGTGACTACTCATAGTGAAATAGCTTTACATTTAAATTTTAAAAATTTATTTAACCTTTTAACATTAAAGGTACAACATTAATGGGTGGAACTATGTAAATCTATATCCGTCAACACTATATATAGTAGATAGACAAAATATAATAAGCAAATGCAATTAATTTGACCAAAAAACTGAAGGTTAAAAGCCACAATATAATTAAAGAAAAATCAAGGAGCTATGAACTAATGAAAGAAAAAAGGCATATCAGGCAAGGGAGAAAAGATATATATGCTATTCAAACCCGCACCCTGTACACCTTTGAAAGATTTGAAAGATTATTGTAAATAATAAAAACAAAAGTAAAAGAAAGATCCATAAACAGATGAAAACCAATTTATTTAGAGTACGATATAGCCTTATCACTATTTCCAAAGACAAAGAGTATGACGATTATCTTGAGGCTTTTTTAAATTCTGACGACACCATATATAGTGACTGCCAGTAATAGAATAATGCTGGACGGTATGACTGCCACCAAATTGGCTTAACAAAAGGGATCAAGGAGCTAAAAAGAAAATCGGAGAGAAAAAATGGCAGTCACATCAACAGGTACTCAAATCTCACAAAGGCTCGAGGGCCCGCACAGGATGCTGAAAGTAGACACGCTAACAAAAGAAAAAGCAAAAGAAATTCTTGCAGTCGATTACAGTAGTAATTTCTCTGAAAGCGTGCAGGATCTTGTTAAAAAACTCTACAGCAAAAGGAACGAAAAAGGTGAAACAACAGAAACGATTACCCAAACATGGAGACGGGTTGCAATTGCTGTAGCTGTTAGCAGGCTTAAATACACTCTAAAGCCCCATGAAATAATACAACTTTCTCTTGAACGTGCACTCGAAAATGAAGCTGTACTAAAAGCAGCAGCCAGATATTACCAGGCAATGGGTGAAAGAAAAATGTTTGCAAATACACCAGCAAATATAAACGCAAACCCTGAAGTGTCGCTGTGTGTCCTTCAATACGAAGCACACGGTGAGATGCTTAACTGGAGCATCCATAAAATCTGGATGAGTGAAAATGATCTCAGACACAAATATGACAGGCTTCCAAAAGCAGAAAAAGAAAAAGTAAAAAAATGGCTCTCAGATATTAAAAATACAAACTATTCAAATCAATATGGGCAACAGCAGAAACTTTTTTACCCAAACGTAATTGAAACAAACAAACATGAGGTCGCAATGGGTTACTATGCAAGCCGCATAAAAAGACGAGGCGGGCTTGCAGCATGTGGGGTAACAAATGCAGGCGACAGCCTTGAAGAAATTGAAAAAGCTGCATCTGAAATAATGGATGCTACAAAAGGTTCAATGGGCATGGGAATAAACACAAGCTCATTAAGACCATGGCAAACACCTAACAGCGATGGAAGTACAGCATCGGGTCCTGATAGATTTGTAGAAAAACTTTTTTGTCCTGCAGGTCAGTCAATTGCACAGGGAGGCCGCAGAGGCGGTGCATTTATAGAGCTAAGAGACAGTGATCATCCGGATATAACGCTTTTCATAAGTAAAAAACAGATTCCTAAAGAACCTAACTTCCCTGAAATATACGAAAAAATTGAAGCAGTAACACCAAGAATAAATCCAAATGAATACTCTGATCCAAAAGAATATGAAAATGCCGGTTCCCACCGAGAAATTGGCATAATGCAAAAAACACTTGAGCAGTTCAGCAAAACATCATTTGAATACTATTCAAAACAGCAGTACCTGAAAAACTACAATGTTTCTGTAAGAACTGTTAGAGGCTTCATGGACCATGTTGAAAACAAAGAATGGTATCCCCCATACTTTGGCAGTGATTTGTGGAAGGAAAAACTTTTTGATTTTACAAAACCTGTTCTTGATTCACAGGGAAATCCAAAAGTAAACCCGCTTAATAAAGAGCCTCTCTTTGAGCTTTATTCGATAAGTCTTGATGAGTTTCCTGAAGCAGAAGAAGCTGCAAAAAACCAAGGACTACTTGTGCTTAAGTCAGATGACGGGAAACTCATACAGGTTAAAAAAGATGGTGCTTATTGTTTCTATGCACCAGATATTTTTAAAAGAATTTGCATTGGGATGGTAAATGGTGGTGAGCCTGGTATTCAGTTTTCTGAACATGTAGAAGCAGCAAATGCAAACCGTCACATATATGAACTTCACACATGTAACCCTTGTGGCGAACAAAATCTTCCTGCACAAACCGGAAAAGACGGGCTTGAATACAGGGGCATATGTAACCTGACTACATTACATGCAGCCCACCCTGATTTCTGGAGTGAGGATGGAAATTACTGCTGGGAAAAAATGGAGGAACTAGCAGAACTCTCAACAGAGTTTATGGATGATGTTACTACAGTTAGTCATTTCCCAATCCTTGCACAGAATTCAACTGCAAGACGAGAAAGAAGAAACGGTGGTGGATTTGCAGGTGTAGCAGAATTTATTGCAAGATATGAGCTTGAATTAGGTTCAGAAGAAGCAAACAAATTCGTAACCAGGCTATATGATCACCTAGCAAAAGCATGCATAAGAGCCAGTCAGAGACTTGCAGAAGAAAGAGGTACATATGAAATATGGCCTGGCAGTACTTATGCACAAAAAGGTATAAAAGTCAGAAACTGCTGCATGATAAACCAGCAGCCAACAGGAACAATGGCACAGCTTTGCGGTACTTCATGGGGACCTGAGCCATTTAACGGAATTGTCTTCTCAAGAAAAGTCCGTGATGCATGGGTAGGGTTTACTGCTCCCGGGTTTGAAGAAGCTATGAGAAAAAGAGGGGCATGGCCTCAGACAGAAAAAGAGGCACAGGAGCTTTGTGAAAAAATCAGAAAAAATGGTAA
>DUDS01000014.1 GCA_004769085.1 Candidatus Melainabacteria bacterium SSGW_16
CCATAAGGTTTTTTTGGATGCCTAATCTGAACTTCAAGTATCCAGTAGCCTGGTTCAGGTGTATATGGATAAGTATTCAGACCATTTTTCCATCCTTTGTGTGGAAATGAACCAATTAAATGACCAGCAGGGTTCAGGTTAAAAACATATCCAGCTTCATTTGTAAGTCTATAGATATATTGATAGAGTTCTGTCCCGGTTGGAGTTGACTCTTTCCAAAAATTGAGGGCTAGTTTAAAGATCCTTTCGCTTTGGTGCTTTAAATCAAGAAACAACTCATCTTCTCCAAATACCAGAGTACGACCTTCATCCCCCTCAATCCCATTAACGATAGGACCAATATCTATATAGGCTATGTCTCTCTCCTGAAGGATCATTTCTTCTGTTGGCTTATCCATGAATGTAAGAATTGTATTTGAACCAAAATATATGTACGGTTTATGCCAGGATTTTTTTATTCCATGACTCTCAAAAACTTCACCAGCAATTTCCCTTGCTCTACTTTCGCCCATGCCGGGTTTTATCATACTGGAGATTTGATTAAGGACTTTATGGGTAAGCTCTGAGGTTTCTCTGGTCTTTTCAATGACCTGTTCTCTTGTGTACTCTTTTACTTCCTGTGGTTGCACTGTTTTATCCTTTTGGGGTTACTAGTCTAACATAGGGGTCTATTACTTAACCCATGAACTATTTATTCAACAGCCAGGACTTTCACAAAAGCGAACCTATTGCCTGAGCGTAATTTGGAAGCGAAGCGGACATTGGAGCGAGGGCAATAGGGTGAGCATAAAAAGTGAAAGTCCTATAGGCTCTTTTGTATGGTGAGCACTGGCAAATCTGGGGGTGTCATTGCGAGGAGCCTTGAGGGCGACGAAGCAATCTCGAAAACGTTAGAAGATTGCCACGTCGGCACTTTGTGCCTTCTCGCAATGACAGTTATCCAAAATTATTACTGCCTTTCTACCTATGCCTGAAAGTGTCTAATTTATCTGTTCTGTGGCAAATGGATTCTGTGGATCCTGAAAATTTGATCGCTGGATTATTGCCTGGAACCTTCTCCAAAAATTTCCAACTACCTCTCTGGCACCTGAGGGTAAAGTAAATGTTATATTGGGTTTTATTTTTTTTTGAGATCAGTACAATTACTTCCTGGTGAATGGTTTTATTTTTGGAGAGCTTTTAATTTAGAAGGTAAACAAGAATGCTTGTAAATTCAAAAAAATTTAAAAGAAAAAATAGTTATTTCCAGGAAAACCATACGTGTACTTTGTTAATTTTTAGTTGAGGTAATGGTGCCTGCAGGAAGTTCATTATATACACAACCAATAACACGTTCTATCAGAATGAACCTTGCTGGACATCCTATAAATAGCGGGACACAGACAAAAAGTGAAGTAGAAAATTTATATCGAACAGTTGGAGAAAATAATCACAACTATTTTCGGTTTGATCTAAACAGACCAATTGGCCCTGCAGGAATTGCTGATGCATATGATGTTGCTGCTTCTGCAATGATGTGGGCTTTTGAAGGTGGTCCTGCTACTACCACAAATTTTCTTGCTTCAATTGCTGAATATATGCAGGTTTATATTGCCAGGACCAAACTGCTTGGAGATCCTAATGCTCCGGGGTTAATGGGTCAAATTGCTAAGCAAAGACGGGAAGGAGCTATGGCTTGGGTACAGGCTGTAGCTGGTGTAACTGGTCTTGCAGGTTTTGGACTTGAGAGATTTATTCCGGCGGAGAATGAATACGAATCCTCAATTCCTAAGAAAATAGGTTTAAGTGCTGCATGTGTTGCCGGTTCTGCCATGATGTTTGGTACTTATATTGAAAAAGCCCTGGTTGCATTAACAAGCAGGGGAAAAACAGAAGGAAATGAATGTAAGGGCATTAAATTAAATGCAAACAGTGATGCCAGAGCAATAATTGACTGGCTGACAATGGCAGTATATCCATGGGTAAAAAATGTTAGAACAGTCAAGGCAGCGATTGACTTATGTATTCCACTTGCTGCACTTAGAGACGGTGTACAGCATTGGGTAAATGAGGGTATAAGCAAAGTCTTTGCCAATAATGAAAATTCCCACTTTTCAAGTAGTACGAAGAAACTCCTAAGGTATCTTTTCTTTTTGCCTGCAAAGGAAAATGCTAATAGCTATACCATACCAAGTATTTTTACGGGTGGTTGGCTATTGGGTGCAGGTAAGTTCCGGGATAAATACCTTGTGCCTATTCTCAGGTTTTTAGGCTGTAAAAATATACCAAATATTAATGTAGAAGGTGAAAATGGTCATACAGCTCTTGTTGTTCAGGTACCTGGAGACAGAAGTTCCATAACCAAAACAGGAATAATGCCTGATGAGCCACCTACTGTTAAATTTCCAGCTCCTAAAAAGCAACTTGCTAGTTCTGGAATTTTTTAACCGCTACAAACAACGCAATCTTCTTTATTTTCAAGCGAACAGGCAACCGCAGCCATTTCTTTTTCCTTATCAATTTCTTTTTGTTTGCCATTTTTTGAAACTACAGGGGTAAGAGGTACCTCTGCCTGTGGCTCAACTGTAAACTTAATTGCATCTGCTGCTGCTTTAGTACGAAGATAATACATTCCGGTTTTTAGTCCCTTCTTCCAGGAGTAAAAATGCATTGATGTGAGCTTTGCAAAATCTGCGTCTTGAATAAACAAATTAAGCGACTGTGATTGGCATATAAATGCACCCCTGTCTGCTGCCATGTCAATTAATGTTCTTTGTTTGATTTCCCAGACTGTTTTATACAGATCTTTAATATGTTGTGGAATTACTTCTATATTTTGTATAGAGCCATTATTTGAGATAATTTTATTTTTAATCTCATTGTTCCATAGCTCCAAACTAACCAGGTCTTTTAACAAATATTTGTTTACAACAACAAACTCACCGGACAAAACCCTGCGGGTATAAATATTTGAAGTGTATGGTTCAAAACATTCATTATTACCAAGAATTTGAGAGGTAGATGCCGTTGGCATTGGTGCAAGAAGCAAAGAATTTCTTACACCATGGTTTCTGACATTTTCTTTTAATTCAGCCCAATTCCACCTGCTGGAAGGTGTTACTCCCCACATATCAAACTGGAATATACCTTTTGAAACAGGAGATCCCTCAAAAGTTTCATATGAACCATATTCTTTAGCTAGTTCCATAGATGCTGTCATGGCAGCAAAATATATTGTTTCAAATATTTCTTGATTTAGCTTTTTTGCTTCTTCAGAGTCAAAAGGTAGTCTCATCAGGATAAAAGCATCTGCAAGTCCCTGTACTCCTATTCCTATTGGTCTATGCCTTAAATTTGACTTTCTTGCTTCTTCAACAGGGTAGTAGTTAACATCAATAATCCTGTTCAGATTTTTTGTTACTACTTTTGTTACTTCAAAAAGCTTATGGTGATCAAATATCATTTCACCTGTGTTTACAAAACATGGGAGAGCAATAGAAGCCAGGTTACATACTGCAACTTCATCCTTTGAAGTATATTCAACAATTTCAGTACATAAATTTGAGCTTTTAATTGTACCCAAATTTTGCTGGTTTGATTTTTTGTTACATGCATCCTTAAAGAGGATATAAGGTGTTCCTGTTTCAATCTGTGATTCAAGTATTGAAAACCACAACTCCTGTGCTTTTACTATTCTTCTGGCTCGCCCTTCATTTTCATATTTTAGGTAGAGATTTTCAAATTCTTTACCCCAGCTGTTGGTAAGATCCGGTGCTTCATTTGGACAGAACAACGACCAGTCACCATTTTCTTCCACCCGTTTCATGAATAAATCTGGTACCCACAAAGCATAAAACAAATCTCTTGCTTTGAGTTCTTCTTTACCATGGTTTTTCTTTAGTTCAAGAAACTCAAAAATATCTGCATGCCAAGGCTCTAAATATATTGCAAATGAACCTTTTCTTTTTCCGCCACCCTGGTCAACATACCTGGCGGTGTCATTAAATACTCTGAGCATTGGGATAATGCCGTTTGATGTGCCATTTGTTCCTCTTATATATGAACCGGTAGCTCTGATGTCGTGAATGCTTAAACCAATTCCACCTGCTGACTGGGATATTTTTGCGCACTGTTTAAGAGTGTCGTATATTCCCTCAATGCTGTCATCTTTCATTGTCAAAAGAAAGCAGGAAGATAATTGTGATTTTGGTGTGCCTGCATTGTAAAGTGTGGGTGTAGCATGAGTAAACCATCTTTCAGACATAAGATTATATGTTTCAATTGCAGCATCAATGTCTTCTTTATGGATTCCTACTGCAACGCGCATAAGCATATGCTGGGGTCTTTCTACAACTTTCCCATCTATTTTTAAAAGATATGATTTTTCAAGGGTTTTAAACCCAAAATAGTCATAACTAAAATCACGATCGTATATTATTGTGGAGTCTAATAGCTCTGCATTTTTCATTATTACCTGATAGACATCTTCTGCTATAAGTGGTGCTTTTTTTTCTGTTTTTGGATCAATATAGTTATATAGGTCTTGAATTGTTGCTGAAAAAGATTTTTTTGTGTTTTTATGGAGGTTTGAAACAGCAATCCTTGAAGCAAGCTTTGCGTAATCAGGGTGTTTTGTAGTAAGTGATGCAGCAATTTCAGCAGCAAGGCTGTCAAGTTCTGAAGTGCTCACTTGATCATAAACACCTTCAATTACTTTTTTTGCAACATCGACAGAACTAACGTATTCTCTATCCAGGGAGTAACAGAGCTTTTCAATACGGGCAGTAATTTTGTCAAATTTTACTAATTCTCTCCTGCTGTCTCTTTTTATAACGAACATAACTTATCTCCTAAAAATCGGCATCAAGGCTGAATGAATAAACTTTGTCCTTATTTTTATTCATTACACAAGCTTTCTGATATTCTCCAACTCTTTTTTCAAAGAAATTTGTTTTGCCCTGTAATGAAATCAATTCCATGAAATCAAAGGGGTTGGTTGTATTATAAATTTTAGGATATCCCAGTGCAACTAACAAATGATCTGCAACAAATTCTATATACTGGCACATTAGCTTTGAGTTCATACCAATTAGATCGACAGGCAGTGCATCAGATACAAATTCTTTTTCTATTTCAACTGCATCAAAAATAATTTCATGAACCCTTTCGCGGGATAGTTTGTTCTGAATCATCTTGTAAAGCAGACATGCAAAATCACAGTGTAAGCCCTCATCCCTGGAAATCAGCTCATTTGAAAAGCTTAATCCTGGCATTAAACCACGTTTTTTAAGCCAGAAAATTGAGCAGAAACTTCCTGAGAAAAATATACCTTCAACAGCAGCAAAGGCAACAAGTCTTTCTACAAAACTTTTACTTTCTATCCACCTTAGTGCCCATTCGGCTTTCTTTTTAACACAAGGGACTGTTTCTATTGCATTAAAGAGTTTTTCTTTTTCTCTTATATCCTTTATGTATGTGTCAATAAGAAGTGAATATGTTTCTGAATGGATATTCTCCATCATTATCTGAAAACCATAAAAACTTCTTGCTTCCGGGATCTGTACTTCGCGCATGAAGTTAACAGCCAGGTTTTCATTTACAATTCCATCGCTTGCTGCAAAAAATGCAAGAACATGGCTTATAAAATGTCTTTCACCTTCATTTAGTTTTTCCCAGTCTTTTAAATCTCCTGATAAATCTATTTCTTCTGCAGTCCAAAAACTTGCCTCAGCTTTTTTATACATTTTCCATAGATTGTCATACTTTATCGGGAAAAGAACAAATCTGTCTTTGTTTGCTTTAAGCAAAAGCTCTTGACTGTCAGCAGATTCACTACTGACTTCAACAGGGTTTGTTTCAACAAAGTTTGTACTTTTTTCAAGAAGCTCAAGAGGCATTTTTATTATCCTTTCAAAATCTAACCACAATGACTCCACCCGCAACCCAGGCACACTGGTCCGCTTTTGCAGGCAGGGTTACCGAATGACTCGGCAGTAAATTCTCCATGACAGCAAGGGCATTGTGTTTCATGTCCCTGTGCAATCCACTCCATCCTTGCTTTTACTGCATTATCAAGCAGCAGCATCTTATCGTCAAAAGTTATCTGATGTTGCTCCTTTAATACAGTTTGTGACGGAGTAGAATCTTCTTTTGCTTTTTGTTCTGGTGTTTCAGAAGAATCACCGTTTGTTTCATTTGGTGCAAACAGTGAAATCTGATATTGTCCTTTACATGCATCTTTTAAAACTTTTCCAATTGCATCAGGTATTGAACCGGCTTCCATACCAAGTAATTTTTGTCCACCCTGTATATTGAGAAGCCCGTTTGCAACATCTTCAGGAGGGCATCCCCACTTTAATGCTTTTGTTGCCATGCGGCACATTGCTTCAATCATCCCTGATGCAACGCCACCACCTCTCATAAGATGTGCAAATATTTGTCTTGGTCCGTTCTCATCAAAATAAATATGGACATGAACAGGTCCTTCCGGTGTAAGCACTTCTTCATTAAATCCATAAAGCCTCTTTGGTCTTGTTCTTAGCTTTGTCTGACTTGGTTTTAATTTATATGACTTAGGTTCTTCAACTTCAGGCATCGGGAGGAATTTAATTAATTTTTTTATTTCCTGGGATTTTTTCTCCTGTTGTTCAACAGGCTGGCTCAGTCTGGTCCCGTCTGGATAAAATGTAATGGATTTTACACTTAGCTTATATGCCATGATTGTAGCTTCGTAAGCATATTCCCAGTTCATATCACCTTTTATCATGCAGGTGTTTGAAAGAGCATTAAAGCATTCAGGATAACCACCTACGCCTTTTTGAATGCTGCCAAGGTGCATTATGTAATCAATTGGATCGATTTCTGTGTTTATCTTAAATATTTTTTGCACATCTTCAGGTATTTCACTCAATCCCGTTACTTTTTTACCATTTTTTCTGATTTTTTCACAAAGCTCCTGTGCCTCTTTTTCTGTCTGAGGCCATGC
>DUDS01000045.1 GCA_004769085.1 Candidatus Melainabacteria bacterium SSGW_16
TTTAGTGTTAGATATAGTTCTTGAAAAGTTAGTGGCATATATTTGTAATTTTATCTTTTGTAGAAATAATAATTCATAATTATTACAGAGTAGTGTTAATGCCTAAAATGTCTGATACCAGTGAAAATCATTGCAATGCCATATTTATCACATGTTTCAATAACTTCTTTGTCTTTAATACTGCCACCAGGCTGAATAATTGCAGATATTTTGGCTGATGCACAAATTTCAATACTATCCTTAAAAGGGAAAAAAGCATCTGATGCAAGAACTGCATCTTTTGAATTACAGCTAGCACTGTTTAATGCAATTTCAACTGAAGCTACCCTGCTTGTTTGACCTGCACCTACACCCAAAGTCTTTCCATCTTTTGCAACAACAATTGCATTTGATTTTACGTGTTTACAGACCTTCCATGCAAAAACCAAATCAATAATCTCCTGTTCAGTTGGTTTTTTCTTTGTTACAACATTTAAATTGTCAGAGTCTATGGTTTTTTGATTACAATCCTGAACTAAATAACCACCACTTATTGTTTTAATATCAAAATCAACAGATATATCAAGTGATGTTTTAATTTTAAGGACTCTAATATTTGGTTTTTCACTAAAAATCCTGATCGCATCTTCTGTAAAACCAGGAGCTATAACACACTCCAGAAAAATATTTTTAAGCTCAATGGCTAAAGCAGTATCTACCCTGCCATTAAATGCAACTATACCGCCAAAAGCACTTACAGGATCTGAGTTAAAAGCCTCAATATAAGCATGCTTTAAATCAGGAGCTATAGCAACACCGCAAGGGTTATTGTGTTTAACAATAACTGCAACCGGTGTCTGGGTATTAAATTCAGATGCAATATTCCACGCTGATTCAAGATCTAAATAATTATTAAAAGAAAGTTCTTTACCCTGAACAAATTCTGCATTAGGAAGTCCAGATACTGAATTAGATTTTGTATATAATGCAGCTCTCTGATGAGGATTTTCTCCATATCTTAAGGGTTGTTTTAATATCAAATTTAAATTTATATTTTTTGGAAATGTCTGCGTCTTACCATTAGAAGCTGCTTCATCAGATTTTGAAAAGTAAGCATTAATTGCAGAATCATAAACAGAAGTTCTTTGAAAAACCTTTGTTGCCATTTTTTCACGATATTTTAAAGAAGATGCTCCTTTATTAGTCTTAAGTTCTCCCAGTAGAGAAAAATAATCAGAAGGATCACAAATAACAGTAACAGCCATGTAATTTTTTGCAGCACTTCTTAGCATAGAAGGTCCGCCAATATCTATATTTTCAATTATTTCTTCGTTTGAGGAATTTTTTCTGGAAACAACTTCTTCAAACGGATAAAGATTAATCACAACAAGATCAATAGGAACAATTCCATGATCTTGTATCGTTTTCATATGATCTGAGCTATTCCGTTTTGCAAGAAGCGCACCATGAACTGCAGGATGCAGTGTTTTAACCCTTCCTTCAAGCATTTCAGGAAACTTTGTGATTTCACTTACTTCAATTACGGGGATATTACTTTTCTTTAATAAGTCAGCCGTACCACCAGTAGAAACAATTTCATAGTTATACTTTTCAGTCAATTCTTTTGCAAGGTCAAGGATACCTTCTTTATTAAATACACTTATCAATGCACGTTTTTTCATGATTCAATCTTATTATACAAGCAGAGATATTTCATGCAAAAAGCATCTTGCGCTCCGCATTTTTCCCTTCAACCCCTCGGACCTGTCCTTCGGCGGTTCCCCTCGGGGCATTCAGGGAATAAATGCTACACCGTGCTTTTTGCACCCGCAAAGAATTTGTATGGACCTTGAATCTATTGGGATTTGATACGATATAAGTTGCAATTATATTGGCAGTCATGATACAAAAAAATAAAGCTATTTACAAAGAAAGGTTTTATCCGATTCATTCGGTAAAACCTTTCAATAGTTATAATTGACTGACCATAAGAATTATGGAAAGCTGGCGAGTCTCATTATGAGCGAGCCAGCTGTGTAAAAAAAATGACAGTAACCCACAGAAGCCAATCAGAAACAGGAATCCAACGAGATGCATGGGTAGAAATAAACTTGGCAGCTCTTGAAAGAAATTTTAAAAAGTTAAAAGAGCTAACCAACACACCTATTATGGCAATTGTTAAAGCAGATGCCTATGGTCACGGAGCAACAACAATTGCACCAATTTTACAAAGCATGAAAGCTGATTCATTTGGTGTTGCAACAGTAGATGAAGGGATTTCACTTAGAAATGCCAATATTACACTGCCCATATTGATACTCGGATCAACACCAAACTGGTCTTATAAATCATGCATAGCAAATGATTTAACAATAACCATCCACTCACCTGAACAAATAAATCAGCTTCAGGATTTCTGTTCAAACTCTGGACTAAGAACAAAAATACAAATCAAGCTGGATACAGGCATGAACAGGCTTGGAGTAAATCCAAACGAACTGGATAAAACAATTGATATTGTTTTAAGCTCAGATATATTTCAACTCACAGGGATTTACAGTCATTTATCCGACTCTAAAGACTATAATTTCTCCATGAAACAAAAAGAACAATTTGACAATGCAATCAAAAAATACAAAGAGCTAAAAATTCAAACTCATATAGCAAACAGCTATGCAGCAATTAATTATCCCGAATTCAGATATTCACTGGTAAGACTTGGAATTGGACTCTACGGTCAGGAGTTTAATTTTCTTGAACCATTAATATCTCTGAAAGGACGAGTAACTCAGGTTCATGAAATTTTAAAGGGTGCGTCTGTCAGCTATGACAGGACCTGGACAGCAGAGAACAATGCACTTATAGCAACAGTACCAATTGGGTATGCCGACGGTGTTGACAGAAACCTCTCAAATAAAATAAATGCACTTTACAAAAACAAAGCAATAAAACAAGTTGGAACTATAACCATGGATCAAATGATGTTTGATATCACTGGTATAGAAAACCTAAAAGTGGGTGACTCAATCACACTCCTAAATAAGGATTTGCCTGTTTCAAACTGGGCAAAAATTTTAAATACCATTACTTTTGAACTTGTCTGCAGACTTAAAATGAGGCTGCCACGAATTTATTCCAGAGAGTGACTTAAAACCGGATTTTACCCTGTTCTTTTAAAATCAAATCGATTATTTCCCTCACACATCCATTGCCACCTTCCAGCTCAGTAACAATTTTGGATTTTAATAGAGCTGATGGATGAGAATCCTTAGGGCATATGGGCAATCCTACTATTTCTAAAACAGGTACATCAAGAATATCATCACCAATAAATGCTGCTTCATTAAGTGGTATTTTAAGTTCTGAAGACAATTGTTTAATTTTGTTCAATTTATCATGGCAGTGTTGATAAACATGTGTGATTCCAAGTTCATTACACCTATTATTAACAATCCCGCATTCTCTGCCACTAATAACAGCAAGTTTTAAATCATATGCCTGTGCAAGTTTTATTCCCTGACCATCCCGAACATTAAATACTTTTATATGTTCGCCTTTTTCAGAATAGTATAATTTCCCATCAGTTAATACACCGTCCACATCCATTACCAAAAGCTTTATATTTTTAATTATCTGAATAAGTTCACCCATATTTCTAATAGTTTACAATAAGTAAAGATGGAAAGGTATGGAAAAACAAATATTATGGAGAGGTACCCAAGTGGTTTAAGGGGGCTGACTCGAAATCAGTTAGACGGGCAACTGTCACGCAGGTTCAAATCCTGTCCTCTCCGGAGTTTCTATTAAAGAATTACTATGAAAGAAAACTTACAAAAAATCATCGAGCAATTTGTAGATTTTCTACTACCATTGCTAACGCCATACGAGGCGGGACTATATATTTTCTTTTTGCGTAATTCGTATATCAAAAATGGTTCGCCAGAAATCCGAATTGGTAAAAGAACTATCGCAAACAATCTTGGTGCTTCTCGCGGAGAAAAAACGAATTACGCCCACATTACAAAGATTGTATCTGGACTAGAAGAAAAATCGTGCATCAAGATTGGCGACACTAACTGCGATGGAACACTCTACAGCGTTTTTCTGCCAGAAGAAATCTCATTGGTAAAAGAAAAACTTGCGATTACCGCTGACCCAGTGGAAGAAGATTATTTTACCAATTCAGAAAAACGCAAAGAAATTTTTGTGCGCGATAAATATACTTGTTTCTATTGTGGCGAAAAGGTTACTCCCAAAAATGCCACACTTGACCATTTAGTGCCCCAATACAAGGGAGGTAAGCACAGCAAAGAAAATCTCAAAACCAGTTGTTTGATTTGCAATAGTATAAAATCCGGTAAGACACAAGAAGAAGCCGCACCTTTCCTTCTTAAAAGTATTCAAGAAAGAAAAGCAAGAAATAATTAGAAAAAATTATGATTTCTCAAAAACTTAAAACTATATTTTGCATCTCTATTCCAGTTTTTATCGCTCATGGCTTAGAGGAATACTTCAACGGATTTTATAATACAGATTCTAGTTTTAGGTTTTTCTTTCACTATTTTCAAGTGAAGGGTTTTCTAAAAACGAAAACCCGGAACGTAGTGAAAGCTTGGTCGATAAAAGCGGAACATTTTCTTGAAATCGCGGAGCGCTATATAAAAAAGGGACTGACTCGAAATCAGTTTGACGGGAAACTGTCATGTGGGTTCGAATCCCACCACCTCCGGTTTTATAATGAAAGGATTTGTTAAGCTCGGACTTTCCAGGGGCGAAAGTCCGAGCTCGTAAAAATGAACAGATAAATAGCAAGGAGTCATCGTAGTTCATCAAGCAAGAAAATCCAAAATCGAAGATGCGACGAAGCGTAACAAAATGAAAAACGAGAAATTTTTAAATAAAATCATTTGTGCCGATGCACTAAAATTACTTTCAAAAATTGAAAATAATTCAATCGATATTGTGCTTACAGATCCACCATATTTTTTAGACAAACTTGATAACAACTGGAATCATGAAAAGGTTTCAAATAAAAGCAACCAATACACCATAAAATCTCTTCCTGCAGGAATGCGGTTTGACAGAGAGCAAGGGGTTCGGTTCTATAAGTGGTATTTTGATATTGCAAAAGAGCTTTATAGGGTATTAAAACCAGGCGGATTTTTCTTTTCATTCTCAAGTCCAAGACTTTATCACAGAATGGCATCTGCAATAGATGATGCAGGATTTGAAATAAGAGATGCTTTT
This sequence comes from Candidatus Melainabacteria bacterium SSGW_16, assembly GCA_004769085.1. Taxonomy (GTDB): domain Bacteria; phylum Cyanobacteriota; class Vampirovibrionia; order 2-02-FULL-35-15; family 2-02-FULL-35-15; genus SSGW-16. The sequence continues at coordinate 5,227 of DUDS01000045.1, forward strand.
TTATGGTTATACACGCAAAATCAGGCAAAAGCAATGGGATTAAATCATTTAATAAAAAAAATGAATGCTGATAAAAAAACAAAAGACAAAATAAAGGACAGATTAGATGGCTGGAAAACCCCTCAAATCAAATCCTGCTTTGAGCCTATAACAATGGCACAGAAACCTGCTGATGAAACTTATTTAAATAACATGCTGAAATACGAAGTGGGATTATTTAATACAAATGTAAAAATCGGCGACAATATGTACCCGGCTAATGTGTTTACAGTTGATCGTATAAATGAACTTATAGATAAAACATTCCTCTTACCTAAACCAACAAAATCTGAAAAAGGCAGTTACAACGACCACAAAACAGTAAAACCACTTGCAATTTGTGAATATCTTATAAAATTAACAGCATTTTCAAAAAGTGCAGTAGTTCTTGATCCCTTTGTAGGAAGCGGTACAACAGTACTTGCAGCAAAAAAACTAGGAAAGAATTATATTGGCATAGATTCAAATGCAAAATATATAAAAATTGCCAAGAGAAGGCTGGAAGAAGTAAAACCAGAGTCATCAAACAGAAAAGCACCAAAGAAAACTATGCAGCTTGAATTACAGCTAGTATAAAAGAGGTTATTCAAAATAAAACAATCAACGAATAATCTTATAAAGCTACACATAGCAGTATTTTTATATGGTTTTTCTGCATTATTCGGGAAGTTGATTACTCAAAGTCCTCTAATAATTGTTTTTGGCAGAGTGTTTTTTGGATTTATTACACTTGTTTTAATTTTAATCTATGCAAAAACAGGATTTAGACTCAAAACATTTAGCCATTATGCCTCATTAGTTGCACTTGGTATTCTTTTTGGAATACACTGGCTGTCATTTTTTCAGTCAGTTAAAGTTTCAAATGTAGCTATAGCAGTACTTTCTTTTTCCTCATTTCCAATATTTGTAACATTTATTGAGCCTGTTGTTTTTAAAACCAGAATAAAGACAAAAGATATAATTCTTGCATTTGCAACTTTTATTGGAGTTATGCTTGTTATACCAGAATATGATTTATCAAACAACCTAACTATAGGAGTATTCTGGGGAGTTATCTCTGCAATAACCGGGGCATTCTTAGCAGTTTACTCAAAATATTTTGTAAAATATTATTCAGGAATATTAATCTGTTTTTACCACACAATTAGTTGCTCAATATTTTTACTTCCATTTATCATTACTCAGAAGTTATCAATAGGAACAAGCGACTTATTATTAATAATCCTTCATGGAACATTATTTACTGCAATAGCACATGCATTTTATATAAGCAGCCTTAAAACAATCAAAGCCCAATTAGCAAGCATTATTACCTGTCTGGAACCTGTTTATGCTATTTTATTTGCAGCATTATTACTTAATGAAATACCTACAATAAGAACAGTTTTTGGTGGATTAGTAATTATAAGCACCATCATATTTGGAACACTAAGTAAAAATTCTAAAGAAATTCATAAACATATCTAAATATTTATAAATTAAAAAATTCAAAACCAGAAAAAAGCGATATAAGAGTTAATGAGAGATAAGGATGGAAGGTGAAATATGAATGCGGTAAGTACAATAATCAGTAATATTTATGCGTTACTACTTATAGTTGGTGGAATTATGGGGTATGTGTCAGCCAAAAGCAAAATGTCTTTAATTACAGGAGTAATTAGCGGGTTAATGGTACTTGTGGCATGTAAAGTTGGGAAAGAAAAACCAAGAGATGGTTATTTATTTGTCGGTGCGATTAGTCTTTTACTTTCGATATTTTTTGCATTAAGATACTCAACTAATCATACATTTATGCCTGGCGGTTTAATGTTAATTTTAAGCACAACTACACTTGTAGTTGTTGGTTTAAGCTTATTTAAAAGTAGTAAATGAGATTTATCTTCCACAACATGGAGGAGACTGTTCTGCAAGAACAGAATTTATAGTTCCCGGCTTGGAGTTTGTCATGATTTCCAGCAATGCTAATGCTGCTTTTTCTTTATCCTTTTTTGGCATCTCAAAAGCTATTTTCTGATAACCAGGATATATTTTTTCCCTGATATCAGCAATGGTAAGTTTCACACCAAACTTTGGAAGAAATTTCTCTCTAACTATCTCACTGGATCTCGGAAAAGCACTAAATAAAAGACCTGCTCCATCCTTTGATTCTGTGCCTAAAAATGCTGAAATAATGTTTGCAAATCCTTCTACCTGCCCGCCAATTTCACTTTTCCTGCACCATGAATAGGCAACTTTCTTTTTAATTTCAGGATCCATTCTTTGTTTATCAATTTCAAATGCAGTCAGAAAATCACTCTCCTGTGAATACCAATCTTCATTGCCTTTTCTCTTATCTCTTCCTTTGCTGGAATCCATCCCAAGGTGATAATCATTTGAATTATAGTTATCTACAGCATGTCCTATTTCATGACCAACAGTATGCCTAGTCCACGAAAAATCACCAACTCTGTCATAAAGTTTTCTCGTGCCATATTCATAATGAGTCTGGGGAATAACTACCCTCTTTTGAGTATATAAAGCACTGGTATTTGAATAGTTTCTGTGATCTATACATCCATCATCTTTCATTTCAAGCCATGGCTTAGAAGGATCGTTTGGATGCTGCCTGTCATAAGCCTGCCAGCTTGGATATAAATGGTAATAAGAATCCTCTATATTTTTTGCAAGATATACTTCTATACCACGAGCAACCATATCATTTACCATTCCTAATGGAAGTCCTTTTATAGTTTCATCTACATCTAATAGAAACCTTGAATCCACAGTTGTATGTGACGGTACATTTATAAGAGGTGAAATCTCATATTTAACTGAATATCCATCACCGGTATCATAGATTTTAAAAGTGCCACTTAGTTTTCCACCATTGCCACTTATAACTGCTACAGGTTTTGAAGGATCTCCAGTCGGAGGAAAAAGTTTTCCTGCCTTTTTTTCTCCTTTGTCATAAGCCAGATCAAAAACATTTTTTGTTCTGGAATTTTTATTCTGTACAATATAAAACCATCCGTCATTACCTGTATCAACCTTAAAATACGCATTAAATTTATCTCTTTCAATTCTGTGCGGTTCAGTAATTATTTCTGTTATATTACATTTCTTAGGTTCATTGGGAAGGGTTTCTGCTGCCAGTGCAACAGGCAATTGAGACTCAATAAACTTATATCCCAAGCCTAGCCCAGCAACTGTTAAAAATGACCTGCGATCAATTTGAATTGGCATAAATGTTTTACTAAAGCAAGATAATGCTTTAAAGGGTCAATATGTAGTAATTGGCTTAATTTTAAATCAAAAACAGTTATTAACAAAGTGTTTTTTAGTCCACTTTTGTAAAATGTTTGTAAGATCTTTCCCCGTCATAAAATCATTTAGCAATAGAATAAGTATCTATGACCGGAACAAACCAAGGAGATTTTAAAAATGAAAAATAAAGTTTATACGCTCTGGACACTAATACTTTCACTGTTGATTTTTTGCAGTACTGTAAAAGCACAAACCCTTGAATTCAATACAAGTCAACCATTAACTGTTTCATCTCCAGGATTTTTCCCTTTTTCAACAGTATCAAATAATACTTTTAAGGAAGTGTTACCAACAAATGATACTCTTACACTTCAATTTTCAAATTTTCTAGGAAATCCATGTGCGGTTGCACCTGCTGCTGATTTTGGAGAAATTGGTCCTCAGCTAGTTGTTAATGCAAATGGCACATTTGAGATTCAATTCTCTAGCCCTCCAGTAAATGCTGACTTGTTCGGATTATCTCTTGTCCCTCAGTCAGGTGGCACATGTATATTTGATCTTTTTATTCCACCTCCTGCTGGCACCAGCAGCACAAGCGGAGGAATAATAACAGAAGGTCCTTCGGGTGATGACACTATTAATCCAAATGCATTTACTGTATTTGGGACATTCCTTCCGGACACACTTACTGAACAACTATCTAATGAAAACAACAACCCCCAATGCGGAAATAGCCCTTTTGGAATTAATCCACTCGTAATTAATGGTAGTGCTGGAGACGACACAATTAATCTTGTAATTAATGAGCTTGGGCTTATTGCATCATCTCCACAGCGAAATCTTAATAAAGCATTTAAAGATGAACCTGAAACATTTACAGTTGCAGTTCCAGAAGGAAAAAACAATGCAAATGCAGTATATGTACAAAAACTTACAAATACAACTGACATGACCAAAATATTTGTAACTGGAGTTTTTCCTTCTTTTTCATCTGAAAGCAATTTAATGGTTGGAAGAGTTGCAGATTTAGATTTAGAGGTAACATTGAAAGAACAAGATCTTGTAGCGCTGGCTGCAGTACAACATGCAATTGTTTCAGCAACAATGCCATGGCAACTATCCAAAAATGGCGGACATTTTATAACACAGGGCGGCGGTTGCCTTTCTCCATTTTGTGTAATAGTTGAATCCGGAATGGTAGTAATCGATACTGACGGCGCATGTACACCTGATAAATTAAACAAAAGGAGAGCAGGTTACCCGACATTCAACCCAAGTAAGTTTTTTGATCCATTTCCATTTGCATCAAAAACAATTCAAATCCCAGCAGATAATATAGTGGATCCAAAACACCCGTTGGTTTCACAGGTGGTAAGAGATAATGCTTATTTAATACTTCAGCCTGTTCCGCCAGGAGCTAAACTAAATCAGCAGTTGAAGTTTATGTTGAAATCAAATAACTAGATTCAATACTACTCACATTCACAATAATAATAACCGCCAATAAAAGCCTGTTTCTTTGTACAGGAGGTACCTTTAGAACATGTACCATCACAGCCAGTAGAAAGTGACTGATCACATGCTGACTTAGGACAATCTCCATGACCTGGGCAACATACACAATATGTTCCACCAGTTGATGGTGCTTTTAGCCCAGTACAAGTAGCTCCTCCTGTGCAGGGACCATTACAGCTTGGTGCACTAGCACCACAATCAGGAGTAGGTGTTGGGCTTGGATTGGGTGTAGGGGTAGAAGTATTTGTAGGTGATGCTGTTGGATTTGGAGTAGGTGAGGGCGTTGGTGATGGCGTAGCTGAACACTCTGGATTACCTCCTGGAGGAGGATCTACACAAACCTGACATGAAGGCAAAGAAGGATATGGACAGCAATCATCAAAGGGCATATATATTCCTAAAGTACCATCACATTGTTTAATCTGATTACCGAAACATTTTTTAGTACCAGCAGGATCACTGCCACAAGGTTGCATTCCTGGAGTAGAGGTAGGTGAAGGAGTTGGTGTAGGGGTTGGAGTAGGCGTTGGTGTAGGTGTATTTAAGCATTTACACCTAGTGGTAGTGTTTCCAGTTTCACCAGAACATGAACTTGAATAACCAAACTTATCCCAACATTCTTGGCTAGTTGAACACTCTCCACTAGTTTGACAAGTACACCCTGTATTTCCTGAAACACAATCTGTACCAGAATAATTTCTACATCTTGAGCAGTCTCCACAGCCACCACCTGAATTTGTAGCTGGATTACATGGACCTCCTGATGCTGCATATAGTCCACTGTAAGGGTTGGCCATTACTAGGAACAAGAAGAGTAAAATTATAGTTGTTGTTTTTTTCCAATTCACACTTATAAAATCCTCACAGGAAAAACATTTAAAGAATAATTGAAATTATACAGAAGCAGATTAAACCCAGGTTCACTTTAAAAGGCAAAAAACAATAAATTATTATATAAGCTTATATTTAACATTAAATATTTTTAACGTGTTACTCCGGAGCAAACCCTCGTCTCATTGTATTTTCTGTAATTACTCTAGGCTCTACAAATTGGAGTAAATAGTCCTTTCCACCTGCTTTTGAGCCAATTCCTGACATTTTAAACCCGCCAAATGGCTGCCTAGCAACCTTTGCACCACTACATGATCTGTTTATGTATAAATTACCAACTTTAAATTTATTTTTTGCAATTTCAATATTCTGAGGACTTCTTGAAAATACTCCACCAGTTAATGCAAACTTTACCCCATTTGCATATTGAATTGCCTGCCCAAAATTATCTGCTTTGATTACAGCAAGCACAGGTCCAAATATTTCTTCCTGTGCAATCCTTGAATCAACTTTTATATCTGAAAAAATTGTTGGGCTAATAAAATAACCTTTATCATTTTGTTTTTCCCCACCTGCAACAAGCCTCCCCTCGGTTTTTCCAATTTCAATATATTTTAAAATACTTTCAAATGCATTTTTATCTATAACAGGACCTAGATAAGATGCTGGATCCTCAGCAGGTCCAAGTTTTATACTTTTTGCAGCCTCGATAAGTCTGACAAGAAAATATTCATATATTTCTTTTACAACAATTACCCTGGAACATGCTGAGCACTTTTGTCCGGCATATCCAAAAGCACTGTATATAACTCCCTTCACGGCTTCATCTAAATCAGCATCACTGTCAATAATAATGGCATTCTTTCCACCCATTTCACAAATAGTTTTCTTTACAAAATCCTGTCCAGGAGCCACTTCTGAAGCAATTTTATTAATATTCAAACCAACTTCCATTGATCCGGTAAATGCAATTAAATTAACATCTTTATGACTGACAAGATAATTTCCAATTGTTCTTCCATCTCCTGATAAATAATTACAAACACCAGGCGGCAGACCAGCCTCATGAAGGATCTCAACATATTTAGCAGCAATTATACTTGCCTGCTTTGCAGGTTTTAAAACAACTGTGTTACCAGACACAATAGCAGCAGAACTCATCCCTGTTAAAATAGCCAGCGGAAAATTCCATGGTGAAATTACTACAGCAATGCCCCTGGGCTGATAAAAAGAAAAGTTATCCTCACCACTTGGACTTATAAGTTTTTCACAAGAAAAGAGTTTTTTGGATTCATGAGAATAATAATTTAAAAAATCAATTGCTTCACTTACATCACCATCTGCTTCTCGTAATGGTTTTCCTTCCTCAAGAACCATAACTGCTCCCAGTTCAAATCTTTTCTCTTCCATTATTTGTGCAGCTTTTTTAAGTATTTTTACCCTTTGTTCAATATCAGTGTCCTGCCACACACTAAATGCGTCTTTTGCTGCTTTTACAGCTTCATCAGCATGTTTTATTGTAGCCAGCGAAAATCTTCCAACAATTTCATTTGGATTAGAAGGATTTATGGAATCTGCCAAGTCAGGCGTTTCTATCTTTTTTCCATTTATAATCAAGGGATATTTTGCACCCAAATCTTTCCTGGCTTTTTTTATTGCACTTTCCATTAATTCCCTGTTTGCTAAAACCGTAAAATCAGTGTCAGCAGAATTCACAAATTCGGTATTAGCAGAAACATGTACTTTAAATTCTTTATTAATGTTTATAAGATCTAGCGGATCTTTAAGTAGATCGTCCTCACTAATACCTTCCTGAAAACCTTGTTTTAAAAATGATTCGTTCGCGGTATTTTCAAGAAGCCTTCTCACTAGGTATGCCATGCCTGGAATAAGCTCCCCATAAGGGGTATAAACCCTAACTCTTTCACCTAAGCCTACAAAAGCTTCTTTAATTGGATCTGCCATACCATACAAAAACTGATATTCAACTGCTCCTTTAGGTAAATTTAAAAAATCAGCATAAGCTCTGGCATTTGAAAGGGATCTTATATTATGGCTTCCAATAGCAGTATAAATATGAGGATAATTATCAAGCAAAAGTTTTGTCAGCTTTTCATAATTTGCGTCAGTTTCATATTTGTTTTCAAATACAGGACATCTCCAGTGTTTTTGCTTTGAAATAATTGTTTCATAATCCCAGTATGCACCCTTTACAAGCCTTACAGTGATTGGTGTTCCACGATTTTTCACCCAGTCAATTAAATCTTTTAAATCTGCTTCACTGTCTTTTAAATATGCCTGAATTACAATCCCTGCATGTTTCCAGGCTTTAAATTCATCTTCCTCAAAAATCTCTTTAAAAACAGCAAGTGTTAAATCCTTATAAAAATAAGACTCCATATCAAGATATATAAAAGCATTGTTTTTAACTGCAGCAGTTAAAATGGGCTTAAGTTTTTCTTTTAGTTTATTAACAGAGTTCTTAAAGTCAATGGGATCAGCCTGAGAATAAAGGGAAGATAATTTAACTGAGACATTTATCCTGGGCAATTCTCCATAGGGAGCAGTATCAAGAAGATCGACACTGTTCCATTTCACTGATTCTTTTGACAATCCTGAAACAAGCTCAATATAAAGCTTCTGGTAATAGTCTGATTCTTTTTCACTTAATACTGCTTCACCTAAAATATCCACAGTAAATGCCATATTATTTTTTCTTAAATCAGTAACTTTCTGAAAAACTTCTTTTACATTTTCCCCAGCTATAAAAGACCTTGCCATCTGGGTTACGCCGGTTTTAACAGCAACTGCAGCTGCAATTTTTCCTAAGAAACCGCTACTGGATAATTGTGTGGCAAATTTTAATAAATCAGCATGTTCACCTTTTACATTTCCAAAATATTCCTGTATATGCTTTATAAGCTGGTCATCAGTAATCAGAGTAGGCAAAACATCAACAAAGCGAAATAGTTCAACTTTTAAGTCAGGATCTTTCATAGCTAAGTCCATCAGCTTTGAACTCCAGAAAGAACGATCAAAAAAAGATGCCTTGGAAGATTTAACTCTTCTGAATAATTCTTTTCCAGTTTCGTAAATTTTTTGTTCTAAGGATTTAGTTGTATCCACTGAATCTGCCAGTAATTTACTCATATGAAAATCATATAATGATTAGCATAAATAATACAGATTTGTTCGATTTTTATGAACTTTTGATTAAATTGTTTTAATTAAATCATTATTAGAGTCAGGACTTACGCAAAGTTCGCAGGGTATGGCACCATTCGCTCACTTGTGCGGACAATGCACACGTTCGCTCAGATGCCATACCACTGCTCACTATTTTGCATAAGTCCTGCAATAATTAAAAAAACAAGAAAATAATCCAGAGAAAAACAAATAAGCCTTAGAATAAGTTTTAACTATATACAGTTATCAATTTAAAGGATCTTTTATGAATATTTGGGGCATTTTGGCAGCTTTAGGTTTAATTCGCAAACCTATACCTAAACCAACAGGAGATGCTCAACCAGCAGAACCAAATCAAGCACCAGATCAAAACAAAACACCAAATCCAGATGATCCAGCAGATGTAATAAAACCATTAGCAGAAGCAGCAGAGCCAGCAAGGCATGTTAGACAGCAAGTAATAGCAGCAAAAATACAACTTGATAAAGTCCCTGTATTTGACAGGACACAAGAATTAAGATTATTTACTTTTTTTGACAGAATATTTTCACCCAAAAGTGATTTTGGCATTAGACCTACTGAAGATGAATTAACAGCTTTAAGATCGTTTTTCCAGGAATCCTCTGTAAATGAAAGTGGTTCAACAGAACCATTGGCTATAAATCTGGAAAGAGCAATAAAAGATCAAAAACTAAATATTTTACTTCATTCACTTTTTTCTTATGAAATGAATTATTTGGATCAAATAAAAGCAATAGGCAGAAACTCAGGAACAGGAAATATTACCAGGGAAACAATCCGTGATGTTTATAATATTGCAAATGAATATGTAAGCGCTAAAAGAGGTCAGAGAATATATTTAGTCCTAAATAATAATATAAATGGCAGTAACTGCATTTTTGATATAAGCACAAATTTATCTCATGCACTCTATGTTGTAGGACAGGGTAAAGGGTTAGGAGCATTCGGGGAAAGATTAAGAACTGATTCTCCAAATGGGTATGCAGATTATTGCAGAGATCAGTATCATTTATGGAGACACAGCCAAGCACGGACACCTCGGCATCCACATGGACATGAGTCAAAAGATAATGAAAAACATGATCTTTATACAGGCAGAAGGATATCTTATTCATTAGATGATCTGATAAGTCTTATAGAATTTCAAACAGCAGATCATTCTGGTTTAAGCGGAAAAGTATCGGCTTATCTTACAAATGAAGCTGCAGCAAATATACTTCTTCAAAATGAAAAACCCAAAGATGATTCAATACCAGATTCGGAAAGATTAAATGTACATGATTTCAGGGATCTTATGGATGAATACAATTAAAATCTTATCAAATTCTTTTTTTGTCAAAGGCACTACCGAAAGTCGTGATTGCTTTAATAGTTGTAAGTCTTTAAGAGACTTTTCATTTTTTATCATTTCTAGAGTTACAGGCTTCTTTAATTTTTCAAGCGCTTTTACCTGAATAACACACCATGTATTTGTTTTATCAGATGGATCAGGATAATGTTCTTTTACAACCTCAGCCAGTCCCACAATCTGTTTCTCATCTCCAGTATGATAAATAAAAACCTTATCACCTTTTTTCATGGCTTTTAAATTGTTTCTAGCTTGGTAATTTCTAATACCATCCCAGACAGCATTACCATCACATACTAAATCATCAAAGCTATATTCTTCCGATTCAGTTTTTAGAAGCCAATAGTTCATTTATAAAATGATAAATCAATTTAAGGGGTTGGTGTAGGAGTAGGTGTACATGGACAGCAGCAATTCATTGGAGGATAAGAAGCGATATCAATATACTTATAAGTTTTGGTACAAATCTTTCCTCTTGGATCATTTTCTACTACCGGACATGGGTTTTGATTGTTTGGAGAATTTACACAATCTGTATTATTTAGTGCTCCCTGACAAAAAGTTTTAGGACAGCAGCATACATCATTTACACCTTCTGCTGAAGCACCTATTTGGTCTTCTGTTGTACTGTTACAATTTACACCTGATGGTTTTTTACGACAAGCTATATAACCGCCATTAAGATGAATTATATTTGCGCAAATATTAGGAGTTGGGGTTGGGGTTGGCGTTGGGGTAGGAGTTGGGGTTATGCACTGACAGCCACTACCCACTGTTTTACAGGATTGACCAATGGGACATGGACCACCAGGACATGATGTGGATGGTCTCTCTGTACATGGAACTGGGGTTGGCGTTGGAGTGGGAGTTATGCATTGACAGCCACTACCCACTGTTTTACAGGATTGACCAATGGGACATGGACCACCAGGACATGATGAGGATAGTCTCTCTGTACATGGAATTGGGGTCGGAGTTGGGGTTGGGGTTGGGGTTGGAGTTACACACTGACAGCCACTACCCACTGTTTTACAGGATTGACCAATAGGACATGGACCACCAGGACATGATGAGGATGGTCTCTCTGCACATGGAACTGGCGTCGGTGTTGGCGTTACACAGCCACATATCCAATTACTACCAGGACGACTAACTGGTCCACATATTCTTGGTAATGTACAGGTAGAACTTAGCTCAGCACATTTCCCCACTGCATTTTCATAACTAAACCATTGTGTAACAAAATTATTACATGTGGGAGTTGGAGTTGGAGTCGGAGTTGGTGTAGGAGTTGGCGTTGGTGTAGCACAGTAACACTGTGAACCTACTTGTGCATCATCTCCTGTCCCAACAACAACAGCTTTTTGTCTACACTCTGAAGATGCACTTGTACAAAATGCCCAATTACAATATCGATCTAAAAGAGGAATACATTCCGGCAGACATGCACAACTATTTTGTGCTAATACCTGCCCATCGGGAAGGGTAATGGCATCCTTAAGTTTTTTACATCTGTAACCAGCAGTAGAACAACTACGATCTTCACAATTTGCCTGGGTTCCAGTACATGGATATGGCACTGGCTTACAATCACACTGACTTCCAGTTCCTGGTCTATTAACACAATACTTTGATTGGTCTACTATTCTTGAACCACCAGGTCCTGCTTTTCCACAATGTCTAAACTGGCAAGAATCAGTACTACTACCATCACCCTCAGCAGTACACTCTTTTCTACAACGACATGTTGTGCTAGTACTACTATATGGTGCACAAACATAATTCGGCGGACAGGTACCGGCACATTGTGACGCAGTAGTAGTAGAATCAGTTTCACATGTTAAGGGTGGTGTAGGAGTAGGCGTGGGGGTTGGTGTGGGCGTTGGAGTCGGAGTTGGGGTGGCAGGACCTCCACATTTACATTTGTCGTCACTGGTCTGGCTTAAATTACATGTTTGACCTGAAGGGCAACCATGAAGGTTAACTCCAACAACCGCAGTATTTCCGGAACATTGAACTGCCGTACCAGATACTTGTACTGGAACACATTTAAAGTTATCTTGTGTTTCACAACCAGGGCGAGTTTTATTTGCATCAAGCCTACAATCAACACATTCAGCACATACTGCATCATTATTAGGATTAGCATCAGCTAAGTTTGGATTACAGGTTTTTGCTTTTTGATCATCAGTGCCTCTGCAGTAACATCTTATTTTCGCCTTTAAAGTAACTCCTTCTTTTATATTAGTAGAACCACTTTTTATATCAATAAATAATGACAGTGTCCCATCATTGTTATTCTTTACTGCTTTTATAAACTTGCCTTTTTTCTTCTTACTGTGTTTTAATTTTTTTAAATCACTCCCTATACTTTTAAGCAACTTTTTGTTTCTTATAACTCTTTCGCCCAGAAAAGAATCTGCTCCAATATTATTACATTCACAGCAATATTGGCATTTACATCCTTCATTTTCAGATGTTTCCGGATCATCAACAGTACATTCCTGTATATAAGTTGTGTCATTAACACCATCTCCATCAGTATCAACCTCTAAATCAGGACAATCATTTTGACACTGCAGGTCATTACCTCCACATGCTGGTAGTGGGGTTGGAGACGAGGCGCAAGTACAAATAGAAGGATCTCCTGCTGGTCGACAAACATGACCTGGCACAGCACAGGTTCCTGCACATTGTGGAGGTTCTCCGCCACATAAAGTTAATAGAGTTGGCGGTGGGGTTGGAGTTGGATCACTATTATAAGTTGCAAAGTCAGTATACGGTGTTGCTGGTGCTGGTGGTGGAGTATCAAATGTTCCTGGTTCTAGTGTATCCTCTGCATAAGAAAAATAATTTGAAGAATTTTTATATACAGAAGAAAATATAACAGTCACTATTAAAGCTAGTGATAAAAAAAATAAAATGTTTTTTTTGTTATTTTTATTTTTCATTATTAAAAAATAGTTTTATTTATGGCTCTAGGGATATCCCTCATTAACAGATTTTTTATACCTAGTTTAAATTACCACGTTCCAGTTAAGATGCTATTTTAGCAGAATTAGTTTCACCTGTTTAAATCACAAATAAGTGTAATTGGTCGAATTTAAACCTGATATTAAAATTATTTTATATTCTCTATTATCCTCCCTAAATATTGTTATAGATTACAACCACATGTTAAAGCACCTTTTTTGCATGTCTGAGGATAATCACAAGTAGCATTTGATTTTGAACATGATGCTGCATCCTGATCAACACAATTAGGTATAGGACCACATAATGCTTCAGGTGGAATACCTACTTTTGAAAAGTCAGCACAGGATTTACCACACTGCAATATTTCATTTGTATCATTGATGACACAATTTACATTTTTACAACTATTAGTTAACTTACCATCACACTCATATGCACCTGCACCATGTTCTCTCCTGCAGCTTGCATGCTTACATTCACCCGGTGGTGCTGGCGCTGTACCTGCAGCTTGATCCCAGCAACAAAGAATAGGACTATTTAATATCGCTACTGAAACTGCATATGCAGGTTCAACAAAACAATAACGGTCGCGCCCACCTACCCTATTCCTTACCAAATTATACGCGTGGTGTCCAAACTGACTTTTCTCATTACAATCACTACAATACGAACATGCCGAACTCACTTGATAAACAGAACCCTTTCCTCTGTAGTACTGAACACATTTACAGAATACTTCAGAATATGATGCACAATTAACACACTTGCCACCAGATGTAAAAGAACCATAAGGTATATCTCCAACCTTACAAAGTTTAGTTAAACTTTGATCGCCTGTACCTAGTACACTATCTGGTGAGAAAGGCTGCTTACACGCACACTTATCACCATCAAGCAAACACCGATCTGATTTAATATTTGGTTGTACAATACATGCCAATCCACCATCCTGACAGCTTCCTACCGGGGCTGTACCACATGCTGTAACTGCTTGGCATTTACATCCATCCGTAGGATCGGGTTTACAAGTTTTATCTTTTGGACATGCTCCGCTGCCACATGAACAGTTTCCACCAGTACCTTTTTGGCATGGTACCGGGGTTGGAGTTGGCGTGGGGGTGGGGGTCGGTGTTGGAGTCGGAGTTACACACAAACAAGCTGCATTTATTGAAATTGTTTTAGGTTGAAATCTGCATTGTTTTCCTAAATCTTTACACTTCCCTAAATCACAATCCTTTTGAGCACTTGGATTTGGGATATCTTCACAATTTGTTGAAGGAGTAGGGGTTGGGGTTGGGGTTGGGGTTGGAGTCGGCGTTGGGGTTGGAGTCGGCGTTGGAGTTATGCACTGACAGGCACCGCTTACTACAGCACACAATTTGCCAATAGGACATGGACCACCAGGACATGATGTGGATGGCCTCTCCGTACATGGAATTGGTGTTGGCGTCGGGGTTGGAGTTGGGGTAGTAGAACCTCCTCCACTACATTTACATTTATCCGGACTATCTTGATTTAAATTACAAGTTTGACCTTTAGGACAACCGTGAAGTTTAGTATTTCCAGGTACTCCACCTCCAGAACACTGAGTAAGAGTCCCAGCTATTTCTACAGGTACACATTTAGAACCATCCTGTGTTTGACACTCTGTATATTTTTTTATATTCGCAGCATCTTTGCAATCGACACATTGAGCACATATTGCATCATTTGTAGTATCTTTATCATATAAATTTGGATTGCATATTTTTTCATTTTCTTTAGCATCCTTACTCCTACAATAACAATTTACTCTGGACTTTAATATAGCCTCTTCTTTTATACCAGTAGAACCACTTTTTACATCAACAAATAATGATAATGTCCCATCATTGTTTTTCTTTATTGATTTTATAAACTTACCTTTTTTCTTTTTACTTTGTTTGATCTGCCTTAAATCACTGCCAATACTTTTAATAAGTTTCTTATTCCCAGAGACCCTAGCTGACAAAGCAGTATCTCCACCGATGTAATTGCATTCACAGCAAAACTCACATTTACATCCTTCATTTTCAGGAGTCGTAGGATCATCAACTGTGCATTCCTGAATATAAGTAGTATCAGCAACACCATCTCCATCAGTATCAACCTCTAAACCAGGACAACTGTTTTCACACTGCAAGTCATTATTTCCACATGCTGGTAGTGGAGTATAACTTGTATCTGGTGTAGGAGTCTCTTCTGGTGTAGGTGTATCAATATCAAATGTCTTAGGTGTATCGGCAGGTGTGGGTGTAACAACTGGCGTACCCTCAGTATCTATTGCAAATGTAGATAAATATGTAAAATCTTTAGATATAAATAAAACCAAACTTACAAGAATCAATAAACCCATATAAAGAGAATATTTTTGTCTAACATTCATAGGTTCCTGGACTAAGGTGCAATAGGAACACAACCATCAACATTTAAATTTCCACAGATACCTATTTGTCCCTTATTATTTCTGACACAACATTTTGGTGTTGCACCAGCGCAATCTCCATCCTTACAACATTCATGGCAATGTTTAACAGCTTCATCTCCTAACTTACAGCAACCATGGTTTGCACCAGCAGTACAATCAGCATCTACATTACATCCACAGAAGCATGCAGATCCACTCGCATTTTTATCACAAACAAAAGCACCATTACATCCAAATGCCGCACTTCCACAGGTATTACCTTTTTTTAGTGCACATACATTGGGATTTACAGCACCATTACAGGTTTCACATTTATCACAAGGAGCATCATTCCCGCATTTACATTTACATTTGTTTTTGTCTGGAGCTCCTGCATCTCCTGCTGTAGTTACATCACATTTATGATTTTCTCCACATCTAGATTTACATGAAGCTTGATCAGATGGATTATTTATATTGTCGTGATCCGGTGAACACTGGGCTGCTTGATCTCCAGCTGTAACAGGATCAAGATCAGGCTTTAATCTACACTCACAACATTTCTGATTTACAACACCTGCCGACACCTTTTTCTGACATTTTTCACATGGTGCAGGACAGGGATCTGGATCTTTACAGCCATCCGCTACATTTCGTGGACGCGCAGCAGTACCAACATTCTTCATTTTTGTGCAGTTTGTACCTACCCTAAATTTTAACCAGCTTTGTTTTATATTTAAATTATCATCTTTTGCTCTTGATTGAAGAAGGACAGAAACAGTACCATCATTGTTTTCTTTATAATTCCTGACAAACTTTGATTTTTTCTTATATGTTTTATTTTTTCTTGATTCTTTTATTTGTCTAAGGTCTGAACCTATCTGCTCAAGGGACGATGTAACTTTGAACATTTTTCTATAGGAACCACTTAAAGCTGGATCACCAGGAGAATCTGGTGAATCTGAAGCTCCAATAAAGTCACCATCAGAAAATGTAGCAGTGCAATCATTACACGTCTCACAAAATTCACATGTACAAGTGCTATCGCACGTTCCATCTACAGGAAAATCAAGCGTATCTCCATTAATATCCTCTGTAATAGTACAAGGGTCTCCCGGTTCTTTACCATTGCACCAAGAGTCACCATTTGAACCACAGATAAATGGGGTTGGAGTTACCGTAGCTGTTGGGGTTGGAGTTGCTGTAGGAGTTGCCGGGGGGTTATAGGTATTGAGAGTAGGAGTTGCTGTTGGGGAGGCAGTAGCTAAAGTAGTTGTTGTTGTTGTGGTTGTTGTTGGATAAGAAGTATAGGCATGTGCTTTATCTATAAAGCTATTTATTAAAGGTTCATTTGTACAACCAAATAAAAAAACAAACGTTATTAGTGCTGCTAAATAAATGCTTGTTTTTTTAATCATACGAACAATCCCTTAATATTAAGGAGCACATTTTCTTTCAGTTCCAACCATCTTACAGGTCTGACCTGCTGGACAACACTGATTTCCATTTCTAGTAGTTGCACAGCATTGACTTCCTGCACCACAGTTTGCTACATCTACACCACCGGGACAACAGGTTGACTGACATGCTTTTTTTCCATCTGGTCCATCACAACACTTACCAGCACAACAGTTACCAGCACAACATTTTTCTGGAGCAGTACAATCTCCATCTGCGCAGCATGCATAACAACCACAGTTATCTCCTAGGCAGCCGGCCTGATGCTTACAACATTTTCCTGATGTACAATCACCAGCAGCACCAGTACACGCACCACCACCAGTAGTACATCCTTTACACCTGCATTGTTCACATGTTTGACCTGCCGGACAAGCCATTGGGTCGCCTGCTGGTGCACCTGGTCTGCAGGTTACTCCACTAGCTGGTTCACATCCAGTGCCATCTGCCTTACATTTTTCACAAGGTGCTTCACATGCTCGTCCACCACCACAATCAATACAGGTACATGCTGTTGGGCTACCTGGTGTCATATCACAGGTTTTTCCATTAGCACAACCACCATTACCTGCATTAGTACCACCACCAGAACAAGTTGAGCCAGCTTTGTGCTGACATCTCCCGCCAACACAATCTGCACATATTGCTAAATCATCAGCAGTTCCTTCAGCCCCATCTGCACCTTTCCAGCCAGGGTTACATTTTTCCTTCTTTTCAGCATCAGTTCCCATGCAAGTACAATTCTTTCTCGCACGAAGTGTCACTAATTCCTTCTCTCCTTTAACATTCACGTCTATGTCTAGATAAAGTCTTCCATCTCCTGCATCATATACAGATTTAATAAATTTAGCTTTTATTTTTTTCTTTCCGCCTTTTCTTTGTTTTTTTATTAATCCCAGATCGCTTCCAATTGCCTTCAGGATATTTCTATTTAATACAACACGGGATGAAAGACCACCAGTATCACCAATATTTCCACTTAAACATTCACAACACGGCACACAAGCACAATCTACATCTGTAGTATCGGGATCATCTTCACAGAAATGTGGATCTGGGATACCATCACCATCTGCATCCTCATCAGGACATTCCACCCCACATACTAAGCCGCCACATTGAGGTGTTGGTGTTGCGCTTGCTGTTGCTGATGCCGTTGCGCTTGCTGTTGCTGATGCCGTTGCGCTTGCTGTTGCTGATGCTGTTGCTGATGCCGTTGCGCTTGCTGTTGCACTTGCAGTAGCACTTGCTGATGCACTTGCTGTTGCTGTAGGAAGCGGGGATGAAGTATCTGAAGCAGTTGTTGTAGTTGTTGTTGAGTAAGTAAACGCATGTGCTTTATCAATAAGTCCATTCATTAAAGGTTCATTTGTACAACCAAAAATTAAAACTAACAAAAATATAATTGCTGAATAAATACTTATTTTTTTACACATAATGCTTTTTCCTTATCCTCTTACTACATTAGTTTGTCTGTCCTAAATTATTTTTACTGTTTAGGCCCAAAAGGGTGGTTATTCATAATTCAGACAGTACAAACCCCTAACTAAATAGCTTTCATTCTATTGCATACCCTAGTTTATTAAGTTTAAACCAAGGTTATATTATAAGATGGTTTCAAAACCAATGTAATGAATATCACTGTAATAGAATTAAGATTAAATAAATTTAATCTCAATTCTGAGAGTAAAATCTAGATTAAATGTTCCTTATATACGGGAACATGAATTATTCTGTATTTTACATAAGGTTAACTGAAGGAGAGAAATATCCATGAAATATAGAGTGCTTGGAAAAACAGATCTTAAAGTTTCAACTATAGGTTTTGGCAGTTGGGCAATAGGCGGAAATATGTGGGGTCCACAGAAAGATAATGACTCCATAGAAGCACTGAACAAAGCAATAGATTTAGGGGTGAATTTTATAGATACTGCTTTAGCTTATGGAAACGGACATAGTGAAGAAATAATTGGAAAAGTTATAAAAAAAAGAAGTGAAACTATCTACATAGGTACTAAAATACCACCCCTTAGCTGGCCACCACCATCTGACAGCCATGCAAAAGATGCATTTCCAAAAGAAAAGATTCTAGAGTCAGTTGAAAAAAGTTTAAAAAATCTGGACAGGGATTATATTGATCTAATCCAGCTTCACTCGTGGCGTGAAAACTGGACAAGCGATACTGACTGGTATGAAACTCTTTTAAAATTAAAAAAAGAAGGGAAAGTCAGATATATAGGGATATCAGTTCATGACAATATGGAAGATGAAGCACTAGGAGTAATTGAAACAGGAAGAATTGATACGATTCAGGTGGTATATAATGTGCTGTCCCAGGCACCGCAGAAAAATCTTTTTCCAAAAGCAATTAAACACAATATAGGAATAATTGCCAGAGTGCCGCTTGCATACGGTGCACTTACAGGGAAATTCACAGAGCAAACAACTTTTGCTGAAAATGATTTCAGAATAAGAAAATATACAGGTAAGGGACTGGATGAAATTTTAAACATAGTAGATCAATACAAAAAAATTGTCGGCTCTTCCGAAAGAAAAAAACTGATTTCAGCAGCGCTGCATTTCACACTGGATCATAATGCTGTTTCAATAACAATTCCCGGAATAAGATCAGCAAAACAGGCAGAAGAAAATTGTTCTAT
>DUDS01000034.1:0-16482 GCA_004769085.1 Candidatus Melainabacteria bacterium SSGW_16
ATCTGTACTTGTATCATCACCACTATCAGATGATCCATCACTACTAGAATTATCACTATCTGTACTAGTGGGATTATTAGCTCCACTGTTAGCCTGCTCAGCTTCATTTGCAGCCTGCTCAGCTTCTTGTGCAGCCTGCTCAGCTTCTTGTGCAGCCTGTCTTGCCACTCCAGCCTGAGTTTCTGCTTCTGTCCGTCTTTGCTCAGCTTCAGTAGCTTTACTTTCTGCATCTGATTTATGACCTTCAGCTTCCTGACGTTTACTTTCAGCTGTATCAAAATCACCTTGTAATGAAGCCTTCTCAGACTCAGCTTCTGCTCTTTTTTGCTGAGCTTCAGAGACTTTTTGTTCAGCTTCTGCAGCTCTTGCTTTTGCCTGGGCTGCATCTGCTCTTGCTGCTTCTGCGTCTGCCCTAGCCTGTGCTGCTGCTGCTCTAGCCTGCGCTGCTGCTGCTCTAGCCTGCGCTGCTGCTGCTCTCAGTCCTGCGCCACTGCCTGGCCTTGCTGCATCTGCGGCAGCTGCTTGTGATTCTAAACTGCTTGCTTCTGAATCTTTTGCAGATGCTGTAGTCTCTTGAGTCTGTGCTTCAGCATCTTTTGTTGATGCTTCACTTTCTTTCTGTGAAGCAATAGAATTTTCACTTGAGACTTTTCCCCGTTCTGATGTTACAGTTTGATCCTGTTCAGAAATGGTTGCATCTAATTCAGTAATTTGATTTTGAATTTCACTTGCCTCATTTTCAGCCTCAGATATTTCTGATGAAGCAGTAGCTACCTCTGAGTTAGCTGCTGACTCATCAGCACTGGCAGCGCTTGCAGCAGTATCAGCTTGACTTGCATCTACTTTACTTTGTGTTGCCTTTGTTCTGTTTTCGGTAGCAGCAGACCTCATAGCATTTACAGCGCCAGATGCCTCTTCTAAACGTTGTGCTGCATTAGTAACTGGGTTAGCTTTAGAAGGATTTGATCTTGCAATGGTACCAATATCATTCAATGCATCGCTGGGTTTAACCCCTGCACCTAATATACTGGCTTGCTTACCAGAGGTTTCAATAGCACTTGCTAATTGCTTTGTGGGTGAAGAACTAAAACTAAATGACATAATTTTTCTCCTTTATTAGCTATTAAACCTTTCCTTTTTGTGCTGCTTCCTGTCGCTGTGAATATGCAACCTGTTCCTTATATTCAGCATCAAGCCTGTAAATCCCGAGCTTTTTAAATACCAGGTTCAAACCTTCATTATGTGCCCGTGCAGACTCAAGCTGCCAGTTAGAGAACGAACCATCACTTCTTTCAATAGTCTCACATTGTTCTTTTAACTGCTTTGCATATCTCTGTGATTCTTCTGACTGTTTCAACAGATCATCTGCCTGAGATCTCATATCTTTTGCTTTTTTTTCAAAAGATTTTGCAATCTCTTCTATCTGCTCTGGAGTTGCATTTTCAGGTACAGGGATCTCATATTCAGTAGCTACTGTTTCTGATATTGATTTAACTGCTTCTTTTTTATCAATCTCATTCCTTCTCATCTGCTCTGCTTTTTTTCTTAAGCTAGTAGCAATATTTTCCAGGGTGTCGGCAGCACTTAATAATTCACGGGCTTTTTGTGATTTAGAATCTGAATCAGAAGAATAATTATCGCTTTCTTTCATCAGGATTTCAGCAAGTTTCTTCTTGGAATTTCCTTCCATACTATTCTGCGCACTGTCAGCGGCCAAAATAGCACTTGAGGCTTGATTAACCTGTACTGGATTTAAATTTATTGAATCTGTCATACTTCACCAAATAAGATATGAGAATTGGTACATTTTGTTCAGCAGGAAGTTAAACAGAAAAAGGTTATAGGAAGTTTAATAAAGAACTAAGATAACCCCGAATAAAATAATTAAATTAAAATCACGTTAACTAATTAACCTGCAGGTTTTGCAATTTCATTCATGGTTTTAGAAAGTCGTTGATCAGTTTTCATAAACTCTTTTTGAACCTCTGCAAATGGTCCAATAAGAGCAATCAGAGATTTTATTCTGCTTTTTAAAAGCTGTACCATCTTGCCAGCAGGAGTATTTCTATTTGATTCATTAAATTCTATTGTTTCAATCGAGGATAAAAGACCTTGTAAAACGCCAACTGCCCACATAGCAAGTCCAGCTCTAAATATAGGACTTGCATTCATTACAGTTGATAAAAAAGTCATTCCAATTCCCTGCAATGCACCTGTAATACCTTCAACAGAACTTTGATCGCCTGATATTTGCGGCAGATCATCTATTGTTGGCATTCTAGATCTTGAAAATCTATCAAAATCTAATGGTCTTAAACCTGGTCGTACAACAGCAGCTCGTCCTCTTCTCCTAGGACCACCAGGAATATTGTCAGGAAAAGCATCTGGATTTATATCTGGAACTACCATAAGTAAATAAACCTCATATAAAAGGTAAAAATAGTTAAACACAGATATGTTAATAAAAGATTTAAAAGGAGTAGTATCCCTAGATCAAATGAAACAAATAATTTATAGGAGATTAAGCAGAGATTAAATGATTATGTAGAAGTAACCATCCTAAGGGGCACTCTTTGTTGCACTTGGGATTCATCAATTTTTACACCGCGGGATAATGCAACCCTTCCGGTTCTTGCAATTTCCTTAATACCAAATTTCCCTAGCAAATGAACAATAGCATTAATTTTACTTTGATCACCAGTAGCCTCTATTATTAATGTATCTTCAGCAACATCTACAATTCTTCCTCTGAACAAGTCTGCAATCTGAATAATTTCAGATCTGGTATTTGCTGTAGATGATACCTTAATTAAAGCAAGCTCCCTGTCAACAAAACTTAACTCAGTAAGATCAGTAATTTTTATAACATTAATTAGTTTATGTAACTGTTTTGTAATTTGTTCAACTGCAAAGTTACTGGCATTAACAGTAATGGTCATCCTTGCATATAAAGGATTTTCTGTAGGTCCAACAGTTAATGATTCAATATTAAAGCCTCTTCTAGAAAATAATCCTGCAATTCTGGTAAGTACGCCAGATTCATTTTCTACAAGAACTGATAAAACTCTTTGTAAGCCAGCCATATATCTTAATAAGGAAAGTTAATTTATCTAACCATATTCTCTAATTAAATATTCTAACCAATAAAAGCAGTATTTAGACAGTAAAAAATTAATTATTGGTTAATTTTTAAGCTAAATTCAAAGGATTTAATAGCATTAACTAAGATAATAAATGCTAGAATACTCATCCAAAAGAAAAACCAATTATGAGCGAAACAGTTAATCAACACAATAAAATCAGCACCGAGAACGAAAATCTTGAGGTTGAGAGTGCAATCAGACAAATACTTGTTTCTATTGGAGAGGATCCTGACAGAACCGGGTTGCTTTTAACACCCAGCCGTGTAGCCAGAATGTACAAAGAAATATTTTCAGGTATTAAAAAAGATCCGAAAGATGAAATAACAGTAACATATGCTGAAAATCATGATGAGATAATTCTTGTAAGGGACATATCATTTTATAGCATGTGTGAGCATCACCTGGTACCTTTTTTTGGCACTGCACACGTTGCATACCTGCCCAAGAATGGAATTATTACCGGACTTAGTAAATTAGCTCGCGTAGTAGAAGTAGCCTCAAGGAGACCACAGGTACAGGAAAGAATGACTACACAAATTGCAACTGCAATTTTAGAGAAATTAAATCCTATGGGCGTTGCAGTTGTCATAGAAGCAGAACATATGTGCATGTCTATGAGAGGGATTAAAAAGCCAGGTAGTAAAACAGTAACATCAGTATTAAAAGGAATATTTCAAACCAATCAATCATCCAGACAGGAAGTACTATCGTTAATAAGAGGAATTTAAGAAGGTAATCCTTCGTCATTACCTCTTGCTCTTAACTTTGCAATATCAATAGCAAGCTGCTCATAAGCTCTCTCTCTATTCAAGCTAGCCTGATCTTGCTTAGAACTAGCCTCGATTTTCTGGGTCTCAAAGTTATTTTGCAATCCTTGATTATTTCTAATTGGATTACCACTTGTAGCTTCAGCAATTTGTTGATTTTTATCCTCTGTCCTTGCTTTATCCTCAAGCGTGTTAGCATCTTTCATTGCTCTTTCAAATCTTTCAAAAGGAGCTTCCCTTCTGTCAGCAGCCTTATTTGCTTTAATTTCAGATATAGTTTGCATGTTACTTACTATCCTCCACTATTTTTTAAAGGATAAAGAATAGCAGAAGTAAATTACAAGAAGTTTATCTATATCAATATAAAAATAAAATTTCTTTAATAATAATTTTAAAAAAAAATATTCTTCTCTTAGTCTAGAAATCCAGCTTTTATGCATTATACATAAGATGATTATTGGAAGGTTATCTTAGTACAAACACTAAAGTAAATCATCCAAAAGTTTGACTGCACTTATATAACTTTCTGATGAAGCTTTATTTTTTCCTGCTATATCAAAAGCTGTACCATGATCAGGAGAGACTCTTAAAAATGGGAGCCCCAAAGACACATTAACACCATTAAACCCAGCAACAGCCTTAAATGCTGGAAGACTTTGATCATGATAAAAAGAAACATATACATCATATTTTTGTTTTTTACCCAATAAATAATCTCTCCCAGCAGAGGACAATATAGCATCTGGTGAAAATGGTCCAAACGTTCTTAGACCCAAAGAATTAACTTCCTTTATAACAGGTGTAATAACTTTAATTTCTTCATTACCAAATACACCTGCTTCACCTGCATGTGGATTTAATCCTAAAATAGCAATTTTAGGGTTTCTAAAATGGAACCATCTTTTTAATTCTTTATTTAACCTTAAAAGATATTTTTTTAGTTTTATTTTTGAAATCTTTGAGCTTACTGATTTTAAAGGAATGTGCCTAGTAAATAAAGCAATCCTAAAGTCACCTGCCACAAACAGCATAATTACACTATCAGGATCTACGTTACATATTTTTGCCATTGCATCGGTTTGTCCATGAAAATTGATATGAGCCGAATTAACTACTTCTTTTGAAACTGGTCCAGTTACAAGCGCAACAATTCTATTTTTTCGAGCTAAAGAAACTGCATCTTGTAAGTTTTTATAAGCATGTATACCTGTATTCTTTGAGGGCTTGCCCGGGATGTACCGAGGATTATTAAATGATTTTTTTGTTGTGGTATAAAAAGGTACTGGTTTTTCATTACACATTTTGTTTTTGTCTTTAAATAAGCATTCTTTCAAACCAATTACAATAGGTTTAAATTTAAATTTCCAGTTATTTAAAGTTTTTAACAATATTTCTGGTCCAATACCTGCCGGATCGCCATATGTTAAACCTATAAAGACTTCATTCTTCATAGTTACAATTATAAGTGAGAATAATATATGTTACTGCCTACCTAGGGTAATACTTCCGAGTAAACTACTTATAAAGTAAGATTGTATCCGATTCATTCGGTACAATCTGGATAATGGGACAAGAAGCTATTCTAAGTACACTTTGCAAAGCCTGACAAGCGAAGAATGAGCGAGGAGGGCGGTAAATATATCTGTATGTTTAATACTTTGATATAGTATGAATAAGAGGAATTTATGAAAATAGTTATTGAAGGTAAAAATATAGAGCTAACCAAATCATTAAAAGATTACGTACAGGAAAAATTTAAAAAACTTGAGAAACATTATGACCACTTAATTAAGGGGCATGATGTAAGGGTAAAACTTAGTGTTGAAAGAAATCCCCGAATAACAAACAATCATAAGACTGAGGTAATTATTTTCCTTGACGGAAAAACAGTCCGATCTGAAGAAGCATCAGACAACATGTATGCAAGTATTGATATTGTTGCCAATAAACTAGACAGGCAAATAGAAAAATTCAAATCCAAACATTACAGAAGCTATCAGCACGATGAAAGACCAGAACCAAACACTGACATAACAGGATACATGCTTGGAGATATAACCAGAAACAATCAGACAAAAAAGATAAAAAAAATAAAATCAAAGAAATTTAAAATCTATACAATGACACCTGAAGAAGCAATAGATCAGCTGGATATAGTTGATCATGATTTCTATGTTTTTATCAACTCTAAAACAAACCAGATGAATACTATGTATCAGAGGAAAAATGGCGGGTATGGTTTAATTGAACCATTGAGCTAAGTTTCTTTATCACTTGATCTTTTGTTTTCTCTAAGTCACCGGAATTATCAACAGTAAAATTAGCAAGTTTTGCTTTTTCACTCTGACTAATCTGAGCAGTTACCCTACGGGTAATTTCATGCATGGTAAAACCCTTTTTTATGAGTCTCTGAAACTGAACAGACTCATCACAGATAACGCACCATATTTCATTAAATAGTTTTTCCATTTTTGCTTCATGTAATAAAGGGACAAGAATTACTATTATAGGCTTATCCTGAGATACAGATATACAGTTTTTTAAGATTTTTATGACCTCAGGATGTATCAAATTCTCAGTAAAAGTACGGTTTTCAGAGTTTGTGAATATGCATTCAGCTAACACTTTTCTGCTTATATAATCACCATCATTTAGAAGAATGTTTTTCCCAAATCTTTGAATCAGAGCATCAGTAACATTATTTTTAGAAGACAGAATTCTCCTCACCACATCATCTGCATCAATAATAAGTATATTTTTATCAAATTCAGCAATTATATTACCAACAGTAGATTTCCCAGTACCAAAACTGCCTGTAATGCCAATCAGATAAGGATATTTATTTTCTTTCATTTAGTAGAACTCGAATTCTGGAAACTATATTAGCAGTAGATACTTTCTTTCCAGAATTATCAAGGTAAATATTCTTAATCTTTTTATTCTTTATATTATTCTCAATGTTTTTTAATATAGTTTTTCTTAAATTCTCTGCTGTAGGCCTATCTGGTATAAAAGGCAGCTCAAGTGACTGGGAAAAAGAAGGATTATAAGAACAGAAAAAAACAAAGCAAGTTATAAACAAATAAAAAGGTAAAATAATAACTGGTTTATAAATTATATTCATAATCATGATTTATAAGTTTATACCAACTGTATGAAAACAAAAACAAGAGATTCAAATGGTTATAGTCTATTAGAAACAATGACTGTAGTAGCAGTATTAGGAGTCGTAATTGGTCTTTTATATGCATATTCAGATGAAGGCTGGAAGCAATTTTATTCAAGTTACAGCAGGGGGTTATCGCAAACTAAGGCAAAACTGGCAATTCGAATATTAACCGATGATCTCAGAGAAGCAAACAGAAGAAGAATTTATATTGGCAAGGGGATTTCATTTGGTGTACCTGCCCCGGATGATATCAGTGAAGAAGCACCATTTATATATTTTACAAAACCGGTATTTCTGGAAAATACAGGCGAAACAGTTGGGTATAATTATACACTTTACTATTATTCAAAACGAAAAAAGAACGAATATGATTTGTTGCTAAAAAAGACAAGGAAAGAGAGGGAGGAACAACTCACGTTGAAATCAATTAAATTTTTAAATCAGAGTAAATATTATACCGAAGATGAAGATAAAACCTGGCCATTCCTTCCTCCAATTCTTGAAATAAACAAATCAACGCTTCCAGAAGATGAGCAATATACTTCATTTATTAAAAGCATGATTATTACTAATACGGAAGATGCACCAGCTCAGGACATAAATCAACAAAACACACAAAGTGACAATATATTCTTAGATCATTTCTCCAAAATAAAGAAATCAAGCAGGAATATTCCAGTAAGCAGTAACTTTCAGGCGAATTCTCTAACTGACACCTTTAAAAAAGAGGATCTTAATATCTACTTCACACAGAGCTACAAAGCAGACATGCCTATTTCAATAAAAGTAACGATTCATGAATCTCCCTACTTGTTTGGGGTAATGTCAGCAGTAACACAATTCGAAGTAAAAGTTACACCAAGAAACTAGAATTATTTCTGGTTTTTACTCACCGCCCTCCTCGCTCATTCTTCGCTTGTCGGGCTTTGCAATGTGCTCTAAATCTACCATTCATTACACTCTACAGATTTTGCCGAATAAATCGGCAAAATCTTACCAGACAAATAGGTTGCTCAAAAATGTTACGTAATCCAGGCAGTAACTATTTTTGATTGATAAATTTGTGTGTTTGAGGAATAATCCTGATATCAGGAAGTATTCCAATTAAGCTGCTCTGCCAGCCAAGAATAATAGTTTCATCTGGAGGCTGTACATTATTTATCGCCGTAACGGGCTGAAGTATAACCTGAATATCATTTTTACTCACTGAAACAGATTTAATATTCTTTAACGCATATTCAAGTTCATTGAAGTCTGTTTTATTTGAGACAACAATCTTTACCCAGGTTTTAGCATTTGAATTAATAGATATTTTTAAAAAATCAAAATGCTTATCCCATAAATCCCCGCAATAAGCAGATGATGGCAATTTAAAGTCCATAGATATAAAATCAAGATATTCAATTACTTTTGTCAATTCATTAGGCTTATGTCCACCAGATTCAAGATATACAGGAATGTTAAACCTATTTTTAAATCCTGGCAAAAACGATTTAAGGAATTTCCATTGTAACAATGGCTCTCCACCTGTAATGGATAAACTATGATGCATAATCGGATCCAAGGAAGAACATATTTTGATTAATTCATCACTATGTACTGGATTATTATTTTTCTTAAATTCTCTCTTTCCCGGGGATTGTTCGACAAGACAAACCTTTGTTTTATTTAAACTTCCAGGAGTATCACACCAAACACATCTCAAATCACAGACACTAAACCGTACAAATATTTGCCTTACACCAACTAAAGGACCTTCACCCTGAACAGCAGAATATATTTCACTTATATAAGATAAATTCTTCACACAAACAAGTTTAACAAAAAGAACTATTGAGAGTTTGCTATTTGAGCTTTATATATTTCTGCTAGGCTTCTTAAATTAGTCATTTTATCAAAAACGTAAGAATTTGTTGTTATTGAAGGACTGTTAAAACCTTTATATGACGGATCAAAATCTTGTAATTTTGCCATATCTTCCATTTGGTTGTAGACATTCATCAGATTATTGAATGCAGCCCTGTTTGAAGATCCACCACCAAAATTTTCTATTGCTTTTAGTTTTTCTTCTTTTATTCTTACCAAAGCCATAATTTGCTCTTTCTGACCTGTTTGATAATTTGCAGTTGGACCTGAAGTCCATGGACTTTGTCTAACCTCATTAGGACCTACAGAACTCTTTTGTATTTCTGCCAGCTGAATATATAACAGATTTATTTCACTTTTTATTTGTTTCACATTACCATTAGCACCAGATTCTTCGCCTCCAACTTGATTAGGAATTCCGCCTCTCATTTCTGACACTTGTTGCATAACACTAGATAGCTGCACTCCACTAACTGAAGCTCCTGCGGAGCCATTAGAGTTTCCAAGACTTTGACTGCTTAAGCCTTGCACTCTATTATTTTTTATACTTTCAAGCATAAAAAAACAAATATCCCTTACTTACTAGACTAGTTAAGTAAAGTGCATAGAATCACAAGGAAGTTATATATATGTTAGGTGAATTATTAATTTATTTTAATAAAAATAGGGATAGCACTAAATTACAAGTACAATTTGTTTATTGAGATAAGTCCTTTATATAAAAACTAAAATGACAAACAAAACTATGAAGCCAAAAATAGGAATCATTGGAGCAACAGGTTATACAGGTACAGTATTAACCAGATTGCTTTCTTTTCATGACAAAGTTGAAATTAGTTATCTTTCTTCTGAACAACATGCAGGGAAATATTTTTATGATATATATCCGGCATTTTACTCACAAATTAATATTAAATGCAGCAACTTTGATGTTTCAAAGATCATTAATTCCTGCGATCTAATATTTTTTGCTACTCCAAATGGGTTTGCAAAAGAGAGTGTTCCAAAGTTAATTTCAAAAAAAAGCACATTAAAAATAATTGATTTAAGTTCTGATTTTAGACTTGAAGAAAAAATTGCTTATGGATTACCTGAAATAAATAGGGAATTAATTAAAGGATCCAATATAATAGCAAATCCTGGCTGTTACCCTACATCAGTAATCCTTGGCTTAGTACCGGCTCTAAAAAATAAAATAATTAATCCCAATACAATAATTATTGATTCAAAGTCAGGAATAAGCGGAGCAGGTAAACAGCTAAAACAGGAATTACACTTTTGTGAAGTAAACGAATCATTCTCAGCATATAATCTGGCTGGAAAACACAGACATATTCCTGAAATTGAAAATGAAATTTCAAAAATCTGTGGAAGCAGAATAAATGTTGTATTTTCGCCACACCTTTTGCCAATTAACAGAGGGATACTAAGTACCATATATGTAAAATTGACTGACAAAAATATTAAAGAAGATGAAATTATACAAATGTATTCAGATCACTATAAAAACGAACCATTTGTTAAGGTCCTACCAAAAGGAATTTACGCTAATACAAAAAACGTAAGATATACAAACCTATGTCATTTAACAGTCTTGAAAGATGAAAGGACAGAAATGTTAATAATAGTTAGCACAATTGACAATATGGTTAAGGGTGCATCCGGTCAGGCAATTCAAAATATGAATTTAACCTTATCCCTTTCTGAATCATTCGGGCTTGATACTCTGGGACACATACCATAATATAGCTATTAGCCATTGGCTGTTAGCTTCTAGCTAACAACATTATTTAAGCCAACTGAGTAAAAAATATGATTAAAAATTTCAATGAACTGGTTTCTCAGATTAAATCACAAGTTCCCATCCAGGAATTAATTTCTGAATATATCACAGTGAAACGTTCCGGTAGGGGATTTGTTGGACTCTGTCCGTTTCATGAAGATCACCATCCTTCATTACAAATACATCCTCAAAAAGGTATTTTTAAATGTTTCTCATGTGGTACAGGTGGTGATTTAATTAGTTTTTATGCCCTGATAAACAAAAAAAAATGGTCGGAAGCTGTAGTAGACCTTGCACAAAAATACGGACTAAAGATTGAATATGGAGACGAAAGCAAGACAGAGATCCAGATCAAAAAACAGCTTTATGAATTAAACAGAGAATGCCTTGAATATTTTAAAACGAATTTATACAGTAAATCTGGTGAACATGCTCAGGACTATTTAAGGAATAAAAGAGGCTATTCAATTGAAACAATTAAAAAATATGAGATTGGTTATGCACTAAATAGCTGGGAAGCACTTTCAGACTTTCTTTCAAAAAATAAAAAATACAACAAAGAACTACTGATAGCATCAGGACTATTTGTTATTAAAGAAAACCAGGAAGGTTACTATGACAGATTCAGAAACAGAGTAATCATACCTATACTTGATGATAATAATAACGTAATAGGCTTTGGGGGCAGAACACTTTCAAATGATGATGCAAAATATATAAATTCACCCGAAACACTTATATTTAATAAAGGAAGTATTTTATATGGTCTAAACCATGCAAAAGAAGAAATCAGGCAGCTCGACTATGCGATTTTAACAGAGGGGTATCTGGATGTAATTACTGCTCACCAATCAGGACTTTTAAATACAGTGGCTTCACTCGGTACTGCATGTACCATACAACAGATCAGACTGCTTACAAAATACTCTGAATCAAAAAAAATATATTTATGCATGGATACAGATAGCGCAGGAAAAAAAGCAGTTGAAAGTATATTCAGGTTAACTCATGAACTTAGCAGTTATATTAATTTTGATTTAAGAGTTGTATCAAATTTACCCGGCAAAGATCTTGATGAAGCATTAAGAAAAGACAGTGCAGAGAATATCAGAGCTCTAATCATTAACAGTCAAAAATTGAATTATTTTATGTTTGATCAGCAAATAAATGAGTATCTTAATGAAAAAAGTGAGGTTCTCAGAAAAGATATTTTGGCTGAGCTGACTATTAACTTAATAAATATAAAAGATCCTATCGAGCAGCTTGAAAGCATAAAATATATAAGCCATAAAATTAACATTGATGAAGATCTATTGAAACTTAAATTAAAGGAAAAAGTTAAAACCAGCAAATATAAATCAATTAAGTCAATAAAACCAGACGATGCAAGCATGGATGAGACTTATAAAATGCACATAAGCGAAAGATATAAGCAGGCTGAATTTGAAATATTAGCTTTATACATTACATCACTTCCCAGCAACTATGAAGATGTAAAAAAAGATTTAAAAGATTTTGAATTCCTTGACGAGAAACATAGATTACTTAAAGAATATATTGATAATCTGACAGAAAAACCATCATCAACATCTGACATGATTAACAATCTAATAATAGAATTTAATGAATATAAACACCTTATGTCGTTAATAACAGATCTTGCATGGAAGCTTGAAAATGACAGCAAATTTCAGTCAAATACATTTACAGAATTAAAAACAAAAATAATCACAGAAGCAAAATCATCCATTGAATGGT
Organism: Candidatus Melainabacteria bacterium SSGW_16; assembly: GCA_004769085.1. Lineage (GTDB taxonomy): Bacteria > Cyanobacteriota > Vampirovibrionia > 2-02-FULL-35-15 > 2-02-FULL-35-15 > SSGW-16. The sequence continues at coordinate 12,487 of DUDS01000034.1, forward strand.
GGGATATGAATAAAAACAAAATGAAAGAACTGACAGGGATGTTGAAAGAACACAAAGATCCAGAGAAGGAAAAAGAAATCCTGAGTGAAATGATATTATTAATCAGAAAAAAAGGACAAAAAGAATAGTAATGAAACTAGCAGTATTATTCCCTGGACAGGGTTCGCAAAAGGTTGGAATGGGATTAGATTTGTATGAAAAGAGTCAAGCTGTACAAGATTTATTCACTCAAGCAGATAAAATATGCAAATATAATATTTCTGAAATTATATTGAATGGTCCACAGGATGAACTCAATAAAACAAAAAACACTCAGATAGCAATAGTAACCGTATCAGCAGCATTCACAATTATCATCAGAAATGAATTAAAAAATATAAACATTAGTTTTATGCCTATTGCAGCCGCAGGACATAGTTTGGGTGAATTTGCATGTTTATGGTTTACAGGAATGTTAGATATTGAAAACCTAATAAAAATTGTATCTATAAGAGCAAATTTAATGCATAATGCACCAAGCGGATCAATGGCAGCTGTAATAAATCTTGATTCAAATAAAATCCAGAACATTATTAACTCAAATGGACTAACAGAAAAAGTAGTAATTGCAAACTATAATAGCCCGAATCAGATCGTAATTGCGGGATACAAAAATGAACTCATAAAAATATCTGAGCTTTTAAAAACTGAAGGCGCAAAAACTATTATCTTGCCAGTTAGTGGTGCATTTCATTCACCACTAATGGAAGAAGCTTCAAAATCATTTTCTGCCGAGCTAGACAAATTACAATTATCAAGAACAGCAGCATTAGAAGTCCCTATTTATCAAAATATTGATGGTAATTATTCAACAGATTCAAAAACAATAATTGAAAAACTTAAAAAGCAAATGACATCACCTGTGTTATGGACACAAACTGTCAAAAATCTCGTCAACAATGGTGTTGACACAGTAGTTGAAGTAGGCCCGGGTAAAGTTTTAACCGGTTTGGTAAAAAAAATAAATCCAGATATCACCTGCTACAACATTTACGATTTAGAGACCTTAAACCAGTTTGTTCATATATATGAGCATGAATTATCCACAACCAAATCCTAAAAAACTCAGAAGTCCATTGCTTGATGGAATTAAACCAAAAAAAATATATTTCAGCATGAAAGATGAGGTCAAAGGAGATAAATCAGACTGGATTTCTGAAACCTTAGACAATACTATTTTTTCAAAACAAACAGCACGTGAGAACAAATCAAAAAAAAACAAAATCATCGATCACGAACAAATAAATTTTTTAGAAACAGCATTTAATATTGCATCAATTTTAATCTGTTCTGTTGGTGGCATTGTAAGTCTGCTGGAATTAACGAATGTAATTACCACAATACAGTCTGGCAGCAATAATAATGTTGGTAGCAGTCTTATAAGTTTTACGATAGTGTTTATTTGTACAATAGCCGCAAATATATTATGCATTGGTTTCATACATTTAATTAGAATAACAAGATATTTATATTCTAATTTTAACGACCAAAGACAAATGATTGAAAAGCTCTCAGAGGTTTATAAATTAAATTAAATAGACATTATTGTTCAGCAAGGTTATCGTATTTTAAATTTTCTACCAGTTCATTTAAAACTAAATGATTAGGAAAGAACATCTGTGCCTTTTCAAGCATTTCAAGTGCTTGTTTTTTCTGATTCAGCGATAAATATATCTCTCCAAGCTTAAAGTATGCTTCTCCATCGCACTTATCTCTTTTTAATGTATTTTTAAGCAATTCTACAGCTTTACCAATTTCTCCAACATTGTAGTATGCATAAGCAAAATATTTTTCTGAATCGGGGTTAGCAAATAAGAGTTTATTAAAAACCAATAATAACTTATCAATAAATGCCTGATTTTTAATACGCAAGAGGTAATAAACAGTAAATTCTAAAAAATGTCGAATTTCTAAAAATGTTGGCCAATTAATTATTTTTTTACCAGAAAACAGTTCAAATAAAAACATGCACCATCTCTTTGGTGGCGAATCAGCCGATTTGGACAGTTCATATTCAGCATCACTTAATTTGTCAGTTATTATCATTAAAAATGAAATACCAATATGGTTACCAGCTATCCCAAAAGAACTTTTTGATAAGTCAAATTTGCCGGATGCAAGGTAAATGCTTGCAATAATTTGCCAATGTTTAGAAGTTAACTTATTCAAATACTCATTATCATTTAAAATAGTTTGAACAATATTTAAAGCTGCCTGGTAATCATCCAAGCTAATATAATTCAATGCTTTAATTATTAATTCATCAATATCTGCTTCCAACATCTTAATAAGTCTATGACACCAACTAAAACAAAATCAATAAATATTGAAAAATCAAAACTAGTTAATAATATGTTTAACAGAATTGCAAAGAAATATGATCTGTTAAATACAATAATGACCTTTGGTCAGCACAAAAAATGGAAAGAATATGCTGTGAAACTTGCACTAAGTGAATTAAAACACACAGAAACAGCACTTGATATTTGTACAGGAACAGGAGATTTACTACTGACAATAAATAAATATTGCAAGAACTGCAAAATAACAGGCATTGATAATTCAGAAACAATGCTTGATATAGCAAAGAGGAAAATAAATAAAATTAACAATTTATCTGTAAGATATGAAAACTTTGAAGAATCAGAGAATATTAATGAGAAATACGATTTAATTACAATAGGATTTGGACTAAGAAATCTTTCCAAGCAGGAAAGCTCAATAAATAAAATTTATAAAACACTAAATCCAAACGGAGTATTTGCCTGTATAGATCTCGGTTATCCAACTAATATTTTATGGAGAAAAGTGTTTTTCTTTTATTTTTTCAGTATCGTACCAATATTAGGACTAATATTTGCAGGTAATAGGGAAGCATACTCATATCTCCCAAACTCTCTTACAAGCTGGTATAAACAGGAAGAACTTAAAACATTACTTTTAAAAACAGGCTTTAAAAAATGTTTCTATAAAAACATTTTTGGCGGGGTTATAGCAATTCATATAGCAACAAAGTGACGCCTGTCAGTGTCATCTTTGATTAACACTCGAAATATAACTCCTATAGTTAGAAATAAATTCCTGCATTGAATCAGACCCAAATTTTTCCATTGCAGCATCTGCAATGGCATTTGCCATCATTGCCTCAAGAACCACACCAGCAGCAGGCACAACACATATATCCGATCTCTCAAAATGAGCCTGCATATTTGATTTTGATTTAATATCAACAGAATCAAGCGGTTTAATCAGAGTTGGTATTGGTTTTGTAGCTACTGCATAAACAACAGGTTCACCATTTGAAATTCCACCTTCAATACCACCTGCATTATTTGATTTTCTTTTATACCTAAGAGAATTACCTTTCCAGTTCTCGTCAATGCATATCTGATCATGAACTTCAGATCCATATAACTCAGATACAGCCTTACCAAGACCAATCTCAACTGATTTAACAGTATGAACAGACATTAAAGCCTGGGCAATTCTGGCATTTAGCCTTTTATCCCATTGTGAGTAAGAACCCAATCCAATCGGAACACCCACAGCAACCACCTGTAATAACCCGCCGAGAGTATCGCCCTTCTTTCGTGCATCATCAATTGCCTGTCTCATGTTTAATGAGGTTTCTGAATCAGGACAACGGACATCTGAAGATTCAGCAAGATCAAATAATTTTTTATAATCTACACCCAAAGATTTAATATCCACAGAAACAGATCCAATCCTAGTAACATAACTATAAATTTTTATATTTAAAGTCGATAAAAGTTTTTTAAAAACTGCACCTGCTGCAACTCTAGCTGTTGTTTCACGAGCACTGGCTCTTTCAAGCACATTGCGTATATCTTCATGAGCATATTTAATAGCTCCCGAAAGATCAGCATGTCCGGGTCTGACCCTGGATACATATTTTGATTCAATTTTTTCTTTATTTTGTGGTTCATTCAAATCAAC
>DUDS01000034.1:16543-31272 GCA_004769085.1 Candidatus Melainabacteria bacterium SSGW_16
CCTAGCCTGACTCCACCTGTGAAAATTACTTGATCTTTTTCAATTTTCATTCTTCCACCACGGCCATATCCACCCTGGCGTCTTTTTAAATCAATATTTATATCTTCAGGCAAAAGTTCAAGGTTTGATGGCAACCCATCAATAATAATATTAAGTTCAGGTCCATGAGACTCACCTGCAGTAAGAAACCTTAATGTCATACAGTTATCGTTTACTTACCCACTTTAATATATGCTTCCAGCCATTAAGCATAAGTACCCGTCTTTCAAGAGCTTCCTCAAAAAAAAGTTTTTCCTGAATAGAAATATTAGGATTTAAAAGTCTTCGTCTTATTGAAGAAACTCGTTTTGAATCATTAGATATTTGCCTTTCAACATATCTGAAATTGAATCCTCTTCTTCTTCGAGGCTGCTCTTCACCTCCAGTAGATTCTTCACCTTCAGTAGATTCTTCGCCTTCAGTAGATTCTTCGCCTTCAGCAGATTCTCTGTCTTCAGACCCTTCTTCTTTAGTATCGATCGTTTCATTCTGCCTCTGAATATCAGTTGACAACTCATCTGAATCATCAACAGATAAAGAATCTCCATTACCGGACTCAGACATAATCAAATCTGATTTTTCTGAATCCGCCGCATCATCTGCCTCAGCTTTAACCTCACCATCAACCGACTTTACCAACTCCTGAGTCTCTTCTATTTCATCAAGAATATGCTTTGAAGGTTTCTGAGTTTTAAGTTCTTTAATCTCTTGAATCGTTAAACCATTTGCCCTGAGTTTAACGATTTCATTTAATGTTTGGAATGTTTCATTTAATAGGATGGCTTTGTTGCCTGATCCTTGTTCTACTTTCAGCTCAAAATCCTTTAAATATTTCCTCACAGTAGCTTCTGAAATATCCAGCCTTGAAGAAGCTTCCTTGATTGTTATATCATCGGTATTATTTTTTCCGTTTTTATCTTTTGCCATAAATATAATTATCACCTGTCTAAACCATAATGTCCAGCATAAGCAGAGGGGTAGTTAAATTATTCCAGGTTTTTAGGATTAAATATCACTCCGGTATTTATCTTTAGTTAATATTATTAGTAAAGTTAAGTCAATATACAAATAATACGAGGATCAAGCAGAAATCAAGGACTACAGATAAGTTATAATTTCTTGAAAATGAAAGAAGTTAAATCAAAGATAGAAACATTTAAAAACCCAAACAAAAGCAGGAACTATACTATAACAATTACCTGCGGTGAATTTACATCTGTATGCCCAAAAACCGGACTGCCGGATTTTGGAACAATAACAATTGAATATATTCCAAACGAACTTTGTATAGAGTTAAAATCACTTAAATATTATTTATTAAGTTTTAGAAATCAGGGTATTTTTTACGAACATGTAACCAATAAGATTCTTGATGATATTAAAAATGCTATAAAGCCAAAAAAAATAACCGTAAATGGAAATTTTACAGCCAGGGGCGGAATAACAACCTCAGTAAGTGCAACATACTCAAAAAAAATCAATTAGTCTGGTTTTTAATTTGTTTTCTTTACAAATTCATGCCAGGTCATTCCGCCTAGCACATCATCTCCACTTATATTTGAAGACTTTCTTTCAAAAGGAAATCTTTGATCGTTAATAATAGAAGAAACGTTCTCTGCATTAATATGGTTAGAAACTGCTTTCAGTTTTGTAGTTAACCCTTCACGACCACCTTCTTCACCCTGAAGGACCTTTTCAAGCTCCCGATTAATTTCATCTACATTTTGTCCTTTTATGCCCAATCCACATATTAATGCCTGTCTTAAAATAACTACATTCCTGGCTTTTACTGGATCCCCAAGATTTTGTGAATTCAGAACATATTTTATTATTCTTTCAAGGGATGTAAGATAGTTCTGAGTATTCTGTAATTGCACCAAATAATTATACGAAGCATCCCTTGTAGGACCTGGTGGCGCTGTTAAGCAATTATTTAATTGAGTGATTTGAGTCGGTCCGCCAATTACAGCATTTACTGAACCATTTGCAGCATGGTTTGAACAGTACCATTTTGCAGAAACGAAAGCATCTCTGAAATCAGTTGGTAAAATCCTTGCATAGCCTTTACCATTTACATCATAATTAAATGCAGATGCTGGTTTATACCTATCTTCTACGTCCTGCAGAACCGATGAAACAATTGGATCGGGAGGACCTGATGCTGAAATATACCCAAGCAATAATGCCACTCTGTCTCCATATTCAGCAAGCGAAACGTTCTGGGAATCAATGTTTGTTATCTGATATTCAACACCATTCTTATAAGTACCTGCATGCTTAACCAAATCAGCTGATGTATATGCCTGAAGAAGCTTAACTGCTAAAGTCCTTACAGCAGGCTCAGATTTATTTTGCCTGATAGTACCAAGGTCGTTTTGATCATATTTCTTTCCGAAATTTGGATCTTTATCCTGTGTATTTAACTCTGATATAGCATCCTTACACTTTTTGCTGTCAGCATGTCCTACTTCTGTATAACAAAGCTCAGGCTGAATCTTTCCGCCAACATCTTTATTGTAGTTAATTAAATCCTTTACTCCTAGAACACCTAGAATTGCACCAGCAATCATTAAGACCTTTGATCCCCAGTCAGCAGCTGTATTTTCCTTGAAAATTGCTGCTGCTATAGCACCGCCTGCTAATCCTAAAAATCCAAGAACAATTTTTGAAACTTTTACACCAACATCAAACGTACTGCTAATAAAATTCTTGCCAGCAGAAAAGCTATTATCAACAAAACCACCAGCCTGAGATGCACCAGTTACTGCTCTTCGCCTAATTGCTTCAAATGGTGTTGTAGGATTATTTATTGCTATTGCGGGTGTTCTCATAAAATATGATATTAAATAATAGTTTTATATATAAAATAGGTTTTAAAAATTATTTCTTTTTTAAAATGGGTCTAAAATCACGTTTTTGTTTTATTTAATATCCCCTCCTTTTGTAAGTGGATGGGGTAAGAACATTAATGAGTTTCTGTAGCAGCCCCATTATCAGGCTGAACTACGCCCCTTACAGCTTCAATAGCTCTGCCAAAGAGCTTTCCAATACCTGGCCATTGAGACAGCAGAGCTCCGCCAAACAATAAACCACCGATACCGGCAAATACTGCTTTACCTTTAGAACCTTCTTCAGAACTAAATAATGATCCTATCCATGCAAGAATACCTAATGCACCAAGAACTAGAGTACCGTATGATTTCCAGCCACCCTGACCTGCAGTCGAATTTTCTTCTTGCTCACCTACTGGTGGAACATTTGGCAGTGGTGCATCTCTTAGTGGTGGTACATCTTCGGTTGTATTAACTGCTGCTGCTTCTACTGCTTTTGCTTTTTCTTCGGATTCAGCAAATGATATTTTTGTCTCAAGTAATGGCCTAAGTTGCTCTCTAAGTTGTCTAGCTTTGTCTGCATCACTTCCAACCACATTATCTTTTTCAGCAACTATAGTAGTGTCAGCAACTGCAGCAATTAGCTCATCTATTTTCTGATCGTTTAGATGCTCTGTAGCAACACCTTTAAGCCCAATTAGCATTGCTAATTTCGTTGCTAAACCTTGAATTGGATCTACTGTTCCTGACATTTCTATCTCCTATTCTTAAATACAGCTATTGAATCTATCATTTCCTTAGCTAACTGTCTTGTATGTGTTACTTCAATATTATTTTCTATAAGGTTCTTGAATACGTTTACAAGTCAGACACTATATACTTACACTTTACTAAATCTTAACTTTTTAAGTCAAGTGAAATTCGAAAATCTTTCTTAAATTTCTCTCATAGAATTTCTGGTTAAAATTTTTCACAATTAAAAAACCCATACAAAGAGAAATTTATTTTAAAATACTAAAAATATTGATTAACTTGGTTAAGATTAAGGCTCTTAACATTAAAAGTTAAGAAGGAAGGGTATGAAAAAAAGATCCACTATTTACAAAAGTACTATTGCATATCTTGGAATTGGGACAAATAAAGGCAATAGAAAAAGAAACATTCAGAATGCATTAAAGCTGCTTAATAAAAATAAAAAAATAAAAGTAATTAAAGTCTCAAAGCTATTAAAGAATCCTCCACAAGAAGGAATTAAAAGTGGTTATTTTTTAAATGGTGCATTAAAAATAAAAACAAGCCTGCCTCCATTAAAGCTGCTTAAAACATGCAAAGATATAGAAAAAAAACTTGGGAGACCAATATCAAAAAAAAAGAAATCAAGGATTATTGATTTGGATATTTTGTTATTTGGAAATAAAGTGCTCAATACACAAATCCTAAAAATACCTCATCCAAGACTTACAAGAAGGTATTTTGTTTTAATACCGCTTATAGATTTAAACAAGGATTTAATACATCCTGTGTTAAATAAAAATATTAAATGCCTATACGAGAAATTAAAAAAAGTTATTTAGCTCTTCTTTGAGTTCCTGGTTCAGCAATCCTTTGAAATGCAGTTGGTTCGATTCCCAAACTTTGCAAAAGATCAATTAAACCATTAGGAAGTGTTTCTACACCAAACAAGCTTCTTACTCGACTAGATGAAGATGCTAACACTCCACCTAATCCAAAGGTACCCAAACCAAATAATGAAGTTTTTAATTTTTCATCACTTATATAGTAACCAAGTAGTGAAAGTACAGCACTTCCTGCACCTACAATCCACTTGCCAACACCATCCCCCCAACCAGCAAGAGTAGGACCAGGTTTTCCATTTATACCAAAGATATTTCTTATTGGACTAAAAGCAGAAGCTAGTACTCCTCCAAGTCCAAATGTACCTAATCCAAATAATAAGCCTTTTGTTTTTTCTTCTTTAAAAAGGTAACTTCCAAGTGTAACAGCTGCACTACCAAGTCCCATAATCCATTGTCCATAACCATTATTCCAGCCGGGGGCATTTTGGGGTGTTTTTGAATCTCTACCGGTAGGTTGCTGTCCCTGAAAAAGTGGAAGGCTTTCACCTTCAGGTGACATCATCTGAAGAAGAGGACTTAACATGCCACTTGAATTAAATTGCCTTTGTATCTGAGCTACCAATTCAGGATCATCAATATTAGATAAAACAGAATGCAACATTTGCTGTGGGTTCGAACTCCTTGGAGGAGCAATAACTCCTTCTTTCATTAACTCTGCAACTTCTTTCTGAATTAGTGCTTTAAATTTCTCCTGAAAAAAGGGCTTTACCTCGTCAGGAAGTTCAAGAATCAAATTAGAAAAAACCTCTTCAAGCTCATTTAACCACTGCTTGGTCCATTCATTAAGAGCCTCTGCACCATTGATATCATCAGGTAAAGGTCTGTCAATAATTTCTCTTAGATCCTGAAGAAATTTTGCTTTTGTAAACTCAGGAACTGATTCCTGTAACTTACCGACAATTTCATGGAGTAGTTTCTCATGTGGTACCTGTGGAACTGCCAGCAAATCTTTAAATTCCCTGCTAAATTCCTGTGGTGTACCTTCTAAAGAAGACTGAAGTAAAGGATATAAGTTATTTAAACAATATTTTGTAAATGAAACCAGCGTAAAGACGGCATGTTTTGAAACATCGGTCCAGTGTTGATCAGGATCATCTGCTTCTTTTCTGACATCATAATTTAAAGCAACTATAATATTTGAGCTTAATTCCCTTAATTTCTTTGGATCACTTGGGGTTACTCGCTTTAGGACAGGATGGGAATGGACTGCTTCACTTTTTCGTAAAACATCAATTACATCTTCAACAGTAAGTTTTCCTTTATCCTTGGATTCTGCTCTTTCTTCCAATTCAGGTCTAATAACACTAAGATAGTGTTTTGCTATAAACCTATTATTTAAAGAAACCAAAAATGATGACATAAAAAAAAGATGACCAAATATTAATACGGCTAATTAAGACATTAACTGATTAAAAGCAAGAAAGTCAATAAAAAGTCTAAAGAAAAAGTTAAAATTATTGGTAAGCAACAAGCATTAAATATTGTGCAAGTGCTGTTTGCAAAGTTAAATAATAATTTGCCTGTAAAGTAGGCAGCCTAAATCTTTTATGAACTCCTATTGTTATTGTAGGAATTGAAAGGTCATCAAACAACAAATGATTAATTGTCTTTTTGTCTTTATTAACTATATCAAGTGAATCATAACCAATTTCACCAATATTTTTTATTTTTAGCATGCTGATTAATAAATTTAAATATTCAGTCTTATTTCTGAGTGAAACATTGTTCCAGCTGTTTAAAATAACTGAATTGGGGTTATTCCACTCTTCGATTCCATGAATGATGAGCACTAGCTTCAAATCAATATTTTTAACAATCTGGGTTAAGAAACTAACAAAAGGAGAGTTTAAATAATAAACAGGATCTGCTGCAAGGCAATATGAACTAATTAAGGCATGTGCACCAGTAAGTTTATGCATAAGTACAGAAAGTGCACCAGTATAAGATTCCGAAGGATTAAAATTTCCATCATGAAAATATGTTGTGGCATGCGGAGAAATAATAAGAACAGGAATACTTCCTCCATAATATTCAAAATCAGGCTCTCCTTCAGGAGGATATTGTTCTGCTCGCCGTTTCAACCTGTCTTCAAACTGGCTTGACCATGTTACAGTATCAAACCCTATAGGCTGCTGAATCAGGTAACCCAGAGCCTCTCTAAGCTTAGTAAATCTTGCTTCCGAGTGAAAAGATACCCATGGGCTAAATGGCTCATTACCTACCACCACCACTTTTTTACCTTGCCTGTGAGCATAAAACATTTCCATCGTTACTGATTCAGTGAGCTGGGTTAAATTAGCAAGCAATGAGTCAGCACGATCAATTAATGAGAGAGAATGTTTAACAGAGGACATTTTAGAAATATCATCAACATTACTTACAAAACCAGTTAGATCCAGCTCTATAGGGTTAGCCACACTTAAACCAGATTTCAAGAATGTACTTGCTGCATATACTTTCCAGTCTGTAGGAGAGGAAAGAGATGGATCAGATACATTGCATGGTGGTCCAGACAAATAAACTGATGCTATCACCATGGGTTACCTCTATGATTATTTAAATTAAATTCATTCATTACTATATTGAGAATTAACAAGATTTTTTAGGTAATTTAATCGACCTATTTCATTTACTATATACCACTTTTCAACAATTTTTGGGTATGTAAAAGATTAAATAATAAGCCACACAAATATAACTACAACACAGAAGTTAAAAAAAGAATAAGGAATAAATATAAAATGTTCAATTCATTTCAAAAAAGAACATATGAAAGCTGGAATGGGGTTGATACAAAGACACTCCTAAGAGGGTTGATTCTTGTTAAGGATAAAATATCACAGCTTGATCCTGAAATTGATGATTTTGCACTGACAGGGAACTTATTGATAGACCTTTATGAAATATCAGAAGAACTTGAAAAAAGGCTGCTTCTGTCCTGAATCTAGGTAAAAATTTGTTTTTAGTATAATAGCATTTAATGCATCTTACACTGTCTCAAGAAATTATAGATTTTGACAACAAAACAAATGTACTCGTAAATGAATACTTAAAAAAACACCCGGATGTAAATTTAAAATTATTTTGGCAGGAACTTTACAACAAGTCAGTCATAGATAAGGATAATAATCTTTTTAAGAACATTCTCCTGATAAAGTCAGTATGTAGATCCATGCCTGGATTAGGGCTTTTTATGCTTACTCAGTTTGCATGCATTCATATATTAAATCAGATGGGATCAGATAGCTTAAAATCAAGATATCTGGAAAAATTAATATCCGGCGATCTGATAGCATGTTTTGCCCTTACAGAGCAAAATGCAGGTTCAGATGTAAGCATGATAGAGACAAAGGGATATAAAAGCGGAAATAACTGGATGATAAATGGATCTAAAATCTGGGCTAGTAACGGTTCAATTTCAGATTTAATATTTATTTTTGTCCAGACAAAAGAATACAAAGACAGATCAGGAATAACTTGTTTTTTGGCAGATTCAAAATCGGACGGCATTACAATATCATCTGATATTCCAAAACTTGGGGTAAAAGTTACACCGTCAAATGAAATAAAAATAGATAATCTAAAAATCACAAGCGATAATTTAATCGGGGACATTGGTGATGGGTTAAAAATAGCACTATCAGCAATTTCAAATGGAAGACTGTTTTGCGCAGCCCAGGCAACAGGATTGCTCGAAGGAATATTAAATGACTGTGTAAAACACAGCACAAACAGAAATCAGTTTGGAAAACCAATATCAGATTATCAGGCAATACAATGGTATATTGCAGATATGACAAAAGATTTTGAGGCTTGTAAAATGATTCTGTATAAAGCTGCATTATCGAAGGAAAACAATGAAAAGGATACAAGCCTTCTGGGAAGCATGGCAAAATATTTCTGTACTAGTTCAGCAAGTAGACATTCCTCCTTTGCCGTACAGATACAGGGAGGCAAAGGATTAAAGGATGACTCCTTTGTAGCAACCTCTTACAAAGATGCAAAAGTACTTGAAATATATGAAGGAACAAATGAAATACAAAAGTTTATTATCGCAAAAGAACTTAAGCTCAGTCAGTAAATCTTTTAGCGAGAATTATTCACTTAAAGATTTTATAAGACAAATAAACCTACGTAGTCCAAAATTAAAAAAAATTGAAGCCTTATTACATGGAAGATTTGAAAGCATAAACAAAGGAGATGGATTTAGTTTTAATGAAATTAGAGAATATAAAATCGGTGATGATTTAAGAAATATCAGCTGGAGCACAACAGCAAAAACCGGAGCTCTTCATGTAAAAGAATATTTCTCTGAAAAAGAAACTAAAACCTATTTTATTGTTGATATTAGCAATTCAATGTTTTGTGCAGACAAACTAACCATATTTATCCAGCTATTTGCATTTTTACTGAATACATCTATATCATTCAGCGAAAAAATTGGTGGATTATTTTTTTCAAAGGGTGTCAAATACCATTTCCCGCTCATGCAGGCAGTTAGTCAGGCAAATATTATTTTTCAAACACTTTTAAGTCACCTTGACAACAAATCAAATATCATAAATGACGAGCCAGCACTAACTGATATTTCAGGGGCGCTTGATTTTAGTAAAAGATACTTTAAAAAGAAAGGATTAATTATATTAATTAGCGATTTCATAAACCTTAATAAATGGGAAAAGCAATTATATGAAATGTCACAGACTTATAACATATATTCGTTTCAGGTTTATGATACTGTTGATTATTCATTGCCTACAGCAGGCTATGTAAGCATTATTGATCCTGAAACACAAAACAGGTTTATTGTTAATACCGACAACAAACTGATACAAACAGCATATGAAAATGAAATGAGAACAAGGAATGAAAGACTAAAACTATTTTTAAATAATTTAAACATTCATCACACAATTATAGGTAATGAATATTTTGAATAATAGTTCAAATAGGCTAATATAATATGTGATATTTATATGACAAATGATGGGAAGAATATAAAAGAATACGATGTTCTAATTATTGGCGGTGGCCCTGCAGGTTTAGCAGCAGGCTTATACGCTGCCCGTGGAAATGTAAAAACTATAATTCTGGAAAAATTAATACCTGGTGGTCAGCTAAACAACACATTAGAGGTAGAAAATTATCCCGGGATGGATCATATGACAGGTCCACAGATTGCCCAGGCAATGGAAGAACAAACAAAAAGATTTGGTTGCGAGATAATTTTAAACTGTAATATAACTAATGTAGAACTAAAAGGACACAAAAAGACTATTGAAACAGACAAAGGGATATTTACTGGAAAAGTTGTAATTATTGCAACTGGTTCTGAATATAGAAAATTAAACGTACCTGGAGAAAAAGAATATGGTGGCAGAGGTGTTAGCTATTGTGCAGTATGTGATGGTGCATTTTTTAAGGACAAAGAACTTGTTGTTATAGGCGGTGGCGATTCGGCAGTTGAAGAAGGTACTTTTCTTACAAAATTTGCCAGCAAAGTAACCATTGTTCATAGAAAAGAAAAATTTAGGGCTGAAAAAATTATTCAGGACAGGGCATTTAGAAATTCAAAAATTAAAGTTATCTGGAATACTGTTATTCCGGAAATTGTAGGAAATGGGAATGGAGTTACAGCAGTAAGATTGAAAAGTGTTCTTACAAATCAGGAATCAGATTTTCAGTGTAACGGGGTATTTATTTATATAGGGCTGGATCCTAACACGCAGCTATTTAAAGACAAAATTAAGATGGATGAAGGCGGAAAAATAATAACAAATGAGAAAATGGAAACAGATGTACCAGGAGTATATGCTGCGGGGGATGTAAGGGAAACTCCACTAAAGCAAGCAGTTACAGCTGCCGCTGATGGGTCATTAGCTGCTACAATGGCTATTGAATATATTGAATCGCTGGAAGATATTAAATGAGAACGAACAGAAGACCAAATTTCAGATCAAGAAGACCAATGAGCAGACCCCCACAGCAGTCATATTCATTTACTACTCTTGGAAAGAATCTAGACCTAAACTGTGATGCTGCCCAGGGTTTTGGAATATACCAGAATCAATATGAAGAAGAACTGTTTCCATATGTCACCTCCATAAACATAGCCTGTGGGCTCCATGCCGGCGATCCAATAACAATGAACAGAGTTATAGATTCAGCAAAAAAACATAACCTAAGTATAGGTGCATTAATTGGATATAATGACCTTTTTGGGAATGGACAGCATGAGGTTTATCTAGATGTGGGAGAAATCAGAGCACTTGTACTTTACCAGCTGGGAGCACTACACGCTCTTGTTCAGGCAAAAGGTCTTGAGATTCGTCATGTAAGAGCACATGGATTTTTATACAGGCAGCTTTATACAGATCAATTAATTACACAAACCGTGGCAAAAGCAATTGCAGAGTTTAGCTCTTGGGTTACCCTTGTAGGTTTAAGCGGTCATGTGTTGCAGGAAGGATGCAGAACTGCAAATATAAAAATGGGGCAGGAAGTACAGATTGCTAAAAAATACAGAAAAGATGGGACAATACTACCTTACAGTTCAAAATCTGACAGTAAACACTTTTTGGAAGATTCTCTCAGAAGAGCAAGAGAACTAATAACTACAGGAAGCATTACATGCGAAGATAAATCAAAACTAAGAGTTAATGCTGACACTATTCATCTTCCTTCAGACAGAAAGGAAGCAATTGAACTTGCAAAATCTATCAGAGCACTTATTACAGATCCAAAACCACTGCACGTAGACAGGTACGATCAATATTTCGCTGATTTTGCTTCATTAAAATGACAAAACTTATTGGACAAATAATTTCAGGTTCATTTACAAAGGGACTTCTGCTTAAGCTTTCACCCGAATTTAATATTGAGGACTTAAGAATTGGGAAGTTTGTAGTTATAAAGGGTGACAAAATTAAGTATTTTTCTATCATTACTGACATTCATCTGGAATCATCGAACGCAAAAATATTAAATTATATACCAGCCTCTGATGATGGTTTTATCAAAGAAGTTCTAAAAGGAACATCCGTATTCAGCATGGTTCATCTGACACCTTACCTTATGGCAGAGACAGGAAATACCCTTCCTGAGGGACAGGCATTACCAAAAGTAAAAACGATTCCACCACATTTTTCGAAAGTATATGAAGCCGGTGAATCAGACATTGAGCAAATATTTGGAAAAGAAGACAGGTTAAATAAATATTTTCACATCGGCTACCCGCAAGAAATGGATATACCTCTTTGCATTAATCTGGAAAATTTTGTCCAAAGATCAAACGCTGTTTTTGGTAAATCAGGAACCGGGAAATCATTCTTAAGCAGAATTCTTTTATCTGGAATATTAAAAAAAGATGTGGCTAGTATTTTAGTATTTGATATGCACAACGAATATGGCTGGCAAGGAACTCATGAAAGTGGAGATTCAGCAAAGGGATTAAAACAGCTGTTTAATGATAAGGTGCAAGTTTTTACTCTTGATCCCGAAAATAAAAGTCTCACTTCTAAAGATGCGCAAAATTTAGAAATTGGTTTTAATCAAATAAATATAGAAGATTTAGAACTGTTACAAAGCGAGCTAGGACTCACAGAGGCTATGCTAGACAATGCGCGCGGGCTTCAAAGGCATTATGAAAAAACCTGGGTAACCAAGTTATTTAATATGTCAATTGAAGAAATTAAAGACTTTTGCGCACAAAACAATGCTACGGAAATGTCACTGCTTGCACTTCAAAGGAAACTAAATTCACTTGTTGATTCTGTTAAATATTTGAAACCAGTTATAAGCTATGACGGTGTAAAAAATATTTTAAATTTCTTAATGAGTGGAAAAAGTGTAGTGCTTCAATTCGGCAGAGTAAATAACTTAAAGAGCTATATGCTTGCTGCTAACATTATCACAAGACATATACATGCAGCCTATGTAGATCTAACAGAGAAGTATTTATTAGACAGAAGCAAATATCAAGAGCCAAGAAGGCTTGTAATAACTATAGAAGAAGCCCATAAATTTTTATCACCTCAAGTAGCCAGGTTTTCTACTTTTGGCACAATTGCCCGAGAGCTTAGAAAATACAATGTTACATTATTAATTATTGATCAAAGACCATCAGGAATAGATAGCGAGGTTCTCTCACAAATTGGCACCCGTGCAACGCTTCTTTTAAATGATGAAAATGATATTAACGCAGTTTTTGTAGGCGAGTCTGGTGGAAATAATTTAAAAACAATACTTTCTCAGTTAAACCCAAAACAAGAAGTATTAATGTTCGGCTATGCAATGCCAATGCCAATAGTAGTTAGATCTCGCAGATATGACTCAGAGTTTTACAAAGCAATGTCCGAAGAAATAAAGTTAACAAAAGAAGAAATTATTAAACGTGGAGAACTGGCTGCTGCAGAATTATAGTTAGTTACCAAACAAACTAAGCTGACCAGTTTCAATCTGAGATTTTATACTTTCTCTTTTTATGGAGGCTTTTTGTTTCCCGTACATTGTATTCATAATATTACGAGCCCGTTCCAGAAGCTCTTTTGGAAGTCCTGCCATCTTTGCTACTTCTATACCATAGCTTTTATCAGCACCTCCAGGTATTACTTTCCTTAAAAAAACCACATTACCGGGTTCTTCCTTAACAGAAACCTGATAGTTTGAAATTGATGAATATAGTTCTGCAAGCCCATTTAATTCATGGAAGTGCGTTGCAAATATAGTTCTTGGCTTTTTATTTTTTACCAGGTATTCAGCTAAAGCCCATGCAATTGCAACACCATCATAGGTACTGGTTCCTCTGCCCACCTCATCAAGCAGTATCAGACTTCTTTCTGACATTTTATTTAAAATCAAACTTGTTTCATTCATCTCCACCATGAAGGTAGATTTACCTTCAGAAATATCATCTGTTGCACCAACGCGGGTAAATATCTGATCCACTACGCCAATCCGTGCATAATCACATGGAACATAAGATCCAATCTGTGAAAGGATTACGTTAAGTGCAATCTGCCGCATATAAGTACTTTTTCCTGCCATATTTGGTCCGGTCAATATAATTAATTGCTGAGGTTTTTCCTTATCAGGAGATGACTCAATAAAACAATCGTTTGGCACAAAATCAACAAATCCAATTTTCTTCTCAAGTACAGGATGTCTGGAAGATTTAAGTTCTATAATCCTGGATTTATCCAGAACAGGCTTTTTGTAGTTATTTGTAATTGCTGCCTGTGCCAGGGAATAAAAGGCATCTAAAATTGAAAGCTCATATGCAATCTGACGGATTACATTAACATAGTTCTTTACTTCATCCCGTAAACCACAAAATATTTCATATTCCAGATGTTTTATTTTTTGTTCAGCATGCAATGCTTTTTGTTCATATTCTTTCAACTCCTGTGTAATAAATCTGGATGAATTAACCATTGTTTGCCTACAGACATAATCAGAAGGAACAAGACTCAAATTCCCTTTGCTTATTTCAATAAAATATCCAAAAGCTCTGTTAAAACCTGTTTTTAAATTTTTAATTCCTGAACGACTTCGTTCATTTACCTCATATGATTTAAGCCAATTATCCCCGTTATCTATTATTTCTCTTAATTGTTTTACATCACTATTATAGGTACTTTTTATCAAATTCCCATCCATGAGCGTATTTGAAGGATTATCAAGAACTGCACTAGTTATGATTTTACATACAGAAGAAATATCTTTGAGGCATTCATTAAATTTTTTAAAAAATAACAAATTAAAATCTTTTAATAAAAAAACAATATTTGGTATTTGAGAGAGTGAGTCTCTTAAAGCAATTAGCTCTTTAGCATTTACCGAAGATGCACTAAGCCTTGATGATATTCTTTCAAGGTCAGATATCTTTTCTAAAACAGATGCCAGTTCAGACATTATTTGTTTATGTTTAATTAATTCATCAATGCATGACAAGCGGTCATTTATTTTCCCGATATCTAACAATGGCTGTTCAATCCAATTTCTGAGTCTTCGTTTACCCATCTGAGTATTTGTATAATCAACAGCCCACAATAAAGACCCTTCAGCAGTCTTTCCTTTAGTAGATTCTGTTAATTCAAGATTTTTTCTTGTAGTTTTATCTATCAAAACGTAAGAAGACATCTCATATGAAATGATCTTTTCAAAGACACGTCTTTCTTTCACATGAGTAGAGTCAATATAAGAAAATATTGCCCCGGCAGCA
>DUDS01000002.1 GCA_004769085.1 Candidatus Melainabacteria bacterium SSGW_16
GGGATATTTATGTAAGAGCAACCAGCAGGAGGAGCGGCACAGGAAGGAGGAGGAGGACAACCTGAAGAAGAGCTTGAAGAACTGGAAGAGCTGGAGGAAGATGAACTGGAAGAAGAACCTGAAAATGAAGACAGCTCTTTATAGACATTAATTCTTCCTGTACCTATTGGTTTTGTAGCAGTTGAAAAATGTGGATCAACATTTCCCCTGATTATGTTTCTAACCTCTGTGTATGTGAATGTTGGTCTTAAACTGCGTATTTGTGCTGCAGCACCAGCTACATGAGGACATGCCTGACTTGTTCCATTTACCCATAAGTATTTTTTTTCTGCACCGACACATGAAGAGCATCCATTACCGTAGAGGTCTGTACCAGCTGCCCTCAGTGATAAAATGCCAACACCAGGAGCTGATACATCTACTCTTGTTCCCCAGTTTGAAAAAGATGCTCTTGTATCTGTATTATTTACAGCAGCTACAGCAATTACACCAGAAATACTAGCTGGTATGAAATTTGAAGTGTTAGCGTCGCTGTTTCCTGCAGCTGCAACAATAACACACCCTCGTGAAAGAGCATAATTTACTGCTTGTGTTAATGTTGAACTTGTACCCTGACCTCCAAGAGATAGGCTTATAACCTTTGCGCCCATATCAGCAGCATATATAATTCCTGCTGCAACCTCAGAATAGCTTCCACCCCCCTCATTATCAAGCACCTTTATAGGAAGAATTTTTGCATTTGGCGCAACACCAATGATACCTTTTCCATTATTTCCAATTGCAGCTACAATGCCTGCACAATGTGATCCGTGTCCATTGTCGTCAGTTGCATTGTTATCATTTGATATGAAATCCCATCCACGCCAGTCATCTACATAACCGTTAAAATCATCATCAGGATTACCGTCGCTGTTTGAATCTCCTACCGGATCACTTAAATTAACCCAGATGTTTGATGCAATATCCTCGTGGTTATAATCAATACCAGTGTCAAGTACTGCTACAAGGACATTATTTCCCAGTGACATTTTCCATGCTTCACGGGAATTTATATTGTTAAGTCCGTACAGATCGTTGTACCCCTGTCCCCAACTGTTACTAGATGAGTAAAAAGGATCATTTGGTGGATCCTGAGGAAATGCAAGAATGGTTAGTATTCCATTTGGTTCAGCATCCTGAACGTTTGGGTTTTTTTCAAGTTCAGCAATAAACTGTGCAGTTGACTGTTCAGGGGGTTTCTCTATAACAAGTAACCCGATGTTGTCTTGCTCAACCTTTTGTAATTTCTGATAAACTTCTCTGTAAGCAAGTTTTTTATTTATTCTGTTGTATGTTCTTGCATGTAATGTTAATTGTTTAGTACCTGTTTTTCTTGCAGCCAGGTTTGGGTCTTTTACATAACTTTCTATTGGTGCAACTTCACCCACAATATCATTGCTTTCCACTTTTAGTGTTTGTGTGCTTAAAAGGGTAGCTGGGTCTGTACCTTCAATGTAATTTTGTTTTGCTTTTTCATTAAGCTTTACAATAACTTCTTTTGCTTCTTCAATTGTCTTTGCAGTTGCTCCTGCAGGGGGTAATTTTTCATCATCTGGTACTGACTCTGATTGTGTTGTTGTATCCTTTTGTGAAGATGATTCTAATGAATCAGATTGATCAACTGACTGAATAAGCAGAAATAAATGCTGACTGGTTTGTGAATTAGTGCTGATGCCAAGATCAGTTAGCCCATCACCATTAGGGTCCCCGCTGTCCAATGAAAGTATTTTATCAGCGAATGATATATCTGTGTATTTTAAATATTTATTGCTAGTGTCTTTCTTAAATATTGAAAGTATGTATTTGTTTTGTGAAGTGTTGTCGGGACTTTCTGTATTTGTTGCAGTAATAATTTCTGATATTCCGTCATTGTTTAAATCTGCAATTTCAAGACCAGCTGGTATTCCAATATTGTCAGAAATCTTTTCTGTGATAAATCCAGGATTGTTTGGATCTGTATGTCTTTTACCGTTTCCTGTTACCAGAACTAAACCATTTGCTGACAGGTATACCAAATCAGGTATTTTATCGCAGTTAATATCAGAAATTTTAATAAATGCATTATTAATAACACTTGAGACATTATTAAATAATGTTATGGTTAATCCATTAATAAAAGAGTTTGGATTACCAGTTCCATAAAATAAACTTATAGTGTTGTCACCATTAGCTGTTGCAATATCCAGAAATCCATCACTGTCAAAATCTGCTGCAGTTACTGAGAGTGGATTTTTGTTTCCTGTTAATTTTATGGGGTTTGATAGATCTGTAAAAATTACTACTCCTTCTTGTGTTGCTGCAATTAGGTCATTTCCTCCACTGTTGTCTATATCTCCAAATGCAATTGAAGTTACACCTTTAGCATCTAAGGGGATTGCACTAGTTGAATTATTTTCTTTTCTAAGTATAAGAGTAGTTTCGTTTTTATTTGATACAAAAAAATCAGCAAAGCCATCTTTATTTATGTCATGGATTGCTAATACTGGACTGTCAGAAACTAAATCAGAGGTATTGATTTTTATCTGACCTTCAGTATTTATGTATGGATTTGTTGCACTTCCCTGAAGAACAACAAGACCTGAGGGTTTATTTAATATTACAAGATTGTTAGTTATTTTTTCAAGCTTTAATAGAGCAGGAGCTGTATTTATTCTGAGTCCAACTTTTTTAATAAAAATATTTTTGGAGCCTTCACCACCGGAGCATGGAGTTTCATTTAAAAATGCATTATGGTTTACTGCTTGTTTTGGTGTATTGATTTCTCCTGATGGTTTTTCGGTAGCTGGTGGCAATGATGCTCCAGAAATATTCGTATTTGATGAATCTTTATTTTCTGATGTATCCAGGTTGGTGTTTAAATCTGATGTGTCCAGAGAGGGCGGTGTTTCTGTCTGGGTACTTTCCTGCTCTTTTGTGCCTGAACTTGTTGTTTGCTCAGATGTTGTTGCTGACTCCTTTGTTGTGTCTTTGGTCTCTTCCTGGCTTTGATTAGAGATCTCGTTTTCTTCAGATGGGGTTTCATTCTCTTCAGTCTGATTAGATTCTTCACTGCCAGATGTTGGATTTAATTGTGCTAAAAGATTATATCCAGGGTTGTTATCATATGAGATCTCTTTTAAATCAGAAAAGAAATCATGTTTAGCCTCAGGCTTTTTATCTAAATCTTTTGGACTAGTATTATCCGTAGATTTTACTAGATCGTTTGTTGTAGCAGGAATCGTAAACAAATTCTGGTAATTGATTTTCAATGCTGCAATTGTTGGAAGATTAAACAGGAATACGGCAAATATACTAATGAATGATTTTATTATTTGATTTTTATTAAATTTTTTGTTCATTAGTATTATGACTTAGGGTCAAATTAACGGCCATAAAATTATGCCTGCAAAAATTATCAGATTAATTTTTTTGCAAGTGTGTATTTAATGGTTTTTACTGGCAAAAACCTTTAAACCAGGTCATTGCTATCCCTAATATTCCCTGTTGTTTAAACCAGAGTTAATAAATATATTTGATTTTTAAGTAGTTTTATTAATTAAAATTTATGTTTTGTATTTAACCCATTTTTAGTCTGAAATTATCTAAAATGCTCATTTTTGGCAAAATTTGATTAAATAAAATTTATAAAAATAGTGTTTTTGGATGAGTTTACATTGAAAATTTGAGGGATTTATATAGTATTCTTACTTCTGAATTCCTTTTAAATAGTAACTATAATTAGATAGAAGTGGCGAGTCTAATTATGAACGAGCCACCTGTGAAAAAAATATGTCTGAAGAATTAGAAGAAGAACTAAACATAATTGAGGAAAGGAATAAAGAAAAAAATCCTATCCTTGAGCTTGCTCTTTCAATTGATGAACCTATAGACAATACTCTTTTCCGTGAGCCGGTAATTGTAAAGAGAGATACAAAAGTTTCAGATGCAATAACTTTATTCAATGAAAAAGATGTCGGGTGTGTTCTTGTTGTTGATGACAGAAATAAACTTGTTGGAATTTTTACTGAAAGAGATGTAATCAGAAAACTCATTACCAAAGGACTTGATATAAATAAAGAAACGATTGAAAAACATATGACTAAAAGACCTGATTCATTATATCTTTCAGATCCAATAGCATATGCATTAAACAGAATGGCAGCAGGTGGTTACAGGCATGTACCTCTCATAAATGAACAAAATGAACCTGTAGGTTTTTTATCAGTCAGGGATATTATTGACCATCTTGCAGATTATTATTCAAATGAAATTTTAAATCTCCCACCAAGTCCCCATACCAGGCAACTTTCGAGAGATGGTGGATAGAGTTCTTTTTCTACTTTGCTTTTGAAAAAGAAAGCGCTACGGTAACACCTGCGATTAATGTCTGAGCTACATATCCACACAGCCATAAAAGTTCAAGCATTTTTGGATGTGGATAAATAGTGAAGCTTATAAGAACATGTGGTACCCAGATTAACAGACTTATCCATAGACCGTATCTGAGTCCCTGAGAAATTAAATCTGTTTTTTCGTGTCCTTTTGAATAAATGTAACAAAACGCAAATGAATAAATTAAATTTGCAATCCACATAAAATGTTTATGTTTGCAGATTTCATCCTGTGGTCGGAATAAATGACTGTTGTCCAGATACAGTTTTTCCATTATTCCTCCGTGAAAAATAAAATCAAACAGAGTAATGACTACAAAAACAGCAAGTGAGGGAATTAAATACTTCTTTAACTTTTTAAAATCCATTGTTTTGCCTCCTGTGCCTTAGACTTTTTACAGAACTGTATGCTCCCTTGTATAAAGTTTATAAGTGATTAGGTGGGAAAATCCCTAGATTATTAGTTAATTAGAACTTACGCAGAGTTAGTAGGTTTAAAACTGGCTGTTTAACCGCACAAGTATTTTTTTGCTCCTTGTCACTACGCTCTGGCGTCGCAAAAATAATACTTGTGCTGACGCGCCAGTTTAGTTGGTGTGACATATGCGTAAGTCCTATTGATATTTAAATCGTTTGCATTTGAATGTCATATAGAGATCTAATGATTTCTTCAGAAATAATATTCCCTTCCTTATAGATAGAACAATTTTCTTCTGCCTGTTTTGCTGATCTTATTCCGGGAATTGTTATTGAAACAGC
>DUDS01000029.1:0-9858 GCA_004769085.1 Candidatus Melainabacteria bacterium SSGW_16
GGTTTGCCAGGATAAAAACACTTTTAAACTCCTGCAAAATGTTAAATATGTTTGAAAAGCTAAGTGGTTCCATTGAATTATTAGGAGACGAGGAATATTTTCAGCCAGCATTAAATGGTTACCTGGCTACATTAAAAGTAAAACTTACAGAAGTAAATAGAATGCTGGATACATTAGGTGAACAGCCTGTCAGCGATGATGAACTTGTTAAGTTTTACTATTCTAGATTTAAACCAGTTCAGGAACAGGCTGATTTAGCTCTGTCAGGATTTATTGAGGCTAAGACAGACTTGATATTAGAGCCTCTTCTCGTACAAAGATCACAGCTTACGACTTAAAACTTTCTTTAAATACTGACCGGTATATGATTTAGAAAATTTTGCTAATTCTTCAGGTGTTCCTTCACAAACAACCTCTCCACCTTTATCACCACCTTCAGGTCCAAGATCAATTATCCAGTCAGCCTGCTTTATTACATCCATATTATGCTCAATAACAACTACAGTATTTCCCGAATCAACAAGCCTGTTTAGCACTGAGAGCAAATGACTTACATCAAACCAGTGGAGCCCTACTGTGGGTTCATCAAGAAGGTAGATTGTTTTTCCGGTGCTGCGTCTGGACAACTGTTCAGCCAGTTTTACCCTTTGTGCTTCACCTCCAGACAACGTTGTTGCCGGTTGACCAAGTTTTATATAACCAAGTCCTACATCCATTAATGTTTGCAGCTTTGTTTTTGCTTTTGATATTGCATCAAAAAATAAAAGTGCTTCCTCTACTGTCATATTCAGAACATCACTGATTGAAGCTCCTTTAAATTTAACTTCCAGTGTTTCACGGTTATATCTTGCACCTTTACAAACCTCGCATGTAACAAAAACAGAGGGTAAAAAATTCATTTCAATTTCATTCAATCCTTCACCACCACAGGCTTCACAACGACCACCTTTAACATTAAATGAAAACCTTCCTTTCTGATATCCTCTGGCTTTCGCCTCATTTGTCATTGCAAAAATATCCCTTATAACATCAAACAAGCCTATATAAGTTGCAGGATTACTTCTTGGTGTTCTGCCAATAGGACTCTGATCAATTACAATGACTTTATCAATATTTTCAGTCCCTGTAACATTGTCAAGTAATGCAGGCTTGGAAACAGTTCCATATGTCTTATGCATAAGAAACTGAAAAAGCAAATCATTCACAAGGCTTGATTTCCCGGATCCGCTTACACCTGTTACAGCTACAAACTTTCCAAGCGGTACCTTCACATCAATATTTTTTAAGTTATTTAATTTTGCTCCATACAGCTCAAGGTACTTACTGTTTCCAGACCGTCTTTTCCCTGGAACATCAATATATTTATTAAAAGAAAGATACTGTCCTGTTATAGATCTCTCACAAGCAATAACGTCAGAAATAGTTCCTTGTGCAACAATTTCACCGCCATGCAATCCTGCATATGGACCAATATCAATAATCCAGTCCCCTGTCCGGATAGTATCTTCATCATGTTCAACAACAAGTAAAGTGTTTCCAAGATCCCTAAGGTGCTTTAAGGTCATAAGCAGTCTTTCATTGTCCCTTTGATGAAGTCCTATTGTAGGTTCATCTAGCACATAAAGCACACCTGAAAGCCCGGAACCTATCTGTGTAGCAAGTCTTATCCTTTGTGCTTCACCACCGGAGAGGGTATTTGCAGATCTTTCAAGTGAAATATAGTCAAGCCCTACATCTATAAGAAATTTTAATCTCGACCTTATCTCAATTAAAAGCTGATTAGCTATTTTCTTCTCTGTTGTACCTATTATGCCAGGCAGATTAACAAAAAAGTCCATAGCCTGCCTTATTGAATATGAACATAATTCTGCAATTGAAACCTCACCAACTTTCACACCAAGAATGTGGGATTTAAGTCTTTTACCACCACATGAAGAACACGTAACCTTAGTCAGGTAATTCTCAAGATCCTGTTTATATTTTTCAGAATCTGTTTCTTCATATCTTCTTTTAAGCTGATTTAATGCTCCTTCAAAATTACTTTTATAGGTCCATATATCATCTCCTTCCCATGAATCCACCGTAAATTTTATATTTTCATCTTCTGAACCGTATAAAATAACTTTCTGGATCTTTTTAGGTAAAGTTTTCCACGGTACATCAAGGCTAAATTTATAATGCTTTGCAAGGGATTCAAGAAGCTGTTTATAGTAAGGATTATTTGTTTTTGACCAGGGTAGGATTGCACCTTCATTCAGGGACTTTTCCTGATCAGGAATAATCAAATCAGGATCAAATTCTGCATGATGTCCAAGTCCATGGCACGAACTACATGCGCCATAAGGACTGTTAAAACTGAATGCTCTTGGGGAAAGCTCCGGAATTGAACCATGTCCGGACGAGCATGCAAGCTTTTCACTAAAAACAGAATCTTTTCCTTCATCAAGATCTTCTACGACCACAACTCCATCCCCACGTTTTAAAGCAAGTGAAATACTGTCGGCGATTCTTGAACGAGATTGTTTTTTTATAACTATCCTGTCAATGACAAGTTCAATATCATGCTTAAAATTCCTCTCAAGTTTTATTTCTTCTTCAAGAAGACAGGTTTTCTTATTCACCCTCACCCTTGCAAAACCTTCTCCTGCAAGCGCTCTGAACAAAGCCTGATATTCTCCTTTTTTACCCTGGACAAGCGGTGCAAGGATATGTGCCTTTGTCCCTTCTTTTAATGACATAACCTGATCAACTATCTGATCAATTGTCTGTGGTTTAATTTTTTCACCACAGATATGACAATGAGGAATTCCAATCCTTGCATATAGCAATCTAAGATGATCATATATTTCTGTTACAGTAGCTACAGTTGAACGGGGATTATGGCTTGTAGATTTTTGATCTATAGAAATTGCAGGGCTTAAACCTTCAATCGACTCAACATCAGGCTTATCAAGCTGCCCAAGAAACTGTCTTGCATAAGAAGAAAGACTTTCTACGTATCGCCTCTGTCCCTCTGCAAATATTGTGTCAAAAGCAAATGAACTTTTACCGGATCCGCTAACTCCGGTAATAACAACAAATCTGTTTTTTGGAATATCAACATCAATATTTTTGAGATTGTGCTCCCTTGCACCTCTTACTTTAATAAATGATGCAGCAGTATCAAAAGTCTGTTGTTTTCTTTTTTCAACTAATTTTTCCATTTTTTTATATCCGCTGGCTCGCTCATAATGGGACTCGCCAGCTTTCCATGAGATCTATGGTCTGCCAACTATAACTATTGTCAAGGTTTTACTGAATGAATCAGATAAAACCTTTCCTTACTAGAACATTTTCACTTCATTTATCGTTAGCATTGTGAGTAACTACATTTCTTCGTTACACTATCTTATAATAAGATGTCGTATCGAATATAACAAGTTATGCACAGATGAAACCACTCTTTAATACAAAAATACAGCTTATTATTCTACTTGCAATTTTTACAGTTTCATTTTTAATATTCTCTGGCACTAATTCACTGGAACAAATACCAGAAGAAGAACCTGCTGCACTCAACACACTTAAAAAAGCAATTACTTTAAGTAAAACTAATACTGACTTGGGGATAAAAATACTTGAAGAGCTTAACAACCTCTCTGATTATACAAACTACAAAAGAAAATATATTCTGGCTAAACTCTACGAAAAAAAGAATGATTTAAACAAAGCACTATCTATTTATGAAGAAATATCATCCAAAAACTATCCTTTAAAGGAAAGAACAATATTTCACTGTGCAAGACTAAACTTAAAACTAGGTGAGGACACTAAAGCACTAAGGCTTATAAACAAACTTCTTCACAATTTTCCAAATTCAAAAACAGTGCCACAGGCAAAATATCTGCTTGCACAAACCCAGCTTAGGCTAAGGTTAACCCCTCAGGCAATAAATACATTAAATTCTTTAAGATCAGAATTCCCAGACACACAGTTTGGAATAGCAACAAATTATTACCTTGGAGAGCATGCATATAATAACAAAAATTACACCGAGGCAATTAAATACTGGCGTGAATACCTGACGCAAAGTCCGGATGGAAGATTTGCAAATGAAATTTCTGATTTTCTGGAATCAAATAAATTATTTAATCTTGAAAAAGCAGATTTTACACTTTTAGGAAATGTGTTTTTCCATAATAAAAGCTATAAAAAAGCAGCTGCATACTACACTATGGCAAACGATAAAAAAGATTTTTACAATCTGGGGTATTCACTTTACAGGCTTAGCAGAAAGAACGAAGCAGCCAGATATCTTACAGAATACGCAAAGGAATTCACAAAAGCAGAAAACGTCAGATTCTCACTTTATTATGCAGCAACGTGCACCCCATCCTACCTGCGAAAACTTTTCTGGGAAAGAATGACAAAAGAAATACCAACACTTGCATATTATACAGAATATAAAAAAGCAATGTCAGAAATCAGCCGCTGGCAAAGAGAAAAGGACCTAAAGGATTTTATAAAATCCTATCCTGAAAGTTTGTTTATAGGTAATGCTGTATGGGAATTAATGTGGCTAAATATAAGAGAGAAAAAATTCGGTGAAGCAGAAAAAATCGGAGAAGATTATATATTAGCTCACAAGTCCCCGCCAGAGGATAATCCAGAAATGTGGGCAAAAATCACCTTCTGGCTTGGAAAGATTTCTGAAATTAAAAACAAAAAAGACAAAGCTAAAGAATATTATGCTTTTGCAAAAAATACATTAGAGGACAATTATTATTCATTCAGAGCACAGGAAAGATATTCTGCCCTAACCGGTTTAAATGATAATTTCTGGAAACTTAAAACAAAAATTTATGATTATACTGAATCATTCTGGTCTATTCCTAATATAATCAGCAATAAGGCTATTAAAGAACATTTTGGCACAGCTGTTCTTGAACTCATAAATCTTGAAGAGTATGAAGAAGCAATGGATCTTATTGGAAGAACACAAGCTCCTTCAAAACAAGTAGGCTCATATCTTAAAGCACTGAATAATGAATACGATGACTCAATAAACACAGCAGCAGCTATAACCTTAAAAAATAAAATACCAATAACAAATCCTATATGGGAGCTTGCTTACCCTTTACATTTCTGGCATTTTATTTATGAATCAGCAAGAAACTATCCTGATATAGATCCTCTTTTTGTATGTTCAGTAATAAGACAGGAATCAAGGTTTGATAGATATGCATTATCAATATCAGATGCATATGGCTTAATGCAAATAATCCCACCCACAGCAAGAACACTTGCAAGACAACTAAACACCTCATTAAATGGAAATGACTCTTTATACGATCCAAGACTAAATATATTGCTCGGCACTAAATATCTTGATGATTTAATTAAGGACTTTAACAATCCATTATTTGCTGTTGCAAGCTATAATGCAGGGCCACAGTCAGTGAAAAGATGGTTACTTACTTTTAAGCATGAGTGGTCTGACCGTCCTGATGATTTAGATTTCTTTGTAGAGGAGATTCCATATGCCCAGACAAAAGAATATGCAATCAAAGTCTTTTCAAACTACTGGACATATCTAAAACTCTATAAAAAATAGTGCTATTCAATATATAAAGTATTTATTAAGTAAATCGCCTTTTGTAAGAAACATGTGAGATCTAGGAAACAATTAATGTTTTATTAATTTTTCTTCAATAAAAAATAATTATTTAATTCTTAATTTTCATTTATCTGGCAAATAAATCAGGTACTTTTATAAGTAACCACAATCTAACAAGGCACGGGGGAAAAGTGAGTTTAACTACATTTCAAGAAGTATTAAAAGAACAAATCAACACAATAAGTGATTATCAAGTTGACAAGATACCTAATTTAGAACTTATAAACATTGCAAGCAATTCAGCATCAAATTTTCTAGGTTTAAGATGCAGACATGAACTTATTGAAAGAGGCAAAGACAACATTTCAACCAGAATAGAGATTAAAAAGTTCTGCAGAGAGACCATTCATGATCTTGAATCTGCAATAAGTGATGTAGAAGCAGAAAATATCTATAATAAAGATGCAATAAAATCCTTTAAAACACACTTTTTGAATTTATTGAGCGTTCTGGACAAGCTTCAGCTTGAATGGCAAAAACACGATATCAGCTTAAATATAAAACTAAAAGCCTCACCATAAAGCACCTTTCTTTAAAATTGACAAACCCTATAAGGATTAATATGATCTTCTAACATGGAAGAAATATTTATCTTACGACATGCCCATGCAGAAGATATAACTGAGTGTAAGCCTGCTGGAAATGATTTTGACAGAAAATTAACAGAAGAAGGTATTGAAAAAACAAAGAAATTAAGTAATTTCTTTAAAAGACTAAAAGAAGAGACTGACATTATATTAAGTAGTCCTTACAGAAGGGCAAAAGAAACAGCAGAGATTTTTGCAAATAATCTAGGTGCAAATATAGACCTGAAAACAGCAGACTTTTTGTCGTCAGGCGCAAGCAGCAAAGATATCGTAAAAGGATTACTACCTTATTCTTCTTATAAAAAAATTCTGCTTGTAGGTCATGCACCTGATCTTGAGCATTTTCTGGGCAAGTTAATAGGTGCCGAAAGAATAAAGTTAAAAAAAACATCAATGGCAAAAGTAAGCTTAAACAACAATATTGAACTTTCGGGTGAACTTATATGGCTTATAACACCTAAAATTGCATCAAAAATCAAAGTAAAAGATATAAAAGAAAAAGTTTAATTATTTTGAACTTAAAGCAAGTAGTCTTTTTAGTTTTTTTCTTGATTTCTTTTTTAATGGCAGTACGATACCAGCTCTTATCTCAGGATGTCCTTTTAAATAAGATGCTGCAACTTTAATTTTTACTCTTTTACCATTAACAGTGGTTCTTACAGTCTGAAGATTAACCTGAAATTTTCTTTTAGCTGTTGGATTATAGTGAGCACGGAGGAATGAATATCTCATACCTTTTAGTGCTTTTTTACCTGATAGTTGACATTTTCTAGACATTTTTAACTCTCTTATGATGTATAACTTATAAAGGGCAAAAGGCTCATTTGTCTTGCTCTTTTAACTGCATTTGTAATTTGTCTTTGTTGCTGAGCAGTAAGTCCGGTAATTTTTCTTGGCAGGATTCTTCCTCTTTCCGTAACAAATCTAGATATGAGTTTAATATCTTTATAATCAATTTCACTCCCGGCTTCAAATACGGGTGTCCATTTCTTCTTCGGGAAAGATCCCCTTTCCTTTCTTTCTTTTCTTTCTTTTTTAAACCGTCTTTCCATCATACAAGGATATAAGATTAACAGAGTTTTATAAATATTTGAAGTAATGCTATTTCTCAGGTGGCTCGCTCATAATGAGACTCGCCACCTTTCCATAGTACATTTGGTAAGCCAAATGTAACATTTTCCAGGTTTTGCCGAGTAAATCGGACAAAACCTTTCCTCCAAAAAACCTAGGTGATTGCCAAGTAAATACAATTGCATAAAAAAGATATTACGTGAAATAAACAATTGAATATGCTTTAGTCTCAAAATATAGATACCAAATGATACTAGTAACTGAATAGCTACAATATCTGTACTATGCAAAAGAAAAAAATAAAAGTTATCACAATATGCGGCTGGGGAAGAAGCGGTAGCACACTTCTGGGGTGCATATTAGATCAGATCGATGGATTTTTCTATGGCGGGGAATTAAGAAACATCTGGAAAATGTCTATTTTAAATAACAGGCTCTGTGGTTGTGGGGTACCTTTCAGAGATTGTAGTTTATGGAAAAAGATAATGGGAGATTCATTTGGAAACCTTAAAGATACTGAAGTTGAGAAAATCACAAAGTCAATTCATAAGTTATTGAGATCAAGATTTATACCAATTAAATTTTTACCGCTTGGAAACCAATACTTTGAAAAACAGCTTGGTTTTTATATGGATACTGTTAAAAAATTATTTGAATCAATCATTTCCAAAACAAATTCAAGGATAATTGTGGATTCAACAAAAGCAATTTTATACAGTTACCTGTTATCCCTTATGGATAATATAGAATTGCATGTCCTGCACCTCATAAGAGATCCAAGAGGAGTTGCATTTTCAAGGCAAAAGAAAAAAATCCAGCCTGACAGTGAAGATGTTATTTACATGCATCAATCAGGTATTTTAAAAAGTTCAATGCTGTGGGATATAAGAAACTTTGCTACAGAATTTTCATGGGGGAAATCCCTAAAAAGTTATACAAAAATACGATATGAAGATTTTGTTGATAATCCAAAAAAGACAATTACAGAAATACTTAAGATAGTAGGTGAAGAAACTTCAAAGTTGCCGTTTGAATCTGATAACGAGATTGAGCTCAAGAAAAACCACACAGTATGGGGTAATCCAAGCAGATTTAACACAGGAATGGTAAAACTTAAACTTGATGAGGAATGGAGGACAAAAATGAAAAGCTCTGACAAGTTAATAACTACTTTTTTAACCTTTCCATTACTTTTAAGGTATGGATATAAAGTTTAAAAATTTAAAGAGCTTCAAATATTAGAAATATTTTATGTTTAAATCTTGCTATTTAGCCTATAAAACCCATATTATCGAACAAGAGTCCTATATATATTAGTTAAAAAATTGCTTTATAAATGTAAAAGAAATACAAATTGTGTTAATAAAAAGATAACCATAGTAAATTAGCATAATAATAGGTCAA
Source organism: Candidatus Melainabacteria bacterium SSGW_16 (assembly GCA_004769085.1). Lineage (GTDB taxonomy): Bacteria > Cyanobacteriota > Vampirovibrionia > 2-02-FULL-35-15 > 2-02-FULL-35-15 > SSGW-16. The sequence goes on from DUDS01000029.1 coordinate 8,719, forward strand.
AAATAAAAGGGGAAACAATGAGTTTATTAGTATTCGGAGCAAATGCATATCAAGCAGGAATGAATCGTATAAGCCGTGCTCAAACCGATTCTTTTAATTTTAGAGGTGGTGCTCGACCAATATTAGATAAGGCAATTGGTGGTGTCCAAATGCAAATAGGGCAAGAAAGCATGGAGTTATGGAAAGATTTCAGGCTTAGTGACCGTAGGATCTCAAAAGGCATGAATGAACTAGCCAAAATGGCTTAAATACTTAAAAAAGTTTTTAATTAACAGAATTTAACCTTTAACCAATATATTTGTATAAATTTCATTGTTGGTTTATTCTTTATATCAATATACAGAGTCAGGTACAAAGATGTGCCCTTCAAACAGGAGCAACTGTCATGTACAGAACAATTACATTAGTTCTAACACTAATTTTATTTTCAATTACTATTCCCACAAATGCCACAGAAACATCTGATAACACAAGAGAGGTTCAGAGCTTAAAAACTGAAATATCAGAATTAAAAGAAGCCATCAGACAACAAAATGAGCTTTTGCCTGAATTAATTCAGAAAATAAATGAGCTTGGGAATAACAGCATAGTTATTACTGAAATTTGGAAATATTTAGGCGAAATAAAAGATACTAATTCTGAAACAGCAAAAACATTGGGAAAGGTAGATTTAGGGCTAAATACAATTAAAGATTCAGTTAGCAATATTGCAAATGATTCAAGCACAATAAAGCAATCAATACTCTACAAAGATGTTTTTGTTTTTAACAAAGAAGGAAAACCAGCACTGTATGTAGATGACATTGGTCTATGGCTCTATAAGTACAACACTAATCAGCTTGTAGGCTGGATCCAACCAGACACACATGTAGTCTATAGAAATGATGATGCTGCACCTATTGGTTATATTCATGCAGGTTATTTTCTTGATAAACGTGGTTATCCTCTAGGTGTAATTGAAAGGTCTGAGTTCTTCAGAAAAGAAAGAGAAAAAAATTATCAAGTCTTAGCTAGACCATTAGCCCCTAATTTAGTGCTTAGAGAGCAGGCACCCAGACAGTTTTTTGCACTAGCAAGACCTGCTTCTACCTGGTCAATTGACAATATTGATGATTTGTTTTTTACTTCAATAACTTCTGA
>DUDS01000029.1:9894-96655 GCA_004769085.1 Candidatus Melainabacteria bacterium SSGW_16
TTTAGTAAGGCAACTTTTGGAGCAGGATGTTTCTGGGGAGTAGAAACTGCTTTCAGGAAAATAAACGGGGTTTTATCTACCCAGGTTGGGTACTGTGGCGGAACAACGGATAATCCTACATATAAAGAGGTCTGCACAGGAAAAACAGGACATGCAGAAGTTGTTCAAATAGAATTTAATCCTGATATTGTTTCATATAATGAATTGCTTGAAATATTCTGGAATATTCATGATCCAACTACATTAAACAGACAGGGACCTGACATTGGAACTCAATACAGATCAGTAATTTTTTATCACAATGACGAACAACAAAAACTTGCAGATGCTTTAAAGAGCAAATTAAACTTATCCGGCAAATTTAAAAACAAAATTATTACTGAAATTGTCCCACATAAAGAGTTCTTTCAAGCTGAAGACTACCACCAGCAGTATTTTGAAAAAATGGGAATAAACCCGAGTTGCCATACTTGAGAGATATAAAATTCCTTATTAATAAGTTTTTTGCTTGAAAACTAAGGTCTTTATAGCTTATTTAATCAATGTTTAACAAACAGTTGCTAGAAAATTTATAAAAGGCAATAACCAAATTAAACATGCCACAGCTAGCCACAGACAGGGGTTATAGGTGTTCTTCTACAAGAGAACCTAATGTTGCTTATGTAAACCCAAGGCTTTGTAATGGGCCAGCAACAGCTTCTGATACAGAAGACAATTGTGACAGATTTATTCCATTTGAAAATAACAGTCCTGCGGAACAACCACAGCAAAATATCCCATGGTACAAAAGGCTATTTCAAAATGTCATTGACAAAGCACGAAATCTCTGGAAAGCAGTCAGGAAATATAATCCAATAACACATGTTTTTAACTTTATTGAAAAACTTCGAATTTCACCACACATAAGGAATGCAAGAAACAGAAACGGTGCCAGAACAGAAGAAGAACTAGCTGCATATCATAGATCTCTTTTATATGACCCCGGAAATCCTGACGAAAACAGGTTATTTACAGAACACTCCCCACAAAACCGTCAGACTGGAACGCCAAGGCCATTAATAATTATCAATCTTGGCAACAGTCAGACACTTGGAGAAGATGAAGAAAAAGCTGGATTAAAAAAATTATTTCTAATGCTAAAAGAAAGACATCCTGAAGCAGATATTATGATGCTTCGTGTAGGAAATGCATCTGATGAGCTTTCATACTGGGCATGCATGACAAGTAATCCATCCCTACATACAAACGTGGTCTATGAACATACACGTAACCTTATAAGAGACAGGATAAACTGCCGTGGTCATTTTGCAGACAGGGATCAGGTTAGCAGAGTAATATCAATAGGTTATAGTTTTGGTGCAGGAACACAATGTAACTATCTGAACGACTGGCAAAGCATAGCAGGAAATACCCCAGTACCACTAAGTGTATCAATTGATGCAGTAGAACTGGGAACCAATGGACTTGGATGTCCGATAATTCAAAGACCAGGAACATCGCAAAGGCATTACAATTTTTATCAGCCTAATTCCACACTGGTCAGAGGTACAAGATTCAATGGGCAAAGACAAGGTGATATTTGTATGTGTCTTCCAAATGACACACATAACTCTATAGATAATAATGAAAGACTTTTAAGAGCAATTACAGGTATTGTCAGCAGAGAACTTCAAAGAACACCAAGAGAATTCATTCCATAATACAAACCTTTTGCAACGTTGGTAATACTGTCCTTAATATCCCTGAAGTAAACATAGGTTTTTTCATATGACTTCATAGTTTCATACTTCCCCGAAGAAACTAATCTTTGGAAGAAATTAAAATCTTCCGCATAAGGCATATCCATAAATCCATTCATCTGAAGAAAAACTTCTTTCTTCCCAAAAAAAGTAGCTCCAAAAACACAGTCATTTACATGAATCAGTTTTGTACTATCAAGGGCATTAACAAACCACATGTCTTCTTTATTACCGACAATAACAGGATCAGAATAAACAAGATCCAAGCCAGAGTTTTCAGTAATCATATCAACCATATTTTCAAGATGTTTTTCCCTGTACTGATCATCAGAGTCCAGGAAAGTAACATAAGTGCCCTGTGCAATTAATAAACCGGTATTCCTTGAATATGCAGTATGCCTGTTTGAATGACGGATATATTTAAAATTATCATTTTGTTTTAAATAAGGAATAATTATTTCTTCTACATTGTCAGTACTTCCATCATCTACAATAATTACTTCATAATCCTTAAATGTCTGCTTAATTATTGAATTCAGAGCACTTTTAATTGTGTCTCTTCTGTTATAAACACATAAAATAATTGAAACCAGAGGAATATTCTTTTTTTCTATCTGCATATAAACATACTTCCACCAATTTACAGCAGTTAAACAAACCAGCAATATTATTTAACAAAATTAACAGCCCAGCTAATAATCTCATCTGCAGGATGGGTGCCACTAAGCCTTTGGATTTCCTGTAACCCTGTAGGGCTTGTAACATTTATTTCAGTAAGGAAATTTCCAATTACATCAATACCCGTAAAATACAGTCCCTCTTTCTGAAGTGATGGTTTAACAGTTTCACAAATTTCAAGATCCCGCTTTGATAAAGTGCATGCCTTTACACTTGCTCCTTTATTCATATTTGCTCTAAACTCTCCTGTCCTGGGAATTCTAAGCACTGAACCAATAGGGTTACCATTTAAAAGAATTATCCTTTTATCACCATTTATGATTTCAGGAATATATTTCTGTACAATAACCGTGCGGCTTTCATGTTTTGTAACAACTTCAATTATTGTATGCGAGGTTTTAGATCCTTTATCAATATAAAATACCTCTTCGCCACCCTTATCGAATAAAGGCTTAGCAACAACCTCAACATGCTCACTTAAAAAATCAATAATTTCAGCCTTTCTGGATGTAACAATAGTTGGTGGTATAAGGGATGGGAAATTTAAAGCATACATTTTTTCATTTGCTTTTAAGAGTCCAAAAGGGTTATTAATTATTAGAGGTTTTCTTTTCGATGCATTTCCTTCTACAACATGGGTAAGCATTAAAACATAAGAAATAAAATCTTCATTAACAGGGGGATCTTTTCTTGCAAAGATAATGTCCAAATCATCAAGAGGGAATTCTGTCGTACATTTAACTAAAATATGGCTATTTTCTTCCTGTTTTACGTTAACTTCATCAAACGTAGCAAAAACTTTATTATTAATTATTTTTAAAGTATTTGATTCTGCAAGTAAGATCCTTGTATCCAGCTTTTGTGTTGCAAGCATCAATGCAAAACTTGAGTCATGAAAAATATCAGATTTGCTAAACTTTTTGACCCCATCTGCTATAAACCCTATCTTTAAATTGTTTGATTTATTAATATCTGACACTGACATCAATCTCCTTTTTTTAATTAATAATTATTTTTTCACAATTTTATTTAATTTCTAACTTGTATAATCGCTTATAGATTGAATCTAATAAAAAAATCATAACAAAATATAGATTTCATAAATTAAGCAAGACAATTAAAGGACTAGAATAATACGAGTATAAATTATGGCATTAAAAGATTTCTTTAAAAACAGGCAGCTAAAAAGGGCAGCTAAACTACACCAAAAACAGGGTTCAGCAACTGCAGGAAATATCAGCGAGCTGAAAGCAAAATCAGCTATTGATGATGCCCTTTTATGTTCATTATGGACAAAATGCCAGGGTTGTAATGAATTGTTATACACAAGCGAGCTTAAGAAAAATCTTTCAGTATGTAAAAAGTGTAATTTCCATCACAGGCTGACTGCACATGAAAGAATTGAACAGTTAATTGACTACGGTACCTTTGTAGAAATAAATGATGATGTACTACCCTCAGACCCATTGAATTTTACAGATTTAAAATCATACAAAGAAAGACTTAAAGATGCTCAGCAGTTATCAGGTGTAAGTGAAGCAATAATAACAGGTATAGGAAATATCAATAATCAGCTTGTTTCAATTGGTGCAATGGAATTCCAGTTTATCGGTGGAAGTATGGGTTCAGTGGTTGGGGAAAGAATTACAAGACTGGCTGAGTATTCAACAGAGAAAAAGCTACCTCTAATCATTATTTCAAGTTCAGGCGGTGCAAGAATGCATGAAGGAATTTTAAGCCTTATGCAGATGGCAAAAACAGCTAGTGCACTTAAAAGACTTCATGAGGAAAAGCTGCTTTATATTTCAATACTCACTGAACCAACCTTTGGAGGGGTAACTGCAAGCTTTGCAATGTTAGGAGATCTAATTATTGCCGAGCCGGAAGCAAGGATTGGATTTGCAGGAAGAAGGGTAATTGAGGAAACAATAAGGCAAAAACTGCCAAAAGATTTTCAGACAGCAGAGTATCTCATGGAAAATGGTCAGATAGATATGGTTATTCAAAGGCAAACCCTGAAGCAAATCGTATCTGATTTAATTAGGCTTCATACTCAGAATATAAAAAAAAAGAGGTTTTCAAACAATGGATCAGATAAAACAATATTTGAAAAGATATTAGCAAGGTTATAAGGCATGAAAGAAAATAAAGAAATAATTCCACTGGATTTCGAAAAACCTCTTATAGCTTTGTCAAAGCAGATATCAGAGCTTGAGCAAAAGACGCGGACACTTCAAAACGGTAATAAAAAACTTGTTGAGGATTTAAAATTACAATACTCAAAAGTAAAATCCGAAATATATAAAGAACTGTCACCTCTTGATAAAGTAAAAATCGCAAGACATCCTCAAAGGCCATATACACTTGACTATGTAGAGAAAATCAGCCCAGTCTGGTACGAACTCCACGGTGACAGAACAGGGAAAGATGATCAGTCCATAATAGGTGGGCTTATTGAAATTGACGGTCAGACTGTAATGGTTATAGGTACTCAAAAAGGAAGGAATTTAAAAGAAAACCAGAAAAGAAATTTTGGAATGCCATCTCCTGAAGGCTACAGAAAAGCCTTAAGACTTTTTCATCATGCAGAAAAATTTAACCTCCCGATTATTACTTTTATTGATACACCAGGAGCATACCCGGGACTTGAAGCTGAAGCAAAAAATCAAAGCCAGGCTATAGCTTTAAATCTGAGAGAGCTTTCAGGGCTGACAGTACCTGTAATATCAATAATTACAGGCGAAGGTGGATCAGGAGGGGCCCTTGCCATTGGTGTAGCAAACAGAATACTTATGCTTGAAAACTCAGTTTACTCTGTAATTTCACCTGAAGGATGTGCTGCAATTTTATGGCGTACCAAAGACAAAACACAGGAAGCAGCAAATGCGTTAAAAATTACAGCAAAAGATTTGTACGAGCTTGGAATTACAGATGAGGTTATTCCTGAGTCAGAAGGCGGGGCTCATTACAATCCGGATGAAACAAGCAGAAATATTCTTAATGCAATCAGAAATCACCTGGAAGAACTACTTAAACTTACACCAGAAGAAGTAAAAAAAGACAGACAAGACAAAATAAGAAATCTGGGTGTATTTAGTACTAATTAATCAATAAGATGTGCTTACACTTTTGCTGAAAAAGATTTCAAGAGTTTCAAGGTGGTCTCCCTTTATAATATACTTTTGTAATGTCTTATAACTTAAAAGGTAAAACTGCTCTTATCACAGGGGCAACATCAGGTATTGGCAGAGCAATATTAATCGCTCTTGCCGATGAAGGCTGTAACGTAATAATTCATCATCTGAAAAAAAGCCCGGAAATTGAGAAATTAAAAAGGGAAATAGAAAAAAAAGGACAAAAAGTATGGTCATTTTCAGCCGATTTAACAAATGAAAAAAAAGTATCATCTATGTTCAGGAAAATTAAAAGGGGGGTTAAAAGGCTTGATATTCTTGTTAACAATGTAGGGAATTACTTAAAAATTGACCTGGAAAAACTTACTACAAAACAATGGCATGAAATATTAGGCAGTAATCTACATTCTACTTTTTACTGTACATATTATGCCATGCCATTATTAAGAGCAGGTGGTGGAGGAAGAATTATAAACATTGGTTATGCATCAACCGGACAGATAGTTGCAAAACCAAAAATTCTGCCTTACCAAATTTCAAAAACAGGTATACTTCTTCTGACAAAAGCATACGCACTGAATGAAGCCAAGAACAATGTACTTGTAAACATGATTTCGCCAGGAGTAATGGAAAACAGTATTCATAAACCTACAAAAGAAATACCTTTAGGAAGAACCGGCAAATTAAAAGAGCTTGCAGAAGTTGTAATTCAAACAATTAAAAGCAGCTATATTACAGGAACACATATTGAATTTGCAGGCGGATTTAACTTATAAAAAACTTATGAAGCAACTAGCCGACAGCCCGATTAATACCAGGGAAAATGCAAAAGACAATAAAACAAAGAATGAGTTGTTTGTAAAAGTCGCAGTGGACCTGCCCATTTCAGCCAGCTTTCCAGATGAAGGGTGCTATTTTTACCGGATACCTGACGAATTTAAAAATGAGATCTATACCGGAACGATAGTTCAGGTTCCTTTTGGCAACCAGGAAATAAAAGGTTATGTGCTTGACATAACTGATTTAAATTCAGTACCAAAAAATATAACCATTAAATCAATATATGATGTAATTTCAAGCAGAATAAAAATTGATGAGAATTTCATTGAACTCATAACCTGGATTAGCAAATATTACCTGACAAATACAGGCATTGTTATTTCAGCCTCAATCAATGCAGAACTTTACTCTCATGAATCCACAGAAATAGAGCTTTTAAAATCAGATATTGATAACAACAATCTTACAAAAGAAGAGAATTTTATAATAACCAAGCTCAATTCAAGCAAAACAAGGGTTTTAAGTTATAAGTTTCTGCACAACAAATCAAGAATCAGCAAAGAGAGGTTTTACCGCGCTATTAATCACCTGATTAAAAAAGGATTTGTATCAAAATCGATAAAGCATACAGAAAGCAGAATAAAAGATGATGACTCCATGTTATTAAAAGCACAAGAATCCTCCTATGGCATGAATCAAATTTCATTCGTCAATGAAAAGATTCCTTTATTAAATAAAGAACAACAGTCAGCAATTGAAAAAATATCTCCGTTATTAAACACCAGGGAACACAACACATTCCTTATTCACGGGGTAACCGGTTCAGGGAAGACTGAAATCTATTTAAATCTGATAAATGAATGTATAAAGCTAGGAAGATCTGCTATTTATCTTGTGCCTGAGATTTACCTTGTACCGCAGGCATACTCACGGCTAGCTTCAAGGTTTAAAAAAGAGAGCATAGTTATCTGGCACAGTTCATTAAATAAAACAGAAAGACTGGCTAATCTTGAAAAACTTCAAAAAAAAGAACCAGTTATTATTCTTGGTGCACGTTCAGGAGTTCTTGCACCTGTATCAAACATTGGACTAATTGTAATTGATGAAGCTCATGACGGTTCTTATAAACAGGCATCTCCTGCCCCCAGGTATAACGCAATAAAAGTTGCAATAAAAAGAGGAGAAATTGAAAAATGCCCTGTTGTACTGGGCACTGCAACACCAAATGTATCAGACTATTACTTTTGTGAAAGAGAAAACACAGTTATTGAACTTCCGGAAAGAATCGATAACGTTCCAATGCCTGAAGTAAAAATAATTGATTTAACACAAGAATATTCACCATTCAAGAAAAACTCAGTTACAAAGTTTTTAAGTAACAGTATCAACCAGGCAATTGAAAGAAAAGAACAGATAATTCTTTTATTAAACAGGAGGGGACACTCCAGTCATATTTTTTGCAGAAGTTGTGGATATATACAACTCTGCAAAAACTGCTCAGTACCAGTGGTTTATCATAAGAACAAAGATATTATGGTCTGTCATCATTGTGGTTACACCACATCATCCAATAAACTTTGCCCTCAATGCAACAGCGCACATTATAAACACTACGGAATAGGTACTCAGCAGCTTGAAGAAGAAGCACGTAAAACTTTCCCGGAAGCAAGGATCATGCGGGTAGATAAAGATCAACTTAGCAGGAAGAATGAGTATATAAGATTTTGGAATGATTTTGCATCACACAAAGCAGATATTTTAATAGGTACACAAATTGTTGCAAAAGGACTTGACTTAAAAGATCTAACTGTAGTGGGTGTAGTGCTTGCTGATACGACTTTAAATTTCCCTGATTACATAGCCAGTGAAAGAACATTTCAGCTTTTGACCCAGGTAACCGGAAGAGCCGGCAGAGGGCAAAAGAAAGGTAATGTTTTCATACAAACATATCAGGCTGAAAATCCATTATTTAAATTCATCCAGGAACATGATTACAAGGGTTTCTATAATAGTGAAATAAAACAAAGAATGGACTTTAACTACCCACCATTTACTACCCTATCCCGGATAATTTTTCAGTCATATGATGAAACCGAATGCATAAATTATGCAAACAACTCATTAAAAGAACTTTTAAACATAAACAATGAAATGTGTGAAAAAAATGAGAACAATTTTCTTGGTCCTGCACCCTGTTTTTTCACAAAACTACACGGGAAATACAGATACCACATACTTTGCAAAATCAAAAATGAGGAGAAAGTAAGCTCTTTATTTAGTATTTTTCTTAAAAGACTTAAAAGAAACTCTAAGGTAGAATTAATAATTGATATTGATTCAGTAAACCTCTTATGAGTACACCACCACTAGATGAGCTTGTGCAGAATTACCTTGAATGGTTAAAAAACATAAAACGCGCACCTTACCAGACATTTCGTGCATACCAGGTAGATTTAATACAGTTTCTGAAACATTTCTTAAGAGCAGACAGAAATGAAATTCCAAGCAAAGAAGAAATAGAAGAATATCTGGCAACCATGCAAAAAAAATATAATTATGCTTCCTACAGGAGGAAGGTAACCGTCTTAAGAAACTTTACAAAATATATGGTTGAATCAGGGATCCATGTACCAGATCCATTCATTACAATTTCTTTGCCAATGCCGGATGTTAATTTTAATCTCCCTGTTCAGTATGAAGAAATAATTCAGCTGATTGATTCACTGCCTGAAAACTCTGTTCAGGAAATAAGGGATAAAATAATATTTTCCCTGATTGGAAAATCAGGGCTTACAGTAAAACAGCTTCTATCACTTAAAATCAAGGATATTAACCTTGCAAATAACCAGATAATATTAAGCAGGAACCAGCTAACATTTATTGATGACAAAACTACAAAGCTAATAGAACTATATTTCTCAAAAATAAATGAAAAAGCTGCTTTAGCGCTGGATGATTATTTAATTACAAATGACTTAAAATCCGGGAAGCTGCCATTATCATCACGAAGCATTAACTTAATTGTTGATAAAACATCTGCTGAAATGGGTTTTAAAACAAGGCTTTCACCAACCGTTTTAAGAAGACTTTTTGCAAAAAGTCTTAACGAAAAAAACATAAATAAAGCTGCTAAAGAACTAATATTCGGAAGAAAAAGTCGTCTTGTCGGATAATTTATACCTGATGTACTTTTTCTACAGGTCTTTTCATAGACTCAATACAAATATTTGACTGCTCAATAACTTTTTTATCTATTAAATCAAGGTAACTTTTTACAAGTTTGAATTTCATATTTATATGCATGTGACTTACATCCAGGCAGGTTTTATTTTCTTCAACCAAAACAACATTGTTTAATAATTCATTTACATAAAAAATTCCTGGAATCCCAAAAGCATTAGCTGGCAAAATTGTGCTTTTCAGATTTGTATATGAAAGACTCTCGGCTGGCATAGCGGATTCAGTGCTCAGAACAATTTTTGGAGCAAAACGTAAGCCGCTTAATACCGAGGGAAGAAATGATTTCCCAATATATTCAGAAGCAGAGACAGGATTTATGAATTTATAATCAGTTTTTTCATTAGATACAATCACTGGCGCATGAGCAGAAACAAGTCCGGTACAGGATGATACTGCTCTTGAGATAATAGATTCAACACCACCAATAGGATCAATGCCAACCCCGGAAGAATACTTACTATTAGTATCCAAATCAGGAATCAAACAGCATAAAGCAATAGCTGTTGCACCTTTTGATTTCAATAATAGTGATTTTTCAATTAATTGTTCAATGTTTTTAATCTTCCCTGAAGAAAAACCATATTCATTTATAAAAGGTTCAATTTGAAGCAGCTTATCAGTCTGGGTCCATCCTATAAAATCACAGCCATAAAAAGATTTTGCAGCATTTAACACATTGATTTCATATCCAAGTCTTTCATCAGTAATTCCCCTGTCAAACACAACACCAATTTTATTTCTAGATGGACATACAAAATTTATCCTCCCTAAAAGAAACTGATCCAGGGAAAAACCTTCTGCATAAATCATATTTTTAGGCGGATCACTTAAAACAGAACCATTTACAACATTTGGATGGGTAAGGAGATATTTACAATCTTTTGAAAACATATTTGCAATAACATTTGCATCACCGGCATAACCACCAAATGCAGCACCAATGCCTGTTGGAACAATTAAAGAGACTATATTCTTTTCTTTTGATTCAGGCAAGCCAATCTCTGAAGGTGAAAATGGATTATCAATAAAGCTATTAAAACCATCTAAAGCTATTAAATGAAAATAAAGTCTGGATGGAGTAGTTTTAATTAAATTCAATTTAATTAAATGCCTATTTCCAATCTGTTTTAAAAGTGTACTGTATGCTTCAGTCCATGAAAAAACAGCAGGGTTATCAATTTCAAGGATTTTTTCTTCAATACCAGTAAAAGACTTTATTGTTGACATTCAGTTACTGACTGTTTCTAGAATACCATCTTAATGCTTTTTTCTTTGTAAAAGCTAATTCATGGTCAGGATGTACAAAATAAAACTTTTCATTTGTAATGTTATTGGTATACCACTTTAAAGATCTATTTTTCAGCCACTTTATATGTTTTGAACAATCATACCAGTAAAATTTATTATTATCGACATTATCTGAGTACCACTCAAAAGATTTCTTTTTCTTATAATTAATATCCTTCAGAGAAGTATGAACAGTATATTTAGAATCAAATGCAAACACATGAGGAGTTGCAATCACAAAAATAAACATCATTAAAATAATTCTTTTAAAATAAGTCATTTCAGAATTTAGTTTAGCACTAAAATAGTCATTTAGGATCATTTAAAATAACTACTAGCGAAGAATGAGCAAGGAGGGCGGTAGGCAAAGAGTTAAAATTATCTATTTGGCAGGAACAAAATGAAAAAAGAGAACGAAAAAAGAATAGTAATTGTTGGATCTGCAGGGGTGGGTAAAACAACCCTTCTAAACGAGATAAAGAAAAAAACCAGACTGGAAGTAATTGAAGAGCAGGCAAGGGTAGTCTGTAAAAAACTTGGCTACAAAAATATTTATGAAATCAAAGATCCTGAAAATTTCAGATTCTTAACTCTTAAAAGTCAGATAAGGTCTGAGGAGAAATATAATAATTTCATTTCTGACCGTTCAACTATAGACTGCTGGGTACACTGGGTCAGGTGGAGCTGGGGAAAGGCTAAAACCTTTGAAACAGAAGAATATTTCAGACTTGCATATAATCAGGCTCTTAAGTACTCACATATAATTTACATACCAAGACTTATAAAACCAAAAGAAGACGGATTCAGATGGAATAACAAAGACTACCAGAATCAGATAGATAGATTAATCAGAGAGACACTCCTTGAATGGCAACTTATGACAAGAACATATATTATAAAAGAAAAAAATGAAAAATTAAGAGTAAAAGAAATTATGGAATATTTTAAAAACTAGCACTCTGCAAGCAGTCTTAATTCTGCTTTTTGACTACAAAAATTAATCTCACAAATTCTTGAAACACCTAGGAGTTCTCTTGCTTCCTGGATAGCCGAATAATAAGAATAAATATTCTTATGCTTTGAAACTGTTTTCAAAAGCACTTCTCTTATAAGATCGTATGACTTTTTAGGAGTGTGTTCCACCCTTTTAACTCCTCAGCAGCATATTCTGCTCTTAGTATATAAGTCCCAGTATTTATAAGGACTTTCAGGGGTATCACTATATGGGAGCAAATATCAGCTTTTTAGTGGTTAAGGCGATTTTTTATCCAGCCTGAAATATCACTAACAATTAGATCAAGTGTATCTTCAATAAATAAATCATGATAGGAGTCTGTATAGTTCTTTTTACTTTTGTCAGGAAATTGTATCTTCTCGAAGAAGCTCTCCATAGCTTCATTTGAACATACCACGTCATTACCTGCAGTTAACATTAAAACAGGTGCATTAATCAGAATCGCAGAATTTTTTGCTTTCAGAGACAGAAAAAATACATGCTTATAAACATCAGGAGCCAGATTTACAATCCTCATAGGATCCATTTTTACGGCAAGTTGTGTGTCTTTATTCTTAGTTAAAACATCTGGGCCAAACGGAAGAATAACATTTTCCTCTGATTTAAAAACTGATTTCATTAAAACAGGAAAAATGAAATCTTTAAAAGGAAAACACTGCTTTGAACCTTCAAAGCCTGGCACTGAAAGAATCCAGCCATTAGTTTTTACTTTCTCACTAAGCAAAATTGCTAGAAGAGCGCCAAGGCTGTGACCAAGTATAAAAACAGGCGACATTACAAAAAAATTCATTAAATACTTTGTTAAAACATCACGTGTTGTTTCAAGCCAGATTTTGTATGAAGATATTTGTCCTTTTGGAAACTTGCTCTGTCCAAATCCCGGCAAATCAAATGAAAAAAAGTTAATACCGTTAGCATTAAAAAGCTTTCCTGCTTTATCAAACCACAGGCAATGACCACCAAGTCCATGAATAGCAAAAACATTGGCAACAGCATTATTATTATCAGTTCGCCAGAACCTGTAGTATATTTTGTCTAAGAAACCTTCTTGAAGCATAATCTGTATGAAATCCTTCAATGAATAATATAATATAAAGGATGATAAATACAAAATTTAGAACTAATTTACTGGATCTTTTTATATTACTTTGCATTTTTTTTAGCATTACAGGATATATTCTTGCGCGTGCCGAAAAAACATCATTAAACAAATTAATTGAGGGCAAAGAAAAAATAGGAATTGAAGTCTATATACCAGATGTTCATCAGTCAGGTTCTACTGATACTACAGAATTATTTAAAATCGGGAATAAATCAGCAATTACAATCAGAAACAGACCCTATACACAGCTTGAAATAATTAAAACAGAAACAAAACAAAAAACTACCTTACTTCCAAATCTTTCAGGTGGTTTTAAAGTTATTGAAGATCCAACAAAAAATCATTTAAAAGATTATTATGTAACTCTTACAGATATTGCACTAAAGACAAAAGATGGTTTTGTAATCGGCGGAAATAAAATCAAAGCTGGAAATCCTGTTGAGCTTGAGGGATTTAACTACAGATTAAATGGAAAAGTAATTAACATTTATCAAATAAATGATCATAACCAGGAACACCAATAATGGCTTTATCAGATATTAATAGAATTTCTGAGAAAGTCTATAATGAATCAGAAAAAATTGACAACTGGTCAAATGAAACAATTAAAAACTCAACCCCAGGAAAAATATCAGGATTCATATACAAAATTTTTAATTTAATGTTAAATGATACTGCAAAGGGTATTTTATTTAAACTGTTTATTTTATCTATTTACGGACTTCTTGTTTCACTGATTTTACCTCAATTTGCCGATGATCGCTTTGGAATAGGCTTAATTATAGGGTTTTGTGGATTCTTATTTTTAATAAACTTATTTGTAAAAAACATTCCAAAGATTCATTTTAATTCAACTGATATTTTTGTACTGATTTTTACTCTTATTGCAATAGCAAGTACTTTTCATTCATATTTTTTTCATGAAAGCATAAATGGGCTTATGAAATTATTTACATTTATCTCTGTTTATTTCATATTAAAACTTATGCTCTTAAATTCCTCGACTAAAACCATTTTAAATTTTTATAGGTTTTTATTTGTATGTGCACTAATCACATCTCTATACGGACTTTATCAGTATTTCATAGGTGCAGAGCAGCTTGCAACATGGCAGGATCCAGGTTCGGAAAACATTTTTACACGAGTATACTCCACACTGGTAAATCCGAATCTTCTGGCTGGTTACCTTTTAATTATTTTACCGGTAAGTTTAACTATTCCATTTGCATCAAAAAGCAGTTTGCCAGTAAAAATATTATTTATAACTGGCTGCTTAATTATATTTGCATGTATCATTCTGACCGGCTCAAGAGGGGCTTATATTGGCGCATTTATTACATTTGCAACTGGCAGTTTAGTTTTTATTATTTACTTAAATAAAAAATTTAAAATTAATTTTAAAACTCTTCTTTTGTTTACAATTTCAGCACTTATAATCATTTACCTTGCTTTAACAATTTTGTTCCCACAGGTCACTGAAAGGGTTTCAACAATCTTTACACTCAGAGAACATACAAGCAACAATTTCAGAATGAATGTATGGATGTCGTGTGTAAAGATGCTTAAAGACAACTGGTTAACAGGGATTGGTCCGGGAAACAAAACATTTCTACAAACATACGGATTATATATGGTTAGTGGGTTTGATGCCCTTGGCTCATACAATATTTTTCTTGAGTTTTGGATTGAATTCGGGATATTTGGATTTTTATGTTTTTTACTTATATTATTAACTTCATTTTTAAAACTACACTATATATTCTGGCTTAAAAACTCATTTCTGGCTTATGGCATATTTCTTTCACTAATTGCAGCTGTTTCCCATGGTATGTTTGATACAGTATTTTTCAGAGCCCAGGTCTATATACCCTTCTGGCTTTTAATAGCGTCTATTGGTAAACTAGAAGGTAGAGATGAATGCAGAGGTTTATAGTTTGAAGATAAAAACTCTAAGAAAACAAAGCAACTCTAAACAAAAAAACAAATTTAAAAAATCTACAGGTGAAATAAATTTCGCATATGCAGCAGCAAAGGCTGCTGAAGATAAAAAAGGTGAGAATATTTCACTCCTTGATGTAAGCAGACTGACAGTAGTTGCTGATTATTTCATGATTGTAACAGCAAGAAGTTCTCCACAAATTGATGCAATTGCAAAAAATATAGAAGCAAATTTATCCCTATTAAATTTAAAACCTATTTCAAAAGAAGGAAACTCTTCAAGTAGCTGGATAATCCTTGATTTTGGAAACCTGGTAGTACATATAATGCAGGAGAATGAAAGAAACTACTATAACCTTGAAAGATTCTGGAGCAATGCATTAGTAGTTAACAATAAACTATGGAAAAAGGCTTCATAATAGATTTCACCAACAAGGCTTTTAAAAAATACGACAGAAATGTAATAAGCTATCTTTTAAAATTAAAGCCGAAGACACTTGTTAAATTTATTGATTATATATATCCTCTGAAGAAACTGAAGCCCGGTCTGTATCCTGTAAAAGATCATATAAACTTGTCAGGATTCAATCCATTAACCGGACCAAGCTTTATATCACTTACAAATATTTATCGCCATACCAAAGGAATCACAGTGGTTGGACTACCACAAGATGTAGAACCAAATGAAAAAGAAAAAAAGAAACTGATCAATGCTGGTGTAAATGCTATTTGCTATAACATTGTGCCTGCAGTAATTCTGGGAGCTGCGTTAAATCTAAAAATAACAGCTTATGGAATAGTAAAAGATAGCTGATAATAATCCATTATGTAATTTTTTACACCTGACGCTGTTTTTATAGCACTTGCCGTGGACCAACTTTTTTGCTTTTCTCGCTCAGCTCGAAAGCGCAAAAAAGTGTCCCCTCGGCTATAAAAACAGCTTCTCCTTTATCCATAAAAGTTTACACAATCATTGAGTATAATAATGAAATGAAAAATGCACCTGTAGCATTAATAATTCTCGATGGCTGGGGTACTTCTAGTGAAACAAAAGGAAATGCAATAGCCCAGGCTAAACTGCCAAATTTTAATTCATTCCTTAAGGAGTACCCAAACACTATCCTCCACACTTCAGGTAAAGCAGTCGGGCTTCCTGAAGGAGTAATGGGTAATTCAGAAGTAGGACATGAAAATATTGGCGGTGGAAGAATAGTCACACAAAAACTTACGCTTATAAGCCAGACAATATCTGATGGAAGCTTCTTTAAAAATAAATATCTTAACTCAGCAATAGAGCATGTAAAAAAACACTCGTCTAAACTTCACATTATGGGTTTAATTAGTGAAGGTGATGTTCATAGCCATTTGGGGCATTTATATGCACTTTTTGAGCTTGCTCATAAAAATAAAATAGAAAAAGTAATACTCCATGCAATTACCGATGGAAGAGATGATCCCCCAAAATATGCCACAACACTCTTCAAAAAAGTAGAGGAAAATTTATCCCTCTGCAAAGGAAAAATCGTTACTGTCTGTGGCAGATATTACGCTATGGACAGGGACAACAGATGGCAAAGAATCAAAAGATACTATGACCTGGTAACAAAAGGAGAAGGCTTAAAAGCACTTTCAGCTATAGAAGCTGTGGAAAATGCTTATAAAAGAGGAGAAAGGAATGAAACCCCAGATGAAAAAAGCTGTCCTCTTGAAAATTCTGATGAGTTTATATTACCAACCTTATTAGGCACAAAAGAAGATTTAATTAGTGATAATGATGCAGTAATTTTCTTTAACTTTAGACCAGATAGAGCAAGAGAAATAACAACTGCTCTTACACAAGTTAATTTTTCAGAGTTCCAGAGAGATACTTTTCCAAAAAATCTTTTTTATGTTTGTCTTACAGAATACGATATCAAACTTCATAAGAAAGAATTTGCAAATCCTGTCGTGCCATCTGCATTCACACAAAATGAACTTTCTGAAGTAAACAGAGAAAAATCACTTGGAGAAATTATTTCAAAACTAAATAAAAAACAAATAAGAATTGCTGAAACTGAAAAATACAGACATGTAACAAGTTTTTTTAATATGGGTAGACAGGAAGAATTCCCTGGCGAAGAAAGAGTTTTAATCCCATCACCCAAAGTAATGACTTATGATTTAATGCCTGAAATGAGTGCTAATGGAGTCTGTGAAAAAACAGTACAAGCAATAAAATCAAATAGTTATTCACTTATTGTTGTAAACTTTGCAAATGCAGATATGGTAGGTCATACAGGGATAATAAAAGCTGCAATTAATGCCACCGAAGCAATTGACAAAGCACTGGGCGAAATATACAAAGCTGTTTTAGAAGCTGGTGGGACATTTATCATTACAGCTGACCACGGAAATGCAGAGCAAATGTTAAATGAAGACGGCTCAATCCGTACTGCACATAGCCTTAAGCCTGTACCTTTTATATTAATAAATAAGAGCTTAAAAAGTACCAAATTAAAGCCTGAAGGTGCACTCGCTGATATTGCCCCGACAATTCTTGATATTATGGATATTGAAAAGCCAGAAGAGATGACAGGGAATTCATTAATCACTTCTTCGTTAATAGCTTCAAGGTAAGGAACATTTTATGGCTGACGATAAAATTAATCAGGCAATAAACAACTACATAACACATGCACAAAAGCATGTTTTGCAAAACAAAAAAAACTTTTCCTCCTGGAATACTATTTATCACAAATTTGTAAAAAAGGATAATATCGATCCAGCTTTTGACTACACAAAAGAAATAATCAAACGGATGGAAAAAGATAAAATGTCCTCTCAGACTGCCATGCAGGTAGCAGAGACATTAATGCCTGAAATGCAGAATGTAAGGAAAAGAATAATTCTTATGGCTATACCAATGGTACTTGGAGCTGTTTTATTGATTACTTTTTCTTTGCTATTTAGTTTTGCTAGACCCTTCAATATAAACAATCATTTTGTAATTTACTATGCAGTTGGAATGTTTGTAAGTGGTATTTTGCTCGGGTACGGATTAATAAAAAGAAATCAGATTAAACTATACACCGTGACAAGAACAATGTTATTTCAGGCATGTACTGCATATGGAGCAGCAAAAATGCAGGGGCAGGGAAGTTTCGGAGCATTCAGAATCCTGGATGAAATGAAAACCAAACAAGGAAAAGAACTACAAATTAAAGTTACACAGCCTAAGATTATGTATAAGTAATAAGTATCTTCAATTTATTAAAATCTCTGGCTTCATTTCTGTATAATATAAATCAATAATATTTAAGTTTTTGAAAAAAAGATAACTACATATGAAAGTTCATAATCTACCGTACTATTCCTATAAAACTGGAATGCCAAATCTTAGAACTGATAGATCACCAATTGCTTTTAGCAGCAAAATCGCACAAAGTTGTTGTGGACCAGCCTCAACTGCAAATGCTATTTTATACCTGGCTTCAAGGAATAGAAGAGCTTTAGCTCCACCAGTGGACTCTGAAGATGAGAGAGTAGCTGAATATAGACTTGTAGAAAAGCTAGCACAATACATGAGAACCAGTAAAACAGGCACAGAAGTGGAAGGTTTAATGTCTGGTATCTATAGATATGTCTATGAGTGTGGTTATAGAGCCCGTGTTGAATGGCAGGGAATACACCACATAGGCAGTCCAAAAGCTGGTTACAGACCAGAGCCAGAATGGATTATGGAAAATAGTTTAGGTAATAACAATAGTATTCTTTGGATAGGATCATATAGGTATAATCCCGATAAAGATACTTATAGAAGAAAAACAGGACATGCTGCTACAGTAGCAGGTTTTAATAGAGGATTTAATGAGCTTTTAGTTCATGATCCATCTGCTTTAATGCCTCGTGCTCCTATCCACTGTGAAATAGAAGAAATTCGCTCAGGTAGAATTCTTTTCCTTGATCGTTCTATACCTGCAAAAGGATTATATAAAATAAGAGAGGTAGATCCATATGTCTATGATGGCGAACTGGTAAAAATCATTGAAGGAGCAGTTAGTTTTGAGGTAGAAAGCAGAAAGAAGCCATCTTTCTTATGACTCAGGCTTTGAACTTAACACCAGCTCATCATCAAATTTAAATGTAGATCCTTCAAGTTGAAGCCTCTGAAGCTCATTTATAAAATCATCAATACTTCTGAACTGTCTATAAACAGAGGCAAATCTTACATATGCTACCTGATCTAAATCTTTAAGTTCACTGAGCACCAGTTCTCCCAAAATAGTACTTGCTACTTCTCTTTTTCCCTGTCTGGCTAAATCATTTTCAATATTATCAATCATCTTATCAATCTGATCTGCAGTAATTATTGTCTTTTCACATGCACGGAGAATCCCTGATCTGAGTTTTTCCCTGGAATAAGGTTCTCTTTCCCCGGATCTTTTAACCACAAGAACAGGCATAATTTCAATTCTTTCATATGTTGTAAACCGTTTATTACAGGGAGTATTTTCACACTCTCTTCTTCTGCGGATACTATTACCTTCTTCTGTTGCCCTTGATTCAAGGACACGGCTGTTTTCAGAATTACAAAACGGGCATAACATGATTTATATCCTTATAATTTGTACATTATACATCAATATAAAAGGGCTTACATTTTTATGCTCACCATATTGCCCTCGCTCCAATGTCCGCTTCGCTTCCAAATTGCGCTCGGGCAAAAGGTTCGCTTTTGCAAGCCCTTTTTACCAGAAAAATGTTGTATTTCTATAAGGAGACTTTTAAGACAGGATCCTTGAAAAGTTTTTATATCCTCTAAATCCTGCAAAATCAGATTAAGCAGAAACAAGAATCTGTCCATATCTTGTTGTAAGAACAGATTTGCGCAATAATTACCACATAATGCAATCATATGACGTAATTATTATTGGTGGTGGAATCATTGGAAATTGCATTGCAGCTCATCTGGCCAATGAAAATCTGAAAATCTTAGTCATTAATTCAACAAAACTTGGCAACCCTGCTTCAGTTGCAGCAGCAGGCTTAATTACACCATTTCAGATACACGAACTTGTAAACACCCAGCTAAAGGAATTATGCCTGAAATCATTTGAATATTTTTTTAATTTCCATGAAACGCTTATATCTAAATCAAATATTCCAGGGCTGGATCTTGGACTGAGACAATCAGGTTCACTTTATACAATTTTTTCAAATTCAGAAATTGCACAAAAAGAAAATGAAATAAAAGAATTTAAAAGCACTGGCGGCAAGGTTTCATTTTTAAATAAAATGGAACTCCAGAAGCTGGAACCAAGCATAACAAAAGATCTTATGGGTGGAGATCATTATTCGGATGAAGCATACATTAACAATCCAAAATTTTTAAAAGCAATTTTATCTTACTGTCAGCAACAACAAATAGAATATCTTGACTCAGAAGTCTCAGAAATTGTTTTAAATAAATCATCAATAGAAAAAATTCTCCTGCCTGACGGTAAATCTCTACTAGCAGAGAAATATATTCTATGTAATGGAGTATGGGCAGACAGTTTTTTAAGAAAATTGTTTAAGAGAAATGAATCTATAATAAAAGCAATAAAAGGGGAGATTCTTGAGGTCCAGACAAATCTTGAAACAACCTTGCAGAAAATAGTGTTTTGTGAAGATGGATACTTAGTCCCCAGACCAAGAACAAATAAATTTGAAAGATCATCAATTCTAGTCGGCAGCACAAGTGATGAGGTAAATATTGAAGAAAATCCTGATTTGTTTAAAAACACTTTATATGGAATATCGAAACTTACAGCCTTATTTAAGAAATTAATACCAGCTCATAATAACTACAACATAGCTTCTATGTGGTCTGGGCTTCGTCCAAAAACCCATGACAATCTGCCGGTCCTGGGAAAAACAGATATAAATAACCTGCTTTTATCTCTGGGGCATTACAGGAATGGAATTCTAATGGGACCTTATTGTGGAAAAATTATTAGCGGTTTGATTACTGGAAGTGAAGCAGAATTAAATCTTGAACCATTTAGCATTAACAGACTTCTTAAGCAAAAATCATCCGTATTAGTTTAATGCTATGCACTTGTAATTCTTTTTAAAAGCTTTTTATCAAAGCCTGATCTGTTCTGACAATGGGTATTTTCTTCACTTGATTCATTTATAAGCCTTTTTGCAAGCATAATAAGGACATTATATTGATAACAGCTTGGATAGCTTTTATTCTGTATTTTATAGTCTTCTTTTTTTGCAACTTCCCAGCCCATATAATATAATTTCGGTAACAGACAGATAAAGATAAAGAAAATATAGAGAGACCCCTTAAAAAAAGTGCTAACCCTGAGAAAAACACCATTATTTGAAGAGCATAAAAAAGCAGGTGCAAAGCTTGTTGACTTTGCAGGGTTTGAAATGCCTGTGCAGTATCAAGGCATAATTGCAGAGCATAATGCAGTTAGGACAAAAGCAGGTGTATTTGATGTTTCACATATGGGAGAGTTCATCGTAAGCGGCAAAGATGCTTTTAATTATTTAAATTATCTGGTTCCTAATGATATTAAAAAAATCGAACAACCTGGAAAGGGACTTTACACACAGATTTGTAATGAAAATGGTGGAACTATAGATGATTTAATTATTTACAAACTTGATGAGAGTTTTCTTGTTGTAGTAAATGCATCAAATATTGAAAAAGACTGGAAATGGTTTAATAAGCATAAGTCAGGATTTAATGTAACCCTGAAAGATATCTCTGATGCGACCTCGCTAATAGCTCTTCAGGGACCAAAATCATCTGAAATATTGAGCAAGGTTTTAAATATCAACCTGCAGGATTTAAATTCTCACAAATATTTTGAAATAAAAAAATATAAATCATTCCGGATAGCAAGAACAGGCTATACGGGAGAAGATGGTTTTGAGATTTTTGTTAATGAACCATCAGAGGCTGTATCTTTATGGCAAAGTTTAATTAGTTCCGGTGTTACACCATGCGGTCTTGGCGCAAGGGATACTTTAAGGCTTGAAGTAGCATATCCTCTCTATGGACACGAGCTGGATGATGAGACTTCTCCGCTTGAAGCTGGTCTTAGCTGGAGTGTAAAACTGGATAAAGATTCTGATTTTATCGGGAAACAAGTACTGGTAAAACAAAAATCTGAAGGTTTAAAAAAGAAACTGGCATGCCTGAAAATAACCGACAAAGCAATTGCAAGACAGGGACATAAAGTCTATTCAGGTGATAACAAAGAAATAGGAATAGTATGCAGTGGTTCACAGGGGATTACTGTTGGTTATCCTGTTGCTACAGCTTATGTACCACCTGCATTTTCAAATCCTGGAACAAATCTTTTAATAAATATAAGAGACAAAATGATTTCAGCAACAGTAGTACAAAGACCGTTTTATAAAAGAAGTTAAACACTCATTACATCTTTTTCTTTATTAGCACAAACATCATCAATTTCTTTTGTATATTTGTCAGTTAATTTTTGGAGATGATCCTGTTGTTTTTTTAATTCATCTTCAGAAATAGCTTTATCCTTTTCAAGTTTTTTCATGGACTCTAATCCATCGCGTCTGGCATTTCTAATTACTACTTTCCCATCCTCGGAGACTTTTTTAATAACTTTTACAAGTTCTTTTCTACGCTCTTCAGTAAGGGTAGGAACAACAATCCTGATTACACTACCATCATTATTTGGAGTCATACCTATATCAGATTTGTTTATTGCTGTTTCAATATCTTTAAGTGAGTTCTTATCATATGGCTGTATAACCAGACACCTGCCATCAGGTGTAGAAATATTCGCAAGCTGCTTTAAAGATGTAGGCGCACCATAATAGTCCACAACCACACGATCGAGAAGCCCCGGGTTTGCTCTTCCGGTACGGATACCCTGTAATTCTTTCTGGGTATTCCCTACAGCTTTTTTCATATTTTCTTCTGAATGTTTCAGTATATCTGTTGCCTGCATGAAAGACCTCCAGTCAAGCAATAATTCTACAACAAAAACACAGCATGAATACCATATAACCCAAAAGACTAGCTAATCATTCCTTTATAGCCAAGGTAAAAAATTAAAATTCCAAGCAAAACCCTGTAAACAACAAATATATAAGTTTTATGACTTTGTAAATATTTTAGAAGAAAATGAATTGCAAAATATCCAGACACAAATGCAGTAAAAATACCTACAAACAAATTTATATATGATGACTGGCTACAACCATTTAAGGCACCAAGAAGAGCCCTTAACTCAAGTGCTCCGCTGGCTAAAACTGCAGGAACACTAAGAAGGAATGAAAACCTTGCAGCATCACTTCGTTTAAATCCAAGCAATAATCCAGCAAGTATTGTAATCCCTGATCTGGACACACCAGGGATAAGAGCAAGTGACTGTGCTAACCCAATAAGCAAAACATCAGCAACACTAATCCTATCCAGTGTTTTATTTTGTCTGGCAACTATTTCACCAATAAGTAAAAGCAATGCTATAAATATAAGGAAAAAAGAAATGAGATTTAAATTCCTTACCATACCTGCTTCAATTGGTTCTTTAAATAAAAGACCAAAAATACAAATAGGAATTGTTCCTATTATTATCCAAAAGCCAATTCTTGATTCATAGGATGATAAAAAAGTATCTTTCCCTGTTAAAAAAGAAAATAAATTAGTCATAAGCATTCCATAAATTTTCAGTAAATCCTTCCAGAAGTAAATAATTACAGACAAAGCAGTTCCTAGCTGAATTACTGCAGAAAAAGCAGTGCCAGGATCGCCCCAGTGCAGTAAAGATGGCACAATTCTTAAATGAGCAGTGCTGCTAACAGGGAGGAATTCTGTTATTCCCTGAACAATGCCTAAGAAAAATGATTTAAAGATCGGTGGTACATGGAATAAATCCAGATTAAAACTCATATAAATTAATTATTTCTGTCAATCAAATCAGGTCTGTTTTTAATTGTTTTTAATTTTGCCTGTTCTTCTCTCCATTTTTTTATTTCAGCATGATTGCCACTTAAGAGTATATCAGGCACTTTCCAACTGCCAAATTCCTGAGGGCGGGTATATTGAGGATATTCAAGAAAAGTACCATTAAATGATTCTTCATTTAATGTTTCTTCTTTTTTTAAAACTCCAGGCACAAGACGGGAAACAGAATCAATTACAGAAAGAGCACAAAGTTCTCCTCCTGTCAGAATAAAATCTCCAAGACAAACTTCATGATCAACAAAATTATTTATTCTTTCATCATAGCCTTCATATCTGCCGCATATTATAATTATCTGTTCTTCATCTTTTAATTTTTTAGCAAACTTATGATCCCATTTTCTGCCACTTGCTGATGTTATAAGAACTTTTGACTTTGTTTCCCGCTTAATGCTGTTTAGTGCATTAAATATAGGCTCCACCATAAAAACAAGCCCAACCCCGCCACCATAAGACAAATCATCTACCTGTTTATGTTTCCCTAATCCAAAATGTCTTAAGTCTACAGGATCAACTACAATCTTTTCTTCGCGGCAGGCACGACCAATGATTCCCACACTACAGTAAGAATTAATTATTTCAGGAAATAAGGTTATGATGTCAAATTTCATACGTATGTAATGATTATACAAAACATGATTCAGCAAAAAGCATCTTGCGCTCCGCATTTTTCCCTTCAACCCCTCCGCCCATGAACTGACGGGTCCCCGTCGGGGCATTCAGGGAATAAATGCTACGCCGTGCTTTTTGCATACTAATTAGCAGATTTACATATTATGCAGTAAAAAAATAGAATATTATTTAAATACTATTATGAAAGTTCTGGGCATAGAAACAAGTTGCGATGAAACAGCAGTAGCCATTGTTGAAGATGGTAGAAAGGTGCTTGTCAATAATATTATTTCACAAATCGAGCTCCATAAAGAGTTTGGTGGGGTAAAACCAAGTGTTGCAAAATATGCACATGAAGAAGTAATTGATGATTTAATTTTAAAAACATTATCCGACGCCAGATTAAAAATGAACGACATGGATTTAATTGCAGTAACAGTCGGTCCGGGACTTGTGATTTCTCTACTTGTGGGATTTAAGAAAGCAAAAGAGCTTGCTATAAAATACGATAAAAAACTTGTTGGGGTTAATCATCTGCTGGGTCACATTTGTTCTAACTATCTGGAGTCAGATCTGGAGCCACCTTTTATATGCCTTCTAGCAAGCGGAGGTCACACTCAAATAATAAATGTCAAATCATACACAGATTATGAAATTATTGGCAGTACACTGGATGATGCTTGTGGAGAGGCTTTTGATAAAATCGGCAGGCTCCTTGGGCTGCCATATCCCGGGGGACCAAATCTTGAAAAATTAGCAGAAAATGGAAACCTACGAGCATTTATGCTTCCGGAGGGAAAAGTTAATCCATTTGATTTTAGTTTCAGCGGATTAAAAACAGCCGTTTTGCGGCTTGTACAGAAATCAGGAGATAATTATAACCGCGCTGATCTTGCTGCAAGTTTTCAGGAGAATGTAACAAACACACTGGTTAAAAAAATTACATTTGCTGCTAAAGAAACAGGAAATAAAAAAATTGTTATTGCAGGCGGTGTTACAGCAAATAAAACACTCAGGAGAAAATTTAAAGAAGTTTCAGATCTTGAAACTTACATGCCTGATCTAAAATATTGCACTGACAATGCAGCAATGATTGCAGGTGCAGGATACTTTTTAAGGGATATTAATCAACCTGTAGAAACAATGGATGTATTTGCTAAAGACCCTTCCTGTATAAGGTTAAAGACCCTGTCAAAGAGTTCCTTATAGCCCATTTCATCCAGGTAAAACCAGTTAATTCCTTTATTTGACCTAAACCATGTCATCTGTCTTTTTACAAGCTGTCTAGTATGAAGTGTAATTTTATCCACCATTTCAGTAAGTTTAATTTTTCCATTTAAGAACTGAATTGCTTCTGCATAGCCAATTGTGTTCTTAAATAAACCAAGCTCACCATACTTTTCAACAAGGGACGTAACTTCATTTAAAAATCCTTCTTTACAAAAACCATATGCTCTTTCTCTAATTTTTTCTAGATGCAAATCTCTATTAGAGTATGTAATTCCAACCCATACGACATTAAAAGGAAATTCATTTATAGCCTTTAACCTGGAAAAAAGTTTATTTGTTTTATAAATTACCTCAAGTGCCCTTATTGTTCTGAAGTTGTCATTCCTGTGTATGATTTCAGCCGCCTTAGGATCAAGTCGTTTCAGGTTCTCATATAACTCTTCCTGTGTAAATGTTTTTAATTGTCTGCGAAAGCTGCTATCAGGCTTAACTTCAGGTATTGAAAGTCCCATTAACACTGAATTTAAATAAAGTCCTGTACCGCCTACAAAAATAGGTGATTTCTTTCTGGAAAGAATCTCATATATATTTTTTTCTGCATCACGTTTATAAAGAGCTACAGAATAATCAAAGTCAGGCTCAACAATGTCAATCATATGATGTTGGGCTAATTTCCTTTCTTCGATAGTAGGTTTTGCTGTACCTATATCCATGCCTTTATAAATAAGCCTGGAATCAGCTGAAATAATTTCAAAAGGAAATTTTAATGCCAGATCAATTGCAAGTTTTGATTTAAAGGTACAACTTGGTCCTACAATTGCATAAACAGTTTGTTCAGATTTTTTGACTGAAGTGTTTGTCATATTTGCAAATCCACTCAACTGTTATATTCGCGTCCACGAGAGGAATTGAACCTCCGACCTAGGCGTTAGGAGTGCCTTGCTCTATCCAACTGAGCTACGTGGACATTGACATTGCATGATAAATTATAACCGCTCTATAATTTAGTAAAAAACTGGTTTTCCGTAACAAACTAAATATATTTTCGTCATTTTAACTTGGAAATTACATAATTATGTTCTTATAATCTAAATAGAAGGTATATATAAGAAAAGCATTAGAAAAATGAAAAAACCAAATGGAAATTTATTAACTGTTCTGGCCATAATGTGCATTACGATATTTTCGCTTGCAATTCCTGTCTATGCCAAAAAAACTGTTACAGATGGAAAAGGTATCTGGGTAAATATCTGGAATTATCCTGAAAATCCTGACATGTATTGTGAATATTTAAAATCAAATGGAATAGATACTATTTATCTCCAGATTTTCAGATCAAACACACCAGCAATACAACACCTCTCAAAAGTTAATCGGATAATTGAATCTTCACATGAAAGGGATATGAAAGTTATTGGATGGGGTTATGTATTTTTAAATAATCCTTTAGGTGATGCAAAAAAGTTTATTACTGCTGCAAAGCACAAAACCCCAACAGGAGAAATGTTTGACGGTTTTGCTGCAGATATAGAAGAAATTACAAGCTCCCGTAACATTGAAAGATTTACATCCAGGGTCAGGGAAGCATTAGGAAAAGATTATCCTTTAATTGCAATAACATTTTCACCCATGTCTAAATCTAAAAAAGCAGACCCCAGATATTATGCATGGAAAACAATAGCAAACAATTTTGACATCATTGCACCAATGACATACTGGCATGGACTTGTAAAATACCGTTCAGAAAAAGGCGCTTATGATTACACTACACAGACAATTACAAAATTAAAAGAATACACTAACAAAGATGATTTAAAAATCCATTTAATTGGAGATGGTCAGAAAACTTCAAGCGGGGAAATTTCAGGGTTTCTAAGAGCTGCTGAAGAGCATAAAGTAAATGCTGGAGTCAGTCTTTATCCATGGCATAAACCAAAGGACCATCAGATGGAAACGCTTGGAGAATTTAAATTGTAAGTCTTTTGTTTATAAAGAAATCTTTTAAGAGTTCAGCACATTCAAGTTCACATACTCCACCGATAATTTCAATTTGCTTCTCTTTTTCTAATTCATAAGCCAGATTTAACCTGGATCCACATGCCCCTGCAATCTGATCATATGCACCAAATACAAACTTTGGAATTCTTGAATTTAGAATTGCACCCATACACATTGAGCAGGGTTCAAGGGTACAATATAAAATACAATTGTTTAAGCGCCAGTTTGAAAGTGTTTTTGATGCTTCCCTTATCGCAATAATTTCTGCATGTGCAGTGGAATCATTTAAATCCTCAGTTAAATTTAATCCACATGATATTAACTTATTTTCCTTAACTACAATTGCACAAACCGGGACTTCACTTTTATAATGATTTTTTGCAAAACCTAAAGCTTCATACATCCAGTATTGATGGCTGTATTTTTGAACTGTGTCAGACTGCATTTTTAATTTTTTCTGTTTCTTTGTGTCTAAATTCAATTAGTTTTTTCTGCAATTCCTTATTTTCAACAGAAAGTATTTCTATTGCAAGAATTGCTGCATTTTTAGCGCCATCAACTGCAACAGTTGCCACAGGAACTCCAGGAGGCATCTGCACCGTGGACAAAAGAGAATCCATGCCATCTGAAATACCGCCACTAAACGGCACCCCAATAACCGGCAAAGTAGTCCGTGCAGCTACAGTACCAGAAAGGTGATTTGCCATACCTGCACCTGTAATAAATACTTTTACTTCCTGCCTGATTGCAGTATCAATAATCTCTTCAACATAAGCCGGGGATCTGTGCGCGCTTGCAATCTTAAAATCAAAATTTATCCCGAACTCATTTAAAACATCCATAGCAGCTTTTATTTTAGCCTCATCGGATTTACTGCCAATAATAATCTGAACATCAGTCTTTCTGGACATGTTTTAGTTTTCCTTTTAATAAATCAAACTTTCCTGAGATGAGTCCCTTAATATCATTAAACAATACAAAAAACATGAGTGCCAGAAGCACCATAAACCCTGCCTGAATTGCTTTCTGCTGGATTGATTCTGCAAGTTTTTTCCCTCTTATTTTCTCAATGAACATAAAAAGCAGATGTCCACCGTCAAGAGCAGGTATCGGGAGAAGGTTAATAATAGCAAGGTTCACACTGATTAGTGCTGACCATCTGTAAATTTCCTTGGGATCAATTGTTATTGCCTGAGCAAATACAGATACAATTGCAATAATTCCATGCAGGTCATCAGCTTTTATCTTCGGAGCTCCTCCAGGGGAAAATCCAAACAGATTCATGAACAATAATCCAAGTCCAAAAAGCATTGAAACAGTCCAGTCAGTTAAAACCAAGGCTGCCTGTATTATCCATTTAACAGGATTTCTGGAAGGTTTCTTGTATTCAGCTGTCTTTGCAAATCCAAGACCAATACCAATAGTGCCTTCTTTACTTGGAACAACTTTAAGCCTGACTATTTCTTTCTTCTCATTTTCATTAACTATTTTTATTCTTTGAATTTTAAATACTACTTGCTTAAGTGCATTTGACCTCACTATTGTTACAACCTGGTTTGGGTCTTTGACTTTTATGTGGTTTATTTTTAAGATTACATCGCCTTCAAGGAAACCTGCATTTTTTGCTATAGGATTTGGCTGAAAATCTTTTTGATTTGGTGAAAGCGATTTGTCCATAAGCTGGGTTACAACCACATTTCCTGCATCGCTTGGTGGACCAATTGTAGCCACCATAATTAGACACATAAGATATGCAAACAGGATATTAAATGCAACTCCAGCACTTGCAACACATGCCCTTTTCCATACAGCAAAGTGTTTCATGGGTTTCAGATTCGGCATTTCTTTCAGACTTTCCTCACTTGTTTCATCACCAAGTTCAGGAATTGCAACATACCCACCAAGCACAAACCAATGAAACCTGAATTCTGTCTCTTTCCAGTTTCCAAGTTTTATATGTCCACCAAACGGCAATCCAAAACCAAAGATAGGTGTCTGAAATCCAAGCTTCCTGGCTACAATCCAGTGCCCAAATTCATGGACAATAATCATTATGCTTATTATTAAGAGGACAACAACTAAATTCAATATCATCATGATTATGAGTTTATCACAAAAATAACACTGTAAACTAAACCTTAGAAGGTATTAAAGAACAAATCATTTTATAAACATCATCAGGAACAATCTCATCCATACATTTGTGATGCTTAAGCGGACACTTTTTCTTCCTGCAGGATATACATTCCAGATTCTGCAAATACAAGCAATTTTTTTCAGCCCCATAAGGTCCATTTCTTGCAGGAGAAGTAGGTCCATAAATACCTACAACCTCAGGACTTCCATAATCATTTCTTACGGCACTTGCAAGATGTAATCCAAAGGAATCCATGCCCAGAACAATATCTATATTCTGTACAAGATAAATCAAATCAGTTATATCTGTTCTGCCAACTAAATTTACATAAGCTACTGATCCTGAATCCAGAACCAGAAAAAGACGTTTTAATTCATCAATATCAGCAAATCCACCACAAATATAAACATTAAACTGAACAGACAGCTTTTCAATAAGTTCAATCCAATGATATAAAGGCCATCTTTTACTTTCCCATCTGGTAGTAGGAAAAACTACAATTGAAGCCTGTTTCTCATTTTGCTTTGCTTTATTTAAATTGTCTACAAGCCATTTATTTTTAATTTGTGTGATTTTTGGTATTAAAAATCTGACCTCATGTTCCTTACCATTAGCAACATTCGACAAAAGTTTTAAATTTAAATCGACAATATGTGTATTGGTTTTAAACAATTTGCCAGCATCAACTTTCTCATTATAAAAAATATATGCAAACTCCCTGGCATTTTTAAACCCAATTACTTTTTTGCCGCCAACAATCCTGCTTAATAAGGCACTTTTAAATAATCCCTGTACATCTACAACATAGTCATAATTTTCACTTCTAAGCTGCATAATATTTTTAGGGCTAAATCTATAAACGGTATTTAGTTCACTAACATGTGATAGAAGGGTGGCACCCTGATTATTTGTCAGCCAGTCAATTTGTGAATCAGGATAAAAGGATTTTATTCTATGCACAACAGGAAGAGTATGAATAATATCTCCCAGACTGCTTAACCTAACAATTAAAAATTTCATAACCAACCTTATTGTAGCCTGTAAAAAGGAAGAGACTTAATTTCATTTAAAGAATAATTAAACAACCTTGCAAACTCGCTTATTAAAGGCAAATAAATATCCTCATCATCTTGAGCAGTAGACACTATTTTAATATCTGATCTGGCAGCTTTAATTTTGTCTTTGTCACTTCTAATATAAATTAGACCACTTTTAAAATCCTTAAACCAGTCATCATCTATAAAAACATTACCCCCTTTTAAATTTAAAAGTAAAACAGTTCCTCCATTGTTATCTGAAGCAAACCCACTTATGGCTTGCCCGCCAATTACTGCTCTTGAATTAGCATCCAAATTACAAAAAGAACTTTTCGCACAGTTTTCTAAAATATAAAATTCACTGGCTTTCGAATCATTGCCAAAAAAAGCTGAAGATGAGCCAAATACAGTAAACTTGCTATTTTCAGCACTATTTGCAGAATTTTCACCCACATTTCCATTTACTATAATCTTTAAACCGTTAACACTGTTTGCAAAATTATTGCTTACATCTCCACAAATCTCAATCTTTAGATTGCCTTTTAAGCGATGCAATAATCCTTCTTTATGAAAAGTGTTTTTCAGGACAATTTTTTTTAACTTGTTGAAAATTAAATTTTTAACCTGATAGTTGATCTCATCAGATGAAAGATGAGCACAATCAATTTCATTATTTAACCGTATATCCGCCATAAAAAGTAAAACTAAATAGGAAGCAATTTCATTTTATGGTTGTCAAATACAGCAGCATTTTTAAATCCATACTTTTTAAGAACTTCACACAACCTGTCATAAGAATGACCCAGATCTTTTGCAGTATGAGCATCTGAAGCAGTAGTAATAGGGATTTCCATATCCTTTATAATCTGAATTATTTCACCCTGTGGATATTGTTCATTTATAGGCTTCCTCCAGCCTGCAGTACTCATCTCAATGGTAAGTCCTTTTTCTTTTATAAGCTTCATTACATCTTTTACGAATGACGTAATCTCGGTTTTTGGTCTGTGTCCAAATATTTTTATAAGATCGAGATGCGCAAGACCATCTAGATATCCTTTATTTATAAGTTTTTTCATTTCCTCGAAATATCTAACGTAAAGTTTATCTATATCCCATTCACTATAACGATCCTTATGCTGCGGATGATCAAAAGGCCAGTCATCTATAAAATGAACAGAGCCTAAAACAAAATCAAGCTTGTCATAATTATCTTCTATCCATTTATAATCAGCAACTGAGGTTTCTGGATCATTATCAATCTCAATCCCTAATTTAAATCTTGTATCTTTAATCTTGTCCCTGAATCTGAAAAACTCATCCAGGTTTATCCCCGGATGATATCTGCCATGATCAGTTAATGCTACATCTTTTAAATTAGCTGCCTTTGCATAGTCAGCCCATGGCTGAAGCACTTCCTGTGTATAAGGCAAATCTCTATGCCCTTGTGGATGATTATGATAATCGCTGGAAAGCATAAAATTATTATAGCTTAAGATTTTCTTTCTCTGTCTGCGGTAAAGAAATATTGTTTAAATTCCTATACAACATATTGACTGATTCACCAGAAAGAAAGTTAGTAAAAAATACATAGCGGCTATCTTCTCCCCACTTATATACATTTTCAATATTTATTTCTTTAAGCAGTTTCTTTTTTGTGACAAATGCAAATTTTTTATCGCTATCAATCATCCTCTGAAGTCTTTCTGGCGAATTGATTTTTTTTATCTGCCTTTTGGAATAAAAAGTAAGACTTGGTTTAAGAATCTGATAAGTCCCGATTGTTATATCTTCCGAAAATGAGGTCGCAAATTTTCTGAGTTTAAATTGTGCATGGTTGTCTATTTTAGGAAGTAAAAATCCTACAAGAGAATAATAAAGGATAAGAAATGTAGAAAGAATTATATAGAGTGTCATTTGAATACTTTTGTTACTGCCTGCCCATGCCATGCTGATACCAACAAGGATTAAAAAAGCAAAATAAATTATATGAAGATCAAGTTTTAGCGATTTTACTTCTCTCGGCAGCATGCTGCTTAGATTAAACAGACAAAAATAAAATACAACAAGACAAAAAATGAAAAATACTCCAAGCCCAGCTTTAAGCCCGAAACTTCCTATCCGTTTATTTAAAAGCTCCATAAACCATAGTGCAACAACAATACTTAAAGCAGGAAATAAAGGCATAATATATGTAAGAAGTTTTGTTCTACTGAAACTAAAAAATAAGAAAACTATAAGAGACCACCACAGACAGAACCATGGAAGTTGTGAAACAGGTGAAATAAGCAGACTTTTTAATTTTTTATTAAAAATACTATTTATTGCCTGAGGAAGAAAAAATGTCCATGGTAAAAAACCGATTAACAGCACAGGGAAAAAATAAAACAGCGATCCTTTATGTCCTGAAACTACACCTGTATACCGGCTGATATTATGAAAACTAAAAAATACTTTTGTAAACTCACCTGCTGTAGCAAAATGAACAGCAATATACCAGGGTAAAACTATTACTAAAAATATAACAACACCACCCCAGAAAGAAGAACTTTTATAAAAATACTCAAGCTTTCCAATCCACCAAAAAAACGGAATAACAACAGATGCAAAGATTATCAATGAAACAGGACCTTTAGTTAAAAATGCAAGTCCAAGAAACATAAAAGCCAGAATATACCACAGTGAAAATTCCAAGATTTGAAGTTTAAAAAACCTGTGAGAGGTTGAAAGCTGATTATACCCAAGGAAAAAACATATAAGAGAGCATGCAATAAGCGATGAGAGTGTCATATCTGTTACTGAAAATCTCGATAGTGAAAAGAATTCAAAACCTGACATAAGGATTAGTGCGCCAAGTATTCCGCAAACATTTCCATAAAATGTTTTCAATAAATAAAAAACAAAATATACACATAAAAGTGCAGACAGCACTGATGGAAGCCTTGCAGCAAATTCATTCACACCAAATATTTTCATTGAGACAGCTTCAAGCCAGTAATAAAAAACAGGCTTGTCAAAACGCGCATGATAATTAAACTGTGGAACTATCCAGTTCCCGCTTTCAAGCATTTCTCTTCCTGCCTCAGCATATCGTGGTTCATCAACATCAATTAATCCTGTACTTCCCAATCTGAAGAAAAATAAAATTACAAAAAGTACAAAAAACACAAGCAGAATCTTAGAAATTCCCGGATCACTATTTTCAACCGCTTCAAAATCAGAAGAATTCATATTATTTTATTCACTCTCAAGTTTTAGCACTGCCATAAATGCTTCCTGCGGAATCTCAACTTTGCCAACATTTTTCATTCGTTTTTTACCTTCTTTTTGTTTTTCAAGAAGTTTTTTCTTTCTTGTTATATCTCCACCATAGCACTTAGCAAGCACATTTTTTCTTACAGCACTAATAGTTTCTCTAGCAACTACTTTCCCGCCAATCGCTGCCTGAATGGGGATTTCAAACATCTGCCTGGGTATAAGTTCTCTTAATTTTTGTGCAAGCTGCCTTCCATAATAAGAGGCTTTATCCGCATGGGTTATCGTTGATAAAGCATCAACAGGATCACCTGAAATTAAAATGTCAAGTTTTACAAGTTTTGATTCCCTGTAACCAATAAAATCATAATCCATACTTGCATAGCCTTTAGACCTGGATTTTAAACTATCAAAGAAGTCAGTGATTATTTCAGCAAGTGGGATTTCATATATAAGCTGAACTCGTTTTGTATCAATATACTTCATATCCTTAGAAATCCCGCGTCTTGACTGGCATAATTCCATTATCTGCCCGACAAAATCACTGGGTAAAAATATATCCAATAACACATAAGGCTCTTCAATTTTTTCCCTGTAATTTGGCTCCGGTAAATGAGCAGGGTTGTCAACTTCAATTACCTCACCGGATGTTTTTGTAACCCTGTAAACAACACTGGGTGCTGTTGCAATCAGTGTTAAATTATATTCCCTTTCAAGTCTTTCCTGTGCAACTTCCATATGCAGAAGTCCAAGGAAACCACACCTGAAACCAAAACCAAGAGCAGAAGACGTTTCAGGTTCATAATGAATTGAACTGTCATTTAATTTAAGTTTTTCAAGTGCATCTTTCAGCTCAGGATACATATCTGCATCCCTGGGATAAAGTCCGCAGAAAACCATTGGCACAGCAGGACGATAACCAATTAGCGGCTCCAGCGCAGGATTTGATGCAACCGTAACGGTATCACCCACAAGTGAACTCACATCCTTTATAAAAGCTGCCATGTAACCGACTTCGCCGGATCTTAGTTCATTTACCTGATGTTGTTTTGGGATTAAATAGCCAAGCTCACTTACCTGAAACTTCTTTTTATTAGCCATGAACAGAATCTCATCACCAACTTTTACAACACCATCAAAAACCCTCATATAGACAATAATCCCACGATAATTTTCATAATAACTGTCAAAAATTAATCCTCTGAAGGGCAGATTTACTTTAATGTCAGGCGGAGAAATATTTTTAATAATTGCTTCAAGTACTTGATCAACATTTTCACCAGTCTTTGCACTTATAGAAATTGCAGAAGAGACATCTATGCCTATAACTTCACTTATTTCTTTTTTTACACGTTCTGGCTCTGCTCCGGGTAAATCAATTTTATTTATAAGCGGAATTATTTCAAGATTGTTTTCCATAGCCAGGTAAACATTTGCCAGTGTCTGGGCTTCTACTCCCTGCGATGCATCTACAACCAATAAAGCACCTTCACAGGCTGCAAGACTTCTTGAAACTTCATAGTTAAAATCCACATGTCCCGGAGTATCAATAATATTTAAAATATAATCCTTGCCATCTTTGGATTTATATTTCATTCTTACAGTCTGGAGTTTTATAGTAATACCTCTTTCTCTTTCAATATCCAGATTATCCAAAACCTGTGCTTTCATGTCCCTTTTTGAGATTGTATTTGTAAGCTCAAGCAGTCTGTCAGCTAAAGTAGATTTACCATGATCAATATGTGCAATAATGCAAAAGTTTCTTATATTTAATGTTTCAGGCATGATGATTCAAATTAAAGCAGGAAGGTTATTGGTAATAACTGTTGACATCGTTTATTATATGATAGTTACAAAAAATTATGATTGTAGATTTGATTTCTTTTAGTTTCAAAAAAGGTATTCCTGATGATGCTAATTATGTAATCGATATTCGATTTCTGAATAATCCCTTTTATGTTGACAGTTTAAGGGATTTAACAGGTCTAGATAGTGATGTGATTGATTTTTTTAAAAAAGATAAAGGAACAAAATCTTTCCTGAAGGAACTTTTTCAATGGATCAGTTTTATTGTGAAATCAAATAAAAAAGCAGATAAAACAAAGATTGTAATAGCAATAGGCTGCACGGGTGGACAACATAGGTCACCTTATATTATTGAAACACTTGGAAAACACATCTCAGGTGACAAACATATTAGTGAAGTATCTGTTTACCATAAAGAATTAAAGAAATATAATGTGAAGGTAGCAACACATGGCTAAAGCACAGGATTTAAAATTCAGACGCTATTTTCTACCAGGTCTTAAAAAATGGATCTTTATTGGTTTTATTGGTTTTTTATTCGGACTTTTAGGAACAGCACTGCTTTTAGAACTAAGACCCGTTACAAGGCTAAGAGATCTAGCATGGTTCTTTATGAAAGAAGTTGCAAAGCTTATGCCTACTTACGTCTCAGGCACAATAGCAATTACAGTTTGTATAGGGCTTATTGCATATGCAGTAATAAATGGAAATAAAGAAGTTGTAAAAGCAATTGCACCTGAATTTGCAGATAGTTCTGTTCTCGATGCACTTCATACTCTTCATTCATTAAGCAGGGGTCCAAACGTTGTTGCAATCGGTGGAGGAACAGGTCTCAGTACACTTCTTTCCGGTTTAAAGTTTTATACTACAAATATTACTGCAATTGTTACCGTAGCTGATGATGGTGGAAGTTCAGGAAGGCTGCGAAAAGAACTTGGAATTATTCCCCCGGGTGACATCAGGAACTGTATTGCAGCACTTTCTGACGAAGACAAAATCATTACTGAACTTTTTCAATACAGATTTAAAAGTGGGAACGATCTGGAGGGTCACAGTTTCGGGAATTTATTTATTACAGCATTAATGGAAGTTACTGGCGGTGATTTCGTAAAAGCTGTAAGGGCTGCAAGTTCAATCCTGCGAAGCCGAGGAACAGTTCTGCCTTCCTCTCCGGAACCCATGAAAATTTCTGCAGAACTAAGTGACGGAAGAATAATAGAAGGTGAATCCAAAATTCCACTGGCTAAAGGAAGAATAAAAAGAATATTCTGTGAACAGAATAAAACACCTGCTCAAGAAGAAGCAATTGAAGCTATACTAAATGCTGAACTCATAATATTCGGACCAGGAAGCCTATATACATCAATTATTCCTAATCTTCTGATCCCTGATTTAACAAGTGCAATAAAAAGATCAACTGCACACAAGGTCTATGTATGTAACATCATGACCCAGCCAGGAGAAACATCTGGCTATTCAGTCAGTGATCATATACTTGCTCTTTTACAACATTCAAATGATCCTAATCTTGTTGATGTTGTAATTGCAAACGACAGGCATCCTGAGAGACTATTACAGAAGTATAGAGAAAAAGAACAGGAACCGATTCTTATAGATGCAGATGTAATCCAAAATCTTGGTATAAGGCTAGTAGCAAGAAATTTAATTAAAGAAGAAGATCTTGTAAGGCACGATCCAAAATTGCTTGCCAGGGCAATTATGCTCTGGCATAAAAGATGGCAAAGATACCCGTTAAAGAAAATTAATAACCAATTATCAATACAGAAAATTTAAAAATTGATGATTCTTTTTATAAATTTGGGCGTTAGCAGTTATTTTGGATTATAAAGTATAATTAAAAGTCCACAAACGGGGTACATAAATTTCATGAAAAACAAATACTGGCTTGAAGAACTGTTATCAAATCCAAGAGATTTTATTGATCAGTTTTATCATCAGGGAAAGTATTACCAGAAAGTTAGGCAGTGGGATAAAAATAACAGAAAAAGAAAAAATCCCAGATCATATTATGTTTTTACTCTGCATGCTGAAGACTCAAGTAAAAATGCAACATTTTCAACCTATGAACTTGGAATAAAAGAACACATTATAAGCAGAGGATATTTACTAAAGATCGCAAGTTTATTACCAATGAACTCATTAAAATATAACTTAATGAGGCTTGCTGGAATTCAAATTGATGAAAATGTTTTTATAGCTCCAGAAGTTACTCTTGACCCCATGGTAAGGGGTTGGACTAGGTTTTGTAAGGGTTCATCTATAGGATGGGGTGTAAAATGTTTTAATCATCTTTTTGAAGAAAACGGTAAAGTAATCGTAGGATACATTGATATTGGTGAAGATGCATCAATTGGTGGTTTTGCCTCTATAGGGCCAGGGGCAAAAATTGGCAAAAAAGCTAATTTAGGAGCCGAGGTAAAAATCGCTCCTGGAGTAATAATTGGAGATAGTGCAAAAATTGGTGCTGGTTCAATAATATGCCCATTTGTCACAATTGGAGAAGGTGCTGAAGTAGCTATTGGAAGTATAGTTACAGAAACTGTTAAATCAAACACAAAAGTTCAAGGCAACCCAGCAAAAATAATATCTGAAAACATAAATACTGAAAAAAACAAAAAACCAAGATTAGATCTAATAATTAATCCAAATATTGATAAAGAAAACCAAGCTTTATAAATTAAGCAGTTCCTAAATATTTTCTTGCAAGTTTGGTGCTTTCATCTATCTGTACTTCTTTTGTAGGGTCATTGTCAGCCAGAGTATAGTGTAATCTCACTATATTTTCTCTTGCTGCATAGCCTCTCTGAAGTTCAGCCCTTTTAGCGCCGGATTCTTGTTCAGCAATACCTGCATTACTACTTGCAGCTATCTGTAATCCTGATATTATATTTGCTGTTTCAGCATGAGCCTGTGCATGTACTTCAGGAACTTCCTCATATGTATACTGATAGTAAGCTACTCCAAGTACATTGTTATTTTCATCTACTGCATAAACTGGTTCTTCTCTTGCTTCAACATGAGTATGAACCTGGGTATCAACCTGTTCAGCACCCTCTGGTCCACCATGATGATCCGCTCCTACAGAATGACACGCATGTGAAGATCCTTCAAGGATTGATATAAGATTTCTTGCGTAGGATGAATCTCCTTTTGTTCTTGCAAGTTGTCTTGCTTCATCCATTGCCCATGCAGCAAACTGTGATATCGAACCATTTGCTGCACTTATTGCAGCTCCTGTTTTTAAATATCCAACTATACTTTTTAAAGATGCAAGAGCAACATCAGGAAAGCCAGATGCTGCAGTTATAGCCAGAACCATTTCCAGTTCCTGACTTTCGACTCTTCTTGCTTCCCTAAACTTTGCAAATTCTTCAAGCAATTCATTTGCTTCTTCCTGACCAATCAAACCATTCTGAACTCCATAATCAAGGATATCTGAAGCAGTATTGGAAGAAGGTCTGCCAAATAATTCACTTTCAGTAACTAGCCTGATTCTTCCATTTGAATTAGTTACATTTGGATTTTGCGATAAGTGTTCTGTTACAGAATCTCTAAGTTCACAAGGTAATCCATCACATCCTGTTAATCTTCTTGAAACCTGCTCTCTTGGTGTTTCTAAGTTTCCATTTGGTGCAGGTGGAACCGTTCTCCGTTGCGGACTTGGAAAATTACTTATCTCCTGATAAGGTGAGCCAGGATCATCTAAAACCTGAAATGAATCTCTTTCATCACTAACTGTAGTACCAGCATGTTCATCTGAATCACCATGAACATGTGTTTGTTCTTCAACCCTTTGTGCTGTTTTAGGACCTATTACTGGGCCAAGTTCTAAAATAAACATTCTCTATACCTTTTTACTCTCTTTTACAAATAATTATGGTTTACAAGCACCTCTGCTCTATAAAACCAATGCAACAATGAAGATATTGACAACTGACAATTAAGAATTGGTTATTTGTACTATGCTCTCATACTCAACTTTTAACAAGAATACCCGTCTTAACTAATCTTCGAAATGGATTCAGGTTATGAGATGTTTAAATTAAATAGTTTTAAGCTGCCGTCTAAGGAGTTTTTGTCCTGATACTGTATAAAGCAGAACCTGAACCACAAAGTCCAACAGCATTAAAATCTTCACTAAACAAATTATTCCTGAGCTTAATCAGTTCAGGAAAATTAGAAAAAACAATATTTTCAAAATCATTAAATAGATTTTTATAAAACAAATTATAATCACCTGTTTTCATTGCATCAATGAGAGATTTGATTCCATCATCATGACTGGGAATAAATTCCCTGCTATCAGTTAATTCGTAAGCCCATTTTGTTGAAACAGAAACATTCTGAGGTTTTACTATCCTTACCTCCAAAGAAAGATTGTTCTCAAGTTTTTTAAGAATCTCACCCCTCCCTTTGCCAAGACATGTCCCGCCAATTATAAAAAATGAAACATCAGAGCCAATACCAGCTGCAATATTTAATAACTCATTTTGGTGTAAAGGATAATTAAAAATTTCATTTAATCCTTTTAGCACAAATGCAGCATTTGAGCTGCCTCCACCAAGACCTGCCTCTATCGGGATCTGCTTTTTTATTTTTATCTCACAAGAACCTACAGCACCTATTTTATTTAAAAATGCAGATGCTGCTTTATAAGCGAGATTATCCTGGAGTAAAATACGCTCGTTAAGCTTGTTATCAGAAAATATAACAGATACATCTAATTTTGATCCATTAGTAAAATTTATTTCGATTTCATCATAAAGATCTTTATTTTCATAAAAAATTGTTTCAATTTCATGGTATCCATCAGGTCTTTTTTCTTTTATCCACAATGCAAGATTAATTTTACTGAAAGACTTAAGACTAATTTCCCGAAAATTCATACTAAATCTTTAAATATTTTTTAGTAGACCATAAACAGCCTGTGCTGCTGACTATAATTCCAACCACAAGCAAAACATAATATATCTGGAAAATATTCCCCGAAAAATATTCAGGCAGCCCAGTTGGCAAAGCACTTCCTATAAGGTTTTGCGCAGTCTCCCAGAAAAAACTCTGAAGCATATATAAAGGGATAATCGCAAATGTGGCAGCAACAAATGCATAAAAGATACCCTGTAAAATCAAAGGACTCTTAATATACCAGTCATCTACCCCCATTAATCTTAAAACCTCAATTTCATTCTGCCTTGAATGAATTACAAGCTGGATAGTATTTCCTGTAATTACTATGGTAACAACTACCAGGAGAAGAGTAATTATCACTCCGATAATCTGAAAGAAAGTTTTTAGTTTATTTATAAAACCCAAAACACCAGGAGCATAATTTATATATGAAACCCCATCCATTTTTTTTACTGCTTCAATTGTTGTTCTAAGTTCTTCAGGACTGCTGACTCTTACGTGAAGAGTATTTGGAAGTGGATTCTGAAAATCTTCTGCTATAGAAAAGTTCTTACGAAACTCT
Organism: Candidatus Melainabacteria bacterium SSGW_16; assembly: GCA_004769085.1. Lineage (GTDB taxonomy): Bacteria > Cyanobacteriota > Vampirovibrionia > 2-02-FULL-35-15 > 2-02-FULL-35-15 > SSGW-16. Next base: position 51,357 of record DUDS01000029.1, read on the forward strand.
TCCCATGCAACTTCCCTGTCAATAACCTCAACTCTTTTTATGGTTGGAACCTTGTCAAGCTGTAGAGCAAATTCTCTTACATCAACATGATTTGCAAGATATACAGAAAACTCAAGCTGATCAGAAAGCTTCTGTCCTATAAGATTTAAACCAAAAGACACCTGAAGAACAATACCAAAAATCGCAAGCACAGAAGTAAGAATACTTATAACTATCCAGTTAGACCACCCTCCACGCCAGATATCCAACCAAGTTTCATAAAGGACTCTATAAGCCATTCTTATTTTTCTCGGAGAAAACATTTTAAATTAAAAACCTCTTGATTATCTCTTAATTAGCCTGGGATATATAAGTCCCTGTTTTTACATCGCTTACCATCCTACCACTATTTAGTGCGAGAACCCTTTTCCTCATCTGATCAACAACAGGCTGATTGTGTGTGGCTACAAGAACTGTAGTACCACGTTGGTTAATTCTTTCAAGCAACTGAAATATTTCCATAGAAGTAGCAGGATCAAGATTTCCTGTAGGTTCATCTGCAACAAGAAGCGCAGGTCCCTGTACTATTGCTCTTGCAATTCCAACCCTTTGTTGTTCACCACCAGAAAGATTCTTTGGAAAATCATTTGCCTTATTTGTAAGTCCAACCACTTTAAGTGCACCATGCACTCTTTTCTTGATTTCATTCTGATCCATTCCAATTGCAAACAAAGGATATGCAATATTTTCAAATGAAGTCTTATTTTGTAAAAGCTTAAAATCCTGAAACACTACTCCCATTCTTCTCCTTAGCAAAGGCATTTGACTATTTGGAAGTCTTGAAACATCAACATTTGACACAAAAACTTGTCCGGAAGTTGGTTTTTCTTCCCTGTACAGCAATCTTAAAACAGTAGATTTACCTGCACCACTAGGTCCAACAATAAATACCATTTCACCAAGATTAATCTGAAAAGTTAGGTTATCAAGAGCTTTTAACTCCCCGTACATTTTTGTAACATTAAGAAATTGAATCATTATGAGCTTCTCAATTACAATAATGTTATCAGAAAGCACCTGAATTGGTTTTATAAGTGGCAAATTAATTCCGAAGCAAAAAGTGATATACAAATCCAGCCACAAAAAATATTATGGAAACAAATAACAGGATAATCTCAAGTATAAGAATTCTATTATGCATAATTTTGCTTGGGATTTGGTCTTTATGGATAATTAATCTGCCTGATTTTAAGGCAGATCAATCTCAAAGCAACAATAAAGAATCAAAAATAATTGAGGCAGAAACCAATGAAAATCTTCAAGATACTTCTATTGAAAAAATAAAAAATCAGACTGAAATAAAAAATCCTACAAAAAATACAGATGTTGCTAAGGTTAAGTCTATTAATAAAGAACTTCCTAAATTAGCAAATCTTGAGGTGATGCCTGCTACACAAATTAAAGATACAAGCAAAGCAAATCAAAACACTAATGATTTAAACGTTAATTTACCAAAATTTGCATCGGCAACAAGAGAGGTTTTATTAAACAGTGCAGAAAACAAAAATAATAGCACCAAAACAGACCTAAGAAACAAAATAAACATCGAAAAAAGTTCTCTCATGCCAGTATCAAATACCCCTATACAGAGAGAAGCAGTAACTTCAGAAGAAGAATTTAATATAAGCTGGTTGCCAAAATACTTGATACAGAAAAAAGAAATTGATGAAAAAATTAATGATATAAGCAACTCCCTTGAAAAAATAACAAGTCAACTTGAGCTTGTTGGAATTATAAACAATGACGACGGCAACAATGCAGCAATTATAAAAGACAAGTTAAATAATAAAATTGAAATACTGAAAAAAAAGGACGAATATCAGGGGCTAAAAATTACTGAGATTACCAATGAAGAAGTAAAATTTATTAATCCTACAATAAATAAAACATTTATTATGAAGTTAAGTAAAAACAATTAATTATTTACTTAAAGCATAGAGAGAGCTAAGAACTAGTTTTTTTTTATTCAACAGGTTGTTGTAATTGTTTCTACATTCTTTACAACTTAAAAGATGTTCGGTAATGGTCTTATGCTTTATAGAACCTGTCTGGTTTTTCAGATATTCATCAAGACCCATCCAGTATCTTTCTTCATCAGTTAACATCCTGCCATTTTCATCTGTTGTTTTATCTGAATATAATTCCTTATGAAACAAAGAATCAATTTTTTTTGCAACATCGTCCCAGAACTCAACTGGGTCGATTTCTTTTTCCGGCTTGTAGTATTTCTTTAATAAGTCACTGATTTCATCGTACGGCTTGTCTTTGTTTTCTCCATCAGTTGCCATTTGAATCATTTACTGCTCGCTGAACAACCATTGGTTTGTCCAGGTACGGACTTAATACTTCCTGCAATCTTCCCCTTGCCCGTGCAATTCTACTCTTTACTGTTCCAAGCTCACATCCTATTACCTGAGCTATTTCTTCATAACTAAGTCCCTGCAATTCTCGCAGGACGATAGCAGTTCTGAACTGTTCCGGTAACTGAGCCATTGCTTTCTTTATAAACTGATCCAGTTCCTGCACAAGAGATACTTCATCCGGTTTTAAAGAAGGATCCGGTATTTCCCTGACCAAATCCGACTCACCATGTTCACTCTCTATTGGAGCATCTATTGACACTGTCGGCAGACGCCTTGGTCTTCGTCTTAATTCATCATAAAACAAATTCACGACTATCTGGTTCAGCCATGATCTGAATGTTTTAGGATTTCTTAAGGAGTTAATTCCTCTATATACTCTAATAAACACTTCCTGAGCAAGATCGGAATTATCACTCCAGTCAGGAGCTAACTGATAAAGCATGGAAAAAACTGATCTCTGATATTTTTTTACAAGGCATTCCATTGCTTCCCTGTCACCCGATTGGCATGCAATTACAAGTTCTTCATCTGCAAAGTGGCTTGAATATTTACTCATTTATTCCTCATTATTATTTAAATTATCTAAAATTAAAATCTTCGTAATCTAATTTTCTTTTCCGGAACCATATGCTGATTATTATCATCTATCTTGCAATTTTATAAAAGATCGTCAATGAGCTTGTTTTACAAACCTTTAGGTTCGGCCAAAAATAAAACAAATGGCCGAATTAGGCCTAAATAATGCAAAACAAGCAGTTAAATATGTGCCATAAATATGTAATTAAGCAGACGAAAGGAAATTTAATAAGTGGTTAAAAAAATAAAGTGTCCTGTAAAATTACTTAATAAATAAACTGACTTTCTTAGAATTGGCTATCCTTGACACAAACAACAGGGTATTAAGCCGATTTTTGACTTCATCACCAGTTGTCAGACTTAGAAAGTCAGTTTGAATTGGCTTGCTTATATCCCTCTAGGCAAGTCTCGGGGTTTTACGCTTCGCTCAATATAAGGCTTAAGAAGAAGAAAAATCACCTAATAGTGCTAACTCTACAATAAATGAAAAAACATCGTAATGAATTATTAACAAACCATCAAAATTAAGAATGCTTATGTTAAAGCCTCTTCTCTTTGTGGAATTAGAAACATGTCCGGGGTTAAGTAGCAGTTATCACCCAACTAATTATTAATAACAGCAAGGACTACAAATCATGAAATTAGAAGTACAGGACAAGGAAGATAAATTATTTGTAAAAATCGGTGGCCAACTTCTGTATAGTGAAGCAGATCACTTTAAAGAAGAGGTTTTACCAAAAATTGGTCAGCACAGTATTGTCACACTTGACTGTGAAGATCTTCAGTTCATCGACAGTGCCGGTACCGGAGCAATTGTTCGCCTATGGAAAGAATGCAGGATGGTTGGAGCTGAACTTGAACTAATAAAAGTAATCCCTGAAGTTCAAAAACTGCTTCATCTTACAAGATTACATCAGTTAGCAAGGGTAACAGGGATAGATGATGCTGCTTAAGATTTAAAATAAAATGACTTAGATATATTAAATGAAACAAGATGAAGGTAAAAGTACAAATACAGAATCAAGTAAACTAAATGACATGCAGTCCTGCACATCTGAGGTTTACAGACTACAGAAACAACTTGAAACTGAAAGAAAAGCAGCAGCAAACAAGGAAAAAATTCTAAATCAGAGTCTGCAGGAAAGTAACCAGATGTCTGCACATCTGCAGCAGATGACTCATTCTCTGGCAAAAGAAAGAAAAGATGCACTTGAAAAATCAGGGAGTGAGAGACTTCTCTGGAAATTAATTGAAAGAATAAACTCAACTTTTGACCTTGAGCACATTCTCCAGGCAACAGTTGATGAACTTGGTCATTATTTTAAAGTAAGCAGATGTGGAATTATAATCCCTAATTATTCATCAAACAAAGATCTTGTGAGAGAGTTTGCATCAGGTGAATGGAAAAGGAAGAAAGAAACCTATTCCCAGGTAAGCTTGTCAGCATTATATAAAATCGTTACAGATACATTGAAACCATTGATAATTAACGACACTATCACCCATGAAATTACCTCAGGTCACCTTAGTGAAGACTTACGTTCAATACTAATGGCTCCATTGATCCAGCATAACAATGAACTGGTAGGTGTTGTATATCTTCATCAGTGCAGAAACCAAAGGAGCTGGACTGAACATGAATTACAAATACTTCAGTCAGCGGCAAATCCAATTGCAACAGCAGTAGAAAAATCAAAACTCTTCAATAAGGCAAAGTCATGGGCATCAAGAGAAAAACTCTTGAACAGGCTTACTTCAAGGATTCGCGGAACCTTAAATATTAATGTTATTCTTGAAAGAACCGTTGCAGAACTGGGTCAGGCACTACAGGCAAGCAGATGTTTTATTAACACAATTGACCATAAGACAAATCGCGAAAAAATATCGCATGAATATTGTGCAAACAAAACTAAACCACTAGGTGTTGGAAAAGAGAATCCGCTTATCATAAACAAAATTACCGAAAAAAATGATGAATCTATTTCAATAACAGATATCCGTAATGAGCCCAGACTTGCAAGACTAAATGAAAAAGAAGTTGAACACTTATATAAAATTGGGACAAGAGGTTATCTGGCCGTCCCTATAACCTTCCAGAGAAATTCCTTCGGCTGGCTATGTTTTCATCAGTGTGATGTCCCTCGGAATTGGACCAGTGAAGAAATATCTTTTATACAGTCTGTTGCAAGTCAGGTAGGTGTAGCAATTAATCAGGCGGAAATGGTCGGTAAACTAACTGAGTACCAGACAAAACTCTCCAGGGAACTAAAACAGGCTGCTCAACTCCAGTCAATTTTGCTAAGTGCAGGATCTGATACAAGCAAAAATTTATCAATAGCAGTTTCATATCATCCACACCACAATGTTTCTGGGGATTTTTACTGGATTTCTGAACTTGCTCCACATAAAATCGGTATTTTAATTGGTGATGTATCAGGAAAAGGACCAGCTGCAGCATTACTTACTGGATACATAATAGGAGAAATGAAAAGCTTATTGGAAAACCAGGATACTTCATGGCATCCTGAAGCATTTTTAACTGCTTTAAGCAACTCAATTTACGAACAAAACCAGTATTCTGATTTTTATGCAACAGCCTGGTATGGAATTTACGATCTCATTGAAGGAAAAATAACCTGTTCAAATGCAGGACATCCTTCACCTGTCATTATTCACGACGATACAATAGGAAAAATATCAGATGACCCAGGTGTACCTCTTGGACTTTTATCTGTCCAGGATGCAGCAGGTGATTATACTATAAAAGAATTTCCATTTAAAGTTGGGGATAGAATGTTTATTTTCACAGATGGTTTAACTGAGCAAAGACAGCTTGACGGAAAATTTGTGCCTGAAAACTGGATAAATGAAGTGCTTAAATCACACGCAAAATACAAATTAACTGAACTGCCTGAAATGCTGATAAAACAATTAAATATATACAGTAAAGGAGCCACACAGGATGATGACAGGCTGGTTGTAGCAGTAGAAATGCCTGAAATTAATATTATGAAGTTTGATAATGATAACCAGGATTACTTAAATACCAAGATAAAAGTTATCCTGGATGATGCTATCTCAAATGGTTTACCCAAGAACATGGAACCTGGTTTAAAGCTTGGACTAGTTGAAACGCTTTATAATTCATTCAGGCACGGACTCGGAAAAGTACCCGCCGAAGGCGGGTCCGCCTCAGGAGGAAAAGATAAAAATACAATTGTAACACTTGCTTGGTGGATTAAAAATAATTCAATTTCATTTACAATAAAGGATCCTGGTCCTGGTTTTAACTGGCAGTCAAAAATTAAAAACATAAAAAAGATCAAGGAAGTAGACACATTGGAAGAAGGCGGGAGAGGGTTACCGCTATTATTTGAGATTTTTAATAAGGTTGTATGGAATCCAGACGGGAATGAAATTGGTTTAACAATGCTCTGGTAAGTTTTTTTACACAGGTGGCTCGCTCATAATGAGACTCGCCACCTTTCCATAGTGCACTTATTAAAGATTAAATTTAACGGTATAAAGGTTTTGCCAAATAAATTGGACAAAACCTTCCTAGTAAAGTGATTTTTAGTTGTTCAGCTATATGCCTGAGTAATTATGATAAATCACATGATAAATTTAGTATGTGGATCTTAAAAACCTTTCAGATAAAACTGTACTGATACTTGGAGCAGGTAAAACAGGAATTGCAACAGCAAATTTCCTTCTGGGCAAAGCCGGCAATATTCTTTTAAGCGAAAAGAAAGAAATTGAAAGTAAATCCTCACCTGACATTGATGGACTGAAAAAGGCAGGAGTAAAAACGGAATTCGGTATTAATTCTGATAACTTTATTAACAAAGCTGACTTAGTAATTATTAGTCCTGGAATAAGTCCAGAGTCTGAAATTGTAAAAAAAATAATCAGACTAGGAATTCCACTGGTGTCTGATATTGAACTTGCAAAAAGTTACACTACCAAGCCAATCATTGCTATAACAGGTACAAACGGAAAAACTACAACATGCAGCCTGATTACACACATATTAAAATCTGCTGATAAAAAAGCTTTATCATGTGGAAACATTGGTACACCTTTTATTGAAGCAGTTGGTAATAAAGATAAGGAAACAGATTATTATGTGCTTGAGGTAAGTTCATTTCAGATTTTTTACAGTCCAACCCTGTGCTGTGATATAGCAATCTGCCTGAATATAACACCTGACCATATAGAATGGCACGGAAATCTGGAGAACTATATAGAAGCAAAACATAAACTATTTACCCAGCAAAAACCAAATTGCTGGTCTATCCTTAATTTTAATGATCCGGTATTAAGGAAATTTAGTGTGCCTGGAAATCTTTTTTATTTTTCCTCTGATTTAAGAGAAAAGAATGTGCTTGATTCATACAAATATTTTGCATATCTTGAAAACGATTTTTTAAAAGTAAGTATTAATAATAAAGTACAAGAGGTAATCAACAAAAATCAGTTAAGAATTATCGGCATGCATAATATTGAAAATGCTCTGGCTAGTATTGCAGCTGGATATATCCTTAAAGTTGATACTTCCTCCAAAATATCTGAAGGATTAAAAACTTTTGAGGGTGTTGAACACAGGCTTGAGTTTGTAAAAAAGATACAGGGTAAAGACTTCTATAACGATTCAAAAGCAACAAATCCTGAAGCAACAATTAAAGCAATTGAAGCACTTGGTCTGTCTGGTAATAAACGAATTACATTAATACTTGGCGGTCGTGACAAAAATACATCATTAAATGAAATGATTCAGTCTGTTAAAAATTATGTAACGGATGTAATTTTGTTTGGGGAAGCAAAAGAAAGGTTTAATAAAGAACTAGCCAAAAACAACTTTAATAATTTGCATACTGTCAGCAACCTGAGTGAAGCAGTATCAGCTTCGTTAGGATCTAAAACAGATATAGTCTTATTTTCTCCAGCATGTGCTAGTTTTGATATGTTTAAAAACTATGAAGAAAGAGGACACATTTTTAAAGAGCTCGTGGGAGAGATTAAAATTAATTGACTTATTTTTTCTTCAGCTAACCGTAGCATTAGTATGCATTGGTCTTTTGTTTGCTTTTTCAAGCAGCGCATATCTGTCCTTTAGTCTCACAAAAAACTTCTGGTTTCTTGGATTCAAGCAATTATTGGCATTTATCATGGGGATGGCTTTATTTATTTTATTTTTTAGAATGAACTACAAAAAATGGTATAACACAACCTGGTTTATTGCACTTTCTTTACTTGTAATTATGGGGCTTATGCTTTATACACCAATAGGAAAAGTTACAGGTGGTTCCAGGCGATGGATTGATCTTGTAATTTTTCAGTTTCAGCCTGCAGAGGTTGTGAAGTTCTCTGTAATACTCCTTATGGCAAGATTCCTTACAAAATATAACTGGAAAATATTTAAATCCTATTACTATCTTTTACTTGCATTCATCCTGATTGGACTGGTTTTTAAACAGCCGGATCTGGGATCTGCTGTAATTTTATTCCTGGTTCTTATAGAGATGCTTTTCATGTTTGGCTTTCCTTCTTGGCTTATAATTTTACTTTTAGCAACCGCTTGCTCAGCGGCTTATTTCAAAATAACATCTACCCCATATCAGGCAGAAAGAATTTATTTCTGGCTTCACCCGGAAGAAGATCCTTCATTTAAAGGTTTTAACATTATTCAGTCCAGATATGCCCTTGCATTAGGAGGGTTATTCGGCACAGGATTCGGGAACTCATTCCAGAAGCAGGGTAATCTTCCTGTCCCCCATTCAGACTTTATTTTTGCAGTTATGGCTGAAGAAATCGGCTTCTTTGGCGTACTTGCAGTTCTGATACTTTATCTTACATGGATACTGCGTGGAATATTTCTTGTTAATAAAACAAAAAATAAATATGGAAGAATACTGGGAAGCAGCATCATTTTTCTAATTGCCACACAAGCAGTAGTAAACATCTCTGTTGCAAGCGGGTTGTTTCCTGTCACAGGAGTAACATTACCTTTTTTCAGCTGCGGAGGGACTTCCCTGGTGGTAACTCTTTCAATGTGTGGAGTTTTATTTAATATACTTTCTGCTCAAAATGAGGAGATTGAAAAAGATTATGTTTCCCTGTTCTGAGGCTTATCAGCAATAGCAAACAATACCTCAGCTTCTGCAGCAAGTTGATTATCTACTTTGGCTTCAGCTTTAAATTTACCAATAGGACCTTTTAGTTTTAACAGTTCAACATATAATTCAAGTTTGTCACCCGGTATAACTGGTTTTTTAAATCTCACATTATCAATTCCTGCAAATAAACCAATCTTTCCTTTGTATTCTTCTTTAACAAGCATTGCAATACAACCAAGCTGTGCCAGTGCTTCAATAATAAGAACACCTGGCATTATTGGGTTTCCAGGAAAATGTCCCTGAAAAAAAGGTTCATTAGTAGTAACATTCTTATAACCGCTTGCTTTAATCCCTGGTTCAAGGAATGTAATCCTGTCAACAAGCAAAAAAGGGTACCTATGAGGTATTATTTCTCTGATTTTGTTTATATCCAGAATTGTCTCTATTGCAGCATTCATAGCTAAATATGTTAGCACAGAGATATAAAAATTCAGTAATTCGAAAATGCAAAAACCACATAATATAGAATATTCATATGGTTACAGAACTAAAATCTAATATAGACATTGAAGTTTATCTGGGACAACAAAAAAGTCTCATCGATAAATATTTAAAAAAAATATTTATAGAAAGTAACAATTATATTGAACCAAAAGAACTCTGGGATGCCATAAGATACTCACTGCTTGATGGTGGAAAAAGAATCAGGAGCATATTATGCCTTGCAAGCTATGAAACCGTTAGTCCGGACAAAACACACCTCGATGACTGTCTTACTGCCTGCGCATCAATAGAACTAATACATGCAATGAGTTTAATTCATGACGATTTACCAAGTATGGATAACGATGACTTAAGACGTGGAAGACCATCCTGTCATAAGGCTTATGGTGAAGCTACAGCAATACTTGCAGGAGATGCAATGCTAAGTTTGGCATTCGAGCTTATTGTAGAGAATACAAAAACGATTTCAGATTCTCAGAAACTAAAATTAATAAGTGTATTAAGCAAAGCTTTCGGGCTTGGTCTTGTCCCCGGACAAATTCTGGATTTAAAGACTTCAGCAACACAGAGATCTAAGTCAAAAATCGAGGAAATTTCAAGACTTAAAACAGCAGAACTAATAAAAGCATCTGTTTTATGTGGGGTAATTATAGGTTTAAATAACAATAAATCTATTACAGAAAAAGCACTAAATGAAACTATAATAAAGAGCTTTGAGAGGTTTGGAATTAATATAGGAATTGCATTTCAAATAATTGATGACATACTTGATGTTACAAGCGACACAAAAACACTGGGAAAAACGTCTGGGAAAGACAGAGACCAGGATAAATCAACTTATCCACTAATAATGGGAATTGAAAAATCAAAAAAGATGACAGAAGATCTAATAAAAAAAGCAAAATCTGATCTTGCTGAAACCCCCTTTAATATTTCTCTACTGTGTTCAATTTCAGATTTTGTAATTAACAGGATAAATTAAAAATGCCTTTAACACTATTAAGCAACAGCGTTGAAATAATCCTTTCTGCAGTAAGTGCAAATTTCATAGCACAATTTTATAAGTTTATTGTTTTTCTTATTGTTCATCGCCAGATAAATTTCAAGAGACTTTTTCAAACCGGTGGCATGCCCTCAAGTCACAGTTCATTCATGATGGCAATGGCAACAAGCACAGGATTAATTGACGGGTTTAATTCAGCACTCTTTGCAATAGCTTTTACAATGGCCCTTGTAGTAATGTATGATGCTGCAGGTTTAAGACGCGCAGTGGGAAAACAAGCTTCTGTATTAAATCAGATTGTCTCTGAAATATTTTCTGAACACCCAAATCTAAGTACCCAGAAATTCAGGGAATTGCTGGGACATACACCAGTAGAAGTTTTTGTCGGAGCAATTCTTGGAGCAGCAGTTGCATCTGGAATTCACGGTTTATAACTATCATTTGGTTACTAATGACTCTACCTTAGCTCCATTATTTGAAACTTTTAATACTTTGTATGAACTTTTTACTTTGTAGGACTGCCATTTATCCACCATAGACTTTCCAACCTTTTCAGCTTTATCTTTGTTATTCACAAACGCCACAAGTGTTGGTCCAGCACCAGATAAGGTAGCACCAAGTGCTCCACAGGAAACTGCCTCGTTAAGGATATTTTCCATCCCAGGGATAAGATCCTTTCTGAAAGGCTGATGCAATCTGTCCTGAAAGCCAATCTTTAAACCTTCCCACTCCTTGTTTAAAAGACATGAGAGAAGATATGCAGTGCGGCTTACATTAAATGTGGCATCTCCATATGGAATATTTGCAGGTAAAAGTTCACGTGATATTCTGGTGGGCAACTCAAAATCAGGAATTATAACAACGACAAGAAGCTCTTCAGGCCATGGAAATTTACTTACATAAACCATCTCATCAGATGTTACTGATATAGTGAGTCCACCGCATACTGCTGCTGCTGCATTATCAGGGTGTCTCTCAAGTTTTGTTGCAAGAACAAGAATTTCATTTACAGATAAAGGATTCCCTAAAAAGGTATTTGCAGCCAGAAGTCCGCTTACAACAGCACTTGCACTTGAACCTAAGCCTGCAGCAAGAGGAATTTTACAGCTAATATCAAGCTCAATACCCGGCGGATTTTTTTTCATTTTTTTATAAACTTCACAAAAAGATCTGTAGACAAGATTATTACTGTCTTCAGGAAGTGCATTGGGATTAGTTTGATTTATCTTTAATCCACCATCGGTAACTTTAAAGGTAAACTCATTATACAAATCAAGCGCAAGAGATAATGTGTCAAAACCTGGTCCAAGGTTTGAAGTTGAAGCTGGTACTTTAATTTTTATAATTTCAGACATGGCTATTTTAAAACCTCTAACACCTGCTTTTTAGTTTCCTATTACTAATATTAACTTCATTTTTTAAAACAGATTCTGCCAGTAATAAGTCCTCAGGAAAGGTAATTTTAATATTAGTTCTTGATCCCAAAACAAGATTAACTCTTCCAGTTAAAAGTTCTACCATACCTGCTTCATCTGTAAACGAATTAGAGACTAATTCTGAAGTGGGGGAATTCCTGTAAATCTTATAAGCTTTTTCCAACAGACTATATGAGAAAATCTGAGGAGTTTGCACGGCAAAAAGACCTTCACGGTTAATTGTTTCCTTTATAATCAATTCGTCATTATCATATTTTGCTTTTTTGAGTGTATCAACAACTGGAATTGCAAGAACACCACTACCTGTTCTGGATGCAACCTCTATACATTTTTCTATGTCATTTATATTTACCAGAGGTCTTGCAACATCATGAATTAAAACCAAATCAGTACTTTTATTTATCTTACAAAATCCATTATATACAGAATCCTGTCTTAGCTTGCCACCGATTACAACACTTATTTTAATATCAGGGGGCAAATAAGAATGATTTATAAGGTCTAAAGTTTTCCCAGGATCATTAGAAACAATTACAATCTGATTAACACTCTTTATCATTAAAATTTTTTCAAGTGAATAACTTAACAGTGGCTTTTCATTTACTTCAATAAATTGTTTTGATATTCCCGAATATTCATCCATCCTGGCTGAACTGCCGGCTGCTGCAATTATTACTCCTATGGATTTATTATTTTCTACTTTTAAGTTCATATAAAACCTTATCCAGGACTGTTTTTTTTACTTCATCAAAAGGTGCTTTTATATTTGCTCCCGCTGCTCTTTTATGCCCACCACCACCAATTGAAGCTGCAATTCTGCTAACATCAATTTCATTAGTATTTGATCTAAGGCTGATTTTGATTTCACTTAAATCATCCCTAAAGAATACACCAACCTTTACACCCTTTGTCCTCATCATATAATCTACAATATCTTCAGCATCTTCACTCATAGCAGAAAGGCTTTTCATGAGTCCATTATCTACATAGGTCCATGCAAGCATGCCATCTTCAAGAAGGCTAAGATTATTCAGGGCTGCTCCAAATAATTTAACAGCTCTATAAGGCTTTTCCATAAAAACTTTTTTATAAACTTTTTCATGCTCAGCACCCAACAAAATTAATTCAGATGCCCATTTCATAGCTTCAGCATTTGTATTTGAATTTGAAAAACATCCCGTATCAGTAAGTAACGTAATATAAAATAACGTTGCGATTTCCTTGGTGATCTTTACTTTCAATTCTTTTGTAAGCCAGTAAACAACCTGACCAGTACTTGTCGCTTCAGGCTCAATCCAGTTAATATTCCCAAAACCTTCATTTGAAATGTGGTGATCAATGTTAATAGTTGCTCCTGCATTAAACCACAAAGACTTTGCAGAACCAAGCCTTTTTATCGAACCACAGTCAAGACTAAAAGCAAGATCATAGTTCTTCTGAAGACCTTCTGATTCAGGTCTTTTAACATATTCTGCAAAAGGTAAAAATTTAAGAACTTCAGGCACATCATCTGAGACAACATGATCAACTACATGACCGCTTTCTTTTAAAACAGCTCCGAGAGCAAGCATTGAGCCTAAAGTATCTCCATCAGGATTTAGATGAGAAAGTACAAGACTCTTCTTTGAACCTTTTATTTTCTCTATTATGTTGCTTAATATTTCAGTCTGATGCATTGGAAGGTTGTTAAATAACTAATTCAAGCAGATGACACATCGTACCCAATAGATTATACTTTAGGAATGAATGATGACTCTAATAACTGCATTTTCTGCAAAATTGCAAAGAAAGAATTACAGACACAAATTGTTTTTGAAAATGAAGAGTTTATAGCATTTAATGATATTAAACCTGTAAGTCCTGTTCATACTCTTGTAATACCAAAAAAACACTATAAGAACCTGCTTGAAGTTAATGATGTACCCATGCTTGGGAAGTTATTTTTAACAGCTTGTGATGTAGCAAAAAAACAAGGTCTTGATGAAGGGTTCAGAACAGTTATTAACACCGGAGACAACGGTGGACAGACTGTTCATCATCTACATCTTCACATACTAGGCGGCAGATTTCATAAATGGCCTCCGGGATAAAGATCAAAATATTCTATGGAAAAATTTGTATTTCTACTCTCCTTGTGGTCAGCAAAAATTTTAAGTCTGTTAATAAGAATATTTAAGCTCGGTCAGGCTTCAAACTTCCCTGGAAAAATAGCTCTTAGCTTACAAAAAGATTTTTTAAAACATTTCATCCTGAAGGAAAACTGCAAAGTAATTGTAATAACTGGCACAAATGGTAAAAGTACCACCACCAGATTTCTTAGTAATGCCCTTAAAACAGCCTCAAAAAAAACAATCTTTAATAAATCAGGTGCAAACCTGCTGTCTGGAATTGCAACTTTATTTTCAACATGCGCAAATGTATTTGGAACAATTTCCCATGAATACATAATTCTTGAAACAGATGAAGCCACATTGCCACTATTAACAGACCAGATAAAAATTAATTTTATTGGAATTACAAACCTCTTCAGGGATCAACTAGATAGATACGGTGAATTAGATACTACTATAAAATTAATAGAAAAAGGAATAAACAAAGACAAGGACATTGTTCTCATACTAAATGCTGACGATCCAAGAATTGCATATTTAAATTCTCCAAATAAAAAATATTTTTACGGTCTAAATATTATTGACTCACACATTGATTCAAATGGTTCAAACAATAAATGGCTTGCTGATCCTGAAGAAATTACTAGTTGTCCAAAATGCAATAACATTCTGAAATTTGAAAAGAAATTCCTGGCACATCTAGGAAACTACAAATGCCCCACATGTAAACTAGCCAGACCAGAACTTGATTTTGAAATAACAAACCATAAAACTGATGAGCAGACATTATATTTTGATCTTTTGACTAAAAAAATAAAATCAGGCTTTTTCACACATATGATAGGAGTATTTAATTTATATAATGCTCTATGTGCAATAGCCTGCATAAAAACGGTTTCACCTGATACAACAAATGTCCATATTCAAAGGAGCTTTCAGTCATACTCTACAATTTTTGGCAGGGGAGAAAAAATAACTTTAGAGAATAAAACCAGCTGGATTTACCTTATTAAAAACCCAACCGGTGCAACTGAAGTTTTAAAAACATTAACAGGGATACCAAATGCCAGATTTATGATTGCTATAAATGATAATTTTGCAGACGGAAGAGATGTTTCATGGCTCTGGGATGTAAGATTTGATATTTTATCATCACACAAAAAAGAAATATTTGTCTCAGGGAAACGGGCATATGATATGGCTCTAAGATTAAAATATGCAGACATAAGCCAGAAACAAATTAAAATTAATGATAACCTGATCAAGTCACTTAAAGATGCAGTTAAGTCAATGAATGAACAGGAGACACTTTTCATACTTCCTACTTATACTGCATTGCTGGAATTACAAAAAAGAGGAATTGCAAAAAGCGAATTTTTAACCTGAATTTAATCTTTTAGGCTCTAAGTACTAATTTATAGATTAAATTCCTTTAAGCTAGGCTATAAAACATAAATATCCCCTTTAAACACTACTTTTTATATTTTGAATCATGCCTAATCCAATTCAAAACTTGGTTTTACCATCGTTTGATTTTAATTTAAATCGGTTTGAAAATTTATTTTCAAACACTTTTTCATCACTATCAAATTTTGAATTACCTTATTCATTTGACACATATGAACATTCAGGGTTTAAAACAAGTGGGCTTTTTAGTGATTTATGTTCAAGGTTAGATCTTAGCTCTTATTTCACTCCAATTCGACCCACTTCAGAACATGAACATTCAGGGTTTAAAACAAGTGGGCTTTTTAGTGATTTATGTTCAAGGTTAGATCTTAGCTCTTATTTCACTCCAATTCGACCCACTAAGGATCCTCAAAACCATGTCACAAAAAAACAAAGTCTATTTGGAAGTATAAGAAATAAAATTAATAACTTTGCTGAAAGGTTTATATCGCCTGTTACAGGCAGAATAACATCAGGATATGGGGACAGAATCCACCCAACGTTACACTACAAAAAATTTCACAATGGAATAGATATCGCTGTACCACAAGGAACACCAGTAATGGCATCAGCAAGCGGTGAAGTAATTAAAGTGGATAATCTAGGAAAAGGTCCAAGCGGTAAACATGTTGTCATAAGACATTCAAGCGGATACACAAGTTCATATTGCCATTTAAGCAGCACAAATGTCACTGATGGTCAAACGGTCTCTCAGAAAGATTTTATAGGGCGGGTTGGCACTACAGGACGTTCAACTGGTCCACATCTGCACTTTACCTTAAAAAGAGGTAACAGCACAGAAAATCCACTGAATCATCTGCATCACGCATAAAACATCACCTTTCAAAAATACAAAAGACCTATATATTTAATATGTTAGGATTAAAAGATCCCTTCTTTAATAAAGCTTGATTAATAACACTCAAAGTATTTTGGGTATAGAGAATAAATGACCATTAATTACTTGATAAATGAATATTTAAATACAACCAAGGGTGAATCTGTATCATCCAGGCTTAAATTTCTAAAAGGAGGAGAAGTTCATTTTCATGGGATTACAGATCCAGCCAAAGGATTTTTTCTTTTATCTCTTGTTTATTCGATAAACAGACCAATCTTATATCTGGCAAATGATTCAACTGCTGCATTAAATCTTTACCATGAGATTTTTAGTTTTATACCGAATAATTTATCTTATTTCTGTGGGCAGGAAGTTTCTCCATATGATCAGATATCAAGCGATACTGAAGTAATCTCTCATCAGACAAGAACATTAACAGGGCTGATTAAAAACAATCAAAAGCCGCTTATTATATCTACAGCAAAATATCTGCTTGAAAAAATCTGGAATAAAGAAGATCTGATAAAACATTCCTTTGAAATAACTCCTGAAATAAAAATCGAAACAAAATCACTTTCAGAAAAATTAATAAGACTTGGCTATAAAAAAAATACTATGGTTACCAACAGAGGAGAATTCAGTTCCAGGGGTGACATATTTGATATTTATCCTATAATTGGCGAACCTGCAAGAATTGAATTCTTTGGAGATGAAATTCAGTCAATCAGAATTTATTCACTCATAACCCAGAGATCTCAGGAAAATATAACCAAGGTATTGGTAACGCCACGTTATTATGTAATAAACACAGACCAAAAAAAATTAAAAGATTCTATTACAAAAATCACAAGAACAGATGATTCATTATCAGAAATTCTAAAATCAGAGAAAGAACAAATTGAAACAAACGATTATTTTGAATCCCTGGAATATTATTCTCAGTTAGTAAACCAGCGGACATCATCATTATTTGATTATCTTCCCGAAGATACAATAATCATTACAGATGACTGGGAATCAAATGCAATTTCAATTGAAAGCTGGTATCAAAGAAATATTGAGATTAAAAATGAGCTTGAATCAAACAAAAAAATTATACCTTTAGAGGATCTGCTTTTATTTCATCCTGAGATAGTTTTAAGCAAATTAAAAAATTATTCCAGAGCATTCCTGGACAGGTTTGAATTATTTGATCAGTCAAATTCTGCTTCGATAAATCTTGAGCTTGATCCTGCCATGAGATTTCATAACCAGCTTGAGAAGTTTTCAGAATACCTGAAAGAGATCACATCTCTAAATCATAAAACAATAATATTTACAGACCAGCCTCAAAGAGTAAAAGGAATTTTAAGAGAGTGGAACATACCAGGTGTATATGAGGAAGATATAAAAGATGGCGAATTCAGCAAACAAAATATAGTTATCAGTAAAGAAGGAACTACAAGCGGTTTTGTAATTAATCCGGCAAAAATTATTGTTTTTACTGACCAGGAAATATTCGGGACAAAAAGAAAACCAAATTTTTTAAAGAGATTATACAAACAGGATAATTACCAATATTATTCAAATGTTGAGGATTTAAAACCAAATGACTACGTTGTCCACATAAAACATGGAATCGGGAAGTACCGTGGACTTGTAAAAATGACCTTGGACAATGTTGACAGGGAATATCTGATGATTGAGTATGCATCAGAGGGTAAACTTTATCTTCCTGTCGAACAAATAAATATGCTCTATAGATACAGAGGATCAGCAGAAGTAGTACCAAAACTCTCAAAGCTTGGGGGAAATGACTGGGAGCTAACAAAAAAGAAAGTTAAAAAAGCTGTTAAAAGAATTGCAGAGGATTTGCTGAACCTGTACACTGCCAGATCTAAGCTTGATGGTTTTGCATTTAATTCAGATTCACACTGGCAGATTGAAATGGAAGAATCTTTTCCTTATACAGAAACGCCTGATCAATGGAAAGCAATTTGTGAAGTTAAAACAAGTATGGAATCCACAAAACCAATGGACAGGCTTATATGCGGGGATGTAGGATATGGAAAAACTGAAGTAGCGCTAAGAGCTATCTTTAAAGCTGTTTTATCCGGCAAACAAGTAGCAGTTCTTGTCCCGACAACCATTCTTGCACAACAACATTTTAATGTAATTTCAGAAAGGCTTGCGCCATATCCAACAAAAGTTGCAATGTTAAGCCGCTTTGTAAGTAACAAAGACCAAAAACAAATAATAGGAAAAGTTGGATTGGGAGAAATAGATGTCGTAATTGGTACTCATAGACTGCTTCAAAATGATGTTAAATTCAAAGATCTTGGTTTGGTAGTCATTGATGAAGAACAAAGGTTTGGTGTAACACATAAGGAAAAACTAAAACACTTAAGGGTTACTGTTGATGTTCTTACACTAAGTGCAACACCAATTCCAAGAACACTTCATATGGCATTATCCGGAGCAAGAGATATGTCACTAATAAATACTCCACCCGCAAATCGTCTGCCAATTAAGACATTTGTAGGTGAAAGTAAAACAACAATTATTAAAACCGCAATGTTGCATGAACTTGAACGCGGGGGGCAAATATATTTTGTTCACAACAGAATTGAATCAATCTATAAAATATCTGCATTTATAAAAGAACTTGTTCCTGAAGCAAACATTATTGTTGCTCACGGGCAGATGCAGGATAATGAGCTTGAAAACGTCATGTTTGATTTCATGCAGAAAAAATACAATGTTCTTGTCTGCACTACAATTATAGAATCAGGAATAGATATTCCGTCAGTAAACACAATAATCATTGATAATTCAGATCAAATGGGACTTGCTCAGTTATACCAGCTAAGAGGAAGAGTAGGCAGAGCAGAAATTCAGGCATATGCTTACTGCCTTTATGAAGCAGACAAAGTTCTAACCGAAACTGCAAAAAACAGGCTTCAGGCAATCAAAGAATTTTCAAATTTGGGTTCAGGTTATCAAATTGCGCTCCGAGATATGGAAATAAGAGGTGTTGGAAATATACTTGGATCTGAACAGCATGGTCATATGATTTCTGTAGGATTTGATTTCTATTGTGAATTATTAAGTGAAGCTGTTGATAAGCTTAGAGGGCTTGAAGTAAATGATCCTGAACTTGAATGTGTTGTAGATTTAAATATAAATGCATATATCCCAAGTAGTTATATAGAATATGAACAGCAAAAGGTGACAGAGTATAAAAGACTGGCAAATGTAAGAACAAGTAAAAATTTGGAATATATTAAATCCGAGTGGAAAGATCGTTTTGGCAATTATCCCCAAGAAGTTGACAATTTGATCAGGATAGTAGAACTAAGAATACTTGCAAATAGCACAGGGATAAAGTATATAAAGTCAGAGAATATATCCGGTAATATTAAAATTGATCTTAATGCAAGGCTTGAAAAATGGTTAAATATCCAGGATAAATTGCCCCAGAGTTTTAAAGGAAGGATTTCTTTTAAATCCAGCGCCAGGGGAAGCAGTCAAACATCATACCTAATAGCCAGAACAGGTGCTTTAAGCTCATCCGAGCAGTTAGATTTGCTCTTTAACATTATTGAGCATATGAAGATCCATAACCTTAATGAAAAAATAGCATAAGTCCGCCTTTTTGGGCCCGATACAAAAAAAACAATTTTTTTAATGTTTTGATTTACAATATTTATATAGGACTGTTAAGTAATGAAAAAATATTTTTTTCAGACTGTATTATTTGTAATATTATTTTTTAATTTTACTCTCTGGGCTCAGGGAAATTTAGAAACGAAAAAAGAAATAATTGGCATTGTAAACGGGGAAAACTTGTACTTAAATGAGTTCAACAGGCTTTTTAATGCACAAAATAAAAAATATGAAAAAGAATCTGCAAGAGAAATAATCCTTGACCAGATGATTGACAGAATGCTAGTAATGCAGGAAGCTAAATCAAAAAGCCTGAACGTAAGTGAGGCTGAAATTAACAGAAGGCTTGATCTTATAAAAGAAAGGCAGGGTGGTGAAGAAGCATTTGCTAACTTTCTGGCTCAAAATGATGCAACAATTGAAGATGCAAAGAATGAAATAAAAAACCAAATTTTATTTGATTTTATAAAAAATTTGATTGAAAGCAAAGGCGGAGAATCATTTAAGTCTTTTATATCTGCAAAAAAAATAAATTCTGATATTGTAATTTTTACAAGCAAAATCAACCCACAGGCTGAATCTGCAAATTTAAGAATAAAAGAATACCCAACCATCACAAAATCAAGAGTAAAAGAAGTGGAGCAGCTTGATGAAGAAACAAAAAGTATCATTGCTGAAATTGAAAGCAGTATTACAAAGGACAATAATACATCACTCCCAAGCTCTCAGCAAAATCAACTTGCAATAGATATAAATAAAATAACAGAACCTCTTATTCTAGACCCGATTAAACCTATCAAAGCAAAAAAGACCATTAGTTTATTAAAAGAACAACTAACTTTAAATCCTATTAAACCTGTTGTTATTACTTCAACCTCCACAGAATTAATTGAAATTGCTAATAAAAATGAGGTCACAGATGATTTGGAATTAGTGCCAAACCAGGAAATAGAAACCGTAGAGATTATAATTTCAGATGCATTAACTATTGGTAATACCAGTTCAAGAGACGATTCTGGCTTAAATAATAAATCAGATAAATTAAAAGAATTAATCAGAAAAATTGAACAAAGAAAATTGTCCAGTAGATAAATTTAAAGGTATAATATTTTCAATTCAAAAATTATATGACTCTCATAAGTAACATACCATCTGTTTTCAGAAATATCGCGCACAGGGGGATTTCTGTATATGAATCTCCTGAAAATACCAGACATGCACTGAGAACTGCTCTTGATCAGGGATTTGATGTTGAGACTGATGTACAGTGGGTAGGTGGAGAAACCTTTTTATATCATGATGATTACATACCAGGACCAGATGATCCTAAATTAAATGGCGGGGGATTTTATTTACCCGCTGGTAAAAAGCTGGTTTATGATTGCTCTCCAGATGAATTAAGAAAAGCATTATTTAATAAAGCAAAACTAGATGGACTTCTTTCAGCACAAGCAGGAGAATCAGTAAGTTCAAATTTAGGCGAAGAGCCCAAAATAGCTACACTTGATGATTTATTACCTATACCAGATGGGTGCAAAGTTTATATTGAATTAAAAAGACCAGATGAAAATAAAGAATTTAATGATGGATTAGAAGAAAGAGTAGTGAAATGGGTACAAAAAAATAATCTGCACGATAAAGTAGTAATCATTTCATTTAATGTGCCTGGATTAATAAAGACCAGAAGTCTGGATCCTAAAATAGCAATTGGTGTAGATGTTTACAGTGACTTTGGAAAGGATCCTGCAGAAGCACAAAAACTAAGAGATAGTATAGGTATTACCTGCTGGAACCCGCCTTTAGAAGATACATCAGCTGCGCTTATTGACAGCATTCATTGTTTAGGACTCCAGATTATGCCTTGGACCTGGAATGAAAATAAACAAAAGGAAGTAGCTGAAATCAGGAGAGTTTTAAGTCTTGGTGTTGACGGAGTAATTAACAATCAGCCCAGAAGAGTAAAAGCAACATTTCAAAAATCTCCCGTTTAATTTTCTTAACTGGTTCATCAAAAGTGCTTACAAAAGCGAAACCCATACCCAAAACGGAGCGTTGGAGGCGCTAGCCCACCAAGCGAAGTGAAGGGTGTGGGTTGAGCATAATAAATGTAAGCACTTTTGTAAAAATTTTATTTCCTATCTAAATAACTTATAATAAATGTTATGGAACTAACAAAAACTATTACACTTCTTAGCGGCGATGGAATAGGACCCGAAGTATCTGCTGAAGGAGTAAAATTACTTAATTTAGTAGAAAAAGAATTTAAATATAAGTTTGAAATTATAAAAAAGGATTTTGGCGGCATAGCAATAGATAAGTTTGGAGTTCCATTCCCGGAAGATACTCTTAACACTTGTAAAAAATCAAACGCTGTATTACTTGCTGCAATTGGAGGACCAAAGTATGATAGCCTACCTAGAGAAAAAAGACCTGAGAGTGGGCTGCTTGAACTTAGAGCTTCATTAAATACTTTTGCTAATTTAAGACCTGCAATTGTTTTTGATTCACTGTTAGACAGCTCCACAATTAAGAAAGAGGTTCTTGCAGGAACAGATTTAATTGTGGTGAGGGAATTAACAGGAGGACTTTATTTTGGAAAACCAAAAGGCATTGAAAAAAGAGGAAATGAAAAAGTTGGTTTCAATACTATGGTCTATTCTGAATCTGAGGTAAGAAGAATTGCAAAAGTTGCATTTGAAATAGCCAGAAAAAGAAAGAAGAAAGTAACTTCGGCAGATAAAGCAAATGTTCTGGATGTTTCACAACTATGGAAGGATACTGTTATTGAGGTTTCAAAAAATTACCCCGATGTGTCTCTTGAACATATGTATATAGATAACGCTGCAATGCAACTAATCAGAAATCCAAAACAATTTGATGTTATATTAGCCGAAAATTTATTCGGTGATATTTTATCTGACGAAGCAAGCATGTTAACAGGAAGCATTGGAATGCTTCCAAGTGCATCAATAGGAGATGGGACACTTCCTGCAATATATGAACCTGTTCATGGAAGTGCACCTGATATTGCAGGAAAGAATATTGCAAATCCAATAGCCATGATTTTATCTATAGGAATGATGTTTAAGTATAGTTTTAATAATGAGAAAATTCATGATTCAATTTTCCACTCAGTAGAAAAAGTTCTTAATGCTGGATACAGAACAAAAGATATTTATCAGGAAGGCTCAAAGCTGGTCGGAACAAGTGAGATGGGGAACTTCATTTGCAAAGAGTTCTCTCTCTGCAAGGTTTAATATTTCATCCCGATTTTTGGTTCAGTGCCATTTAATAGTCTTTGAATATTTTCCTTGTGTCTTATAAGTACAATATAAAAAGAAGCAATAGCAGTAAAGAAAATATAAAGTACTGGCTTGTGAAATAAAAATAACAGTAAAGGTGATAAAGGTATTGAAACTATAGAACCCATGGATGAATACTTTGTGGCATAGACTACCAATAACCATATTAAAAAAATTATTACTGCAGCCTGCCAGGAAATGGCAATTAATATTCCAAGCCCTGCTGCAGAAGACTTCCCACCTTTAAACCCAAGAAACAAAGACTTGCTATGCCCTATAATACATGCCATTGAAGTCATTAAAACAACAAGTTCACCCCTGTTGAATTTCATAACTAAATAAGCACTAAGAAAACCTTTTCCTATATCAAACAGAAAGGTAAGCAAAGCTTCAACCTTTCCTATTCTTCTTAAGACATTTGTAGCACCTGTACTGCCACTTCCTTCTTTTGTGAGGTCTATACCTTTTAACTTACCAAGCCAATATCCAAAAGGAACAGAACCTAATAAATACCCTGCTAAAACATATAATAAATCTGTTTTATGGAAAACAAGATTATGCATCAGGTATTATTTTATAGGATGAATACCAAACTTACATATAAGGATTCTGGAGTTGATATAGAAGCTGGAAACAAAGCCATTGATTATATAAAACCCCTTGCAAAAGAAACACACAGAAAGGAAGTCATCTCAGGTGTTGGGGGATTTAGTGGTCTGTTTAAAGTACCTGACGGTTATAAAGAACCTGTACTAGTTGCAAGTACTGATGGAGTAGGTACAAAACTAAAACTTGCCTTCAAATTAAACAAACATGAAACAATTGGCATTGATCTTGTAGCAATGTGTGTAAATGATCTTATTTGCTGCAGTGCAGAACCATTATTTTTTCTGGATTATTTTGCTACAGGCAAACTATCTCCTGAACAAGAAAGAGATGTAATAAAAGGAATCACATCAGGGTGTATTGAGTCTAACTGCACATTATTAGGTGGCGAAACTGCAGAACTTCCAGGTTTTTATAAAAATAACGAATATGATCTTGCTGGCTTTGCAGTAGGAATAGTAGAAAAATCAAAAATTATCGATGGGAAGAATATAGTTCCCGGAGATATAATCCTAGGAATAGAAAGCTCCGGGTTGCATAGTAATGGTTACAGTCTTGCACAAAAAGTATTTTTTGATCATGCACAATGGGACATTAATTTCATACACTCTGATTTAAAAAAACCAATTGGTGAATTATTACTTACTCCTACATTTATATACACAAAAGTTATCAGGTCTATTACAGAAAAATTTAAAATTAAAGGTATTGCAAATATTACCGGTGGTGGATTTACAGAAAATATTCCAAGAATTTCCCCCGAGAATACAAGTTGTGAAATCGATCTCAGCTCATGGCAAAAACCTCAAATATTTAAAACAATACAGAAGATTGGAAATATTGATACCATGGAAATGCTAAGAACTTTTAACAATGGAATTGGAGCAGTAGTCATAACAAATGAAAAACACGAAAAAGAAATAATAACTGAAATTCAAAAATCAGGATATAAAGGATATAAAATAGGAGTTGTTAAAGGAGAAACCAAAGACAAGGTTACTTATAAAGGAGATTTTAATGCCTAGGACAATTACAAAAACAGATATGCCACAAGTTGGAGAAAAAGCACCTGACTTTGATTCTTTTGATCAAAGTGGCAATAAAATCAGCCTGAAACAATTTAAAGGGAAAACAGTAGTTTTATATTTTTACCCAAAAGACAATACCCCAGGATGTACAAAAGAAGCATGTAGTTTAAGAGACAGAAACACTACCTTTAAAAAGAAAAACGTTGTAGTTCTTGGCGTTAGCAAAGATAGCCAGAAATCACATCAGAGTTTTATAGAAAAGCACGATCTTCCCTTTACGTTAATCTCTGATACCGATAAAAAGCTTCAGATGTCATACGGTGTCTGGCAGGAAAAAAACATGTACGGTAAAAAAGTTATGGGCACAGTAAGAACTACATTTATAATTGGACCTGATCAAAAAATAGCATTTGTTTTTAATAAAGTTGACTGTGAGAATCATGCTGGAGAAGTTTTAGAAAAACTTGAAGAGCTAGCTGGCCAAAACTTTAAATGCTGACTTACAAAGGTTATTAAAAGGGCAAATTTCACATTTTGGCTTTCTTGCATTACAAATTCTTCTTCCATGCCATATTAACCTGTGACTAAATCCAATCCATTCGTTTTTTGGAATAAGCTTCATTAGATCCTGCTCAATTTTATTAGGATCAGTGTTTTTCGTTAGTCCAAGCCTCTGTGAAATTCTTGAAACATGGGTATCAACCACTACACCAGTTGGAACTCCAAATGCAGTTCCCATAACACAGTTTGCTGTTTTCCTGGCTACACCTGGAAGTTTTAATAGCTCATTAAAATCCTTTGGCACATTTCCATTAAATTTTTTCCGTAAAATACAGCATGTACCTATAATATTTTTTGCTTTATTTCTGTAAAAACCTGTAGAGTAAATATCTTTTTCAAATTCCTTTAAATTTGCATTTGCATAATCTTTTACATTCTTATATTTTTTAAACAATTTTTCAGTTACAATATTTACCCTTTCATCAGTACATTGCGCTGAAAGGATGGTTGCTAGTAATAGTTCCAGAGGGTTCTTATGGTTTAAGGCACATCTAGCTTCACGATAATGCCTTTTCAGGATTGGAATAAGCTTTTTAATCACGGCTCAATACTAGCACTATATAAAGAACAAATTTCTATGTAGAAGGACCGCTTGTTTGTCCTGCCTGAGTTATTTCACCAGCACCCATTTCCTGTTCTGCATCTACCAATGCATCTGGTTGTGCTTCTGACTCAGTTTCAGCTTCAACAGTACCATCGCCTTCTTTTGCATCTCCTGAAACATCAGATACTCTTTTTCTGTTTGAAACCATTGCAATAGCTCCTGTAGCTGCCATAAATGTTGCACTAAAAGCACTTGCCATTGCCATTGCTACAGTTCCTGTAGCTGTCTGACTAACTGTTTGTGCACCTGATCTGACACCGGATTGTGAGGGTGTAGTTGTACCACCAGCTGAAGTTTGTGGTGCTGAACCTGGTGCTGCTACTGCATTAGCTATTGCAGGAGCGGCCGGTGTATTGGCCGTTGCCTGACCTAATGCTGCCTGTCTTGCTGACTGCGAATTTTGATTTGACTGGTTCGCCTGATTTGACTGACTCGTTTTTGCAGGGGGGGCAGTTACTCTTGTTGGAATATTTGTTAAATTTGAGGCTCCTAAATCCATAGCTTCTTCCTTATTATGTACAAAGCACCTTTGCTTGGAAAAATGACATTTTTCACCAGTAATTATAGTCCATTTAATGTTTTAGGGGCTTTTTACAGGGGATTCTAAACCCAAACTTAATGTAATTTCTAAATTTTTTACTTAATCTTAATATTTAAAGACTCAGACATCTTTTGAAGTTAACTAAGAGAGCCATCCCCTATCCAGTTAATTTTTTAATCATATTTACAGAAATCCCTGATTTTTTTACAAAGTCCATAAACCCTTAAGGTATTTTATCTAAGTTAAATTGTCTATTTTTGGATAGGGAGGGATCAATCCTGGGAATAAACCTAGCAGTTGTCATTTACAAATGAGGGACAAAACATGCAAGATAACAATAGCTATAACACAACAAAAGATTCAGTACAAATCTCAATTGCTCCGGACTTTCTTATTAAGTATAACCCTAGCAGAAAAAGGGTTCTCCAGCTCATAACAGCCGGATGGTCAAATGCCACAATTGCAGAAGATTTAAATTTTTCTACAAAGAATATAGAGTCGATTACAACAATGTTGATCCGGCTTGCAAAAATCCATGATGCAAATGGACATTTAAATCCAAGAGCTCGCCTGGTAGCAAAATGTTATTTTGCAAGAAAGCTAAAATACCATCCTTCCCAGGAACCACCAAATGAACTTCTATCAGAGGATCAAACAGCAACACTTCTTCTTGTTGCAGCAGGTTTATCAAATAAAACAATTGGCAGAATTCTTGGAATATCCGAAAAAACTGTTGAGAGCAGATTAAATAATCTATTTCTTCAGTTTGGCATAAATGCAAAAGCTAATAAAATCATTAATCCAAGACTAAGACTTATAGCAGTTACTAATTCCAGGATGAATATTACACCTGAAGTATTTGATGAAATATGGCAAAAGACCAATAATGTAGACCTTGAACAGGTAGTAAATAATCCACAGGAATTGAGAGAAAGTGTATTAAAGATGGCTGCAAAACTTGTAGAAGAAGCTCCAAAGCACAGGGACAATGCACACAGAGAACTTATGTTCCAGCAAAGAGCTACTCAACAGACATTTATCAATCCTTCGCACATACAAAATGTGTACAACAGACTGAACAATCCAAATCCATCAGAACGTGAACACTTAAAATAATTATTTCTGTCTACCGCCCTCCTCGCTCATTCTTCGCTTGTCTGGCTTTGCAATGTGCATTTGGAACGTCCTCTTGCTACATTGCTCAGATTTTACCGAATAAATCGGATAAAATCTTACCTTTTAAATAGCTTATTCAGAAATGTTAGCCTAGCTAGATAGTAACAAACAATTCTTACTCAAAAGTAAGATGACAACAACTAAACCCGATGGGTAAAACCTCTCGGGTTTTTTATCTTAAATCGTTAAAATAAAAAAATAATATTCCAGATATTACCATCCCTACAGTTTCTGCTCTGTAAATCCTCTTGCCAAGACTAACTGAAGTAAATCCGCTTGAAAGGCTAAGTTTCACTTCGTCTTCAGTAAAACCACCTTCAGGACCTATCAAAATAAGAACTTTATGGACTTTAGTCTGCAAACTGTTTAAGACTTCTTTTATTCCGTTTGTCTGGGATCTTTCAAGGCAAACAAGTTTTAAATCATATTCAGAGAGATTTTGTCTGCATAGTTCTTCAATTGAAACAATGTTTTTAACCATGGGAATCATACCGCGTTCTGATTGTTCGGCTGCATCCCTTACAATTTTCTGAAATCGCTGTACTCGATTTTCAAGCTCTAGTGGTGAGCCATTTCCCTCAACCCTGACAACTGTTCTTGAAGTTATTACAGGAATAAATTCACTGATTCCAACTTCAATGTTTTTTTGTAATGCAAAGTCAAACTTTGGACCTTTAAGAAGAGACTGTGCAATTGTAATTTTTAAGTCAGGTTCAGTATTTACTGAGCGGCGGCTTAAGAGCCTGCATTGAATAGCTCGGGAAAAGAACGATGCAATCTGTGCGTTATATATAAGTCCACTGCCATCAAGCAAAACAATCTGATCATTTTCCCTGAGCCGTAACACTCTGGAGATTTTATAAGTTTGATCAGAATCAGCAATAGTAGCTTTTTTTTCCTGCCAGTTTATCTGATGTGGATTAATAAAAAACCTGTGACTCATAAAAATATACCTTTTATAAATTTAACATCTTATTTCAGTAACTCATGTTTAACCAGCTCATCAATACTTGAAACTGGAAGACTACATTTATAATCCCTGCAAACATAAACAGTACATTTAGCATTAACAGGTGAATATTTATCTGTAAAGCTGGCAATATCACTAATCCCGTTATCATTACTACTATCCTTAAAAAGGATTACAGCATTAGGAAGAAACTGGTTATTTAAATAATTTAATATTGATATTGTTTCATCAGATGTAGGAGAACCAACAACTACAATTTCACAGCCTGCACCGATAATACAATCCAGGGCTGATAAAAGAAAAGTATATCCAATAGGTACTTTTTTCACATTATAAGAAAAAGTTGACATTATTTTTAAAGCTTTGTTCTTTAACTCTATATCCCCTGTAATAGAAACAATCTTATACATATTAAGCATTGAAACAGAATTAGACGAAGGAATTGCACCATCATGACTATCCTTCATACGAACAATAAGTTCATTGTCGTTTTTGGAAGTAAAGTAAAAACCTCCTGCATCCTCATCCCAGAAATTATTTATTAACACATTATTTAGTTCAATTGCATGTTTTAGATATTTAGTTTCAAATGTTGACTGATACAACTCAAGTAATCCCCAGACAAAAAACGCATAATCATCAGCATAGCCTGGTATTTTTACTTCCTTATCACGATACATATGAAATAAGACTTTATCTTTGTACATTGTTGAAAGTATAAAATCTGCCGCCTTTTTTGCAGTTTCAGTAAATAATGGTTCATTTAAAACTCTGCCTGCCTTTGAAAAAGAAGCTATCATTAATCCATTCCAGCTGGTTAAAACCTTATCGTCCTTATGAGGGTGGATTCTTAATTCTCTATTTTTAAAAAGTTTTTCTCTTATAGAATTAAGAGTTTTTTGATTAGTTAAATCTATCTCTTTACTGATTATTATATTTTTACCAGTTTTTCCGTGGCTTGCTTCATCAGTATAGTTGCCGTCTTTATCAATATGGAAACATTCAGAGAATAACTTCATTTCTTCTGCATTGAGTACCCCGGATATTTCATCATAACCCCATGTATAGAATTTTCCTTCTTCACCTTCACTGTCTGCATCTTCAGCAGAATAAAATGCACCTTCAGGAGAGGTCATATCCCGGAGAACATACGAACAAATCTCTTTTGTAATTTTTGAGTAAAATGGATTTTTTGTAATCTGATAGGTTTCAGTAAAAGCATAAGAAATCATTGCTTGGTCATAAAGCATCTTTTCAAAATGAGGCAGCACCCATTCTGCATCGGTTGAATATCTATGAAATCCAAAACCAATATGATCATAAATACCACCTGATGCCATCTTTTGAAGAGTCTTTTCCACCATATCCAGAGCTTTTTTATTTTTTGTTCTTTTCCAGTATCGCAAAAGCAACAGCAGATTATGTGGACTAGGAAATTTAGGAGCTGTTCCAAATCCACCATTTGTTTCATCGAAAATTGAACTTAATTGTTTATAAGCAATCTCAATTTCACTGATTTCCAATTGATCACCAGGTCGTTCTGATGAATATTCAGAAAGCATTTTTGTAATGTTTTCAGCAGAAGCAAGGGCATCACCATGGTTATTTTTCCATACATCCACAATTTTCGGAATAAGATCCATCATTCCAGTTCTTCCATACATACTTCTTTTAGGGAAATATGTTCCTGCAAAAAATGGTTTTTTATCAGGAGTCATAATGATTGTCAGAGGCCATCCGCCACTGCCTGTAAGCACCTGGCAGACAGTCATATAAACACTGTCAATATCAGGTCGTTCCTCACGGTCAACTTTTATTGAAATTAAATTTTCATTTAAAAGTCTTGCCACTTCAGAATCTTCAAATGACTCTTTTTCCATTACATGACACCAGTGACATGTGGAATAACCTATAGATAAAAAAATGGATTTGTTTTCTTTCCTGGCTGTTTCAAAAGCTTCATCAGACCACGAATACCACTCAACCGGATTATAGGCATGTTGAAGAAGATATGGACTTTTTTCCCTAATCAGTCTGTTTGGTTTCTTATTTTTAGTGTTAATTACTTACCGCCTTCCTCGCTCATTCTTCGCTTGTCGGCTTTGCAAAGTGCTCACAGTCTACCACTTGTAATATTATACAGATTTTGACGAATGAATCGTCAAAACCTTTCCATGTTGACTGCTTACTGATAGATTATCGTGATAGCTGATTAGTTGCTTTTAGTGTTTGTATTCCCCATACTTATACCGGGGCAAGCCTGGCAGTAAAGTGTCCAAGATAAGCCGCCATCTCAAGTATTTTCAAGCCTTGAATAGAATTTTTATTTTTTGCAAGTTCTCCAAGAACTTCAATAACATAGTCCATGTGGCTCTGAGTATAAACTCTGCGAGGAACAGCCAGTCTTACAAGTTCCATAGGAGCTGGAAGGATTTTCCCGTTCCCGGGATCCTTCTTCCCGAACATTAAACTACCAATCTCACACGATCTGATTCCACCTTCAAGATATAAAGCACAAACCAGTGCCTGACCCGGAAGGTTCTCAGAGTCAATCTGAGGTAAAAATTTCTTCGCATCTACATAAACAGCATGTCCTCCTGGCGGTTCAATAATAGGAATACCATGCCTCTTCAAGCCTTCACCTAAATATGCCACTGATTTAATTCTATACTTAAGATATTCTTCATCTAAGACTTCCTTTAAACCCTGAGCCATTGCTTCAAGATCTCTCCCTGCAAGCCCTCCATAGGTAGGGAACCCCTCTCCAAGTATTTCAACCTCTCTTGCTTTTTTTGCCCACTCTGTATTATTCATTGCAAAAAATCCACCAATATTTACCAAAGCATCTTTTTTAGCACTCATCAAGCAGCCGTCTGTATATGAAAACATTTCCTTTGCAATCTGAACTGTAGATTTATTCGCATATCCAGCTTCACAAAGTTTTATAAAATAAACATTCTCAGCAAATCTTGCAGCATCCAGGAAAAGCGGTATTTTATTCTGACGACAAATCCTGCTTACTTCTTTAATATTATTCATTGAAACAGGCTGACCACCAAGAGAGTTGTTTGTAACAGTCAGAATTACAAGAGGAATGTTTTTTGCACCCTTCTCTTTAATAGTTTTTTCAAGCAAAACAGTATCCATATCTCCTTTAAATAAAGCTGGTTTAGAAAAATCAAAAGCATTACTTACAGGTAAATCTATAGCCTGTGCACCAGTAGCTTCTGCATTTGCCCTGGTAGTATCAAAATGGCTGTTAGCAATAAAGCATTTGTCCTTCCCGCCGATTATTGAAAAAAGTATTCTTTCAGCAGCTCTTCCCTGATGTGTAGGGATTACTTCCTTATAACCTGTTAAATCCTTAACTACCTTTTCAAATGTATAAAAACTTCTGGCACCAGCATAAGATTCATCACCACGCATAATTCCTGACCACTGCTCTGAAGACATTGCAGCAGTGCCAGAATCAGTAAGCAAATCAATAAGAACTTTATCTGCAGGAATTTTAAAAAGATTATATTCAGATTCCTTTAATACTTTTTTCCTTTCTTCATAATCAGTAAACCCAAGCGGTTCAATTGACTTTATCTTAAAAGGTTCAATAATTGTCTTCCATTTCCAGCTCATAGAAAAATTTCTTTGTTAGTAAAAATTATACTTCAAAATCGGGAAGACAGGATTTGAACCTGCGGCCTTCCGCACCCGAAACGGACGCTCTACCAAGCTGAGCTACTTCCCGATACAAATGAACAGTAATATATAATATCAGTGTTATGGAAAATGAGCTATTACAAGACAAATTAAAGATAGAACCTGCCGCCGAAAAAGACTGGGTAGAGATCTTACAGCTCTTAGAAGAAAATGATTTAATTTTCTGGTTTACAGGAAACGAGTCGAGTAAAAATTTTTATATTGGAAAAGATATTGAAAATAAGAAAATTGTTTGTTGTTTTTCAATTGAATTTGAAGATACAATTGGTGTCTTAAAATCATTTGCTATTAGTAAAAAGCTCCAGGGAAAAGGAATCGGGAAATACGTTGTAAATAATAATCTTGAAAGATTATGTCAACAACTTGGCATTAAAAAACTTTATGCTGCTTCAATTGAAGCTCCACAATTCTGGGCAAAAACTATATTTAAAGAAATTGAAAGAAGTGAAATTAAAGATGATTATTTTTTAAAGTATCTCGATAACTTTTGCGATAAAGTTTCAAACTATTTTGAAAAAACTCACTACTTCCTTTTAAAGAGCTAACTTAATCCATTAATTCATCTTCATTTGCGCCCTTGTGATCTGCTTTTAAAATATACCCAACACCTCTTACAGTATGTATAAGCCTTCCGCCACCAAGCTCTTCAAGTTTTGTCCGTAAGTATCTTACATATACTTCTATAACATTTGACTCACCAATAAAGTTATATCCCCATACCTTATCAAAAATAAATTCTCTTGTTAAAGCCTGCTCAGGATAAAGCATAAAGAGCCTGAGTAAAGCAAATTCTTTAGCTCTTAAATCAAGTGCAGAACTTGATTTCTTAGCAATCCTGCCAAATTGATCAAGCCATAAATCCTTATACTGAAGAACCCCATCTATTGACTGTGGTTTTCTTCTTATAACTGCTCTGATTCTAGCCAGTAATTCTTCGGTAGCAAAAGGTTTTGTAAGGAAATCATCTGCACCACTATCAAGGCTTATTACCTTGTCTGAAAGGGTATCTTTCCCGGTAAGAACAATTACAGGTACATCATTACCATCAGATCTTATTCTTCTTGTAACTTCAAGTCCGTCAATTTCAGGCAGCATCCAGTCAAGAATAATCAGATCAGGTTTAAACGTTTCAATTTTCTCCAGGGCTTCTTTACCGTTTTTTGCTATATCAACTTGATATCCTTCATAGCTAAGTTCCAGTTCAATAAGCCTGGCTACCTGGCTTTCATCCTCTACTATTAATACTTTTAACTGTCTTCCAGCAAGTTCTATATTGTGAAAATCACCGTTTCTGCTTTCTGTTCTTGTTGCCATAGCTGGAATCCGACTTTCTGATTTTTACTTGTTCATTACCTTAAACAGATTTAATATTATGCACATAAATGTTTACCAAAAATTAAGCTTTCTAGGGTTACTTACCTCAAAGATTATAATTTTTCACATTTTTTTTGTGAGTCCCGGGATATCATACCCTAGAAAAATTACAGATATTTAACATTGAGCATTAACTTAATAAATGAACAAGTAGAAATACTTACGATTAGAACCGATTATCAAATAATTTTAAGAAATAGCCCTAAGGGTTATATCTACTAATTACTATTTTATTTAATGTATTTGTTAAAGCAAAATGAATAGTTTAATAAAATTTGGCACTGATGGATGGCGTTCTATTATCGCAGATGAGTTTACCTTTCAGAATGTAAGAATAGTAGCAAATGCAATAGGAAAGTATATCCTTACAAAATATGGAAACACCTTGCCAGTTTTAATTGGTTTTGATACCAGGTTTCTTGCAGATAAATTTGCAAGCGCATGTGCTGATAAACTAGCTGAATCAGGATTAAAAGTAAAAATATCTGATTCTTATGTACCAACACCGGTAATTGCATACACTGCCTGCAGCACAAGCACTGCAGGGGCTATTCAGTTTACAGCCAGCCATAACCCGCCTGAATACTGTGGGATTAAATATATAACCAGTTACGGAGGACCAGCCCCTGAAGAGGTTACAGATGAAATTGTCAAAAACATTAATTTAAATATTCCCGTAGATATTCCCAAGAAAAGTTCTATTCAAAAAGAAATAGAGACATTTAATCCTAAAGAAAACTACATAAAACACTTAAAAACAATTATTGATTTTAATCGTATAAAGGAATCAAAAGTTAAAGTTATTTATGATCCAATGTTTGGGGCAGGGAATAAATACCTGGATCATATTCTGGGTTTAGCTGGTTGTGAAATATCAACTATTCACAATAAAAGAGATCCCATGTTTGGGAATTTGCTACCTGAGCCAAGAGAACAGTTTCTTAGTGATCTGAAAAACAATATTCTGAAGGAACATGCCTTGTTAGGGCTTGCAACTGATGGTGATGCAGACAGGCTCGCTGCAATAGACAATAAAGGAAAATTTTATACTCCAAACCAGATTGCATGTATGCTTTTAAGACATCTGGTAAAAAATAAAAAGCTAAAAGGAAAGGTCGTAAGAACCCTTTCCACAACCCATATGCTTGATCGGTTGGCTCAGAAGTATGGACTTGAGTTAATAGAAACTAAAGTAGGCTTCAAGTGGATCTGCAAAGAAATGCTCAAAAGCAATGTCTTAATTGGCGCAGAGGAATCAGGAGGAATAAGCATTTTAAATCATGTGCCGGACAAAGATGCAATTTTAGCAGGTGTATTGCTTGTTGAAATGATTGCATATGAAAATAAATCACTTGAAGAAATTTATTCAGACACTATAAAAGATGCAGGGTTTAGTTATATTAATGACAAATTTGATTTACACATGGACGACGCTCAAAAAAAATTGATACTTTCTTTATTAAATAAACCTTCAATAAAAAATATAGGAGGCATTAAATTGGCTTCTATTAATACATCCGAAGGAGTTAAATATGTTCTTGAAGACGGGAGCTGGTTTTTTGCTCGATCTAGCGGTACAGAACCAATGTTCAGGGTTTACTTTGAATCACAGACAGAACAAAACCTGCAAATAATGAAAAAATACATGCAAAACATCATAGATGAAACATGTTAAACTTCTCTAACTAAGTTATGCCAAAAGTAAGTGTAATAATTCCTACCTACAATCAAGGGAAATTCATAACTGCAACCATAGAAAGCGTTCTTAATCAGACTTACAGGGATTTTGAAATTGTTGTGGTTATTGACGGTTCTACTGATGATACAAAACTACAGCTTGAAAAATTTAGATCTAAGATAAAAATAATAGAGCAGGAAAGGTCAGAAAGAGCAGTTGCAAGAAATAACGGGGTAAAACATTCATCAGGAGAATATCTTGCCTTTGTTGACTCTGATGATATTTGGAAACCTGAAAAACTTGAAGTGCAAATTCCTATTCTTGAAGGAAAAAAAGAAATTGTTGTTGTTTACAGTGCCTGTGAAAGAATTGATGAATACGGAAATAAAATTAAAACAGCAGAAAGACAAACACAGGGTTATTCAGGAAATATTTCCAAGAAACTCCTTTTAAGAAATTTTGTTGTCTCCGCCACACCTGTCTTAAGAAGGGAAATATTTGAAAAATCGGGAGGATTTATTACAAAATATGTTCCATATGAGGACTGGGAATTATGGATCAGGTTATCTGCTTATGGAAATTTTATGTTCATTGCTTCACCGCTTGCCAGTTACAGAATACATCCACTGCAAACAGTAAAATTAGTTACTGCAGAAAAAATTGAACAAGTAACCAATTCACTGCTAACCGATTCTTTTAAATTAATAGCTATAAATGAAAATATTAAAAATAAATCTCTTGGGTTTGCAAATTTGCGTTATTGCTATTGGTACCTGCTTGCAAAGAAATATAAAACTGCAAAGGATAAAATAAATGCTGCTTTAAGACTCAACCCTGGTTTTATCTTCGATCCCAGATGGTATGGCTTAAGATTCTTATGCATATTTCCGGATTTTATTGGAAAGGGATTGTTTGATCTCAGACAGTATCATTAACGTGGCACAACATAGGACTTTCACTTTTTATGCTCAACCCATACCTGCGCTCCGCTTGGTGGGCTTGGCGCCTCCAACGCTCCGCTAAAGGTATGGGTTTCGCTTTTTGTAAAAGTCCTATTGCTATTTAGATAAATACACTATTCAATCTTCCCGTAAGTATGAAGTCCACCAAAATTAAACTGGTTTACCCCCAGATAAGTCAGATAAACCATTGCAAGTCCGATAAGAGAAATTAAAGCAAGCACAGTTCCTGATGCTTTTGAATTAAGCCTGAAGTGCAGATATATAGCATAAATAAACCAGGTTACAAGTGCCATTGTTTCTTTTGGATCCCACTGCCAGAGTGCTCCCCATGCATGGTTTGCCCATAATGCACCATTAATTACTCCTATTGTAAGGAGTGGAAACCCAAAAGTTACACATCTGAATGTAACCTCATCAAAAAACTGTGCTTTTTCTGAAACTTCACGAGAAGAAGTCTTTATTATTACCCCGCTTGTTATTTCTTTATTAATGCTAACTGATTTGTTTTTATCTTTTCTGGATCTTTTAACTTCCACAAGATAAGCTACCGATGAAAATGCACCAATTAGAAACAGCGCATATGACATTAATAATGGCGGAACATGAATTACACGCCAGTAGCTCTGAAGCGCTGGCACAAGAGGAGCAATCTGCTTCTGACCAGGAGGAAGCCATGTTGCATATAAAAAAACTATCAGAAGAAACCCGGAGACAAACCAGCCAAAATAATTAATTTTAAACCTATATTCAAGGAATAAATAAGCAGCAATTATTGCCCATGCAAAAATCACAAGCGATTCATACAGATTCGTAAGAGGGAAAAAATTTAAAGCCATCCCCCTGAATACCAAAGCTACGGTCAATGATATAAGTGAAACAAATAGACACAATGATCCACTTTTCCTGAAAAAATCAAGTTTAGTATTCATCCATGAAACAGCATAAAGCCAGAAAGCTATAAAAACAGCTATTCCTGAAATATTAAAAAACAAGGTTTCTTCTACTGAAAATTTAAATAAATTCATTTTGAATTCACCACCTCAGATATAATCTCTTCAAACTCTCTGGCAAAATATGCTTTTGCTCTGTCTGATTTACCACCAATTATTATCTTATTATTCTCAGGAATCAGCTGACCCCATATTTGTTTTTTTGATCCAAAAGCTATAAATACACCTAAAATTATAAAAAATAAACCAGGATAAATTAAAAAATATCCGGGGTTTGACTTAAACTGCAATCCTGTAAAAGTAACTGTTCCATAATATCCAATATTAATTGGACCCATTTGAAGCATGTCACCTTTATTAATCTTTCCAAGCAATTTTTCTTTTTCAAGATTAGGTGACATTGAATAAACTTCAATTAAATCCTGCAGAACTTTAAACTTCAGTCCTATATCCTTGCTTAAAGGAAGGAATATAACATCCTTCCCATTTATTGTTTCTACAGGAAGTGAAATCTTTTGATCATTAAATGTAGTTTCTGCAAATTTTCCCCAGTTACTCTGATACACATCAAGACCCATAAACTCAAGCGGATTATTAACAAAAATTGTTTTTCTTGCAATTTCAGTTTTATTTTCATCAAGCACAGAGAGATCGCTATACCATTGCTTTGGAGCACCATTATCATATTCTTCACGCCAGGTCTTATTTACTCTGACAAGGTACGGAGAAATCCTGCCAAACCATATAGGCATCTTACTAATTGGTACAACCCAGTTATCAACTTCAGTTGATCTGATTTGATCTGTTCTGCCACCAAGATCCGCAAGATAAAATCCTTCATTTTCAGATAACTGTGCCATGCCATTAAACCCTGTTAAAACGCTTATTGCACAACCAAAAAGTAATGCAAGGATACCAACATGAGTAACAGATGCACCGATTCTATGCCATGCGCCTTTTACAGCTTTAAGTTTATTTTCAGAAAGTACTGTTTTGAATTTTTTTTCTTTAAGTTTCTTTTCAATTTTCCCCAGTAAAGCACTCCCATTTCCATTTACTTCGATATTACAGTTAACCGGCAGCCTTGGTATACTTTCTGCCCTTAAATCAACCGGTAGGGAAAAAGCCAGATACCATTTTGGGAAAACCCTTCTGACACTGGCTGTTATTAAGTTAGCACCAAGCATAGTTAACAACGCCAAATACCACCATGAATGAAAAACATCAGTAAATCCAAGCCCTTTAAGGAGCAGATAATTCTGTTCACCATATTTTTCAAGGAGTTTTGCTCTGCCCACCATTGGCTCTTCTGGCAGAATAGTCCCGATTAACGTTGAAATTGCCAGAAACACGAACAAAGTAATTGCAAGTCTGAGAGATGAAAACTCCTGAACAAAAAAATTCTTAATAGACTTTAAATGTTTTAACATTCCGCAAAATCATTATAGCTGCAGCTTTACATTTAAACTAATTTAGTCTACAAAATCTATCACTGGAATCTTATTAATTAATCGTTTTTCAAATGCCAATTGGTATAGCTTTCTTAAGGCAATTTTTCCCGACACACCATAATCTAAAGTAAAATCATTTACATACATACTGACGAAATTGCTTATCTTTTCTCTGTCATCTTCAAGTTCTCTTGCATATTTTGAAACAGAAGAAATAATTCTATCCTTATTATTCAATGCATATGCAATGCTCTTTCTGATTAAGCAGTTAATTTCTCTTTTACTGGCATCATTAAGGGATCTCCTTATAACATTTCCTCCAAGTGGAACAGGCAAATTTGTTTTGCCAAGCCACCATTCTCCAAGATCAATAATTTTGTGCAGCCCGTGGTTCAAATACGATAACTGACCTTCATGAATTATTAATCCAAATGATATTTCTCCTTTTTTAACAACATCAATAATCTGATCAAAAGGTACAAAAACAGGCTCAAAATCAGATAGCAGTAATTTCAAAAGCAGATAAGCAGTGGTTTTATCTCCTGGAACTGCGATTTTTTGATTTTTGAGGATTTCGAGTGGATTACCAGTAAGCTTTGATTTCGAAACAATAAGAGGTCCATATCCATTTCCTACTGAACCACCACATGATAAAAGCTGATATTTATCTTCTACATCAGGGTATGCAAAAAAAGAAATTGCCTGAACATCATAATTAACAGTATTTGATTCTTTATTTAAACTCTGAATATCCTTTAATTCATGTTCAAATTCAAAATTCTCACTAACAATTAAATTTTCTGCCAAGGCATAAAACATAAATGCATCATCTGCATCTGGACTATGTGCAATTCTGATCTTCTTTTTTAAATTTTTTAAACCGGCTTTTTGCAATTTGTTAGGTTTTTGTCCTTGTTTTTTCTATATGATAGCCCTATATAGAAGGGATATACATTAGTGCTATACCTAATTGTAAAAGACTTTTGGTTTTAGCTTTCAGGGGCATTAAAATTTAGTACTTTTTATCACAGAAGAAAGCAGACAATAAAGGGTAAAGAATTTATAGAAACCACCCAGATTGTTGGTTTTTTTTGCCCCTGGGGCTGATTGTTTTCATTATTAAAAATATAAATAATCGGGCCAGGTCCATTTACGCACATATAATAATGAAGAATACTTCTAAGCAAAAAAATATACTTAGACAGTTCTTGCACTCCTGTTTTTGTCTTGGACTGGCATTTGCTTTTGTATTAAATTCTTTCTTACCTGCATTCACAATCAGTAAGTCAGGCAATAATTCCTTTAACAATCTTACTTATGATGATTTATCAACAATTGCATATGCATATAAAAATGTTTTAAATAATGATTCTCCCTCAAACAAAGAGCTGTTAAATATTGCAGAAGAACTAACTTTAACAGGTCATGAAATTAATATAAAAAATGCCAGAACATTTTTATCCGATAAAGTCAGGAAAAGTCCAAACACAAAAGCACAACTAATTAAAATAGCTTTTAAAAATAAATTCAACACAGATATTCCTGACGGAAAAGCTTTAAGCCTTACAAATACACTGCTTGCTGAAAACAATGATTATCCGGGTATTTATGAAACCATAGAAAACACTGGTTCAAATGATGAAAACAGCTTCCTGTGCGATGTAACAAATCTTGAGTTACTTGATTTTTATATGGCATCACCTCAAATAAAAGCTAGTTTAAAAAATCCATTTAGTTCAGTAACATGGTCTACCCTGAGTTCAAAACAAACTTTACTATCAGAACTTGATCACACTGTACAGGGAAACAAGCTTGCCTGGAATCTCCTTGGCTACCCAACTTCATTTGGATTAACCTATAACAGGGATGGGAAATTTGTAAATGTTACTTCATCACCCGGAGCAACCTCAAATCTTATAGGGATATCATCTGATGCAGCAAAAATTAACAACGAGCTGGTTCTAGGCGGATTTTTACCCTATGCAAGATTTAATCCTTCAGGTAATGAGTACTATTCAGTTGGTGCTGATCCAAAAGGCGGCACAAATAAACCTTACCTCTATGGATTTGACATTTCTGCAAATGACGGGGGGGCAAAAAGATTCAAAGATACATTTGATAATCATTATCCTGGATTTTCCCAGGGGCTTGATGTAACACCTAACGGATTAGTGCTTCTCGGAGTAGAAAAAGGAAATCTTACTGCTGCATGGAAAGAACCAAACAAAGTTCCGTCCTCAATAAACAATATTTCACAGCTTATTGAATTTACAAGAGATTATACAAACCACTTTGAAGTTGATGAAGGAACCGGGAGCAATAATATACTAGCTATAGCCAGCTATGTTTTGCCTGATACTTACAAGTATACAGATATTTTATCAACACTTACAAAAACAAATCCTACAAACCAGTTTGGTTTTACATTGTTCTCTCTTGACCAAAACCAGGATAGTCAGGCAGGTTTAAGTATTGCTTCAAGAACAGATCTATGGGATAAGGACCTGGATAATTTACTGGGACATAAAAATGTATCGCTGGGCGGAATTAAAATAAACAACAACAAACTTTTTATCTCATACGTTGTAAATAAAGGTGTTGATTTTAAAAAGTTCTATGAAATAAATTTTCCAAAATACTTACAGGAGGGAAAAAGCTGGATTGATCAAAACACAGGACTCCCTCCAAACGCATTCAAATTTGAAGATGGACTTTATGATACAAGACTGGCTGTATTTAACATTGTTTATGAAAACAATAAATTACAACTTCAGAAATACACTGACATTTCTACAGTCTTTGATAATCCGGGCTGCAGTGGAAACTCATATGGTGTTAGCGGACCAATAGAAATAAAAGATAAAATATTTGTTGCTGATAAAACTTATGCTCCGGTTATCAGGGCATTTAAGTTTGACAGCAACAGTATATTAAAAATCACTCCTGCAAACAGTCCGTATGTAATAAGACTTAATAACCCAAGAATTGCAAAAGCATTATTTGACTCTAAATACAAGCCGTTAAGCACTGACTTTACTTTCTCAACCTCAATTTCAGACATTGCAATTGATCCTGCTTCAAAAATACTCTTTGTCTCACTGCCATACATAGAAAACAGTATTCAGGATCCAGCCAGCATTCACATAAACGGATTTCTTGGCTCATTCTATTTAACAGACTTAAAGGAAAGATGTTCAAAAA
This sequence comes from Candidatus Melainabacteria bacterium SSGW_16, assembly GCA_004769085.1. GTDB lineage: Bacteria > Cyanobacteriota > Vampirovibrionia > 2-02-FULL-35-15 > 2-02-FULL-35-15 > SSGW-16. The sequence goes on from DUDS01000029.1 coordinate 93,558, forward strand.
TTGCCAGCTCAGAAAGCTGCAGTGATGCACTACAGGAAGATGATAAAGGTGAATATGAAAAAGATTTAGCCGAGGATGAAACTGCCTCCAAGGAAGACAAAGCCGGCAGAAAAAAAGAGTTGAGATATTTATCAATAACAGATGGTGTTTTAACACCAACTATAGCAATAGGCATAAAAATAAATAATCTTACAAATTTCGACCAATCTGAATTCAGATCATATTTTGCTGATGTTGATACTGCAAAATCACCAAAATCACCGGATGATGCATGGGTTGCAACTAGTGCAAGAGGAGTAAATTTTGCTACTGCATTTCTTCTGAACACAAATCCACCAGGGGACTATTACTACCCGTTATTATTGAAAAAAACCGTACAAGTAAAAGAGCAATTTAACATTCTTTCAAGAAGCGGGATAAACACCTACGGCAAATCAATAGCTCTTTCAGGTGACGGGAAAACACTTAATGCAATTACAAATGATGGAAGCATTAAATCCGGCGCACCAGGAGATTTGGCAATCGCTCCTTTTCAAACCGTCCCATCAAGCTTTTCACCTGTAACAGCATGCTCACTACCAGATTCCCCATCCGGTGTTGCATTTTTAGAGAGCAAATCAGACGGACTTCACGAAGCAAACAGCCTTGTGGTTTATTTAAACAACAATCAAACTCCTGTCAGATTACAAAACATTCATGGAAATGTTGAAGAACATAGCTTAGTCATTCCACTCAGAGAATTTACAAATATTCCATTGATTATTGATGAGACTCCTCCGGAAAAACCATTTCCAATCAAATTCAAAATAAATCAGATGAAAATCTCAGGAGCAAAGACTAAGGATGGAAATATTGCTGTATCATATTTTTCTCATAACAGTCTTAAGTCTAAGGTAATTTATTCCTATCTGGACAAAATTCTCGATAAAGTTCTGCCCTCACTTGAAGCCTCAGGTGATTCCCTGGACAGCTTTTTAAATTTATTTTTTAAGACAGCTCAGGGGTTTACATTATTTACAGTTCCGGATGAAGACAGCCTGAGATCAGGTAAGACTGAAACTACCTACAAAAACTTCTATCTGGATAATCTTGAGTCTGGGGCACCTCAGCTTGTCAGCACAGATGGCAAGGGACAAAAGGTAATTGCTGATGTAGAATTCATAAAAGATCCGGATTCAAATGATTTGTACCTGGCATTTTCAACCTATAACATCATAAAAGCTGATCCATTGAAAATAACAACACAAAAGGATCCCAATAAAGACAAAAGTAAATTAGGTAGTAAATCAGATAAAGATGATTTAACCGTACCAGGAATAATCACAAAAGATTTGCTATTAAGTTTAAATGCAGCCACTGTAAAAACTGGAAAAGATGCTCAGGCAGCCGCAAAAGAAGAAATAAATATCTGGGAAAACCAGGCTAAAGAAGGATATGGCTATAACGGCATACTTAACGGGCTTGTACCAAAGGATACCTGGACAGGAAGTGGCACAACACAGGATCCATTTGCTGCAAAAATAAGTGGGAAAGGAAATATCTCAGTTGGCGACGGGGTTTTTAATAGTATAAGAAAATCCAACAGTTACACTCTGGAATGGGTGGGTAAAATTGATTCCTTCCCTGCACCACTTTTTTTCAGGGGGACTGATCAGGGTTTATTTATTGACAAAGATGGAAACATTAATGTGATTTCACAGAACAATGATGTAAAGAATACATATGTAAAAGTTAATCAAAATGAATGGACACAGATTCTTGTGACTAAATCAGCAGATGATTTTGTAAAGCTTTATCGAAATGGTAAATTAGCCTGGTCTAAAGTTACATCTCCTGTTATAGACAGAGCAGTATCAGCTCAAATTGGTTCAGGACCTGCTGAACTTGCAAAACAATTTAACGGAAAAGTACTTGCAGTTAATTTTTACAGCAATGCTCTTTCAGATCAGGATGTTTATGACAATAATTACCTGACAAATTTATCTATCTATACTGAAAAATCAAAAGTTGACACACTTCTAAAACAATCAATATCAGGAGCAAATTGTGGTATCCAAATTAATACTAAGTCAGGGGACTATATTAGTATAAATAAAAAATCAAATCTTTCCTCAAGGTTATTAGCACAAGCCACCCCACCAAAACCTTCTTCTGGTCCAAGTCCTACACCTACACCAGCACCACAAGCATCTCCTGAGCCAGAATCAACATCAGAAGGCAATCCAAGTTCAAACAATGAACCATCAGCATCTCCTGAGCCAGGATCAACAAGTGATTCTGGTAATTCATCAGATACATCCAGCACACAATCAATTGCTCCGCAAGATAAAGATTATACAGTTGTTGCTGTTGCAAAAATTGATTCAGATGGTGCAATATTTACCACAAGCAATAATAGTCAGGACGATGGGCTTACACTTTACACAAGAAACAAAATAGCTGGATTTGCACATACAGGACCCAATACCCATGTCGGATCAGAAGGTACAACTAAAGTTGTAGGGAGCAACCAGTGGTATACACTTACAGGTGTCAGAAGAGGAGAAAAATATGAAATTTGGGTAAATGATAAAAACGAATCAAACAATACACTCCTTAAAGGAAAACTGGATTTATTAGCTTATCCTTTTGGAAACAATGAAAGTCTGTTAATAGGTAAAAATCCATTATCAGGAAGTGATACTGGTCAGTTCACCATACAAGACATAAAAATATTTAACACCGCTCTTTCAAAAGAAGAAATCATTCAGCTTTCTCTGAACAAAGATTCAATTCCTGTTTCTGCAAAATCAAACCTTGCTTCCTGGCTAAAAGCTAATGAAGTTATAAATAATCCCATACCTGTGTATAGTTTTAATAGTCAAAAAATACTTACAGAAAATACTTCCTATGAAGCAGTCTTAAAAGGATCCGGCTTTGGCAAATGCTCAACTTCGGATGTAAAATCCAAATCTTCAACCCAATCAACAAAATCAGGTACAGGTGAATTAGCTATTGATGATATTTCCCTAAGTGATTCATATATAAAAGGGAAACAGATTACAATTCCTGTAAGTGCAAGCGGGACAAATAAAGGCATTGTAATTAAAGCAGAAGGA
>DUDS01000024.1 GCA_004769085.1 Candidatus Melainabacteria bacterium SSGW_16
TCAAGTTTTTTCCTTGTTGGCGGAGCAGGAATTACTCCTCGAGTAGTTGGAGCACTGGATAACAGAGGATATATAGCCGGCGAAGACGGAATATACCAAGGCGAGCTTATGGGACCTACTATTGCCAGAGCAGCAGGATATGAATTTGTAGAAGAAAGAGTAGGTGTCTTGACTACAAATAAAATGCCTTATTATCCTATTTTTAATTCATAATGAAAGTACCTGAGATCGGTACAATTCATGTACCTATTAATAGAAGGACATTTTTAGAAACAGCACTTACTGGACTAGCTGCAACTACTCTTTTTCCTACTGCACTTTTTGCAGAAACCGAAAGAATTAGTTTTGACAACTATAGAGTAGTTCCAGTAGGCAGAAATCAAAAGCCTTTAATATTTTTCTGGCTTGATGGCGGCTTAAGCCACATTGATACTTTTTGTCCAATGCCAGATGCTCCTCAAGAAATTAGAGGTCCTTATTCTACTATTGCTACACCTGTTCCTTCGCTTCGCATTTCAGACAAATTACCAAACACTGCAAATGTAATGGATAAAGTCTTACTTATGAGAAATATCTATCACACACAGCAGGATCATAGAGCAGCAATAAACAAACATTTTACTGGAAATGATGGCACTATAAATGGTCCGCCAACAACTAAACCATTTACAATTAAATTAAATGACCACTTAAGTCAAAATAATTTAGGATACGTAATTCTTACTCCAGATGGAGTTGCAAGTGAAGGGGTGGGTTCAAGAGATGCTTTAGTAGTATCCAGAAATTATTACGGAAGAGATCATCAAAATAGACCTTATGATATGCCACAAGACCGTGACTTTGACAGAAATAGATTTAGAGCAAGACAAGGATTACTTAGAAATATTGAAAATAGAAATTTAGATGGTGAAGCTGCCAGTAGATGGGGTATGCTTCGTGAAAGAGTAAACTCAATTATTGATGGAAATATTGACAGGGCATTTGATTTAAGTAGTGTTCCTGAAAGAGAAAAAGAAAGATACGGCAAAACTGACATAGGACATGCAGCACTAACTGCAAAAAGAATGATAGAAGTAGGCGCACCATTTATCCTTATTTTTTACAGGGAATGGGACCACCATCAAAATATAAAATCTTCATTAGATGATAAATTACCTATACTGGACAAAGCACTTGCTTCATTAATAGAAGACTTACATGATAGGGCAGTTATTGCTCTAGGAAGTGAATTTGGAAGAGCTCCAAGTATAAACAGCCGAAGCGGTAGGGAGCATTGGCCTCAAGCAAATGTAATGTTAATTAGTGGTCCTGGAATTCCAAATGGAGTAACAGGAGAACTTACAAGAGACGGCTACATAACGGGCAGAGATGGACCATTTAAAGCTGAACTTATGGGACCTACAATTTTAAGAGCTTGCGGCTATGAACTGGTGGAAGAGAGGGCAGTAGGACTTTTAAGTGAAAATAAAATGCCTTATTATCCTATTTTTAGCTAAAGTTCAAATATCAGGATTTACTCAGGTTTGATTTCCCGTTTACTTCTGGGGTAACAAATTGTTCTTTTTCATAATTGAAACAATATTTGCAGATGGACTAATAGACGCCTTTGAAGTAAATCCACCGACGGTTAGGCTTGCATAAACAATTCCATATACCCTGCCATTGTCATCCACCAACGGTCCGCCACTATTCCCTGATCTTGTTTCATTATCAGTAACAATGATTTTTTCCCTGTTGTCTGATGGCAGCTCATTGACTGAACCTACTGACACTGTTCTTTGTCCATCCATTACATCAGGATGCCCAATTAAAAAAAGCGTTTGATCTGCCTCAGGCAGTTTGTCTGAAATCTGAACAACTGCTCTCCCTTTAAGTGCTGGTATATAAATAAGTGCTATTGCTTTTGATTTATCAGAATCAATAATTTTTGCCCCTTCAAGTGAAATTCTTTCCAGTGATCCTGTAAAAATACTTCTTGACTCATCTATTTGCTGGTTATCATTTAGCAATTGTTTTGCAACATGGTTGTTAGTAACAATATAACCATCTTTATGAACAATAAATCCAGTACCACCATCAGGAAATTCCACTACTGCATCACTAGCAGTTTTAATTCCTTCAAGTTTTACTTTGCTCATAGGGAAATAATAATGCTTTGCAAGAGGATCACTTTTAGTTTTATCAGTAAGATCTGCTGGTGCAGTCATGTCTTCTTTATTATTAGCATTTCTGTCTTCATGACTCACAAATTGAGGTTTGTTTGGTTCTGGAGGTTTTTTAAGCCGAGCTTCATCAGTAACAGGAGGTGGTATTTGCTCCTCCTGTGCAATTTCAACTACTCCACCCATTTCATCTACTGTTTGTAACCCTACAGTCCTTTGAGGTTCAACTCTTTGTTCAGCAGGAGACATCCTTCTGATATTTGCAGGTGGAATAGGAGGTGGTTGCTGGTTATTTATAGGATCGCTCATAGTTTTTTATATACACATAACCATTCCTGCCTAAACCTAATAATGGGTTTGGCTTGGTATTTGCTCACATATGAATTATGATAACTTATATTCCTAATGAGCAAGAGCAATTTAATATTGATTCTGATTCTATTTTTTTTATGTCAGTTATCTACTTTTGCAGGAGGCCCACTTGAGGTCAGAAAAGGAAAAGCTCTCTCATATGGCAAAAGACCTTTTGTTTACAGATATGACAAGGGCAATTTAGGGAAATTAACCAATGAAGAAGCTGTTGCACTTGTAGAAAGCATATTTAATATCTGGGAATCAGTACCAACTGCAACAATAAAATTTGTAAAAGATAATCCATCATTTATAAGTTTTGATGTAAATGAAAATAATTTCAAACCAATTCTACAGCCAAGAACTGATAAAGATTTAAATGGATTTACCCCTGTTGTATTTGATGAGGATGGAAGTCTGCTTGATGCCTATCTGGGTGCAGGTGCAAGCAACAATGCTATTGGCATAGGAGGACCAGTTGTTTTAAAAATCCATAATCGCTTTAGTATCCCAGAATCACAAATAGTTTTAAACGGCAAATTAATAAACGGCATAGATGCAGAAGGTGATAGAGAAGTTAGCATAGAGCTTTTAAAAAAAACAATATTACATGAGATTGGACATGCAATTGGACTTGATCATAGTCAGATAAATGACGATGCAATTCAGCCACAAGCAACAAAAGAAATTAAAGATTCAGTACCAATTATGTTCCCAAAAGGAGTAAATGAATCTTTAGAACTAAAACAGGATGATATATCAAGTCTCTCATTTCTATATCCAAACAAATCAGAACTTACAAAGTTTGGAAAAATAGAAGGGAAAGTTTTCAGGGAGGATGGCAAGACTCCTGTTTTAGGTGCAAATGTGGTTTTAAGAAGTGTGAATGATCCCTTAAATACTGTTATTTCCTGCGTGTCAGACTTCTTAGCAAACAAAAAAGGTTCTTATGTTTTTTTTTGCAGTACCTCCAGGAGAATATAAAATTGAAATTGAACCAATAAATCAAGAACTCGTAAGAACTGCACCATCCAGGCCAAGCATAGGTCCTTATACAAAAAATTCAAATGATGAATCTTTTAAGAATCCTGTACCCAGAGGATTTTATACAGGATCAAATCTTCCTGTTACAAGTAGTTTTGAAAAAGCTTTAACAGTTAGCATAGAAGCAGATCAAACAATAAAAGACGCAAATATCATTGCTACATTAGAAGATTAGTAATAAATATGCTATATTACTAGCAATAATTACAAAGGACTTTATGCAAACACAGCCTGTTGGGCCTTTCTCTGCAGACCACAGACCCCTTAAAAATGGTTCGGGTATAGTTACTATATTTTCACCTGGAGAGAGAGAAACTGTAAGAATAAAAGTAAATGGTTCAGTTGAGGATATAAGTGAACCAATGCTTCCTGGAAGAATTGCAGATGCTGCAATTAATTTTGCAAAATCAACCAGTATGTCATTTAAAAGTTCAGTTCGGGGACCTAGATTTAATCTAATTACACCGGATGCAGGCGGTAATTCTATTGGATCAATACTCTCAATGGATTTAGGAAAGATCGATGGAAAGAAAAAATTATACATTACTCTTGCAAGAGATGATGATCCAGGAACAGATACTGTTTGTCTCTCCTGGATAAACTATTCAAATGAACAATGGTTCACAGATACTGTTAAAAAATGTGTCAATGATCTACTTTTCGATGGTGCAAAAGTTCTTAAAGAAAGAGCAAAGCTAAGAAGAAACTTTACGGAATGGATGGAAGAAATAGGTAGTAATTGATGTCTTTTAAACCGGTACTCCACAAGCTCTGGTTACTGGATCTGCCATTTTCATCTCTTCTATTCGTGCTCTTACCCCTTTTTTAATATCTGGTATCATTGCCATTTCTAAGATCTCAATCAGATCATCTCGATCAGCTATACCTCCTGCTTCTTCTAAGTCATACCCAATAAGAGCAATCATTGAGTCAAGAAAGCCAACTAACTCATATCTCCCATATGGCTGTGCACGGTCATCGCGAAATAATGCACTAAATACCTCATGTACTTCATCCGGAAGATCTCTCGTTTTTCTATGCTTATAATCACTTAAATAGTTAGGATGCCTGGCTGATATCAGAGATGTATAAGGTGCATACGGAGCAGCACCTACAATATTTCTAATACTTTCTGCCTTTTCACTACTGGTTTTACTATTTCTGATTTGTCCGTCCAGCCAGGTAAAAAATCCTACTAGCTGCTCTTTATTAAATAAGTGTGTCCCAATCATCCTGGAAATATTATGTGCATGAGACAATGCAACATGCCCATTAATAGTAAGTTCCATACTTTACTCCTTTTTTTACTACTCAGGAGGTTCTTTGGCTCTTGTACCTATTTAAATGCTGAGTAGTTTTTATTTATCACTTAAGGAGTATGCTAAAGCCATGTAAGAAAAAGGTCAATTAATGTTAACCAATCATTTTATATTACGTTACTAAATCAAATATCTTACTTTTTACTTACAAAATCATTACAATAATTATCAAAACACTATGGACTTAGATTCAAATTAAATATTCAGTTTTTCAAACTCAGTCTTAAGTGCATCAACACCTAAGTCTTTCCCTGTCATATGCTTTACCAACTCAAACCAAGGATATGATTCTCCAACAGCTCTATATTCTCTTAAAAAATTTCCACATTCAGGACTAAACAAGCCCTTCTCACCAGATAGTTCATTTATTTTCGCAGTATCCTGAGCCCTTACTAATTGACCAAGAAAATAATTTTGATAATAAACAGGAGCAGTTGCAAGATGTATTTTATAAGTCCAGTCTGGTTCATTTCTATCATCCGGGATTACAATCCCTAAATACTCATATGACTTCTGAACCCAGAGCTTATTAACATTAGATAGTGTTAATTCATCGTCTTTCATGCGATATAGTTCTCTTTCAAAATCAGGGATAAGTAAATAATTGTGGAAAAATATTACTAGTTGCTGTGCTAGTCTGTACTGTCTGCCCTGGGTTAAAAAAGTTTCTACAGTTGCATCATCAAACTTAAGTACTTCTTTCAACCAATGTGCATTGTATATTAAATCTTCCATCATCATTGCATCTGCTTCAGTAATAATTGTATGTAGGTTCTTAAATAAATCTGGCATATTAGGATCAACTAAAGAATACCCTACTCCGTGCCCCATTACTTCATGTAGCTCAGTCCCAAAAGTTTCTCCCATGTCATGTTGAAAATTTGGATCAATATTTCCAAATGATCTAATATCCCCAGGAACTTTAAGCGTGAATAAGTACCACCAAGGATTTTTACCAGGTCTTGGGAATAGATCACTTTTATCCACAATATCATTTGCATTTGTCCCAATTAATTGGGCTGTTTCTTTTAAAACAGGACGCGGATCCTTGCCAGCAAAATAACCATCAGGAGAAAAATTCATTACATCATCAAGTATTCCAGGAAACCTAACACCACCTTGAAAATATGGCAATCTGGCATCTTCTTTTGAAATTCCATATCGCTTCATACAAGCTAAATCCATCTTTAACCTAAGCCTGTCATAAACTGGTTTAATAGCTTCTTTTACCTGTCCCATTAACCGTACAAGTTCATCCTCATTAATTTCTTGTCTTGTCAATTGATAAGAATAGTAGTTCGGGCTGCCTGCTTTCCTTGCAAGCAAATTTCTTAATTTAACTACTTCTAAGATTTCTTCTGCTATCGTAGCTCCTTCTCCTTTAAGTCTATGATTTCCTATATTTAGTTTTGCTTTGACTAGTTCTATTGCTTGCTTTGGATCTGTACTTTGTCTAATCATTTGATCAAGCTCTGAATCAGTAATTTTTCTGCCTGAAACCACAGGTGTAAAATCACCATACATCATGACTAGCCTATTTGTTCTTCTTATAATTTCTTCCTGAAGAGCAGGATCAATATTGTATTCAGAAAAAGTAGGATAAGCTAATTGGACTTGTCTTCTTAGAAATTCATCTGAAATCTTATCTCTGTCTCCATAAATTGAAACGATTACACTGGCACGGTTTGGATCATTTGCATAATTCAAAATTGCTTTTTGAGCACGGTTTGCAGCTTCTTCATAGTCCCCTTGCAATTTTTCAAGTCTTTGTTTAAAAACATTTTCATCTTCATCAGGTTTTCTTTTGCTTACATCTTCACCACCCAAAGTAACCATATCCCACTGTGCATATCCAGCTGCTTCATTAAGTCCCTGTAATTCTGGTACATGTGTATCAATAAACTTAATAGCAGCATCTTCAATTGCATTACTAGGCTTACTAGTTAAAACTTTTCTAACTTGTGCAGCTATTGCAGATGCACCAGCAAACCCAGCATGAACAGCACTAGCCTTCATATTTATAACCCCTTACTAAAAATTAGCTACAGTCTAACAAATAGAAATTACTAACACAACATGCATTACGAACCTTACAGTTGTCTTACATTTACTTGGACGATATTAAAAACTCATATGCTCTGTCTTTTACCTCACTCAAAATCTCAATTTGAGAATGCGAAGTATTAGGCACTTGCCATATTACATCGTCAGGTCTTTCATCTCTTACTATTTTAAATTTCCCTTGTTCATTTTTTATAAGTTTAGTTGGGTAATTCCCTTGAAGTGTAGAAATCAGATCGCTTACAGGTAAATTATCATTTCTTTGATAAGCATGCAAATTCCTATGTTTTGGTGAATTTTTAAACTCTGGTCTTTTCCGTAATGGCAAACCAAATCCAAATGAACCAAAAGAAATCGGATCAATCATTACAGTACGAGCTACTGGAATAGACTGCCTCCAATTATCATCTTCTGCAAGCTGTGCAATAGTACCAGCACCCCAGCTAAATCCAGCAAGTCTAAGCTCTTCTGGTTTATATGTGGTTATAAAATCCTGAATTACATCTTTTGTTTGCTTAACAACTGCTGTTGGTTCATGTTGAGGTTTATAATCTGATGAAAACATACTTCCAATTTCATCAACAGCAAGTCCTGTCCTAAACAAAAGAACTATGCCTCTTTCTTCTTTTTTAAGTTTTTCATATAAGCATATAATCCCAGAATAATCCGATGAGCAATCTAATTCCTGAACATGACCTAAAACCAAGACAAACAGTGGCTTTCCTTGTGGTTCTTTTGGTATATATGCTCTGCAGATTTTTCCTTTGAGAGCTTCATCATCACCTTCAAAATTTATAAGTTTTCTATGTTCATCTCTACACAATAGCTTAGGTACAACACTTGTTTGTAAATCATCGGCAGCAACTAGCTGCCTAACGTTAAAATCTCTATTATTTGATTCATGAGATATTGTTGAGGCAGCTAGTGCAGCTGCAGTAAAAACTGTGCCACTAAATAATCTTCTAACCAACATAAAAAGTTGCTATAAAATCTATTTTGGAATTTATTAAAAATTATATTAGCACAGAAGTACTAAACTTACTTCACTTTTATCTTTTTAGCTTTAGTTTCAGCAACCGCACCCTGAATAGCTGTACCGCCAATTTTATCGGCAACTTCTCCAGTCAAAATAGTTGTCTTGCCTCTTTTTAAGCCTTTAAAAGTCACAGTGAAATTAAACATTGCCGGTAAATTACCATCGGTCTTTATAACACCCACACCATTCTGACCAAATACAGCAAGCGAACCTTCCAAATCACTTTCTACAGCTGAAATATTAACAAATTTTGTTTTGAATGTGAGTCCAACAGCAAGAGACCTCAGTCCATCAGGAATTTGATCTACAGAAATCACAATACTGCTTGGAGACACTTTTACTTTTTTTGGCTTGGCAAAAGATTCAGGTGCAAATAAAAAATTAAATGCTAATAATATTAATAATCCTAAAAATATTTTTCTGCTAGACGATTTCATTTCATTTCATTTCCTCCATTTAATTTTACAAATATAACATATTCCCTGTGAATGACATATCCTCGAAAAATTAACAGACCCTCATTTATTTCGACAATAAACCAGCAATTACAACCATAAAAAGACTAATAAAATAAGCTGGTAAGACAGGCTCATTGAAAAAAATAACAATTAAAAAAGCTGCAATTACAGGAGCAAGGAATACAAAAGGCGCAACAAATGAAGCATTCCCATATTTTAATGCTAGTATCCAGAAAACATATGAGAGACCATTTATCAGTGCACCATTTAAAATAATCAGATGTAAGGAATTTAATTGTGGCAAAATAACTTTTGAAAAAATACACATAGCAATAAAAGAAAATAAAGTGCCGGAAATATAGAAATACGAGGTAAGTGTAATTGGTTCATAGTTGTACTTTTTACTTAATACAGAAAATAATCCAAATGTGCCTGCAGCTATTATTACAAGAAGATCTAAATAAAGATTACTTAGATTTATCTGTGCAATATTTCCCTTTGAAACAGCAATTACAATGCCGAGAAATCCTATTAAGGTTGCAGCATATGTTCTAGGGGTAACGTGCTCTTTTAAAATTAACACTGAAAATATGGTTACAAAAATAGGCCATGTATATTGAATTACCAGCACTTCAAGCCCTTTTGCATGAGCATAGGCATAGTACAGCAATAAATAATAAATGCATGTTCCAAGGAGTCCAAGAAAAAATGAAATAAAAATCTGATATTTAGTATAAGAAAGGAAATTTTTTAACTTCCCAGAAGCTATGATGTAAATAAAAAGTACAAAACATGAAAACAAATTAGACCAGAAAAGAAACTGATAATTATCAAGATTAAGCTGACCGAGTTTAGATACAACTGGAATAAATGCCCAGCAAATTACACATAATAAAACAAATAAAAGTGATTTTTTCTTTTGAGAGTTCATTTTTTGTTATTTTATCAGTAAGGAGCATAAGGGGCATATTTACATACCGGATTTAGCTCCTGCTGCATGATTTATTTACTGCCTATCTCACAGGGAGAGATTTGCTTTATCATGCAAATTATAAGATATTACAATCTTTCCAGGAAAGAACATTTATCCCATTTCGTTTTTGATTATTATTACCACCATATATTAAGTAAGAGTCATTCTTGCTTTTTCCTGAAATCTTTTTCCAATACTCTATATTTTTAAACATCTCACTATTTATAGTCTTTCCTGATTTGATTTCAATAGGGGTTAGACTGCCAGCAGATTCTACTATGCAATCTACCTCATGTCCTGTTTTATCCCTCCAAAAATATAGATTTGATTTTAGTCCTTTGTTAAACCTTTGTTTCAATAATTCAGACATAATAAAGGTCTCAAAAATACTTCCTCGAAGTGGATAAGTAGATAACTGCTCTTTATTTTCGATATTTAATAATGAGCAAACTAGCCCCGTGTCATAAAAGTAAAGTTTTGGCATCTTAACTACTCTTTTGTTAAAGTTTTTATGATGTGGTTGAAGAAGGTATATTATAAAACTTGCTTCTAGTATGCTTACCCACTCTCTAGCTGTAGTGTGTGTAATTCCACATTCAATTGCAAGAGACGATAAATTTAACAGTTGACCTACTCTTGCAGCACATAAACTTAAAAACTTTTTAAATGTACTTAAATTTTTAATGTTAGTTATTTGTCTAACATCTCTTTCCAGATAAGCCTCTATATAATCAGCATACCAATCTACAGGATTCAAGTCCTTATCATATATTCTTGGATATAGTCCTTTAAAAATCACTTCATCAACTGAATCTTCAAGTAACTTTGATTTTGATAATTCTTGTAAACTAAATGGCAAAAGTTCAAGCATCCCAACTCTTCCAGCCAAAGACTGTGTAACTTTCTCTAGCAATAAGAAATGCTGTGATCCTGTAAGAATAAACATTCCTGGTTTATCTTTTTCATCAACTACTCCTTGTAAATATGAAAATAGTTCCGGTGCTCTTTGAACTTCATCAAATATTGCTCCTTTTGGGTATCTTCCCAGAAAATCTCTGGGATCATTTAAAGCATGACCTCTTACGTCAGTATTTTCAAAGGAAATATAAGGCTTATTTTTAAACAAAGCTTTTGCAAGTGTAGTTTTACCTGATTGTCTTGGACCTACAATAGCTATTATAGGCATTTTCTTGGCTAATGATTTTATCTTTTTTGAAAGCTCTCTTTCTATCATATAGAGACATTATACACTATGTTGGACAATTTGAAACTTCAACTTTCAGTTTGTCCATATCATAAGTGATGATTTGGATACCAGCGGGATTTGAACTATAATTCCAGAAGTTTGAACTAATTTTTTGTGAACAAACTAAGATATGCTTAAGAATTAGCCAGAAATATTTTTGGTTAAGATAAACGTCGGACCGGCGAGATTTGAACTCGCGACCCCTTCCACCCCAAGGAAGTGCTCTACCAAGCTGAGCCACGGCCCGATCAAGAAATGCAGATTCTAAATTTCAGATTACAGACTTTAAAACCAAAACTATTATAGCGTTTTGGCAGAGCACAGTGTATTGCCTATAGCAAAATAAAACTATTGGTTATTTTTTTAATAAGCTTTTTGTCTGATTCACTCAGCAAAAAGCGTCGAGTATAAAAGAGCGAGTTGAGCATTCGTGCGAAACGAGCGATTAGAAATGAGAGAAAAATTAGCATTTAACATTATAGCTGCTTAAAGCTTATAAATGATATATTTAATATCAGTCTTAAAAAATTAAATATCTACGTTTATGAAAAATAATCGTTAAATACAGGAGGAAATATGTTATTAAATATTGCTGTATCATCTGCTGTAAAAAGTGCTGTTAATAATTCCTCACCAGCACATAGATTACCTTTAAGTAGATCGGTTCATGACTTAGCTACTCGTAGAGAAAATCTAACAGAGGGAGAAGCTGAAGCATATAGAGATGATGGTTTTGGCGGGCTCCAAAGATACAGAATGAGACAAAGGCCTAAACAGTTAGAAAATTAACCGGGTGGATTTATTAGCGATTTATACCAGTTTCCATCCCCACCTTGCTTATATCTAAGGTTACTAGCATTCTTATCATATCTTCTGAGTCCTCTTTCAATAGGAACTATGGTATTTGCTTTAAGCCATTCATTGTTTCTTGCACTTTGAATACACATGGTTTCACATCCAATAACTCTGCCAACTTTTTCTGTTATTAGAATAAGTAGTTTCTCCCAATCAATCACTGTAAGTCCCCTGGAATGAACTCTTTCAACAGGTTCATCACCCTTTATTTTAAATCCTTGGATCCCTTGAATTTGTGACAGAAAAATTGTTTTTTCATCTTTTAGTGAAATCCCGGCAAATGCATTTGGTTCATTTCTATAAATCAGGCAAATTGCTATTGGCGCATCAATATAGAAAGAAAATGTTTTTCTGTCAGCACCTGATTTATTTAATTCCAAGTTTTCTGCATAACCTTTAGGAGAAGTTTCCAGTGTATTGATTACCCCAAGCTTATAGTTTGGAATCCTTTTCCCGGATATAGTTATCCCTTCCTTTGCACAAGCATTTAAGAGTACAGGTAAATCCACTGTCTGGTTTACAAGCTCTGACAGTTCCCTTATAAGTTCATAATTCCCAAAGATGGTTTGCGCATCTCTTTTTGAATGAATCATCCATGCAGTTAATCTGGCTTTTTCAAGGGTATGTAAATCCATTCCTGTAAGCCTGCATATTTCCTGAGCAAGTTGGCTCCTTTTCCCAAACGGATCATCATCAGGAGGATAAGAAGCCCAGGTTGCAGTTAAAGCATCATTTCCAAATTCCTTATGAATAACACCAGGTGGTAAATTTGACAAAACAATACTCAGACAATATCTTTCTTCAAGAGGTAAAGAGTTAACATCAGATGAATCAAGTCCACCTGCAAGAGGCTTTTCAAGTTTTGCCACATGCGGAAGAAAAGGGGATAAATCCACACCATTATCCCTGCACAAAGTCCTAATTTTGCTTAAAGTAATCTTCATTTATTTAAACCAGGACTAAATAATAAAGCAAAGAACAAATAAAGAAGGGAAACTTTATAAATAATTCCACTTTTAACTTGTGATTACTAGAAACTAATCAAACTTATGTAGTGATTTTTAAGTTTCTTTCGAAGAAATTACTTTACCATTGCTTTCTTTTGAGAGCCTCTGAATCATTTCATAAAGCTCTACCGGCACTGCAAGCACCACTGTATTTGATGGTGTTGGTCCAAGACCATCTATTGTCTGAAGTGTTCTGAGCTGCATTGCACCAGGGCTCAGGGCCATTGTATGTGCTGCTTCTGAAAGGTTCATTGCTGCAAGTTTATCCCCTTCTGCTTTTGTAATAGTAGCTCTTTTTTCACGTTCTGCAGAAGCCTGCCTTGACATCATTTTCTTCAAATCTTCAGGAATATCAACATCCATTATTCTTATCTGTGTAACTTTTAAACCCCATTCTTTAGATTCCTTTTCAACAATTTGTTCAATTGATTTTCCTATTTGTTCCCGTGCTGCAAGAAGATCATCAAAACTTACACCACCTACTACATCACGAAGCGCAGCCTGTGCATATTGTGACATTGCATATGAATAGTTTTGCACTTTAATCACTGCAATTTCAGGATTTTGTACATGAAAATAAAGAACTCCATTTATAGAAGCAGGAACGTTGTCCTTGGTAATTACCTGTTGCTTTGGAATATCCATGGTCAGGACTCTTGTATCCACCATTCTGATCTCATCAATCAGAGGAATGATAAAAAACATTCCGGGTCCTGCTATTGAACTATATTTCCCCAGTCTGAACACTACTGCTTTTTCCCACTGTGCTGCAATTTTTATTCCTGATGCAATAAAAAGTGCAACCAATACAACAAGTCCAAAAATCATTGATCCAAGAACAGGCATTGAATAAATAAGCGGTGAGGTAAAAACAAATCCCAAGCCTGTAATTAAAAAGAAAACTATTGTTGAAATGTAGTTTGTAATAAGAATCATTTTTTATCTCCTATAAATCTTTCAATGATAATTATATATTCCAAATCAATAAACATGTGACTGTAATACACAAAGTATGCTACCTTAGCAGTAGATTATTTCATGGAAACTAAGATTATTGAATTTGAACTTGATGATTTTCAAAAAAGAGCAATAGATTTTTTAAAGAAGGGGATTAGTGTAGTAGTTAGTGCCCCCACTGGCTCCGGTAAAACCGCTATTGCAGAATTTGTAATTGAAGAAGCATTAAAAACAAATGAGAGGGTGTTTTATACCACCCCGCTAAAAGCATTGAGTAATCAGAAGTTTCAGGATTTCAGAAAAAAGTTTGGTGAAAATAATGTAGGAATACTAACTGGAGATATTGCAATAAGCCGTAATGCACAGATTCTGGTTATGACTACGGAGATCTACCGTAATATGCTTTATGGAACACTATTAGGATCTGTTGATGAAAACCTAAAAAATTTAAAATACTTAGTTCTTGATGAGTGCCATTATATGAACGACCGTGACAGAGGAACCGTATGGGAAGAAAGCATTATTTATTCCCCGAAACAAATACAAATACTTGCACTTTCTGCCACCATTGCAAATGCAAAAGAATTAACGGAATGGATATCAAACGTTCACAGCAAAACAGAGTTAATTGAGTCATTTGAAAGACCTGTGCCGCTCAGATTTTATTATTTTAAAGATTTTCAGCTTATACCGCTTCTCACTACAGATAAAAAATTAAACCCAAATCTGAAAGAGCATAGAGATTCATTTAAATCTCAAAAACAAAAATTTAAAGATTTAAAAAGGCTACAAAATAAAAGAACAGCAAAAATCCCGGATCTAATAAAAAGTCTTCATGAAAAAGCATTGCTTTCTGGAATATATTTTGTATTCTCAAGAAAAGGCTGTAATATAGCTCTGAAAGAATGTCAGTCACTGGGTTATACGCTCCTAACACATGATGAAAGGAAAGAACTTTCAAACTTGATCCAAAAGAGAATTCACGGTAATGAATATTTATTCAAACACAGACAGCTTGATTCTTTATATCAGGGAATGGCTGTTCATCATGCAGGACTACTGCCACAATGGAAATCCATAGTGGAGGATCTTTTCAGCAAAGGGCTAATAAAAATTGTTTTTGCAACAGAAACACTTGCTGCAGGAATAAACATGCCCGCAAAAACAACTGTAATAAGTTCACTTGGAAAGCATGGGGATTTAGGACATAAAGGATTAACCAGTAATGAGTTCCTACAGATGTCAGGGCGGGCTGGAAGACGCGGCATGGACAAAGTCGGGAATGTAGTAGTAAAAGAATCTCACGATTACTCTGCAAACTTAGCTGCAAAATTAGCTACAGGCTCTCCGGATCCTCTTGAAAGTCAGTTTACACCAAACTATTCAATGGCATTAAATCTTCTGCAACGTCATACCCCAGAGCAAATAAAAGTGCTACTAAATAAAAGTTTTGGTCAGTATTTAATAAACAAAGATCTAGGGAATTTGGCTGAAGAAAAAAAATCTCTTGAAAAAAAATTGGCTGGCTTAATTGTTTATCCATGTCCTAATCCTGATAAGCCTGGTGATATAAAAGTCTTCAGAAAACAGGATGAAAAACTGCATGAAATAAAAAGAACGATATCGATACTTAATGAGCAGGGTTCAGTAGAGGTAAAAAAATATCTTTCCTTGTATAAAGAACATTCTTCTGAACATGAAAATTTTCCTTGCTATCCATGTCCAAAAAAGGACAATTGTTTCCAGATGGAAAAGGGAGCAAGAAAAACTGAAACCAGATTAAAAGAAATAGAAAGACTTTTAAATGAACAGGGAAACTTTTACTGGAATCAGTTCTTTAGAGTTACAGAAATCCTTGCAAAACTTGGATACATTAAAAACAATATCCCTACTGAAACTGGCTTAATGGCTGGTAGCATTAGAGGTGAAAATATAATATTAATTTCAGAGGTGCTTTTAAAAACTGACTTTTCAAAACTTGAACCAGGGCAATTTGCTGCATGTATATCATCGCTTGCTATTGATTCTGTAAGACCTCGCACATATACAAAAGCCCTTCCTTCATTCAGAGTGGATGAAACCTTTATGCAAATGGGGAGAGTTGCCAGAGAAGTATTCAGGATACAAAGAGATCATGGGATCAATTTTAAGGCAGAGCTTACTCCAAACCTTGCTGGTCTGATTGAATTGTGGTGTAAAAAAGAAGCCATCTGGGCTGATTTGCTCAGTTATACAAATCTAGATGAAGGGGATATTGTCCGTAGCGCAAGAAGAACAATGGATCTTTTAAGACATATTAAAAATGCTCCGCATTTAAACTCTAAAATATGCGAGCTTGCAAAATATGCATTTGAATTAATGGATAAAGAACCTGTGAGAGAGTTACTTTAACTTATGCAGCAACCTGATAGTCAGGCTCAGCAACCCTGGATTTTGGTTCTGGTTTAGTAGCTTTTTCTTCTATTTTAAGACTAATTTGACCAGATTCAAGTAAATTAATCACATTAATAAATTCCAGTGCTGTTTGAATGTTTTTCTTTGTAGGGGTAAGTTTTAAAATATTTGCAAGATTTTGTGCTCCTGCACTTAATATTAAATCCTGATCTTTAATTTCTGGGACAATAAGTCCGATCTCTGTTTTTACTCTTCTATAGCTTATATCTTCAAGCTCATTAATTAACTCTGCCAATTCAAGGAATTTGACTGTCAATTTTATATTTTGTTTATTTGGATTAAATATAAGTCCGTTTTTAAATTCTTCTGCTCTCTTACCGAATTCTTTATCTTCTTCTGGCATTTCATCCATTCTAAGACCTATTTTTCTTGTTCTTTCTCTTTCAATCTTTTCAAGCTCTTCAATAAGTGAAAGAGTCCCCATAAATTCAACTGCCTGAACAATTGTTTTCTTTTTTGGATTGCGGGAAAGCTCATCAGCAAACATTTTTGCTTTATTTCCTATAATAAGATTTTCTTCTGATATAGATCTTTCTCTCAATCCAATGCCACTATTTAGTTCTTTTTTTGCTACTGATTCAAGCCTATCAATAAGTTCATCAAGTGTAAATTCTTCACTTTCAGGATTATGAATAATTTGAATATGTCCGGTTTCAAGCTCAGGCATAGGTTCATCTTCATAATATTCAGGCTCTTCATATACTCTGAGATCATCCATGAAAGGCTTACTGCTAGCAGGCTTCTGAAGCACATTTCGTGATACAGCATTTATAAGTGGCAAAACCCTATTTGTCCTTAAAGACACTATGTTCTCCTCCTGATATTAAATATGTATTTATTCTATCAGACGAAGATTAAAATAAAAGTTTCTAAGAAATATTTTACAGAGAAATTACATAGCCTTTGTAAAACTCTTTATTCATAATGGTTTCACAAATTATACATTAATTGTGCGATTAACTTATTAGTGCAAAAATCATAGAGAAATTTTAATTTGATTAAATGTGCTTAATTAAAAGGACTAGTTAATTCAATTCACCTATAGGAAATTGAACAACATTTGATTTAAATTTTCTAAGCTTCATTAAGGTTATAAGAAGTGTATTGGATTCTTCTGCTGTACAGAGTCCTATTAACTTTTGTCCGCTAGTGATCTTAACAATATTGGTTTTTTTATCAAATTTGAATTTCATAGTGTTATCTGACTTTTCTAAAGTAAACATATCGAATTCACCTCTTTTAATAGACATTTGACAGGTTACCATACCCTATTCAAAATAAAAAGTTAAATCCGTTTAATCTCATTGTAAAATATAAAAGCAATTAAAAAAAGGATAAATTCATGCAAACTCTGACAGAAAAAAAATTAAAAGTACAGTTTGTTAAGATTCACCCGAGTGCACAGCTTCCTACCTATGCCACAGAAGGATCTGCAGGGATGGACTTAATCAATGTTCTTGAAACACCATTAACACTTAAGCCAGGCGAAAGAGCAAAAGTTCCAACAGGACTTATTATGATTCTTCCATCAGGATATGAAGGGCAGGTAAGACCAAGATCTGGACTTGCAGCAAAGCATGGAATTACCCTTACAAACTGTGTTGGAACTGTTGATAGTGATTATAGAGGAGAAATCTGCTGCCTGATGGTTAATTTAGGAAATGAATCTTATACCATAAAACCAGGTGAAAGAATTGCACAGCTGGTAATTTCACCAGTGATCCAGATAAATGCAGACTTTATAGAAAAAGTTCCGGAAGAAACAAAAAGAGGTTCCGGTGGTTTTGGAAGTACTGGGAAATAAGAAAAAATTTAACCTTAAAGAAGAAACAGTGCTTTTAAGAGCGACGAAGCAATCTCATAAACGTTAAGAGATTGCCACGCCCTTTCAGGGCTCGCAATGACGAGTCCAAATTGCTTAACCTTTCAACTAATCTTCTTTGATAGTATATAAAGCAAGTTATAAATCTCATTTATTAAATCTGAGGAGAAGTACATGCCTTCTGTTTCAAAGATGGAGCTATCCAGTTTTTCACCAGGCGCCCAGGCAATAATCAGGGCCTCAAGAGAAGCAGCTAATGCACACAGGGCATTTACTATTGGTACAGAGGATCTCTTGGCAGGTGCAGCAAAATCAGATACAACTGTTGGTGAAGTGCTTAGAGAATTTGGTGTAACTTATGGCGAAGTTTTATCATGCTGCTATTTTTCAAAACTTGCTGTGCCAGAATCCAAAAAGAATTTAGATGAAACAGACTTCCCAAGTAATTTTTCCAGCGAGCCCAAAAGAGTTCTTGCAGGAACACTAATTCGTGCAAGTTATAGAGACAATCCTGTTGTAACAGAAGCAGACATTATAGATGGATTAATTGGTTGTGATCATACAGACAATACAAGCTATAAAATTGTACAAAACAGACTTGACTTGGATTCATCAGTAATACTAAGAACAATTGCAGCAAGAAGTAGAGTACAAGAACAAGTAGTAGCACCTGTATAAAAATAAAACAATTCTTAATTTCTATTTTTTAATAGTAAATCTTAATTAGATTTAATTTTTCATGGGTAGTTCTTCTGATATTATTTATTTGATTTTCAGAACAATATTTTATTTGAACAAGGAGTAACTCATGTCATTTCAAGTCACATTAATTGGTGCTAGTGGAAATCCAATTACTAGAGGTCCAAAATTAAGTCATCATTTACAACAGGTTCTTAATGCTGCAGAGTCAATAAGAGAGCAAAGAAAATCAAAAGAAGTCCATCCAACGACTGAAAAAAGCAGAATTGAAGAAGAGGATATTCTAGCTGCTATTGCAATTGGTGGCGGAAGAGCGGCACAAGTCCTGGCAGTAACCGGGAAACTGGATGCAGACAAATTATGCAAACATTTAAAGATTGACCGACATCTTATTCACATAGATACAGACCAAACACACATAGATGGCAATCTACCATTAAGTGTCAGGGGTAGTTTTAGTGTAATGGCTAATTTTTACGTAGAAAAAGCATTGCAGCTTGCTGAAATTGCAGGTGATAGTGAAGTTACGACAGAGCATCTTTTATATACTACACTTGATATGAATAGGACTGCTTCAGCGCCAAGATTGGTAAGAGACTTAACAAGTGACTTTCATGATCCTACAGACAATGTTAAAAAAGCTCTTGGATATAATCAACATCACTATGCTTTGTTTCAGGCAAAGAGACATATAGATTTTTAATATAAATAAGATAAATTTAATCTAAGATTTAATTTTTTCTTTATTTTATATATTGGCAAAGGTGGTATTCCACGATAATATTCTTTATTATGTCAACCACCGTAGGTGCTGCAACAACAAAACCAACAAATCCAATTGAACTTCCTCTTGGAAACAGAGTTACAGATAAGCTCGACAAACTTTT
Organism: Candidatus Melainabacteria bacterium SSGW_16; assembly: GCA_004769085.1. Taxonomy (GTDB): domain Bacteria; phylum Cyanobacteriota; class Vampirovibrionia; order 2-02-FULL-35-15; family 2-02-FULL-35-15; genus SSGW-16. Next base: position 19,332 of record DUDS01000024.1, read on the forward strand.
TAGAAGATTATTTGAGGCTGGTGAAAGTATCAGTATAGATGCTGAAGAAACTTTTCCAGGAGTAAATAATGGCGGATATGACGGAGTATGGTACACAGAAGCTGCTCCATTTCTTATAAGAGTCTGTATTGATAAAGATGATGATGGAAATCCAGGCATAGAAGTAAGTCTATCTAAGAAAAAGCCCGGTCCAGGATTACAGCATGCAAATTTCACAAGAAGAGAATTAGATCTCTTACGAAACTATAAGGTGGGTGTTTATGACCACAAGACCCAAAAAGCATCTCATCTTGTCTCTGTTCATTCTGATGAAGCCTGTCCAAGATTTGAAATTCCACTTTCATTTTGCGATCAAGATTTAGATCCATCAGTAACTCTCCCTATACACCGTGAAACTGATGCACAATTCCCTTATTCATTTTCAATCTTTGTAGTAAAGAACACAGAGAAAAAATAGTTTTTGAAACCTTAGGTAACGTTATTTTAAAAACAGATATTGTAAGATGGTTTGCCTATGGTAGCAGACCACGAACTCGGAAGACTTGGTGAAAAAACAGCTAAAAACTATTTAGAAAAATCAAATTTTTCAATATTAAAAACAAACTGGCGGTACAGCAGGTTTGGTGAAATTGATATTATTGCAAAAGACACAAAAACAAAAGAGCTGGTTTTTGTGGAGGTTAAATGCAGAAAATCAAGCTTGGATGATGCAAAGGAACTAGTAACCCCTAAAAAGCAACAAAAACTCTATAAACTTGCTTCTTTATACCTACACCTGGAAAAGAAACAAGAAACTGCTTGCAGATTTGATGTAATTGCAATTAAAATAAATGAGAGAAATAAAGAAATTGAACATATTAAAAATGCTTTTTAATGAAAGAAATAATTGAACAATTTATAAATCAGGTTGAACAGGATCAGAACCTGTCTTCAAATACAAAGATTGCCTATAAAAGTGATTTAAATGATTTGCTTGAATATGTTGCAAATACAAATTCACAAATTCAGGATATAAATCATTTGTGGGTAAAGGATTTTTTAAAATATCTGGAGTCTGTAAACCAGGAGAGAAACTCATATAACAGAAGAGCATCTACATTCAGAATATTTCTAAGATTTTTATACAGAAACAGACTTGCCCCTACAAATTATTCACTCATTGTTGATAATTTATCACCGTTTGAAAGAACATTAGAGAACAGTCCTGAAATCGAAGAAATAAAGAAAATAATTGAAGATACCAGACTTAAAACAGAACAAAGACTTATTCTTTTAATGATAGGCAGGCTTGGACTTACAGCTACACAAATTGCATTATTAAATACTCATCAGGTTGATTTTGAAAAAAGATCAATACAACTGTCTGATA
>DUDS01000036.1 GCA_004769085.1 Candidatus Melainabacteria bacterium SSGW_16
AGTTCTTCTGTGCCAATTTCAAATAACAAATTTGCCATATCTATATATATTTAATAGTGTCTTTTACCTCTTAATTTCAACTGCCATAGAATTTAACTTTATCTAATTTTTATTATTGCCTTCTTTTCTTATTTTAACTTGCAATTCAATATATATTATTGTTAAAATAGCTGAGCTTAATAAAACAGAGTTTAATTCAACAATGGCTTGTCCAAAGAAAAAAACATCACATAGAAAACAACAGCAAAGAAGGGCAAAATGGGTAGCTCAACTCCCTACTTTGTCTAAATGTCCTAATTGTGGCGAATCTAAAATTGCACATTATGCCTGTACAGAATGTGGTTATTATAATGGCAGGGAATATGCAAAAGCAATGCCTAGAAAAAAACAAAAATCTGCATCGCAGTAAAATAAATCTATTATTTATTAAAAAAAATATGAGGGATAACTAAAATGACAACAATAGCAGTTGATGCTATGGGTGGTGATTATGCCCCATCTGAAATTGTGCATGGCGCTTATCTTGCTGCAAAAGAACATTCAATAAGAGTTCAGTTGGTTGGACCTGCAGAAATTATTGAGCAGGAACTCATGAAATATCCTGACTCCTCTCTTTTACCTCTTGAAATAGTTCATGCCGCTGATGTTATTGACATGGGTGAATTACAGCCTGCAAATGCTGTCAGAAAAAAACCTGATTCTTCTATTGTTATTGCTGTGCAGCAGGTGGCTATTGGTAAAGCCAGCGGTATAGTTGCAGCAGGTAGTACCGGTGCAGCAGCAGCAGCAGCTTTATTTTCACTTAAAAGAATTGATGGAATTGATAGGCCGTGCATTGCAGCTGTAATGCCTACAAGGAGAACCCCTGTTATTCTTGCTGATGCTGGTGCAAATATTGAATGCACACCTAATCATTTGTTTCAGAATGCATTGATGGGCATAGCTCTTTCTAAAAGTTTATTCAAACTTGAAAAACCAAGAGTTGGATTGCTTAACATTGGTGAAGAACCAGGGAAAGGAAATCTCCTCGTAAAAGAGGCATATGATTTGCTTAAATCGGAGCAGTTTATAAATTTTATTGGCAATGTAGAAGGTAGAGATGTGACAGAAGGTATATGCGATGTGTGTGTGTGTGATGGATTTGTTGGAAATGTTTTTCTTAAAACAGCTGAAGGTATTGCAAAAATGGTAGCATCTTTACTTCGTGAAGAGCTTACTAAAAGTTTTATCTCAAAACTTGGTGCATTTCTTCTACAGGACAGTTTTTACAGATTAAGAAAGAGAATGGACTATTCTGAATATGGTGGTGCACAGTTACTTGGTGTAAACGGTGTGTGTGTTATTGCTCATGGAAGTTCAAGGCATATTGCAATTAAAAATGCTATAAAAGTAGCAAAAGAAGCTTCAGAAGCTGGAATCATTAATCTTCTACAAAGTATGATTAAAAGTTATGTTAAAACTTAAATGTTGATTTTATAAACTATTATGCAGAAAAATTATGGAATTAAATTTGTATCATTTGCATCGGCTCTTCCTTCCCTTTGTATAAAAAATACCGATCTTCAGAAATTGTATGATACCTCTGATGAATGGATTTATACAAGAACAGGTATTAAGGAGAGAAGAATTGTTTCTGCCAATGAAAGCGGATTGACCTTAAGTGTTAGTGCTGCAAATGAAGTTATAAAAAAATCAAATGTCAAACCTGAGGATATTGATTTAATTATTGTTGCAACTGCTACTCCAGATAAACTTTATCCTACGATGAGCTGTATGCTTCAGGGAAAAATTGGTGCTAAAAATGCTGTATGTTTTGATCTGTCTGCTGCTTGTTCTGGTTTCGTTTATGGCATAGTTACTGCCTCCCAGTTTATTTATAATGGCCAGTTTAAGAATGTATTAGTGGTTGGAGTTGATGTTCACTCCCGGTTTTTAGACTGGTCTGAAAGAACAGTATCAATTCTTTTTGGCGATGGTGCTGGGGCTGTATTAATGACTAGCTGTCTTGCAGGTGATGATCAGCTATTAGGATATTCTCTTCATTCCGGTGCAGATGTAAATTTAGATTTAGAGCTAGATAATAGTAATGTTATGTATTCTGAGTTTAAAAAACCTAAATGTCCGAATTTTGTAAAAATGAATGGGAAAGCAATATACCAGTTTGCTGTTAGGGTTGTACCTGAAGTCATAAATGAACTTTTAGATAAAATAAATCATAATGTAAACCAGATAGATTATCTTGTCTTACATCAGGCTAATCAGAGGATTATTGATTCAGTTTCTGAAAAAATGAAATTTAATAAATCAAAAGTAATTTCTAATATTGAACATGTTGGTAATACATCCGCAGCTAGTATTCCAATTGCTATTTCTGAGGCTATTCAGGAAAATAAAATTAAGTTTCCCTGTAAAATGTTACTGGTAGGATTTGGTGCTGGGTTAACATGGGGTGCAGTTGCGCTTCATTTAAGGTAAATGGAATAAGGATATGATTTTGTCATTAAACTGGAAATTCTATTACTGGTTTTTGATATTTACCTTATTATTCTTTCCATTATCTAAAAGTTTTATTGTAAATATGGAAAAAGCAATTAAATCAATGCTTACTTATAATCAGTGTAAATCATTAGTTGATGACCTTTCTGTCCAAAACCAAAAGTTAAGTGATAAAGTTGAATACTATAAAACTACAAAAGGTATAAAATCATTAATCAAAGAAAGGCTCAATAAGGTTGAAGATGGTGAAATAATAGTAAGATATTCACAAATGTCAAAAAAATAATTATATGGATGACATAGTACTCAAAATAAAAAAAACATCACATGATAATAAGACAAAAATATTATTAGCTGTTGAAGCTCCCGTGGAAGTCTCAGATAAAAGTTACAGGCTTGCACTGAAAGATGTATCAGAAAATGTTGATATCCCTGGTTTCAGGAAGGGTAAAGCTCCAAAAGAAGTAATTGAAAAGAATTTTGGTGTTGCACATATTAGTCAAAAAGCATTTGAGAGAATCTTCTTTGAAATATTGGGTAGAGCAGCTATTCAGGAAAAATTGGATATATTAGATGTTGTTGAAATTAAATCATATGAGTTACTCCCGGGTAAACCATTTATTTTTGATGTTGTTGTTGAACTTAAACCTGATGTTAAGCTTGGGAAATATAAAGGTTTAAAAGTGCAAGCTAAGAAAGTAACCTATGAAAAGGATGAATTTGTTGCAGAAACGATAGACAGACTTGCTGGTAACTTTGTTTCTTTTAAAAAATCTGATGATGGTGTTTTAGCTGAAGGTGATATTGTCTATTTGGATTTTGAAGGTAAATTTGACGATGGAACTGAAGTGCCTGGTGGTACAGCGTCAAATTTTCAGACTGTTCTGGCAAAAGATAAATTACTCCCTGGTTTTGTTGATAGTCTTGTTGGTGCTCATGTAGGGGATTTAAAAGAAGTAAAAATTGAATTTCCGGACTATGTAACAAATGAATTCTCCGGCAAAAATGCAACATTTAATGTAAAAGTAGTTGGTCTCGAGAAAAAAATTATGCCTGAAATCAATGATGACTTTGCAAAAAAACTTGGTATTGATAATCATGAAAAGCTTATAGAAACAGTTGTTGAGCAAATGATTGAACTTCAGAATGTTTCATCGCAAAGAGAATTTGAAAATAAAATCGTTGAACATATTATTAAAGATTCTTCATTTGAATTGCCAGATAGTCTTATTTCAAAAGAAGTAGATTATCTGTTGCAGGATATTCGTACACAGTGTGAAAATGCTGGCAAGAAATGGGGGGAATTTAAGAGTGATGAGAAAAATAAGGATCTTTTAGCAAAGGCTACTGATGCTGCAAAGAACAGGATTTCTGTTGACTTGGTATTAAATGCAATTGTTAAAACTGAGAATATTACTGCAGGTGATGATGAGATTGATACTGAAATGAAATTAAGGATTTCGCAAATGGGTGAAAAAGGTAAATCTCTTGAAACAAATAAATCATTCAGGAATACAATTCAGATGGTTATATTAAGGAATAAAGCAGTTGATTTTCTTGTTAAACAAAATGAGCCTTTATGGGAAGAAGATATTAAACAATCAAAATCAAAGAAAAAATGATAAGTTATACTATATAAATACTAGGATAGGTCTAATTTATAAATAAAAAGGAGCAAGCAGTGTCACAAAATATTACCAGTTATATGCCTTATGTAATTGAGCAAACACCTAGAGGTGAAAGAGGTTTTGATATTTTTTCAAGACTTTTAAGAGAAAGAATTATTTTTCTTGGGGTTCCTATTGATGACAACGTTGCAAATATTATTGTTGCCCAATTGCTTTTACTTGATTCGGAAGATCCTGAAAAAGACATAATGTTATATATAAACTCACCTGGTGGATCAGTTACAGCTGGGTTAGCTATTTATGACACTATGCGGCATGTAAGATCTCAAATCTCTACGATTTGCCTGGGGCAGGCAGCAAGTATGGGGGCATTTTTGCTTTCAGCAGGAGCAAAAGGTAAAAGACTTTCACTTCCTCATGCAAGAGTTCTTATTCACCAGCCATTGGGTGGTGCACAGGGTCAGGCCACCGATATTGAGATTCAGGCAAAGGAAATTATAAGAATTAAAAGGCAACTAAATGAATTAATGGCTCTCCATACAGGACAGCCAGTTAAACAAATAGAAAAGGATACTGACCGTGACTTTATAATGACCCCGCCAGAGGCTAAAGAGTATGGGATTATCGATCAGGTCATTGTAAAATTAAGCGATGCAAAGGATAAAGCCCCTTCTTTAACCTCTGTATAACATTAAATTACATATATTTTATATAATAAATAATACAAGATATATGCATTAGTAATTTGGTTAACTAAAATTACTTTAAATAATATTAAAATTGCTTAATTTAACATGATTCAGATATTATTCATTGTGGAACTATAAATGAGTAGCAATGAGTCTATGTGGCTAGATTAGGTTAAAAAATTATGCCTAAAAACGATGATTCCCGCTTAAAGTGTTCATTTTGTGGTAAAAGCCAAGACCAGGTTAGAAAGCTTATTGCAGGCCCGGGAGTTTATGTATGTGATGAGTGCGTAGAACTCTGTAATGAGATTTTAGATGAAGAGTTATTTGATTCACCATCACAGTCACAAAGTCAGCAAAAAGAGCAATTACCACTTATTTCTGAGTTACCAAAACCTGCTGAAATAAAATCGTATCTTGATCAGCATATTATTGGGCAGGATTCTGCAAAAAGAATATTATCTGTTGCTGTCTATAATCACTACAAAAGAATTAATCATAATCTTATTAATAAATCTGTTGATATTGAAATCCAGAAATCAAATATTCTTCTTGTAGGACCAACAGGTTGCGGTAAGACTTATCTTGCACAGACTTTGGCTAAGTTTTTAAATGTGCCATTTGCAGTTGCAGATGCTACTACTCTCACAGAAGCAGGTTATGTAGGCGAAGATGTTGAAAATATTTTACTTAGGCTTTATCAGGGATCTGATTATGATGTCAAAAAAGCAGAAAGAGGAATTATTTACATAGATGAAATTGATAAAATTTCAAGAAAATCTGAAAATCCATCAATCACCAGAGATGTCTCTGGTGAAGGCGTTCAGCAAGCATTGCTTAAAATGATTGAAGGGACAACTGCAAATGTTCCACCGCAAGGTGGCCGTAAACACCCTCATCAGGAATTTATACAAATTGATACATCTAATATATTATTTATTGTTGGAGGTGCGTTTGTAGGACTGGAAAAAATTATTGAGTTGAGACTAAATAAAAACCGTGGAATTGGTTTTGGTTCCCAGCCAATGACACAGCTTGAGAGAGATATAAAAGCTTCTCAGGAATTTAAACATTTAATACCTGATGATCTTTTAAAATTTGGTTTAATACCTGAATTCGTTGGAAGGATTCCTGTTGTGGCAGCACTTGATGCGCTTGATGAAAATGCGCTAAAAAGAATTCTGATAGAGCCTAAAAATGCTCTTGTCAAACAATACCAGCAGCTGTTAAAACTTGATGGTGTAGAGTTGATTTTTGAGCAAGATGCTATTAATTCAATGGCAAAGGAAGCTATAAAGAGAAAAATGGGTGCTCGTGGACTCCGAAGTATTGTTGAAGAAATTATGACTGATATTATGTATGAAGCACCATCGCGAAATGATATGAAAAAAGTATTAGTTACAAAAGAAATGGTTGAAAACAGATCAAAAGCTGAAATTGTTCAACTACCAATAGATAAACTAAAAGACGAAATCGCTTAGGTATATTGAAACACATAATATTAAATTATTCGTTTGTAAGTAGTGATTTACCCCGGTAAACTGGTTATAATATTATATTATGAAAATTGGTATTCCAAAGGAAGTGCTGGATCAGGAATGTAGGGTAGCTATAACTCCTGCGGGGGTTTATGCGCTGAAATCTCAGGGGCATCAGGTTTATATTCAGAAAGATGCTGGTCTTGAGAGCAGTATAACTGACAATGATTTTATTTCTGCTGGCGCTGTTATTCTTAATAAGGCTGAGGATGTATTTGATACTTCCGAGTTGATTTTAAAAGTAAAGCAGCCTCTTGATTTTGAATGTAAGTATTTAAAATCCAATCATATACTTTTTACCTTTTTGCATTTAGCTGCCGAAAAAAAACTGGCTCAGGATCTATGTAAGTCAGGATCAACCTGCATTGCATATGAAACCATACAGCTTGCTAATGGTTCATTGCCACTTTTAATCCCTATGAGTGAAATCGCAGGTAGAATGTCAGTGCAAATTGGTGCACACTTCTTGGAGAAATACTATGGTGGAAGGGGTGTTCTTCTTGGAGGTGTTCCTGGAGTTGAGCCAGCTAATGTTGTAATAATTGGTGGTGGCACAGTAGGTATTAATGCTGCAAAGATGGCTATTGGTTTATATGCAAATGTTTACATCTTAGATAACAATGTTAACAAACTTAGAGAGCTTGATCACTATTTTAATGGACGATTGCAAACAGTATATTCTACTCAGCATAAGCTTGCAGAGCTGGTTCGGAAAGCTGACTTGGTTATAACTGCAGTGCTTGTTACTGGTGCTAAAGCCCCAAAACTTATGACAAATGATCTTTTATCTAGCATGAAACGTGGAGCGGTAATTATTGACGTGGCAATTGATCAGGGTGGTTGTGTGGAAGGTGTAAAACCTACAAAACACTCACAACCTATAGTTGATATTAATGGAGTATGTGTATATGCTGTGCCTAATATTCCAGGTGCTGTACCAGTTACAAGTACAACTGCATTAACAAATGCTACATTGCCATATGTAACTAAGCTTGCAAGTTTTGGTTATGGTGCAATTGATGAAGATGATGCATTAGCCAAAGGTGTGAATATTCATAAAGGCAGTATTGTTCATCCTATAGTTGCTACTGCTCTTGAAATGGAATATTCATCTTTGAAAGCCTAAAAATATGCCTAAGAATGTTTATTTGTTTTATGGTGATGACAAAGCTCTTATAAGTTTAAAGATGTCTGAAGTTACAAACAAACTGGTTGCACAGGGTGTAACAGTTATTTCCAATCATATGGTTATAGGTAATGATAAAGAGCATTTGTTCCCTTTGCATAACTCTATGGCTCTATCCCTTCCTGATACAAAATATTTAACAACTGTTCAGATTTCTTCAGAATCATTAAATCTCTTAAATGATTCTCTCTCGGAATTTATTCAGTATCTTAAAAACTTCCAGGAGAATAATATTATTTTGCTCTTAATAGATTCTGACAAACTTGATAAAAATAAAATTAATCAGTTGCATAGGTCTAAATTGTTTTTATCTTTGAAAGAATTTGCAAATATTGAGTCATGTATTAAGTTGAAACCTTGGGAAACAAATGAAATTAAATCTTTTATCTTAAAAACAGCACAAACAAATAATCTTATATTTGTTGGAGATGCTTTAAGTATATTTTGTGATTTTTTTAATGATAAAACAGAGCAGATTCCTTCTGAGCTTTATAAGCTTCAGGTCTATTTATTCCCTGATTCAAAAATAACAAAAGATGTGTTGCATAGCCTTTATTCAAATGATGTTAATCTTGACAGCTTTATTGCCTGCTTTTTGAAATCCCAATATGAAGGACTTTTTAGCTATATGAACAGGTTAAAACAATTGTTGCCGCCTCTGTATATTATTTCTGCAATGCAGACAAAGATCAGGCAGTATTTTCGCATAAAAACTCTCTTAAGCTATGGTTTTAATCAAAATACTATTTCATCAAGCATAGGCATGCATCCATTCAGGTTAAAGCTTGAAATTGAATTCTTGACTGATATCAGTCTTATGCAGATTAAAAAACTGCTGAATCATATCTCTTTGATTGAATATAAACTGAAAACAGGGTTAATAAAAGATTCAAATGTGCTTGATATGTTGATTGTTGCTTAGTGCTTATCATTGAATATGGCTTCGAAATAATCTGGTGTATTCCAATAAACATCTATGTTGGCACTCCAGTAGGTAGCTGGCTCAGCCTGACATAATTCTTCTATTTTTATTGCATCTTTTTCTGTGACAATTATATTTTCTACATTATGTTTTTGTGCCTCTTTTGTAATTTCTGTAACATCTTCATATTGATAAATATGGTGATCGCTATATCTTAAATGTGATATTAGGTTAATGCCGGTTTGTTCTACTAATGATTTAAATGCATCTGGATTGCCAATTCCACTTGCACTGATGCACCTCATGCCTTCCATATCTATTGGTTTCTTAATAACTTTTGTATTCAAGGACTTAAACTCTGATATTTGATAGTGCATAATGCCTGTAGGTTTGTTTTTGCCGTGAGCATTTATTGTTCTTGAATCACTTTCTTTGATAGATGCTATGTTGTAATTTGAAAGCAGAAGTGCATCTGCTCTTTGAAGTGAGTCTGGGAGTTCCCGCAGCTTTCCAAGAGGAAGTAATTGATTGTTGTCAAAAGGGTTTGTGCAGTCAATAATTAAAATATTTTTATCCCTTGCTAGTTTTATATATTGATATCCATCATCTAGAATAAGTACTGTTGCACCCAGTTTCAGCGCTGTTCTGCCGGATTTTATTCTGTCTTTTCCAACAAGCACTATGCATCGAGGGACTTTTTTTGCAATTAATAATGGTTCGTCACCACAAACATCATGATCTGTTAATATTTCCTGTCCATCGCTTACTAATATAGTTTTATTTAAATCTTTTATTTTATAGCCCCTGCATAAAACAGCAACAATTTTACCTTTGCCTAGGAAATATTTTGCAAGTTCTATTACTGTGGGAGTTTTTCCTGTGCCACCACAGGTTATGTTTCCGACCGAAATTATTAATCCGTTTAATTTGATTGTTTTAAGGATGTTCCATCTGTAAAGAAATAATCTGATTTTGTAACCCAGATAAAATACCATTGATGCAAAATATAAGAGTAAATAAATAATCTTGTTATTCTTATATTTTTTATAAAAATTCTCTAATTTCATTAACAATGTTTCCAAGGATATTTCCGTTTTCTTTTATTAATTTTAATCCCTTATTAATTGCCTCTTGTCTTAATTCATTGTTGCATAGAGCTACTTTGATTCTTGAAATCAACTCAGAAGTATCTTTAACCTGAACTAATGCTCCTGTATCCTTGAATTTTTTACTTAAGTCTTTTATTTTGTAATCATACGGACCAATGATTGTATAAGATGATTCACTAATTGGTTCAAGGATATTATGTCCTCCAACTTTGACAAATGTACCACCTAGTATTGTAACTTTTGAATGTTTATATAAGCCCTTTAACTCACCAATTGTATCTAATATGAAAATATCATTGTTTGAAAATCTTGTAATGTTTTTAGTTCTGCAGACAGGGTTTAAATTATGTTTTTCTATGAGATTGCATATCTCTCTGGTTCTGTTTACATGTCTTGGAGCTATGCATAGTCTTAAATCCGGGAATTGAGATCTAAGTGCCTTGTAAATAACTATTGCAATCTCTTCTTCACCAGGATGTGTACTGGCAAAGGTTATATATATAGGATTCAATTTATTATTATTAAATATATTGTCTAATGCTTCATTTGCATTAGTTATATTGATTGATCCAAATTTAATATTACCTAATGTCTTGGTTCTTTCTTTAATTGCACCTAGTTTTATAAATTTGTTTGTATCCTCTTCTGACTGAGTTAATATTTTTGAATATAAATTAACAACGTTTTTAAAGTAGAACTTTAATAAATAATAATTCCTGAATGATTTGTCTGAAAGTCTGGCATTGACTAAGATAACAGGAACGTTTTTTTTCTGACATAGATGAAGCAGGTTTGGCCATATCTCTGTCTCTGCAATTATTACTAGCTTTAAATTAATAATATTGAATAAATTATTCAATATTAGTGGTATATCAAATGGGAAATAAATTACTGAAATGTCTGTGTTTTGAGTTTTGTTTTTTGCCAGGCTATAACCAGCCTCTGTAGTACATGAAATCATTACTGAAAGGTTTGGGTTTAAAAGTCTTACATTTTCAATTAATGGAGATATTGCATTTAATTCTCCAACAGAAACTGCATGAAACCAAACCCAATCCTTATGAAGTTTCCACTTCTTTTTTATGTCCTTATCCCAGAACCCCAATTTATTTAATAACCCGCTGACCATTTTAAAATATGTAAATCAATCTAATTTTTGTTTCTATTATTATATGCCTGAATAGTGTTTGACATAAGCATTGCAATTGTTACTGGACCAACACCACCAGGAACAGGTGTAATTGCTTTACAAACTGTGCTTACCTCATCATAGAGCACATCTCCAACAAGTTTACCAATGCCATTTTCATAGATTTTATTTATCCCCACATCAATTACTATTGCATCATTCTTCACCCAGTTTTTTTTAACCAGACCAGCCTTTCCAGCTGCAGCAATAAGTATGTCTCCGGATTTCGCTAATTTTTCAATGTTTTCACTTTTACTATGTACGATTGTAACAGTAGTGTTTTCTGCAAGAAGTAGCATACTTAGTGGTTTTCCTACTAAAGTTGATCGTCCAATTATTACTGCATTCATTCCGGTTGTATCTATTGAATAATGTTTTAGTATTTTTATTACTCCAACAGGTGTGCATGGTTTTAGGCAATCCTGGTTTGATAAGAGCTTCCCCAGATTTATTGGATGTAGACCATCAACATCTTTTAAGGGATCAAGTCTGGTTATTATTTTTTCAAATTTTAAATGTATTGGTAATGGTAATTGTATAAGTATTCCATCTATTTCATTATTGTTATTGAGCTTGTCGATAAGTAAAAGGAGCTCTTTTTCGCTTGTTTCTGGCGGCAGGTTATATACATGTGAATTTATTCCAAGTTTTTTGCACATTTTTTCTTTGTTGGTTACATATGTTTTACTTGCAGGATTGTCCCCAATAAGAATTACAGCAAGTCCTGGTAATCTTTTTCCACCCGCTTTAATAGAGCTTATTTCACCTTGTAACTTCTTAAGAACTTCATCAGCGACATCTCGTCCATTAAGAATAATAGGTTTTGTCGATATTTTTTCCATTTTCTTCTACAATTTTATTATGAAACCAGGATATCCTAAACCATTAAAAGACAACTCAACTATAGGGCTTATATGTCCTGCTGGTGGCTTCAATGATTATAAAACAATTAATCTTGTAAGGAAGTATTTAAATTCTCTTAATTATAAAGTCAAATTAGGAAAATCATTAATTACTAAAGATAAGTATTTCTCATATTTGTCTGGAACTGATAAAAACCGGTTATCCGATTTTACGAAATTTTGGCTTGATCCATCTGTCGATGCAATTTTTTGCCTTCGTGGCGGCTATGGTTGCTTGCGAATTCTGGAGGAGATAGATTTTTTAAAATTAAAAACCAAGAAAAAAATTCTCCTTGGTTTTAGTGATATAACTATACTCCTTTTGGCAATCTATAAAAAATGCAACCTTATAACTTTTCATGGACCTTTATTGGGTTATAAATTTATAAAACCAACTCTATCTCCATATGACAAACATACCGAGAGTAGTCTATGGACTATGATTAAGTCTCCTAAGTTTGATTTTAATTACAAATATAGGAATTCTGTTGTTCTTAAGAAAGGTGTTGCTTCGGGGAGATTAATTGGAGGTAATCTTACTGATATTGTTTCGATGATAGGAACTGATTATTTGCCGGACTTTTCTAAGGCAATTTTGTTTATCGAGGATTGTTTTGAAGAACCTTACAGAATTGATCGCATGTTTACGCAGTTGATTAATACATCATTATTAAAAGGTGTTAGAGGAATTATAGTTTCGAGTTTATATAAATGTAAATTTAAATCTAATCTTCATATATCTAAATTAATTGAAGAAAGATTTGGAGGTTTAAATATACCAATAATATATAACTTCCCTATTGGGCATGATAATAAAAACTATTTGGTGCCAATTGGTAAGAATGTAATTCTGGATACTAATAATCACAGGCTGTATTCAACTGATTAATGATATAGAATTATATACATGACTACTTATATTCTTCCATTTGAAAAAATGCACGGTCTTGGAAATGACTTTATAATGCTGGAAAAGAGACATCTTCCCAATGGAATAAATCTATCAAAACTTGCTAAGGTACTGTGTGACAGGCATTTTGGAATTGGTGGTGATGGAATAATAGTTGTTGATATTTCTGCTACACAAAATGCAGATTTTGAATGGGAATACATTAATTCTGATGGTTCAGAAGCTGAGATGTGTGGAAATGGAATGAGATGTTTTGCAAAATATGTTTTTGAAAGAGGTTTTACCGATAAAACCACATTTATAGTTAAAACAAAAGCTGGAAATATTATTCCAACAATTGAAGCTGATGCTTTGGTTACTGTTAATATGGGGATTCCAAAACTTCCAGATATTGTTGTACAAGAATTAACTATTAATAATGAGATGATTAAATACACTTACATAGAAACCGGAAATCCTCATTGTGTGATATTTGTTGATCAAAAGTTCTCTGATTCTGAGTTTAACCAATTGGGTCCGCTAATTGAAGCTCATAAGAATTTTCCTAACAAAACAAATGTTGAATTTGTACGAGTCTTAAGTAAAAATGAACTTATTGTTAAAGTCTGGGAGAGAGGTTGTGGTCCGACGCTTGCCTGTGCTACTGGTGCAGGTGCTTCTCTTGTTGCAGCATGCATTAATAATTACACTGATACTTCTGCAAAAGTCCATTTGCCGGGTGGAATATTAAATGTAAGATGGGATAAAGGTTCAAATTGTGTTTCATTTAATGGTCCTGCAACTTTTGTTTATTTTGGTCAGTATAATTTAGACCCTAAGAATGTTTGTAAATAATTATGTCAGCTTTTGAAATTGATATTAAGAAAAACAGAAATTTCTACAAACAACGGAGAAATAATATAAGAAAGATATCGCTTATCATCTTTTTGCTTTTATTTATTTGCTTAGCATGGGGTTTGAATAGATTTTATATAAATAAACCATTTGAAATTGTAGTTTTTAATAATAAACTTTTGCCTGCAGAACATCTAAAATCGTTTCTGTCAAAAGACCTTGAATGTAAAAACTTTTTTCTGCTTTCACCAAGAAAGATTTCAAACAACCTTAAAGAATCATTGCCATTGATTGATGAGCTTGTTGTAAGAAAATATTTAATTCCAAAAAAGAAAATATATCTACT
>DUDS01000039.1:0-43517 GCA_004769085.1 Candidatus Melainabacteria bacterium SSGW_16
TTTCTGTATTCATTAGATTTATTATTGTACATTATTCCAACACCCTTATTACATTCTCAATCTGTTTTACACTGCCTGTCTTTTTAATTTCATTTATTGCATTTTGTACCTTTTCTTCTTTTACGGAATGGGTGAGAAGAGTTATAGATGCAGTTTTATCAGTGCTTATGCCCCTTTGTGTAAGAGCATTTATGCTTACTTCATTTTTTCCAAATATTGTGCCAAGTTGTCCTACGACACCAGGCTTATCTTCTGTTTTTATCCTAAGAAAGTAACAATTAATGCTTTCAGATATAGGCTTGATCTTTGCGTAGTCTGTATGCTGGCAGATAAATTGTGGATGAGGTTTTCCTGAATGAGAAATCTGTGCCACGAGAAGATTTATATCCCCGGCTACTGAACTTGCAGTAGGAAGTTCTCCTGCACCAAGTCCGATTAACGTGAGCTCTCCTACCAGGTCTCCTCTGACAAGAACCCCGTTATTTCCGCCAAATACAGATGCAAGCGGATTTGTTTTTTTTATAAATGCTGGATGGACTCTGATGTCTATTCTGTTATCATTATCTTTTGCTGCTAGTCCGATTAGCTTTAGTCTGTAACCAAGCTCTTCTGCAAGCTGAATATCAACAGGTGTTATTTTTTCAATCCCTTCTGTATAAACCTCATTGATCTTAATTCTCTGGTTAAAAGCAATGCTTGCAAGAATTGCGATTTTATAAGCCGCATCCTTTCCTGAAATGTCGTTTGTAGGATCAGATTCTGCATATCCAAGAGCCTGAGCATTTTTCAGGCATTTTTCAAAACTCTCATTTTTATTTAACATCTCAGTAAGGATGTAATTTGTTGTTCCGTTTAAAATACCCATTATTTTTGTAAATGTGTTTGCGCTTAATGTTTGTTTAAGTGTATTTATTATAGGAATACCCCCGCAGACACTTGCTTCAAACTGAATCTGGACATTTTGTTCTCTGGCTAAATCAAAAAGCTCAGCTCCATAGGTTGCAATAAGGTCTTTGTTAGCAGTTACTATATGTTTTTTATTTTTTATTGCTTTTGTAACCAGTTCTCTGGCTGGTTCTATCCCGCCAAGCACTTCAACAACTATATCTATTTCAGGATCATTGACTATATCATCTAGATTTGTTGTAAGGGTTGAACCATTTATTTCTTTTGGAAGATTTCTTTTTTTATTTAAATCTCTTACGCCGACTTTTTTTACTTCTATAATGTCATGCTTTGAAAGTGCCTTCAGAACACCGGTACCAACAATACCAGCACCAAGCAATCCGACTTTTATCTTTTTTTTATTATTGTCCACAGATAGCATAATAGCTTATATCTATTAAAAAGATCTAATCATGTAATATATTATTTCTTTCCAATGTCAGTATAAAATGTTTTTATGCGTGTAAGACTGGAAAGACAATTAGAAGATTTTGTTGCAAGGAGCTATAGTAGCTTTTGCTCCAGGCCTCCTGAAATGATTACTGAAACAGGATCACTTCAGCAGATAGATATCCCTTCAGAGGAAGGAAGAGTTTTACTTAATTTTGGAGTTTACGGAGGTTATCTATCCTCTTATGCTGCACTACTTAGAAAGTCAGACAGACCATTTAAAGCTGGACAAATACCCAGCACATACGGACTTGTTGTAAAAGCAAACCCTCTTTTCCAGGTTGACCATGAGGAAACTGCACCTGAAAGAATTGAGTTAAGAAGACAGCTTCTTTCTGATATGTGGGATGCATTAGGTTCAAGTATTGTAGGATTGTCTTCTGATTACAGGCAGGTACAAGGATTAATGGTTAATGCCAGCCCAATGAGAGTACTTACTCACCCGAATGATTTACCAGACAATCCAAAACTTTTAAAAAGAATAGACGACATTCTTGAACTGATTGCTCAACTGTCTGATAGCCCAACACCAGAACTTATTGAGAGGTTTGAAAATCATGTACTATTTATCGAGGGCAGAAGAGCAAAGATATATGACGTTAGTTCTGAAGCCGCTTAAAACAAAATGTTATAATAAATCCTAGTTTATGAAAATTGATACCAATCCATACAGGGCATTCGCCAGAACTGTTTACAGGAATCTGACTGAACTTCATTATGAAACAGTCAGGGATGGACAGATGGTTGGAAGAGCAAAACTTGAAGCAGAGTATGACGGAACCCGCGTGCCGAAGGAAGTCTCAGTCTCCATTCGGGGGAATCAGGCAGTTATTGAAACAAGATCTCTCAGTGAAACAGATACCACTCCAAATTACAATTTTCCTATTGTTGAATCACTTCCTAAGGACGTTGTTGTTGATGCACACATTGCTGCTGCTGAACAAAATGGAGGCGTGCTTGCTAGTGATGTGACTCACCCTGATGAATTAAGAGATGAAGAGATGGTAGAACAGGTTTATCTTGCACTTCAGTTTGTTTTAGGGATGCCTGATGGAGAAGCAGTTATCCTCTAAAAAGTTAAATATTTATTTTCATTTGATCAGAGTCACTTCTTTTTCTTTCAAACCCCATATATTTGTAACAGGCTTCAGTAGCAACTCTTCCGCGGGTTGTTCTAGCCAGAAAACCAACCTGTAAAAGATAAGGCTCATAACAATCTTCTATTGTCTGTCTTTCTTCCCCCAACGTTGCAGCCAGCGCCTCGATTCCTACAGGTCCCCCGTCATAGCTTTCAATTATTGTTCTGAGCAGTTGTTTGTCGCTTTCTTCCAGCCCGTTTGGATCAACTTTAAAAAGCTCAAGAGCTGCAATTGTGTCTTCTTTTTTTGTAAGAGATATATTTTCATGTTGTGAGTAATCCCTGACAAGTCTGCTTAATCTGTTTGCAATTCTTGGGGTGCCACGGGATCTCTTTGCGATTTCCAGAGCAGCATCCTCTGTAATTTCATATTTTAAAATTCTGCTTGAGTTTTTAATAATTTGAACAAGCTCATTGTCAGAATAAAACTCCATTTTATATACGTGGACAAATCTGTCGCGGAGGGGACTTGATAATGTACCCAGCCTGGTTGTTGCCCCGACAAGAACAAATCTGTTAACAGGAAGCCTAGTGACTCTTGCAGTGAGCGATTTCCCTACCGTCAGATCAAGAACATAATCTTCCATGGCTGAATATAGAAGCTCTTCAGTAATTTTGTTTAGCCTGTGGATCTCATCAATGAATAAAACATCACCCGGATTTAGAGAAAGTAAAACTCCAATGATATCTTTTGGTTGTGCAAGTGCAGGAGCACTGAAAATTTTTGCTTCAGTCCCAAGCTCGCGGGAAAGAATAACCGCAGCGGTTGTTTTCCCGAGGCCAGGAGAACCATAAAGTAAAAAGTGTCCAATGCTTGTAATGTCTTCTCTTTTTTTTGCAGCGCCAATACAAACTCGTAATAACTCTTTTAGTCTGGCTTGCCCTATATACTCATTAAGATTCTGCGGTCTTAAACTTGGCTCAAACTGCTTATCAAGCAGGGTTGTTTCTGGTTTTAATGTTTCTGATTTTTCTGTTTTTTCTTTAGGTTTTCTTATACTTTTATCTGACTTTGAATCTGAATTCTCTGATGTTGAAATAATGACCATAAATTTATGTTATCACAAATTAAAAATTTGATGGGAGTGTTAAAGTATTAGTCGGTATTATTCCAGTATTCAGAGTGAATTACCCGGAAGCTGGCGTAAATATTAAAGGAGAAGGCGATCTAAATTATTGTTCAAGCAAGGATTTGTCAACCGACAAATCCGAGCGTCGGTAAAGGATCTGCCGCAAAGTAGCAACATAATATGCCTCAGCATTTATGTTGCGTTATGTATAAAAAAGAGAGGCAATCAAATGAATAAAGCAGAATTAGTAGAATTAGTAGCAAACAAAGTCGGAGCAAGCAAAAGACAAACAGAAAACTGTCTTGATTTACTTGTTAATGCAATCACAAAATCAGTAGCAAGAGGAGAAAAAGTTACTCTTGTAGGTTTTGGTACATTCCAAAGAAGAGATCGCAGAGCAAGAAAAGGCCGTGATCCAAGAACTGGTGCTGAAATCAACATTCCAGCAAAGAAAGTACCTGCTTTTAGTGCAGGAAAACAGTTCAAGAACGCAGTAAACAAAAGATAAATAAAACTGTTTGAATTATATGCCGGTAAATATAGCGCTAGTGGGTTGTGGAAGCTGGGGGAAGAACCTTGCCAGGAATTTGTATGATATAGGTGTTTTAACCACTGTCTGTGATGCTGATCCAAAAATCCTGGACTGGGCAAAAAAAACATACAACGTAAAAATTACAACTAGTTTTGCTGACATTATTTCAGATGTAAAGATTAAAGGTGTTGTAATTGCTACCCCAACACATACTCACTATGCATTGGCAAGACTTGCCCTTCTTGCAGGGAAAAATGTTTATGTTGAAAAACCACTTGCACGGGGATATCTGCAGGCTCAGGAGTTAAATCACATGGCAGGTGTTAAGGGGCTTGTTTTAATGGTGGGGCATTTACTTGTTTATCATCCTGCTGTTAATTGTCTAAGAGAACTTATATTTAAGGGCGAACTTGGCGAGATCAGATTTTTAAACAGTGACAGAAGAAATTTTAACCAGCAGGCAAGACGGGACAATAATGTCATATGGGATCTTGCGCCACACGATATTTCAATGATGAGCTATATTCTTGGGCTTGAACCATCAGGAGTTGTAAATGCATGCGGCTGGTCTACAAACAGCGATGGTGTAATAGATGTTGCACATCTTGATTTATCATTCCCCGGAGATATACCAGCTCATATTCATAACAGCTGGATTGATCCCCAGAAACAGGTTTTACTTACAGTGAACGGTAGCAAGAAAACAGCAGTTTTAAATGACTCCAGAACAAAGAACAAACTGGAGTTATATTCAGTTGAAACAGATGGTTCTGTAAAAGTTGAATCAGGGAGCTATAGCGAGGATGAACCGTTAAAACTTGAGTGTGAACATTTTGTTCATTGTATTGAAACAAATGAAGCCCCGAGATCAGATGGGACAAGCGGTTACCAAGTAGTAAAAATCTTAGAAGAAGCAGAACAAAAAATGCACGTGGAAAGTAAAGCATTATTGGCTAGATTTATATAGCTTACGCATTCAAAAAACTTTTTTCTTCAATAACACTAATCAGTTCTACAGCTTTATCTTCTCCATAGGTGTTTCTAAATTTATGATTTGATTCAATTAAATGTAGCCACTCACTGTTGCTTTTACTTTTTATTTCTTCGATTTTATTTACTGCAACAGCATGAGGTGATTTTCTTATTGACCAGTAGGTTACAAAGTCATCTACAAGCTCCGGCTGTAATCTTGAAACCCAGTGGAGTTCATTTTTAATGTCTTTTACAAATTGTTGGTTTGGTTCGTACATGATTTCTAACTTATTATTCCCCTCATTTCATAAAGATTTCAGTTACAAACGTCACACTTTATATAACAGGGCATATCGGCTTTATTTGCCGGATCTGTGAGGATCTATTGGGAAATAAGTACCAATGTCGGGGTGTTATTTTTGTCACAATCATCTGTTTAGAGGATGAGGGATTTGGGTACCCACAGATGAACAGGTACATATGAACTATCTGGGAAATTACAATCTGGTTTTTTAAAATAAGCCTATGCAGATAATCTTAGCCTGTCTATGGTTGAATAAAATGTTTCTTTCCCTTCATCTGCTAATTTGGCACTTCTTATATTAATAGTTGTTCGCGGTATATTTTCAAGCGGTGGAACATTCCCAGTATATATCTGAGATAAAACATCATACCTGTGACCACTTTCTTCTCGTCCTAAAACCAAGATTTCACTGTAATTAGTTTCTTCAGTACTATTATTTATCATTCTTCCACACTTAATTGGTCTGCCTTGCTGTAATTCCGGCTGTATTAAAACCACCATATTACCAGTAGTTCCTGCTTGGCTTGTGCCTACAATTCTCATAAAATATCCTCCTATTATTACAATCTGTTTTTTTCTGCAAACCATTTCATGAAATCTTGTACGTTTCCTTTGAACTGATTAATAAGAACTCTTTTAAACAAATTTGGTTCAGAACCAGCCCTGAAGACCTCAATTTTATAAGGAGTATCTAAGACGTGTTGGCAGACTATAGAGAAAGTCAAGCCATCTTTCTTTTTTACTTTAACTTCAATGTCTCTTTTATCAGGATCTAATTTATCTAAACCATACATTGAGAGTAGATCTTCTCTGTCTAGCTTCAGTCTGTCATTTGGGTCTTTAAAAGTTAAATATAAGAGTCCTTGTTCAATTGCATTTTCCCTATGAATTGGTGCAAAACTTTCTGCTATTGCAACTTTTGCCCGTAAATGCCTTGGAATGAATGCTGCTGATTCACGAGAGCTTCCTGATCCAAACAGCTTTCCGCCTACCATTACAGAGCCGTTATGGTTTGATTTATATTCTTTTGCCAGATTGTAATAGAATTGCGGCTCTCTTTTTTCTTGAGAAGCTTTACTTTCAAAGAATCCAAGCTCAAGCTCAAGAAGATTTCCCCGCTTTGGAATGTATTTTAACCCTGCAGCAGATAAATCATCTGTTGTAACATTGTCACCAAGAGCTATTAGTACAGGAATATTCTCAAACTTGTCTTGTGGAATGTCGTACATATCATCAGGGAGTGGAGCGATAGTATTACCATCATATAAAACATTTATTTCTTTTGCTTTGTCAGGTGGTGCTGGCAAAATAAAAGCAGGTCTTTCATTGTCAGGGTTATTAAAATCGTTTGAAACAACTGGGGTTAAAGTTGCCTCGCTTGTTGGATTTGTAAGTAATATTTTTATTTCATTACCGGATTCATCTTTAGCACTAAATGATCTTGTGATTGGATCGTATGAATCTAACCTCCCGCATGCTGCTAAATAAACAGTAACTGCCGGGCTTGCTAAATAAACCTGATCAATTTTTTCTTTTGTGCCTGCGCGTCCAAAAAAGTTTCTGTTAAATGATCTTACTGATGCAGTGTCAACTTCCGGGGTAAATCCCATTCCAATACATGGTCCGCAGGCACTATCAAGTAAAATAAGATGACCTTCATTTATAAGAGTTTGAATAGTTTTATTTGATTGTACTGAAAGCCAACCATCACGCGAACCATAAGTAAGGCTTACAGGGACAGAATTGGTTCTGTCAATCTTAGATTTCAAGAGCTGAATGCTGGCTCCAAGAACAGCCTCGTTGTCATCTTTCCCTGAGTGTGTGCAGCTTCCAACGCTTCCGGATGAGACTTCTAAACTTAATTTTCTTTTGTCATATGTTTTTTTAACATCTATTTCTTGAACTGCAAAGTTTATAAGAGTTTGCTCAGGAGTAGCTCTTAAGACCTCTTTTGATTTTGCACTTACAATGTTTTGAACTTTTATTTTGTCCACTTTTCCATCAGTTAAAAAATCTTGGTGGTGGTCAAGAATTGCTTCATTTATAAACTTAATTACTTTTGGGATTTCATCTAGGTAAAAAACATTTTTTGGATTTCCTGGCATTGCTAAGGCAGGATGTAATTCCTGAGATAAATCATAAATGAGCAATTTGTCAAAATATTTCTCAGGATCTTTTAAAACTTCAGGATCTGGGGTTAAATCTTTTAAATTAGCTCTTACCCATGCTGCAAGTTCTGGTCTGTTCCTGGATTCTAAATATTTTGCTACAAATTCATCTGGCGGGAATAATCCTGTTCCTATACCACCATCAACAAGTGAGTTTGTAATAGAACTTCTGCCAACTACAGAAACAGTCTGAACCCCCTCACCAAAAAACTCTATATAGCTTCCATTCCCTTCATTTCCAAAAAGTCTTATTATATCTCTATTTAAAAGCTGAACGATTTGTTTTGGTTCAATACCATCTGGCAGGGCTCCTTTTAAATGAACCCCAATTATTGGGTTTCTATCAACAGGCATTGGAAGACCAGCAACTAACGATTTTGCAATTCCCCAACCGCCCTTACCAACGGCAAACATTCCCATGCCACCAGCAGTAGGCGTATGTGAATCAGAACCAAATAAAACACCACCCGGAAGGTCGAAGTACTCATCACTTACACGATGGCAAATGCCGTTTCCTGGTAATGAAAAAATAATTCCTCTTTTACTTGCACTTGTACCTAAAAACTTTATACCTTCTTTATCCTGTACAATGGCTTGCTCCATGCCATAATCAACTTTTATATTATGGTCATAATACAGTGTGGTTAGAATAGTAGTTTGGTCTCTTCCAAGCAAATTAAATAAAAGTTCAGCTTGTAATAATAAAAGTTTTCCGGTAGCATCCTGAATTAGTAAAAGATCAGGGGTTAGATAAATAATTGAACCTTTTTTTTCAGGGTCTCCGGCTTCCAGATGGCTGTACCAAATTTTTTGCGTAGCAGTTAATGGTGTTTTAATAGTGCTTGAATATTTTGACTGACTAAAAAGTGCAGGACGGGCATTTTTTACCCTTGAAACAAAATTTTTATCTTCGGGTGTATCTGGATATCCATCAAGTTGTTTCCGTGGATCATAAACAACTGGTTTTGGTGGTTTTGAAATAATAGGAAGCGAGAGAGATACCTTCACTTTTGATCCCTTTTGTTTTTCTCTAGTATTGCTTGTTTGATTATTGTACATTATTCTACAGAAGACATTCTCTTACAGAAAGCACACAACTATTTTACATTAACATAGCAGCTTCATTGTCAATTACAACTGTCAAATCATTATGCAGTAAAAGTGCGCTTGCAGAAGCTTTTTTCATATTTACTTTTTTCAATGCTAACTTTAGTGATTTAGCTTTATCTTTTCCATAAGCTAGTAATAAAGCCTTTTTTGTATCTAATATATCTTTTATGCCTAGAGTTATGCCACGTAGAGGCTTGCCGCGGCAAGCCTCTACGTATTTTGGATGTAAATCTATCAACCTCATTTTAGAATTTAAACTTGATTTGCCAGAAGTATTGTATGCAATATGGGGATCATACTCAGGACCAAGTCCAAGGATTATTAGATCAATACCATTGTTTTTTCTAATAAATTTATAACTTTCTTTTATTATTTGCGATGATTTCTTTGTTCCATCTATAAAAAACACATTATTTTTTCTGACAATTTTCAAAAGATTTTTAAGTTCTTTTTTAATTTCACGATTAAAACTTAAAGAAGAATCAGGACTAAAGCCCAGATTCTCGTCAATTTGAAAAAGTTTTACATTTCTCCAAAATGCTGGATGGTTAATTGCACTCTTGTTAATTAGTTTATATAGCCCATCAGTGGTTTTCCCTACAGCCAGACCAATAAGAGAAGCAGGATTTTTCTGAATTTGCTTTTTAATTATTCTAAATGCTTCCTTGTCGCCTGATTTCTTGTCTTTTGCAACAAAGATTTTCATAGATTTTTGCACCACATTCTGATATCCTGTTCAATTATAAATTAATGAGTGATGTTGTAAACAATCTGGGAAATAAAATTATTGTATCAGTACAGGCTGAAGGAAAAGAACCACTAAACAGACCTGAACATCTTCTTGCTTTAAGTAATTCTGTTATTAGTGGGGGAGCAGGAGGCCTCAGACTTTGTGGCATAAAAAATATCTCATATATATCTAAAGCTATAGATGTGCCAATACTTGGTCTTACAAAGCTTGATCCCACACCATTTAATTATTTGGATTCTGTTTATATTACAGCAACCATGAAAGAGTTGAAAGATCTCTTAAAAACAAAAATTGATTTCATTGCAATTGACGGAACACCAAGACCAAGAGCAGATAACTCTACTCTTAAGGAACAGATAGGGCTTATAAAAAAAGAAGAGAAAATTGCAGTCTGCGATGTTTCAACTTTTGAAGAAGGAGTAAATGCTGCCGCTTTTGGTGCTGATATAATTTCAACCACTCTTAGTGGCTATACAAGAGAAACAAGATATAAAGTAAATGAAGGTCCTGATTTTGAACTTCTTGAAGAACTTATTCATGAACTGCCTGTACCTGTAATTATGGAAGGAAGAATCTGGGAACCTGATGATGTAAAACATGCATTTGATCTTGGTGCATTTGCAGTTGTTATAGGAACTGCAATAACCAGACCACAAATAATAACAAAAAGATTTGTTTCAGCAATACCTCAGCCAAAAAGCCTAAGTCCTTAAAAAAGTGTCCCTTGTGGATCTGGCTTAGGATTCTTTGCAACCGCAATTTTTCTTGCAATCCACAGAGTAAGTGCTACGGGATGTCCACCAGTATCAAGTGCTTTTCCCATTTCTGCCTCAAGATTTATTTTTTTGGCATGTTCTTTAAGTCTTTGCCTAATCAAATCATCAGAGGCTCTATATCTATCGTCTTCAGGGGGAGGTTTTGAGATGGCTATGAGAGTTCCAAAAATTGAGTTATAGTATTTTGTCTTATAACTATGATTTGCTTCTTCATCTGTTCCTCTTGCTGCTCTGAAAGAAAGCTGAAGATGAGCAGAAGCAAGTTTTTCGTAAGCAGCTTTTAATGCTTCAAGCTGCACGCTATATGGCTTCCCTAGAAGACTGTCAAGAATTACATTTTCTTCAGCAAGCGGCGCAAGCCAGCTTATAAAGTTCTGAAACTTTGGACGAGAATCCCAATATGCAGCCATGATGACACTTTTATAAAGTGGTTTCCCATTGACCCGATGTGATTTGCCGTTTGTTGTTACTGACTGACCATTGTCATTAAATAATATTGTTCGTATCTCTGGCGGAGGACCAATATCAAATAAAGTTGGTTGAAAACTTTCTGTTGTTGCTGAATATGCCTTCATTTTTAAATAGTTTTAAATAGCAGGTTTAAACAGAGATCCTAAAACAGGAATTCCTTCATACCATTTTAATTCAAGTGCGCCATTGGTAATTCTTCTTTTCCCGAGGTTTTTCAGATCTTTATCAGCAGTATCAGATACATGAAGTCCTCTACATAAAGTAGCCTTTACTCTTGCACATCTTTCTAAAACAGTATCTATGCATTTCTCAAGTTCTGAGGCTGTACATTCAGTAATTTTAGCTCCCTGTGTGCCATTAACTGTCACATTGGCACAGGGATTATCTTTGTCAGAACTTTCTATTTTAACTTCTTTTGATTTCAATACTGTACATGATTTTGCATGTGTATATGTAGTTACTGGGCTTTGAAGGGCATGTGAGTTAGCAGTCGTAAAGAAAGTAGAGTCTTTGCTGTCTCGGGCACTTGAATTTGTTGTTCTTATAAAAATTGTTCCAGGACTATTTGTGGTAATTATTCCACTTGATCTATAAACCAGATTATTGTCACTCTTTAGATCTATGTCGCCAGGATCTACATAAATAAGGAAATTGCCTCTTGAATCTTTTGGGAAGATTTTCCATCCAAGGATCTGTACCTTACCTACTACATCTGATCCAAACTTTCTCATTAGCTGTAACGGGTTTGTTAATGTATGACCATTAAAGGTAAATGCAACTCTTTTGGTATTTCCATCTGAAAGTGGTAGCTTATAAACCAAAGTATTTTTTTTAGAACCATAAAGCTCTTTTACTTGTGGCCTATATGCTGGTGGGACGAGACTTATAGCTCTTACTCTTAATGAATCTGACATTTATTTCCCCTGTTGGTTTGATACTAACAGTTAGTTTTTTAACACTATTGCTTTCTTAGGATTTATTTAATTTTTTAAAGAAATTCTTTGGTTAAGAAGCAGATTATGACTTACTTTTTCTTCTTTTGCTTAAATCCTTTTAATAAACCACTTTGTGGTTTGCTTCCTGAAGACTGTGTTACAGAGGGAAAAGAACTCCCTAACATATCAAGAGGAGAAGAGCCCTGACCTTTTAACATTCCCATCATGGGTTTAAACTGGTCCATTAGTTTTTTCATTTGCTTAAATTCACTGACAAGCTTTTCTACGTCTTTTTCTTTTTGTCCTGCTCCACGCGAGATCCTTCTGTTTCTGCTTGGTGTAAGTACTGAGGGGTTTGTTCTTTCTTCATTTGTCATGCTTTGAATCAGGGCTTTTTGTTTTTTAAGTTTTATTTCATTCTCAGAAAGCATTTTTTCCTGAGTCATTTTGTTCATATTTATTCCCATTTGATTTAGCATGTTACCCATGCCCATCATGTTAAATATGCTTGAAAAATTCCCGAGCTTTCCCATCATGTTTTGAGCCTGAAGAAATGTATCAAAATTAAAGTCGGTTAAAAGCTTTTGTTCAAGCTCCTTTGCTTCATCTTCCTGTATTTTTTCCTGTGCTTTTTCAACCAAAGTCAGAACATCACCCATTCCCAGAATCCTTGAAGCCATACGATCAGGATGAAACTCCTGTAGATCCTCTGTTTTTTCACCAACGCCGATTAGTTTAATTGGTTTTCCTGTTTCTTCTGTTACAGATAGAGCTGCACCACCACGGGCATCACCGTCTAGTTTAGTCAGGATTATTCCTGTAATTCCAATTTGTGTATTAAAAGTGCTGGCTATATTTGCAGCTTCCTGACCAGTCATTGAGTCAACAACAAGAAGTTTCTCATCTAATTTAAAGTTTTTATCTATCAAAAGCAATTCAGCCATTAGTTCTGTGTCTATCTGAAGCCTGCCAGCACTGTCAAGAATAACAACATCATGATTATTGTTTTTTGCAAATTCAACAGCACCTTCTATAGCTTTTAAAATTTCTTTTGTTGTTGATTCTTTGTTTTTGCTGAAAGAGCTTTTTGTAAGGTATACAGGAATATTTATTTGTTTTCCAAGTATCTCTAGCTGCTCAATTGCAGCAGGTCTTTTTAAATCAATTGGTACAAGAAGAGGGGTTTTGTTTTTTTTCTTCAGCAGGTGTGCAAGCTTTGCACACGTGGTGGTTTTCCCCGCGCCCTGCAAACCAAGCATTAGTATAATGGATGGATTTCCAGCAAGACTTAGTTCTTGTTGTTCCTGTCCTAAGAGAGAAATAAGCTCGTCATTAATGATTTTTATAAACTGTTGCCCAGGGGTTACTCCTTTTGTTACCCTTTCTCCGACAGCTTTTTCCTTAATTCTTAAAAGAAAAGTTTTAATTGCTTTCAGGCTTACATCTGCATCTATAAAAGCCTTCTTTATTTCGTCTGTTGTGGATTCTATATTTTCATCGTTAATACTTGGCTTGCCATGCAGACCCTTTAGAATGTTTTGCAGATTATCTGATAATTGTTCAAACATATGAAAGAACTTTTTTCGAGTGTTCAATAACTATTTTTTTATTTAAATATCCCTGAATATTTTCCCACGGGAGAGATTTATTTTCATCCCAGGTGCTAAATACAATTTCATCCAGGGTTATTCCCTCTTCTTTTATAGCCTTGTTAAAGCATCCAAGTGTATTTCCATATCTATATGCTTTTTCAAGAACTTTGTTTATTGATTTGTCTCCCCTTGAAATTAAAGCCTGAATTATTGACCATTTATAGCTTTCAGCTCTGAAACCAACCCCTATCTTGTGGAGTTCTTTTTCAAAATACCTTAGCTTGTATTGAGCATTCCTATCAACACCGAACCACTGAAAAGGGGTCTGTGCCTTGGGTACAAATACAGAACATCCCCAATTTATTTTTCCTCCTTTTTTGATGTTCTTTAAAGATCCAAGAAATTTTACAGTCTCAATTAAATCATCCATAGTTTCAAAAGGAAGCCCGACCATCCCATAAAGTTTTATTGAGTCAAATCCTGTATTAAATATTGCCTGAACAGAATTAAAAATATTGTCATTAGTTACTTTTTTATTTATGATGTTTCTTAGTTTTTCTGATCCACTTTCAACAGCCATTGTCAGTGATTTTGCTCCTAGCTTGTGTAAATTACAGGCAAGTTTTTCTGATACAGTGTCTGCTCTTATTGATCCAATCTGCACCTGAACGGGCGCAGGACTTTCAGAGGATTTTAAAAGCAAATATTCAGTAATTTTCTCAAATTCAGGATGTTGGGAAACAGATGCACCAAGCAAACCAATTTTATTTGTGTATTTGAGCCCGAGATCAATAAGCGGAATAAGACTTTCATTTAGATCAGGGGTACGGAATGGAAGAGAACCGTAGCTTGCAAGACAAAACCTGCATAACTCAGGACAACTCCTTACAACCTCAAGAAGAAAAACATCAGGCCACACACAGTTCTTTGTAAGAATAGAAGATGAAGTCAGGGTGTTTTTTGAATATTCCCTTGGGATTGATACAGAAGCTTTATTTGTAAGTGAAGGCACATAAATACCGTTTAGCTCTGCAATCTTCTCGAGTTTTTCTATCCTTGGCAGATTTTTTATACGGCACATTGTTTCTGTAAGCGGTTCAGATAGCACCTCAAGATCACCAATTACAAAAAAATCAAAGTTTTCCAGAAATGGAGCAGGGTTTGCATTTGGCACCTGCCCGCCGCAGAAAATAAGAGGATCATCTTCTTTTCTTTCTTTTGAGGAAATGGAAATTTTGTTCTTCTCTAGAATTGCAAAGATATTTTTATAATCAAGCTCCCAGCTGAATGAAAATCCTATATATTCAGGCTTGGATGTTATATTTTCCTGAATGTCTGTAAACCATCTAATAGCTTTTATTCCTTCACTCAGATTAAATAGTTTCCAGGCTGTCTGGTAACCCAGGCTTGCCATTCCGATGTTATAAACGTTTGGGAATGCTATTACAATCTGCACTGCATCCCTCTCTTTTAAAGGGAACTTTACAAGTATTTTTTCCTCATCAAATAATTTCATGTTACCTTATAATTGTAACTGCGACTGTGTATACCTGCAGGTAATGACTGATGAAAAGACAAGTTCAGGATGAATTCATATATGAGATTTACGATAAACTGAATAAACAGTATTTCAGCAGCACGCTTCCATACATAAGAATCTTATGGAGTGACAGGTTTGGTCATGGAGAATGGTTTAAACAGTTTGGTGATTTTATTGCATTCCCCGGGAAAAAGCCGGTTATAAGACTTTCAAAAAAGTTGTGTGATGAACCTGAAAGAATTGCCCAGACTCTTTACCATGAAATGGTGCATTTCTGGCTTTATGTAAGTAAAAAACCATGGGGACACACAAAAGAGTTTAAGCAAAAAATGAAAGAATTTAAGCTCGGGAAATAAGGATAGCTATATAATATTTGAAATGACAAAGACAGTCCAACAAAAAGAAAAGAAATTAAAGTCTGCCAATGTACCGGACAAGATGAAAGCATGTCTATTTTATGGTCCTGAAGATATTAAATATGAAACATTAGAAACGCCAAAAATAAATGAAAATGAAATCCTGGTAAAGATTCAGTCTGCCATGACGTGTGGAACAGACCTTAAGACTTTTAAAAGAGGTCATCCTGTTTTAATAAAAACTTTGCCATCTGCTTTTGGGCACCAGTTCTCAGGAGTAGCAGCAGGGGTTGGAAAAAATATAAAAAACTTTCATGAGGGACAAAAAATAGTGGCTGTGAATACTGCACCATGTTTTAACTGTTTTTTCTGCAAGAATAAGGAATACAGCCTTTGTGAGAATCTTGAGTTTTTAAACGGAGCCTATGCGGAATACATAGCTATTCCTGAAAGGATAGCAAGACATAACACATATGAAATACCTGAAGAAATTAGTTTTGAAGAAGCAGCAATGCTTGAAACTTTTTCTGTTGTTATGCATGGATTTGAGAGGTCAGAAATATCTCCTGGAATGAATGTGTGTGTAATAGGAGCAGGTGCTATAGGGCTGGTTTTTACAGCATTATCAAAACTTGCTGGTGCAAATGTAATTTCTATAGGGAAGAGTCTTTATAAACTTAATTTAGCAAAAGAACTTGGAGCAGAGTTTATTATAAGTTTGGATCATTTCAATGAACAAAGAAAAGAACTTGCAGGAAAAGTCAGGGAATTAACCGGAGGCTATGGTCCTGATGTTGTAATTGAAGCAGTTGGTTTACCAGACACCTGGATACTTGCAACTGAACTTGTAAGAAGAGGCGGCCTGGTAAATTTTTTTGGTGGCTGTAAAAAGGGGGAAAGAATTGAAGTTGATACCTACAGACTTCACTATGATGAGCTTAAGCTAACAGGAGTTTTTCATCACACGCCATACTATGTAAGGAAAGCCCTGGAATTGATGAAAGATAAAAATAAAAGCAGAGAAATATTCAAAAGGTTGATTACCCATAGGATGCCCCTTGAAAAACTAAAAGATGCATTCATTCTTCAGGAATCCGGAAAAGCTGTTCAGATTGCGATAATACCTTAGAGATAGAACATTTTGTACTAGACCTGGCATTTGATATGTATCACAATAGTTATGAGTATCTATGTGGTATAAGATATTTGTAAGTTGTTTTTGGAAGGGAAAAGAAGGAATTAAGCTATGAAGAAAGTACTAGAAACTTTAATGGTTTTAACGATTTTACTTGTTTTTGGAAATGGGTTACTGGCTGAAGAACCAAAAGAAGCAGCCTCGGGAAAAGAATCAGTGCTTCTTAAGGAGAAAAAAGCAAAGGGTGGGACAGCAGATTCTCAAGCTCCTGCATCATGTAAATGTCTTGAAACAAAAGACTTTTCTGCATCCGGACTTCTGGAAAAGGCCTATAACTCTGTTCAGGAGGATGAATGGGATAAAGCAATTGATGTTTGTAAAAAAATTGCAGGGGATCTGAAAGACCACGAAAAAAAGTGTAAATGTCAACAGCTTACTGATTATCAACTAATTGTTCAGGCATTTCAAAAATATGCTGAAGGAGGAAGAGATCTTGATAACTCAGATAAACCCAATTGTGAAAAGGTTTTAAGATTATATAATGAGGCAATAAATACATTAAAAGAAGCAGGTGGACATCTTAGTCTTGGTAAAGCCAGGAAACTGGCTGAAGAGATTCAGAACTATGCTTCAGAAGAAAAAGAGTTTGCAGAGGATGAATGTAAAGGACTTTAAGAGAGAGCTTCAAGAGAAGGAAAAAGAAACAAAAGTATCAGGATCTAAATCTAAAGAAGCATTAAGAAATAACAAGGTTTTGTTCTTGTTGTTTCTTTTTTTTGTTTTTATCTCTGCTTATTTAAGATTTCCTGGTATTTATCATGGGCTTCCATATGTGCTTAATCCAAAAGAAGCAGATTCCCTGCTTGGTGTTTTGTCCTTATCGAAGAATCCACTTTTAGCCGGGCATTTCGATTCATCACTGCTTTTTTCATATTTAAATTCTGCTGTTTTATTTGCGATTAGTGGCTCATTTGATTTAGGGACATTTATTAATGCTATGGAAGTAAGCCCTGAGGTTTTATATATATCCCTTAGAACTATTAGTGTTATTTTTGGTATTGGCTCAGTTATTTTAATTTACTTTATTGGTGCCTGCTTTGGTACTTTGGTTGGTGTGCTTGCATCAGGTTTTTTTGCAGTTTCTTTTCTGCATGTTAAATATTCCCAGCTTTTTGTGCCATTTAGCGGGTGTTTATTTTTCTTGCTTTCCTCGTTATTTTGTTCAATTAAAGCTTTAAGAAGCCCAAGTCAGTTTTTAGGGATACTTGCAGGGATATTTTCAGCTTTAAGCGGAGCAATAAATCCTGTTGGATTCCTTGGTATTTTGCCGTTGATGGTTGTTTTTTCATTGAGGAAGGAATCTTCAAAAGCAAAAAAATGTTTCTTAATATTTTTCCTTATGAGTACTTTTTTAAGTATAAACTTACTTTTCTCAGCTATCCCTTATATAAAATATCTTGCAAAGAATTTTATTGAAAGCTATAGCTACTGCAGATTTAGCTCACCAATATTGTTTTTCTTTTTTACTCTTATTCCTGCTGTAGGACCTGTTGTTTGGACAGCCAGTTTCATGTTCTCTAAATATATAAAAGATTATAATACTAAAGAATTGAAAATTTTATTCTCATTCCCGCTACTGTATTTGGCTTTAGCAGGGCTTTTCCATCCGATTGAAATATCATACTCATTATTTTTATTACCTTTTGTTTGTATTAGCGGAGCATTATTGTTTAATTCCATATACTCCAGATGGAGTTCACAGCCTGAAAAGTTTGCATTTATTGTTTTGCTTTTATTTGCATTTTATGTTCCTGCAAAATATTCTTTTAAGCACAATAAAATAACCTCCCTCCAGGACACAAGAGCGATGGCTACAGAGTGGGTAAATGAAAATGCTTCGGGGAAAGTAAAAATCGCATGGGATAAAAACAGCCTCCAGCTTGGATGGACAGATGCTTATAATAAAAAAAGACTTGAGGTCCTCGGAGCAGATCCTGATACTTTTATTGACAGACGTTTCTATGAAATAAAAGAAAGTTTTATTAAAAGAAAAGACTGGCTAAGATTGCTTAAGAAGAAAATTGACTATGTTGTAGTCAATAGTTATGACGAAGAAAGGGCCCTTCGTTCAAAAGAAAATACATTTGAAAAAAAGTACTATATGAGACTATTAAAACTTGATCCGGATATTACTTTTAATCCTTATTACAAGGATTTTGACAAAAAAATAAGATCGTCTTTGCTTGAGGATTTGTATTCTCCTTATGTTAGTTTGTGGAACAGGGAAAGAACTGGTCCTCTAATAAAGATATATAAGTTCTGAGAGATCCCTGGTCACTACCGTTATAATATTTATATGCCACAGCATAAGATAATTTCAGATACTATATCGCAGTTAAGTATTGCAAAATTAGCAAGCAGAAAACTTGCCAAATCTTCAAATATTGATAGAAACAAGGCTCTTGACTTAATCAGCAATGAATTGCTCGAGTCAAAAAATTTCATTTTAACTGAGAATCAGAAAGATATAGAACATGGTAGAAAAAACAATCTATCAAATGCTCTTCTGGACAGACTTTTGCTAAATGAAAAAAGAATTTCTGCAATGGCAGAAAGCATAACCAAAGTTATGAACCAGCCAGATCCACTTGGAAAAATCATAAAGTCATGGAAGCATCCAAAAGGGATGGACATAAAACAAATATCTGTTCCTTTAGGGGTTGTGTGTGTAATTTATGAAGCAAGGCCTAATGTAACTACCGATGCTATATCTCTATGTATTAAGTCAGGGAATGCCATTGTGCTTAGAGGAAGCCACCATGCAATATTTTCCAATAGTGCAATTGTTAATGTGATTCATCGTGCGTTGGAAAAATATGTAAGGGGGTACAGCGGTATGCCCCTACTGGGTGCTGATGTTGTTCAATATATATCTGACAAGAACCGGGATGAAACAATAAAAATTCTTCAGGCAGAAGAATATGTTGATCTTGTTATCCCAAGAGGTGGAGAGGAGCTTAAAGAATTTGTACTTAAACACTCAAAAATCCCTGTAATTGGGGCAGGTGGAGGAACCTGTCATTTGTATATTGATGAAAGTGCTGCTGAGAAAATAGCAGTTGATATTGCAGTAAATGCAAAAACCCAGAGACCAGGTGTCTGTAATGCAATTGAAACAATACTTATTCATAAAAATATTGCACCTGATGTTTTGCCCAGGCTTGAAAAAGCACTGCTTGATAAACAGGTTCAGGTATTTGGGTGTGAAAGAACAACGAAAATTGTAAAAAGCGCAAAACCTGCTACTGAAGATGATTGGTATAAAGAATATCTTGATTTAAAAGTTGCTGTTAAAGTTGTTGATTCCCTTGAGGAAGCGATTAATCATATAAATAAATATGGAACAAAGCATTCAGAATCAATAGTTACTGCAAACAAAGAAAATGCCAAAAAGTTTCAGGAAGAAGTTGATGCAGCATGTGTTTATGTAAACTCAAGTACCCGTTTTACTGATGGAGAAGAATTTGGTTTTGGATCTGAAATAGGAATATCCACCCAGAAACTTCATGCAAGAGGTCCAATAGCACTTGAACAACTTGTAACGTATAAATATTTGATTACAGGTGAAGGACAAGTTAGGAGTTAACTATCCATGCCTTGCAATGACGATGTTCGTATTGGTCTCTTCGGAGGCACTTTTAACCCTATTCACAATGGCCATATTAAAATGGCTGAAACTGCTAGAAAACAATTTAAGTTGAACTATATTTATTTTATCCCTTGTGGAATACCGCCTCATAGAACAAAAGATCTTTACCCTGTAAAACTGCGCTATGAAATGGTTTTACAAGCAATAAAAGGCAAAACATATTTTAAGGTTTTAGATATTGAAATTAAAAAGAAAAAACCAGCCTATACGATTGAAACAGTTAAAGAATTGATAAACAAAAAATATTTCACAATCCGCAATCTGAAATCTGAAATTTTCTTCTTAATTGGTGCAGACGAATTTGAAAATCTAAAAAAATGGAAATATCCTGAAAAGCTTGCAAAAATAGTTATCTTTCTGGTTTTACCTAGACCAGAAGAAAAGATAAAAGCACCTAAAATCAAAGGTTTAAAGTGGCATATGGTCCATACAAAACCAGTTAATATTTCAAGTACTGAAATCAGAAAGAATTTGAAATTAAAAAACGTGGAATCAGTAAAAAAACTGATTCCGCCTAGTGTTTATAAGACTCTCTTCTTTTATTTTCAACAATGGCTGTAAAATTCTTAGCTGCTTCTTCAATATGACCTTCTGTATTTTCAACAATGTAAGAATAATCGCAAGCATGTTCAAGCCATTCCCTTGCAATTTTCATTCTTTCGTCAATTTGTGAACTTGTTTCACCCCTGTTTCTTGTTTCAATTCTTTTTCTTAATATTTCTATCGCTTTGTCAATTCCTTCTTTACTTGTCAATAAATCCTTTGGTACAGGAGAGAGAAAAACATCTACATAAGGAATGCCAAGTTTGGCAAGCAAATGTTTATAGTAATTAGCCCCTGATATATTTAGGGAGAATATAGTGTCATCACCACTGTCCAACCTTTCTTGAATATGATCAGTTGACTTGCCAAAAAAATATCCATTATGAACCATTACCCACTCAGCAAGCTTATTTTTTGCAATTGCTTTTATAAACTCATCTCTGTTTGCAAAATAATAATCTTTCCCTTCTGTTTCATTTTTTCCTTTTGGTCTTGTAGTGTGACTTAATGCTTCAGAGACTTTGAGCATATCGTTCCTTGATAAGTGATCAATCAATGTTCCTTTGCCAGCCCCGGACGGACCGGTAAGAATTATTGCAATGTTTTTATTTGCTTTAGATTTATCTGTATCTAAGGTTATTTTTGGAGTTTCTCCTGATTCTAAAAATAAGAGCTGTGGGGATAGTTTTGCAAGCTCGAAATCTTCTAGCCGTAAAAGACATTCAGTTTTTTTTGCTTCTGTGATATTTTTAACTTGACTTATAGCTTGTTCTAATTTACCGTTAGGGTTTTCTACCACGTGTTCAAACTTATCAAGTTCGCTTAACCAAAGCTTGGATCTCTCAAGAAGAAGATCGATATATGTCTCATCAGTTTTTCCTCTACCTCTTTCTTTTAACCTTGTTCTTAAAATTTCTAAGGCTTCGTCAATTCCACCTGATTTATCCAACGAGTCTTTGGAAACAGGTAAAAGAAATATTTCTACAAAAGGTATACCTGCAATTTTTAGACCTTGTTTGAGAGGCTTAGCAACTGTTGGTCCAACAGCTGCTACTACATTTTTTCCTGAATTTAGTAATTCCTTGGTTTTTTGAAGATGTACACCATAAAACCCTGGTTCAAGGTCATTCCAGCTTAAAAATTCATTATTATCCCTCATTTTAATAAACTCATCTCTTGATACAAAGTAATAATCTACACCATTTATGTCCTTGTTACCCATTGGTCTTGAGGTATACAAAATAGCTTTTGTAGTACTTAGTGAACTATCACCATGTAGAACATTTGCAACTGAGTCTTTGCCTCCTCCAAATGGGGCAGTAATAATAATTACAAAGTTTCCAAAGGATTTTAGATTTTGCTTAGAAAGAGATAGTGGATCTAAATGTCCACAGGGAAGATCATCTGGGTGTATTTTACGTAATAATGCAACTCTTTGAGCGTCTGTACTTTCGGCTGGAGTTGTTTGTGTTAGAAGATTGGGCTTTGTTGTAAGTGCAGCTTCTCTTTGAAGAAGAGCTTCTGTAGCTGGATTGTTATTAGTTTGTGTAGTTATTGGTGGAACTACACTTAGTTCATTGGTTGTGGGCTGTTGCTCTGTGACTTTTCGCCCAAGTAAATCTGGAGATGCTGTAATTGATTCTGCGCGCATTACTACTGCTCTTTGCTTTTGTTATGAAATTTGAAAAGTACTTGTATGCTAGCAGTAGCATGTATGAAAAAATGTCAGTTCATGTAAATGAACGGTATGTGAAATAAAAATAATGTGTAATGAATATCTTACTGAAATTAAGGGAAATATTATTCTTTAAAATCAGCCATATTAATCCAGGGTGGCGGATAAAAAGTTTCTGGACTTCGGGGTAGTTCCGGCTGAGGGGTAAAGCCTTCATCAAGAAATCTTTCAGGAATTCCAATTGAATCACCAATTGCTTCGCATTCAGAAACAGACTGAGCACGCATTCTTCCGATGAATGTCGAAATGCCATTTACTGCAGAAGCAACTAATTTGCCTAAAATCATATTGGTAAGAACATTCTATCCTGGTCTTACCAAAAGGTCAATTAAGCCACTGCACAGGCTCCATTAGCAGCTTTTTTTAATTCATTAATCTTATCCAACTCTTCCCAGGGGAGTTTTAAATCAGGTCTTCCAAAGTGTCCATAGGCTGCAGTATTTCTGTAAAAAGTGCCGCCATTTAGTTTTGGCAGGTTATGAAGATTAAACTTTTTAATTATTGCAAGAGGACGTAAATCAAATACCTTATTAATTACATCTCCAAGCAATAAATCCTTAATCTTGCCTGTTCCAAATGTTGAAACACTTATGGAAATTGGTTTTGCTACTCCAATTGCATAAGAAATCTGAACCTCGCAGTGCCTAGCTAATCCTGCAGCAACTATATTTTTTGCAATGTATCGTGCAGCATAGCAGGCAGATCTGTCCACTTTAGTAGGATCTTTACCAGAAAATGCACCGCCGCCATGCCTTGCATAGCCACCGTAGGTGTCAACGATAATTTTTCTTCCTGTAAGACCAGCATCTCCCTGCGGTCCGCCTATAACAAAGCGACCTGAAGGATTTATCAAGTACTTTGTATCTTTGTCGATAAGATGGCCAAGCTCATCTTCAACAGGTTTAATCACAAATTCTTTCATATCAGCTTCAATGAACTTTTGTAAATCAGAATTATCTGTTTTCCCATTTATCTTTGCAGCATGTTGAGTTGAAATTACTATAGTATCGATTCTTTTTGGTATGCCTTTTTCATCATATTCAACTGTTACCTGAGTTTTACCGTCAGGTCTTAGATATGGAAGAATGCCCTTTTTTCTCACATGAGAAAGCTTTAATGCAAGCCTCTGGGCAAGGCTTATAGGAAGGGGCATAAACTCAGGAGTTTCATCGCATGCAAACCCGAACATTAGTCCCTGATCACCAGCACCAAGCTTATCAATTTCATCACTGGAATCTTCATCTCTGTGTTCTTTTGCAGTAGTTACCCCCTGGCTGATATCAGGAGATTGTTCTTTAACACAAACCACCACGCCACAGGTATGCGCATCAAATCCCCCTGCATCAGGACCTGCATATCCAATTTCTTCAATTGTTTTTCTTGCAAGAGTATCAAAGTCTATCCGGGTCTTCGATGTAATTTCTCCACCAATAACAACAAGTCCGGTAGTTGCAAAAGTCTCACAAGCTACACGACTTTTTGGATCTCCGGCTAATGCTGCATCCAGTACTGCGTCAGATATCTGGTCGCATAATTTGTCAGGATGCCCTTCTGTCACTGATTCTGATGTAAATAAACGTTTTGCCATAGAAATATTTCTCCTCTTTCTTTTATGAAAGCGATTTTATTACTTCTTTTTTTTGGAAAGAATTGATCCTAACCAAACAGGAAGTTTATCGCTCATCTTTCTGGAATTAGCACCTTTTCTTTTTATTGCGCACTCTTGATTTTGCGCTTTATAAGAAAGGTTGCTGTAGCTTCACAGGGCCAGTCCCTCAACTACTCTGGATAAGCCTGTATGGTTAACAGGATCCGACTAATATAATACATGATGAACTGATTTTTGAAAACAAATGAAAATGTAGCTTTTGTAAAGCACTGTCTTCACTAATTTTTCCTTTTACGACAAAATTAGGTAATGAGTAAAATTACATTTGATAAAAAGCTTGGTATAAAACAGGTAATTTCAAAAAAAGGGTATTGCAGAATAAAGCTTGATGTAAAACAAGAGCATCTTAACCACGGAGGAATTGTGCATGGAGGAGTTCTTGCAACTTTGTGCGATATTACACTTGCAGGAGCAGTTGCTACTGTAATGAAGAAAGAGGAATGGTGTGTAACAATTCAGCTTAATATTGAATATATGGATCCTGCATATTTTGGTGAACCAATTTATGGTTATGGCAAGGTAGTCAGAAAAGGAAAAACCCTTGCTTTTGTTGAAGGCGGAGTTGAAACAAAGGACAAAAGAAAAATCTGTAAGGCACATGGTATCTGGTTCATAAAACTTGGTCCAAGCAGGAAAATAAAAATTACTAAAGCAATTAAACAAGTTGAATAATTTATTAAACTCTTGCGCCAGCTATACCGGATTTGGATTTAATCCAGTCTTCAAGTTTTTCAACACTTGGTATTAAAACCTGTTTTCCTTCAGTAGGAATAATAAGCCCTTCGTCACGAAGTTCACTAAATGCCCTGTTAACTGTTTCACGCGGAGAATCAGACATCTTGCCTATATCTGTCTGCGTTAGTTTTGGAAGAAGAAGACCTTCTTTTGTCATTTTCCCATGCTCATTTGCAATAAGAATAAGTGACCTTGCAATTCTAGCGCTTGCAGGGAGGGAAACACTGCTTAGTCTGTGATTAAGTAGCCTGAGCCTTCTGCAGAATTCTCTGCTTAATGCAAGATGTACAGAGTGATAATTTTGCAGAATTGACAAAAAGTCTTTTTGTGAAAATACCAGAACTTCTACCTCATCATTACAGGCTGTTACATCAGCAGATCTTGGCTCTGAGTCAATAGCAGACATTTCACCAAAAAAGTCTCCCGGCTCAAGATATGCCAGCACTTTTTCTCTCATGGTTGGATCCATGGCTTTTACTGCAACTGTTCCCCGGCTGATTACATAAAGTGAGTTTTCTTCTTCTTCAGAAATTATTATTGGTGACTGGGGAGAATAAGTTTTCCTTGTGCACATAAGTGCAATTTCTTCGAGTTCAGCAGGACCCATTTCCTGAAACAGGGATACCTGGGCAATTTTATTTATTACTGAGGATGAAATTGTCATTTGTTATATTTCTGGCTGTGTAGCAGCTTGTTCGAGTAATTTCTTTTTGTCTTCAAACGCTTTCTTTAACCAGGGCTCAGCTTCTAGAGCGAGCTTTACCATTCCTGTACAAACAAGCTGGGTTTCTCCCTGCGGCCTGCCTGTATCACCCTGCACACGAACATTATTTAAATGAATGAGTGCAGCAAGCGAAGTGGTGCATACCATTCTAGTAGAAATTGCAGAAGGAAGAACATATCTTGCAAGCTCTGCTGATTCTCTTTTACCCAGTCCGCTTAATCTATACTCCTTGTAAAGTTTCATATACTGATCATGAGCTTTTTCCATCAAATTTTTAAAGGTAGTATTATCTACACCCTCTGGCTGGATATATCTGAAACCTGTTTCATAAGGGACATATCTTTGTGATTCCTGATCAATTGTTACGCCAACCTGATGTCTTACTATCTGATGACTTACTACTCTTGAACAAACAATAACATAGCTGAAATTAGGGTGACTGTAAGTAGTTCTGTGTCCTCTTTCAATAAGACCTAAAACAAGTCCTGTTCTTTTTTCTTCAAGAGTTTCATTCCATTCTTGTTCAAGTTCAGGCATACTTTTTACTGAGTAGCAAACCCTTGCTGCTCTCCAGATCAAGTACTTCATATTTTCTGTTCTTTGGATTAATTCTACAGAAGGTGCAATTGGTTCAACAATTCTTTTTGCAATATTGTCGTTTATTTCTTTTTCAATTTCTTCTTGTGACTTTTTTGGTGGCATATGTTTTTCCCTCACTAAATATATTTTAAAGTAATGCTTTTGATTAAACGTTAAGAGTTATCATTGTATGACCGTTTAATGTTTTTTAGAATATATAATTAGAAGTTATGCAAGGAATGCTTGAAGGAAAAGTTGCTGTAATAACAGGTGCAGCCAGAGGAATTGGTCAGGCTACTGCATTTTTATTTGCTAAAGAAGGAGCAAGACTTCTTTTAACAGATCTTGACAAGGGGCCGCTTGATGAATGTGTATCAAAGATTAAAAGTGAATTTAAGACTGATGTTATAGGGATTCAGGGAAATGTAACAAATGAAAAAGACTGTGAAAAAGTAATGAAAACAGCTTCTGAAAAACTTGGCAATGGTTCAATTGATATTCTTGTAAATGTTGCAGGCATAACTAAAGATAAATTTATTCATAAAATGACACTTGACGACTGGAATTTTATTATTAATGTGAACCTTACAGGGACTTTTAACTGCATTAAGGCAGCTTCGCCATTTATGAGAGATGCTGCAAAACTTGAAGAGGAGAAAACAGGAAAAATTAAAATGAGATCTGTAATTAATATCTCTTCAATTTCAGGCACTACTGGTAATGCAGCACAGGCAAATTATGCTGCAAGTAAAATGGGCATAGTTGGTCTTACGAAGACCGTTGCAAAAGAGTGGGCCAGATTTAATATTACCTGTAATGCTGTTGCACCAGGGTATATTGAAACCAGACTTACCCAGGTACGAAAAGAAGGAGAAGATTTTGGTATTCCTGAAAAGCAAAGACAAATAATTATGCAGTTGCAAAAGGAGACAGGACTTGCGCGTGAAGCTGGACAGTCTGATGATATTGCAAAAGTGATTTTATTTTTTGCATCTGACTTGTCATCATTTGTAACGGGTCAGGTTCTTACCGTTAGTGGCGGGCTTATAGGGACAATTTAAATTAAAATAAATCAATTAATTCTTCCTCGGCAGATTTTTTGCCAGGAAATACAGGGATTGATTCAAATATTGGTTTTTCTTCTTTTGGTGGAGCCTTTACAGTTTCTACAAGCGCTTCTTCAGGCGGGAGATCAGGTGCTTTTTCTGATGGTCTTACTTCTACAGCAGCTCCCTCAGGTCCAACGGGAGCAGCCCCGAGTTTTTCTGAGATCCCTGAAGCACTTTCTATATACCCACTTAGATCAATTGGTTTGTTTGATATTTTTACAGTTCCTGGTTTTGTAGTGAAAGGGATATATAAAAGAGTTTGCCTTATACTTCCCGGATTCCAGGTGATTCTTCCAAGAGCATTACTTGATATCTGGAACTGACCGGTTGAGTCATTATCAACAACAACAGCACCATTTATTACAACATTTCCATCTATTCTGAGATTGCCGTGAATATAAAGTATGCCATTGATTTCAACCGGGTTTTTGCTGTCACCTACAATTTCAACATCTCCTATAGGTCTTCCCTGGTTGTCACCACGTGTGTCTATGATTATTATTCCTTTCCCTGAAAGTATATTGTTATCACTGAAAGAAGGAGTTGCTTCAATATAACTAAGTCCCATGTATCCTAATGGGAGTCCATAATCATCTTGTGGTACAGCAGTTTCATTTGTGTAAAGATCGGCAAGTCCTATTAGCTGCTCAGGATTGCTTCTGAAAATATTTGAGAACTTTGCCTGGTTTCGAATCCCAAGACTGAAGTCCTTAGGGACAATATGTTTTTCGGCTACACTGTCTGATATTTTTTCCTTTGAAATTACAGGTGGTATAAACTGAAAAACAGAATCACCTTCATAGTGAAAATCCATTAATCCTGGTGGCATAAGTTCAAGAGTATCATCACTGACTGTGCTTATTACTGAGTAATCCAGCTCACTTATACTCTCACCTTCCCTGTAAACTGATACAAATGCTCCTGGGATAAATCCAAGATCTACCGGTGGTTTCTTATCATCTTTCCCTTTTGTTTTATCCTGATTTTCGGGCTCTTTTTGCTGTTCTTCTTCTTTCTCAGGCCCACTGATTTTTAAAACAGAGTTTGAAATATATGTTGGCTCTGTAAGCGTTGTCATTGCAGTTGTAGCACCCAGAACTTTGTAACTTCCGCCATCAAAATTTATTTCACCATTTGTAATTATTCCTGCGTTTATGTTTGGTACCTGTCTTTGAACCATCTCACTAACAGTTCTTGTAATTTTACCTATCATTGTGGTTGTCTCAAGAAGCCAGACAGTTTCAAGATCAGTATTGGAAAATGGACCAAGTTTTTGCTTCTCAGTTAATTCACTATCAATTTCCTCTCCTTCTTCTTCCTCCGAATCCTCTTCATCCTCCGAGGGATTATCATCCTTCCTCCCTTTTTTATCTTCTTCATCTTCAGGAATATCATCACCTTCATCTATTAAAGGTAAAAGATTGTCAACAATTCTAATATTAAGCAATGTCAGACTGGAACTCACTATAGCTGTGTCTGCAGTAACTGTTTCTATTTGATCGGGAGGGAGGATATTAAAAATCCATGCATTTGATAATCCGCCTTCTGTTGCAACAATAAGAGAGTGGTTCCCTGGTTCTACAGCTTTGTCTATGTCAATTGATACTGTAATTTCATTCCCAGCAGTGGAGTGATCTTTTACCTTTGGTACCAGACCGGCAACATCAGGGAGAACTACAGGTGGACTTTTCTTTAGGTATAAATCAAGACCATAGATTTTAATTATCACTCCTTTTTGTCCAGCCTTAATCTCAAAAAGCTGATTTCCATCTGTGGATCTTATGTCATTAATTACAGGTCTTGAACTACCGTCATACTGAGGGATTGCATAAAATTCAGTAGAAGCACTTTCCCAGTAAAATTTTGATATTCCTGGCATGACTTCACCGGTAACAAGATACTCAACCGAGGGTCCTGACTTCACGTCTTCTATAATTATGCCTTTGTTGTTAAATCTTATATTCTGAGAATAATTTATATTGTCACCAATTACAGTAAATACGCCTCTGTTACCAACCTCACAATAATTTGGTGCAAGTGATTTAATTACAGGGAGAGGGAGTTTCTCACGAAACATTTTATTCTGCTCCGGAGTTATATCACTGAGCTTTAAATTTATTTTTTCATCTTTGTAGACAACAATTTTTGATCCATTTGTAAGTGTTGTG
This sequence comes from Candidatus Melainabacteria bacterium SSGW_16, assembly GCA_004769085.1. Lineage (GTDB taxonomy): Bacteria > Cyanobacteriota > Vampirovibrionia > 2-02-FULL-35-15 > 2-02-FULL-35-15 > SSGW-16. Next base: position 29,217 of record DUDS01000039.1, read on the forward strand.
CCTCTTGGAATATTAATATTTCCAATCATTTCTACATTTGCTTCCGGCCTCATTGCCGGATCTTCTTGGTTTTGGGTTGCCTGTTCTGCCACTTGCTCCTGGTTTTCATCATCTGGTGGCTCTGGTGGATCACGAAATGTTATATAGCGGGAAATTTTTAACACTTCATCTGCATAATATTCGTCAAAGTCCTCTGTTTCTTCGTTGAAGTCTTCTTCAGCTGTTTCATCTTCTTCATCTTCTTCATCATCAAATCCTTCGTCGGACTTAAGTTTCTGTTCCCTTTCAGGAGAAATTTTCATTCTTGTTTTTGTGTTTAGTCTTGCCTTGATTCTTTCGTTGATGCCTTCTGCTACGGATATAGCCTGAAGAGACTGAAGACTGCTTTGCATCTGTTTAAGATTTAAAGATACAAATAAATAAGAAACACCAACAAGCGATGAAAAAATAAAAGTAAGTATTAGTGCAAAAGGTAATGTGAATCCACTATTATTCCTAAAACCATTTTTTAAAAGCCTTGTCTCCACTATATATTTTTTATAGCACAGAATATGTCTTTAATTATTTGGATAAAACAGGGTTTTTCCACTGGGTTCCGTCTTCAAAAACTACACTTGCTATCTTTACCCTGTAAGTTTCCCCTTCTCTTTTTGAATCGAGATCATTATACTCAACTATTCTTCTTTCATAAGGTACTATAGGCCTTGATATTTTTGTTTCTTTTTGAATTGTGAGTGTTTCAGTAAATGGTATTTTTCTTTCCCAAATTATAAGCACTGACTTTATAATTTTTGGGGTTTGGTTTATAAGTTTTAAATTATATTTTACTTCCACACCTTTTAATTTAAGATATTCTGACTTTGTGTTTTTAACATATGCATCTATTATAAAAAGCGGATCCTCCTCGGAAGATGTTATTTCAACATACTTTTTGGTTCTTTTTGTTTTTCTGATTTGTTTATTTCTCTGATGTATAGACTCTCTGGCAATATTTTTTTGTTTGAGACTTTGCTCATTTGTTTTTCCCCGAAAGCCATATGCTTTTTTCTCTTTTTCTAGTTTTTTTACATTTTCCTGCTTGGACTTTTCTTTTTCTGCTTTAATTCTTTCTCTTTCTGTCTTTCTTTCCTTCTCTTGTTTCTCCCTTAGCTCAAGTCTTTCTTTCCTTTGTTTTTTAGAGAACTCGCTGGGTTTAAAAAAAGAAATCCCTTTTTTAGATGCTGGAGTAGCTGCAGGAGCAGGGTCAATTATGACTGGAGCAGCTTCTTGGGAATATCCACTTAAGTTAGAAAAAGAGAAAATTGAATATCCAAGCAGGATGATCACAGTAATTGAAATTATTTTTGTTTGTTTTCTCATTTTGATCGTATGCCTTACCCACTTGGTGGAGCTGTTTCTGAATCTATACTATCCTCTTTTGCTGTGGTAGTTTCTTCAGGAATATTTCTAATCGTGGGTGTTATTAATACAATCAGTTCGCTTTGTGACCTTTGTCTATTTCTGTTGTTTATAAAGTCTCCTATTATGGGTAGCTTTGTTAAAAACGGCAACCCTACCTTATCAACAGACTTATTGTCTACAATTAAACCACCAATTGCAACAGTCTCACCGTCTCTCACCTGGACATCTGCATTTATTCTTCTTCTTGTAGTTGTAGCTGGTACTGTTACACCATTTTGTGTTGTTGTACCAGAGTTGTCTGAAACCTCAATCTGAATTTTAGCTGTTATTAGACCTCCTGTTCCTACAATTGGTGTAATGCTTAGTGCAGTACCTGCAGTAATTCTCTGTAACTGTTGGGTTGCAACGACACCAATTTGTTGTCCCTGACCGGTTGCTGCACCTAGTACTAGGTTAGTGTCGGTATCAATATTAATCATTGCTGTTCTGCCTGAAAGGGAAACAAGCTTTGGATATGCACGAACTTGTGCAAGTCCTAGTCTTTCTAGGTATGTAATTTGGTTATTAAATATTCTCCATAAGTCTGGACTAAAGTCAAACACTGTAAGTCCTTTATTAATTTTTCCAATTGCAAAACCGCCGTCCCTGAAGATTTTAAGATCTTCAGATGCTCTTCGCTGCACTTCAATAAGTTTTAATTCAAGCTCTACCTGTGGCAGAGGTTTGTCTATTCTGCCCAGGAATTCTTCAATTCTTTTTAAATCATTTGGAGAACCATCAGCTATAAGAGCATTTTGATCATTGCTGATTCTAATGTTTGCTCTAACTTCCACCGGGAGAAGAGTTTGTACATCCATTGCCTCAAGGTTCATTAAAAAGAACATTTTGCTTTCCTGACCAATTGTGTAATTTTTGTTTAGTCTGTTGTAAATAACAAAGGTTTCACCATCGTCCCCGACAATGGTGTAGTCAAATGATGTGCCGCTAAGAACAAGCCTTAATGACTCTTCAATATTGAGATTTCTCACCCGGCAGCTAACCCGTTCAGTTGGTGTTGCAGTTAGTACAATATCTATTCCGAATTTATTTGCAAGGTCTTTTAATAGTGTTGCAAGATCCTGATTATCATATGAAATATCTGCTTTTCGTTCAAGAAGCGGAAGACTTTTATCAACAGTTGTTGCGCCTAATCCAAATATCATTATTGGGCTTGCAGCGCTGCTTCTTATTACTGTATAACTATTTCCAGTAGTTGTGTAATTTACCATTGAAGCATCAACCAGGCTGAAAAATGCTTCTTCAAAGGACTGATCCTGAATTTCTATAACAGCGATCGTTTCATCATCTCTTATATCACTCCCTACAGAGATGCTCATGCCGCTTATTCTTGCAAGTGTTGCAAAAGCGTCCTTTACTGGAATACTTCTTGCAGAAAATGTTATTAGATCAGCTTCTTCTTTGATTTGTTCCTTGGTTTTTAAAACAGACTCATCTTTTTTAGATTTCTTTTTTTTGCCCTGTAGGATATCTTTTCCAATTTCACTTTCAAGAGTTGGCTGCAAATCAAGATTAAAATCAATATCGTCCTGTGCCCTGGATTTATTTGGACTTAAACAAAGGGATAGCAGGATGACTACGATAAGCGCACGAATATTTTTAATTCTGCTTTTCATGAATTATCTTGGTGCAAATAACAATTTGATAGACAACCCTGTTAACTTAAGGTTCCATTTGAGGTTGACTATATTATTAAATGTGGTTGCTTATCTTGAACGATTATCTGGATTATGTATTTAGTTTGATTTTCTTTTGTGTTCACTTTTAATTTTTTCGATAATATCTTTTACCTGTTGATCACTTAACCCACTAGATGTAGCGGTATCATCATCCTGTTTTGATTCCTGGAAATCTCCTTTTACCACTGAAAAATTAGAAGTAAGCCATGGAGTTGGTGAAGGAGGCCTGGGTGCATTTGGATCAGATTCCTGTGGTGAGTAAGGATTATATCTGTCTATAATCGGGTCAGTATCTTTTCGTAATTTTTCAGCTTCTTTTTGTACAGTTTCATGATGCTGTGTAGTTGAAGACTGTTTGATCATTTCCTTTTCATCTTTTGGCTGGCCTTTTGCCGGAATAGTTGTTGCTGATTCAAGCAGCGAGGAACTTACTCCTGAAATGGTCATTGGTTTTTTTGGATCAAGTACTTTTATAGGTTGTGGAGCTCTGGTTATTTTATCCTTCTGGGTTGTACCTACAACTTTTACGTTAGGGGGCAACTCCAGTTCTTTTACCGTTGTTACAACACTTACAATTGGAGGTTTCTTTGCTTCTTCACGAAGCCTTCTAGCTTCATGAGCAGCCTGACGAGCAACGTCCCTGGCTTGGACTAAAGCAAGTTTTGCAGCTTCTTTTGCTTTCTTGAGCCTTTCTTTTTCCTGTTGTTTTTCTAATTTAACTCTTTGCTTTTCAGCACGAATCCGGTCTTTATCGGCACGTTTTTCAGCACGAATACGCTCTTTTTCCTGCCTGACCAGCAGACGCATTCTTTCTTTTTCTTTTCTTAGTCTTTCCCTTTCTTTCTGAAGAAGATTCCTTTCTCTCTCCTTTGCTTTTCTAAGCCTGAATTTTAATTTTTCTTTGGCTTTTCTTTCTCTTTGTTTTTGTTTCTTCCTTTGAAGTTTTAATTTTAATGCTTTTTTTGCACGAAGTTTTCTAAGTCTTTCAATTTTAAGCCTCAGAGCTTTTCTTTTCTTTTCTCTTTGAGTCCTTATTTTTGCAAGCCTTTTCTGTATTGCAATTTTTTTAGCTTTGAGTTTTTTGACTTTTAGCAGCTTTTGTTTTTTAAGTTTTACTTGAAGTTGTTTTAGTTTTTTTACTACTTTTTTGTCTTTTTTTGATCCTTTTATTTTTATACGAAGTGATTTTGCATGTTTCTTTGCCTTTGAGCCCTTTGACCCAGTATCAAAAGAAACACCACTATAAAGCTTTTTTCGTTCAAGTTCGCAGTCTCTGCATGAGCCAGGCCTGTAATCAACAGTGTTCTTTGAACTGAGACCTACTCCACAAACCTTGCAATATTCTGCCATGTATATACTATAACCTACCCTATGTTTTATCAAATAATAGTATAGATGAAGAGTACTTGTCTGGCCAAGAAGTTAAAACAAATAAGTAAGATTGTTATGTATATTGGCCATGAATGAAATGTATTTTCTATTACTTTAAGAAGTCATTTCTAACAGTATCTCAATGATGAGTGAAGAGGGCCCATAGCTCAGATGGTAGAGCGTTTCGTTCGCAACGAAGAGGTCGGGGGTTCGACTCCCCTTGGGTCCATTTTTAAACGCCTCAGAACTGCTATGCAGATTCTTCGGCTATTAGGTTCATCATTTAGCACGCTCAGACTTTCGCTAAAGAAAGTCTTCGCTTAAAAATTCTGTAAGGGAGATTCGTTTTTAGCGGTCTCACCAAGCCAATAGCCTTTATCCATCCCTAAGCAGATTAATAAAATATTTTCTTACAACCTGATTATTTCTTAATTTATAAATTGCTCTTGCTTCAATCTGCCTTACTCTTTCAAGGCTGATTCCCATCATATTTGCAACTTCATTTAAACTTCTTTCTTTTTCAGAGATCTGTTCCTCATTTATTCTGTATCGTAGCTTTATTACTTCCTGTTCTCTTTCTGTTAGTAAGTCTTCAATAGCTTTATTTATTGCTGAAGAGAGAAATTTTATATCTGATGCTTCATCCGGCTTTATATCTCCTTCTTCATTTTCAAGTAAATCACCAAGACTTGATTCATATTCATTTCCAACACGCAAATCTAGCGAGACAGGCTGTGATTCCGATTTAACAACCCTGTCAATTGTCTTTTTTGAAAGTCCTGTTGCAATTGAAATGTCTTCAACGCTTGGTTCTCTGCCAAGAGTTAATGGCAACGTTTCCTTTACTTTTTTTAATCTCATTAAAACACCTTGAACCGAATTCGGGAGCCTGATAATTCTGCTTTTTTCAGTAATGGCTCTTGTTATTGCCTGTCTTATCCACCATGTTGCATAAGTTGAGAATCTATAACCAAGTTTATAATCAAATTTTTCTGTTGCCTTTATTAGTCCGATATTTCCCTCCTGAATAAGGTCAAACAGATCCAGACCTCTTGTACTATATTTTCTTGCAATACTTACCACAAGCCTCAGGTTAGCCCTGATTAGCTTTTGTCTTGCTACCTCTCCAGTCTTTTTCTTTTTTATATTTGGGTTATTTTTCCCTTCAGAGTATGCTTGAGCAAGCTTATATTCCTCATCAGACTTTAAAAGACGAGTCTTTGATATTTCTTTGAAATATAAAGAAAGAGTATTGTGGGCATTTTGACTTGCCTTGATAGCGTTAGCGCTATTTTCGGTTAATGGCTCGTTAAAAAGCCCTTCTTCTACCGCTAAGTCGGTTATTGTTATTTGTGTATCTTCTTGTTCAAGCATAGATAAAGCCTTTATATGAGGCTGTATCTTAAATACCATTTGTTTTAGGTATTTTTACGGGGTCGGCCCTAGTGAATCTAAGTAGTTTTGGTAAATTTTCTAATATAAAATAGTGACGATATGGGTACAGAACCCTTTATTTAAGGTACCAATAAAGATTAATAATACAATTACAGCAAGAATTTCTTAAGAACCAGATTAAAAATCATAGCTCTATAACCTAACTCTTTTATAATGTCAATAGAATATTTCCCAAGTTAAAATCCAATTTTTATCTTCTGGTTTCCTCTGATTCTTTTCTGTCTGGCTAAAGGGTTTCTTTGCTTGTTATTGCCTACCTAGTATAAGGTGTCAGAGTAAACTACTTATAAAGTAAGATTTTATCCGATTCATTCGGTAAAATCTGGATGATGTGAAAAGAGGTGCCTTCTAGATGTACTTTGCAAAGCCTGACAAGCGAAGAATGAGCGAGGAAGGCGGTAGGTAATAACCTTTGCTTTAAATTATTATCGTACATGAAGTGCTTATAGAATCAGATCAATAATTAATCTTAATTGTCTATTATCTTCAAATTGTTTTGTGTACTAAAGAAGTGTAGAATATACGCGGTGATCTAAACTGTTATTCAAGAAATAAAAAAGATAAATCAAGGAAGAATTTAGAAGGACTTATATGAAAAACACAGATTTAGAAGAGCAGATTGTATGCCTTGTAGACTATGGAATAATACATGCAAAAAGAGACATGATTAGAATACTAAGAGATCTGGATCGTGTGGAATATGTAGATTTAATTGATAATATTACAGCTGCAAAAGGCGAGGGGTATGTTGTTGAAGTATATGCAAACAGCTATGATTCAACATTGATTTTTAATCAAAGACTTCATATTAATGTAAATGGATTTGATTTTTTAAAGATTTCATCTGTTCCGGCTAAGGTAATTGATCTAATTTCAGGTCACAGGGTTGTTAGGCTTAAACCATTGCTGAGTTTGCATAATACAAACCAATCAGCTATTGAAGAAGAAATTGATGAGCAAAGGCTTGCAATAGCAAGCCAAATGGCTTGTGATAATGAAGTTGATATAGATTACCCTGCAGACTGAACAGCCTTTTCCTCTAAAGCTGATTGTGTTTCATTAGCAGCAAGTTGAGCTTCCTCTTCCTGTTGTTTCTTCTCTCTGGCACGTTTTGCTGCTTCTTCCTGAAGTTTTTCTTTAATCTTGTTTGCTTCCTGAGTAAGCCTGAAGTACTGCTGGAATTTTTTAGTTGTTTTCAGAATAAAACTAAGCCCTTGTGGTTTTTTGGTAACCAGTTCCTGTTCAACAAGTTCATTTATATGATCATATGCTCCTGAACCACGGATATCTATTATTTCTGACTGAAGAACAGGTTCTTTAAGTGCAATAGCTGACAGTGTCCTCATTGGTCCAGGATTTAATTCGAGAGGCATCATATCTGTCACCACATTTAGATATTGTGTTTTTACCTGAATAATGTATCCATCGTCTGCTCCTATTTCAAGACCGCCATTTCTGTCTTCGTATTCCTGAATTAACTGTACAATTGCTGACTGAACATCGTCATATGATGCATTTAGCATTTTTGAAAGGGCACCGGTTTTCAGTGGTGTATCAGTTACAAATAAAACTGCTTCTACCTGAGCCTTTAAGTCTGATTTTAATGCAGATGCAATTCCACTAAGTGCAGATTCTGTATGTTCAATTGTTTCAGTATAAGTTTCTTCCTGCAAATCAGTTTCTGAGGTTTCTTCTGTAGGTTCTTCAGTGGTTTGTTCAATTTCCATCTGGTTGTCCAGTACCGTCTCCATTACTTATCACCTCCTCAGTGTTTTTAATTTCAATTATTGCTTCAGTAGCTATCTCTTTTTTAGATCTTTGTGTTTCTGAAACAGGAATCTCTGGTTTTAAAACAGGATCTTTTTTCCTTATTCTTTTTATTTTTTCCCTGAGTTTATCCACTAATCCTTTTTTCTTTTTTGTTTCACTTACAAGAGGTTCTGGGGCTTTTGGTTCTTCTATAATTGTGCCGCTTTTATAGATAAAAACTTCTCCGTAAAAATCGTTTTGTACAAGCACTATTTTTTGCATGTGTGCTAAAAACAAAAGTCCTAAGAAAGGTTTTGAAGTATCATTCATTACCTGTGATAGAAAACTTAGTGTTATTGGTTTTTCGTCAGTAATAAGATGCTCTTCTATTATTGCTTCAATTTTTTCAACCACCTCATCTACATCTTCTTCCTGTGCTATTTCAAAAAAATCATCGGGGGTTTCCGGAGCTACAATTGTAAATGCTCTTTCAGCCCGCATTTTTGTACGGAGTGCTCGTCTTTCTTCCTCTTCTTCAGCCTGTTGCAGTGCAAATATTAAATCACCAAGCGAGATTTTTCGTTTTCTTTGTAGTTTTGCAAGAGGACTTCTTGTGAGAAATGATTCAAGCCTTGAGATATCCAGGTGAAATTCTTCTTCAGAAAAAAGCATTTCATCTTCAGGAAAGTAATTTTCAGTCTGCCGGCTAGCTAGAAGTGTTTCATTTGAAAGATTAAGCAATATATCGGATTTTAATCTTAAGAGGACACTGGCGTAAAAAATTGCTCTTCCGGCATTAAGAAGATTCTCTCTGGGACTTTTGTTTAGTGCGGCAAGATATTTATCCGTGACCTCTATAATATCTACATCCCATGGATCAATTTCACCCTTTTCTGCAAGCTGTACAAGGATTTCAAGCCCACTATCAAGACTTTTAAAATCCTTAATTTCATTTTTACTTTCTTCAAGTTTTTCCATAGGTTTAATTAAATCCTTATGCGGTCATTAATTCTGCTTCTTCATTTTTCTTTTTTATGTGCTGGACACCTATAATTTGAGTGAATCCATCTGCTCTTAATGTAACTCCTATTGCCTGATCAGCATTATTCAGCATTGGTCTGCGTAAGCTAACAACTACAAACTGTGCATTCTGAGACTGTTTCTTTACCATTTGTGCAAGTCTTTCTGCATTAAAGCTGTCAAGGAACATGTCCACCTCATCAAAAGCATAAAATGGAGCTGGCGAACATCTCTGAAGAGCAAACATAAAGCTAAGAGCAGTCAGTGATTTTTCGCCGCCTGACATTGCTTCAAGTCTTTGCATTTTCTTGTCGCGTGGTCTTGCTCTTATTATTAATCCGCCACCAAATGGATCTTCCGGGTTTTCAAGAACAAGTTCACCATGTCCATATGAAAGCTCATGAAATATTTCCTGAAAGTGTTTGTTAACTCCTTCAAAAGTTTGAAAGAATGTAATTTTCTTTTGCTCTGAATATGAGCCAATTTTTGAGCCAATTGCTTCTTTTTCTTCTGTTAATGATTTAAGTTTTTCCCTAATCTCATTTTCCCGATTTGTGACATTGTCATATTCTTCAATAGCTCTCATGTTTACGGGTTCAAGAGCTCTCATTCTTTTTTCAATACTTTCAATTTGTTTTGTGATTTTTTCAAGATCAATCTCTTCAGGAGGCTTGTAATCTTCATTTTGTGTCTGTTCTTGAAGCTTTGTGCGAAGATTGGTTAAATCAGGCTCAATTTCTCTTAATTTTAATTCTACAGTAGTTACCTTCTCTGCGAGCTGGTCAATTAACTGCTGAAGTTCTCCTTTTTGTTCGCCCTTTGAAATTAACCCGTTTGATATTTCATTTCGTTTTGTACTTAATTCATTAAGTCTTTTTGTTTCTCCTGCACTTTCTTTTTCAAGTTTTGAGATCTGTTCTTCAAGTGTTTTTGATTTGTTTTCATGTTCAGGAAGTTCTCCGTTTATTCTTTCAATTTCACTTTTGGAGGTATTTATTTTTCCCTGATATTGTTCTATTGCTTTTAAGTTAAAATCAGCTTCGACAGAGAAACTTCTGGTTTCAGTTATTATTTCCTGTAGTTTTGCTTCAAGCTCCCTTGTTTTTACTTCTATATCCTGGCTTTCAGTTACCAGTGCCTCAAGACTGCTATCCTTTATCCCTGCTGCAATGTGATGTAATTCAACTTCAAAATTTGTGATTTCCTGTTCTTTTTCCTTAACTTTTCCATCAAGCTTTTTGAGTTCTCCAGTGTTCTGTTCAATTGTCAATGCAAGAGTACTAATTTTTTCCTTGCTATCTTCGGAGGTTTTATTTAGTTTGTTTAAGGTTTCTAAAAGAGTTGAGTTGTTTGCTTCTTCTTTTGCAATTTCTGTTTTTAATGAATCGAATTCTTCTTTTGCTTCTTCAATTTGCTTAGCGAGCTCGCTTAAATCATTTTCAAGCTGAGAAACATATTCCTGGAGTGATTTTATTTCTCTCGTAAGCCTTTCTTGTTCTGCTTCCCCGGTTTGTCCAAAGCTTACTTGTGATTTTATCTGCGAGCCACCTGTAATTGCCCCACTTTTTTCAAGCAGATCCCCTTCCGTGGTAACCATTCTGTTTTTGCCTATGTTTTTTCTGGCATTATCCAGGGTGTCCATTATAAGAGTATCTGAAAGTGCGTAGTAAAAGGCTTCTGTGTATTTTGGCTCGAACTTAATTAACTCTATTGCCCATCCAAGTGCACCTTTTTGTGTCGGAGGAAGCATGGTAGGAGCTGGTTTTAATTTGTTTAATGGTAAGAATGTAGCTCTTCCTGCATTTGTGCTTCTTAAAAGTTCAATACAGCGGCTTGCTATTTCATCAGTATCTACAACGATGGATTTAAGTCTGTTTCCGCTTGCCACTTCAATAGCAGTTTTATACTTTTCTCCTACAAAAGCAAGCTGTGCAAGTGTTCCATGAATACCTTTAATTCCTGAATTAAGAACTGTTTCTACCGCAGATCCCTGACCACTTGTTTCTTTTATGACTTGTTTGTGAACTTCAAGCTTGTCCAGTTCTCTTTCAAGTTTTGCAAGCTTTTTGTTCCTCTCGTTTAATTCCTCACGACTTTCAATCTCTTCTGCTTTTAATTTTGAAATGTGTTTTTGAAGCGCAGTTCGTTTCTGCTGGAGCTGATTTAATTTTGAGTTTTTAAATTCACTGCTATGTGTGAGTTCTTTAAGTTCTGAAAGAGATTTTTCAGCTGTCTCTTTTACGTTTTCCAGATCTCCTTTCTGATGCAGTATTTGTTCTTCAAGTCTTGTGTGCTTTGTAAGAAATTCTTCCTTATCAGCCTTAAGACTGTTAATTTTTTTCTGTACTTCCAAAATTTTTGAGGTAGAAAGATTCTCGTTTTGTCCTTTTGATTTGAGTTTATCCTGGAGTTTCTGATATTCTTGGTTTAATTTGTATACTTCATCCTCGATTTTCCCTTGTTCTTTTTTATCTTTATCTTTTTTTCTTTCAAGATCATTTACCTTTTTCTCCAGTACTTTTATTTCATTCTCAAGATTCTGGATATTACTGTTATGATCCTTGATTTGTTTATTCAGGAAATCAACCGTAGACTGACATTTGCTTATTTCAATTTTTGTAAATTCAAGATCTTCTACTAACTTTTTCTGCGTTTGCTCCCTTATTTTCTGTGTCTCTACCTCAATATCAACAAGGGTCTGTTTGTCACTTTCAATCTCATCATTAAGTTTCCCGAGTTTAATGATAGAATCAGTTCTTTTTTGCCTTAAAGAAGCATTTTCTTCTTTTAATCCGGTTATTTCAGTATCAAGTTTATTAATTCTTGCTGAGAGACAATGTTTTTCAAGTTCTCGGAGCTCATTTTTAAGCTTTGCATATTTAAGTGCTTCATTTCTTTCTCCCTGGAGCTGTTTCAGCCTCTCATCCAGTTCAAGCAATATTATATTTTCTTTTTCAATTGCTTCCTGAACTTTCTGTAATTCTATTTGTGCAAGTTCAATTTTTCTGTCAAAATCTGCAACGCCTGCAAGCTCATCTATTATTTTTCTTCTTTCAACAAGAGACATGCTGATTACTGATGTGACGTCTCCCTGCATGACTACGTTGTATCCATGGGGACTCACGTTATATTTGGATAGTCTGTCATGAACCTCAGTAAGTGTAGAGGTTTTACCGTCCATATAATAGGTGCTTGTATATCCGTTATCTTTTACTTTTATTTTTCTTGTTACCTCAATTTCTGTTTCACCGTCATCAGTAAATCTTATTGTTACCTGTGCTTCCTTCTTTCCTGTGAGATTATTAATTAAGTCAGGAAGCCTTTCTGCTCTCATTGTTCTTGATGAAGAAAGACCCAAGGCAAATAAAATACTGTCTATAATGTTTGATTTTCCAGAACCATTTGGTCCAGAAATTGTTGTGAATCCTGGCAAAAGAGGAATCAGGGTTCTCTTCCCAAAGGATTTGAAAGTATCAATTTCAATTTCTTTTAAGCGAAGTCTTGAATTCATTCTTGTTTAGCCAGTTTTATACCTAACGAGATAAGCAAATTGCCTGCTTATCTCACGCAAATTTATGAATCAACAGTGATCTTATAAGACTATATTTTTTTATCATATTATCCTTCACTTGGCCAGCAAATTTAGAATATATTAATACACAAAATGTATATATGCCACTTATCTCAAACACTAGATATGATGTATATACTACATTTAAATTGTCTCTAGTTAGATCGTTGCTGTAGATTATTATGTTCCGTTATACCAGTAATTTTACCTTTTTTCTCTCTTTTGTTAATAGATTTGAATGTCAGGCGGCTACACCTTAATGCACTATTCAATATTCTTCTAACCCTTATTTCATCGTTTATATGAATTTTGCCTTCAGCAGCATCTGTAAGTATGTCAAGAGACTTATTTAATCTTAAGGTAGTACATCTTATTAATTTGTTAATCATTGAATTAATCTTTACCTCTTTAGGCTGCAGGGCAAAAAATATTCTTAAACTATCAAGCGCGTCAAGAGATCTTTTAGTGTCTGTTTTTGCCTCTGAGTAATTCACTGATTTATCTTTGGTTAGCTTTAGATCTCTTATTGCATCAGAATTGAAATCCACAACACTTGAAGAATCCATTAAGTTTTTAGAAAGATCATTAAAATCAGATATTTTTCCCCATCCGCATGCCGAGGAACCTGGATCAACCTTTTTAAATAAACTTCCATGATAATGTGTTTTTGAACACATGTCATCTCTGTCGAAAATTGCACCATTTGCTTTAGTATGTGGATTGAAATCTGAATTTACATTAAAGGAATCCACTTTTGTATAAACCTGTATCCCTGCCTTGGGGCCGGTTACAAGGACATAAGTGGTTGTCTCTTCAGAAATAGTAATCACCGTGCCTGAGCCGGATGAGCTGCTGCTTGAAGAGCTTGTATTTCTTAGAATACCGGATGAACCGCTGCTTGAAGAGCTGCTTGAGCTGCTTGAAGAACTGCTGCTTGAAGAGCTGCTTGAGCTACTTGAAGAACCTGTAGACTGGAAAAGAAAATTCTGCTGAATTATTCCGCCAGCTGAGTTTGTATATGAAGACTCAAAAAAATCCTGTGCTTTCGATTCAGATTCAAAAAAGGTGATAAAAAAGAAAATCAGTGATATTAAAACAGAAAATTTTAAAATTGAGGATTTCATTTCTTGTTAAACATATTTATTGTTGATCAAGCACGTTAATAGGGTTAAGAATGTACAGAAAAAGTTTCTACCTACCGCCCTCCTTGCTCATTCTTCGCTTGTCGGGCTTTGCAAAGTACTTACGGTCTGCTATTCCTAACATTCTACAGGTTTTGCCGAATGAATCGCCAAAACCTTTCATTACAAGTGAGTTAACTATAAAATTACAGCAGTAGGTAGGCAGTAACCAGAAAAAATTAATCTTTTGCTCTTGACTTTTATATAGGAAATTTGGCCTAATCAGATTAGAGCTATTTAAGAAAAATAAATATAAAAATCTCTATAAATAACATTTTGGAGGACAGGGGGATGTTATGGTAGGTTCCGTTAAGGGCGTTTGTGTTTCTAATATTAGTCCGTTTGCTGCTAATTTTCCTTTAGGAGAAAATTCTGGATCTTCAGAAGGAGGTACCTTAAAAGGTCTTACTTCCAAGGAAGAGCATCATACTGAGCATATAAAAATTACCGATCCAATTGATTTAACAGGAAACAAGTTAAAAGAAATTGGTTTTGATACTCCAGTAGCTCAGCTTCAAAGAGGTGTTGTCAGATTAAGGGTAGAAGTAAACGGGGAAACTGTTGGAGCTGGCTCAGGAATTGTAATAAGTCGTGACGGCTTAATCTTAAGCGTGAACCATGTACCAGCAATTGGTCAGAAGACTGGCTCAGCTAATCCATTTGATTTGCTTCCTGGCAGACAGGTGTTAAAAAATTTAAAAACATGGGGTGAACTTTTGGGCCAGGGTGGGGAAGTAAAACTTGTAGCAGATTTTCCACTTTTTCCAAAGCCAGAACCACCAAATACAATATTTACTCCAAAGCCATCTCTTGGAGA
>DUDS01000039.1:43582-56176 GCA_004769085.1 Candidatus Melainabacteria bacterium SSGW_16
CAGGAAGATTTAATGCTTGCAAGAGTTATAGCACCTGAACAAAAAGATCCGTTCTCTCATATAAAAATAACTGATACTGTGCCTGGTAATGGAGATTTTGTATATTCAGTAGGGCATCCGCTTGGTATAAAACATAATGCACTTGCACTTGGCGAAGTAGTAGATCCAAGTTTTGATGTAAAAAGAATTGAAGAAGCCGTTAAAGCACATGGCATTGTTTTAAATGGCATAAATAATCTTCTTTTTGGTGGAAAAGGACCAAAAGGAAACAACTTAAGTGAATTTGCAAGAGCTGTATCTTTAGTGTTTGCAGGAATTGATGTTGAGCCGCTTGTGAAATTTTTAAATGGTGCAGTGGTGTCAACAAACAGAATTGATCACGGGAGTTCAGGTGGACTTCTTTGTAATGAAAATGGTGAAGTGGTAGGAATAACGTATCTGGGATTGCTTTTACCTTTTAATAATTCTGCAATACTTAGATATGGTGCAGGAACTCTTAATTTTAATACAAGACATCTGCCGCTTTCAGCCGTAACAGGATCTGTCGGAATGAAAAAAGCAATTCCATTTCTTGAACAATATGGTGTAAATGTTACCCGTATAAGAGATGGTGAACCATCAGGGGTAGAAACCATTGAAGAAAGAGCAGCTAGAAAAAGAGCCAGAGCTGCAATGACTGATCTTCTAAAAAAACAAAATGTCCCTGATGATAAGATTCCGGATAGATTAAGAGAGGTAGGACTTGGTGAAGAAGAAGCTACGCAAACTTCAGAACCAAAACCTCCATCGGATGATGGCCCCAGCTATTTTATAAAATGTGGCAATCACTCAACAGTGTATAAATTAAAACCTCAGGAAGTAACCAGACTTCAGGTTGATCTGGATGATACTGATGAAACTGCAAAACTAGTTTTTAACATTGATATCAGAACCGAATCAGGGGACACCGTAAAAATTGATAACTTCAGTGTAAATCCTGCTGAATTTGATATTGAACGTGATGTTGATTCAGATACCAGACAGATTCTTATAAGTTATCTAATAGCTAATCCGGATACTGCTTTTAAGCTAACAAGGCTTCAGGAAAGAGCAGCTGAAATTAATTCAGTTAAAAGACCAGATCCAGGCAATCCTTCCTGAAGGGAAGTTTAATGTGCTAGTTGAACCGTTTTCTGGTTTTGTAAATGTGCCTGACCTGTTAGTTCTGTAATTGATGACAGTTTGGTTTTTCTGCAATAATCTTCAAGTCCTGAAATAATTTCAATGCTTGCTTTAGGATTTACAAAATTTGCAGTACCAATCTGGATACAAGTTGCACCGCAAAGAAGAAATTCAATTGCATCATCAGCATTATGAATACCGCCAATTCCAATAATAGGTGTGTTTGGAAATTTTTTATATGTTTCCCATACCATTCTAAGAGCAATTGGTTTAATAGCAGGCCCGCTGTAACCACCTGAAACACGTGGAAGCACGGGTTTTTTAGTCCATTTGTTAATAGCCAGTCCAATCACAGTATTAATTAATGAAAGCGCATCAATGCCTGCATCAATACAACCTTTTGCAATTTGTGTAATGTCTGTAACATTCGGGGATAGTTTTGCCCACACAGGAATCTTTGTAATTTTTTTAATTTCACTGACAACAGTAAATGCTTTCTTTGGATCCTGGCTGAAATCAAGGCCGCTTTCAACATTTGGGCATGAGAGGTTCAGTTCTATTGCAGCAAATTCATTTCTGTTTTTTATATAATCAACAGCTTGAATATAATCATCCAGTGTTTCACCAACGATGTTTACAACAGAGGTTGCGTTTTGTTCTTTCAAAAACGGAAGCTCTTCTTTTACAAAATACTCAATTCCTGGATTTTGCAGTCCAATAGAATTAAGCATTCCACAGCCGGGGATTTCTATTACTCTTGGTGTAGGATTTCCTGTTCTTGGTTTTATGCTTAGACTTTTTGTAACTATTCCACCAAGCTCGTTTAGATTAAAGTATGGGGCAAGCTCCCTTCCTGCAACACCACATGTGCCTGATGCAAGGAAAACAGGATTTTTAAATGTAGTATTACCTACCTTTGTTTCTAATAACTGCATGAAATAATTATAACTGTTTATGTTACTAGTTGAAGTATAGCAGTAGGAGCATTATCACCTTTGCGGGGCATAGTTTTGATTAATCTTGTGTAGCCACCTTTTTTTGTTTTAAAGTTGCCTACAGTTTCGTTGAACAATTTTTTTAAGACATCTTTTTCAAATAAAAAACTTCCTGCCTGTCTTCTGGCATGCATATCACCACGTTTTGCAAGAGTTATAAGTCTTTCTACTTCTTCTCTTACTGCTTTTGCTCTTCCTAAAGTAGTTTTGATTTCACCCGTCTTAAAAAACGAATTAGTAAGCGTTCTAAGAAGAGCTTTTCTTTGATCTGCCGGCAGTGATAGTCTGTTTCTTTTTTTAAGATGTCTCATTTAACCCTTTTTGATTATGCAGTAAATACTTCACTTTCAAAACCTGTACTAACCCCTTGTGCCATGTGCCCGGTTTCGTTTGCAAGATGCAAGCCCATTGCATGAAGCCTTTCAAGAACCTCATCAGCAGATTTTTTGCCGAAGTTCTTTATATTCATTAATTCATCATATGAAAGACTTAACAACTCACCAAGTGAATTAATATTTGCTCTCTTCAGACAATTGTATGCTCTTACCGAAAGCTCAAGCTCTTCAATACTTAGTGATTTTCTTTGATCAACAACTTCTTCGGTTTTTACAGGCTCAACAACTGTTGGTATTTTGATTGACTCACCTGAAAACTGTGCAATTGCTGCCATTCTTTCAATTAGTTTTGCAGCAGCCTGTCCCAGAGCCATCGTTGGATCAATTACACCATTTGACCAAATATCAATATAAAGCTTGTCATAATCAACTCCATCAGGAGTTCTGCCGGTTTCAATTGAATATGAAACTTTTCTTATAGGCATGAAAACCGCATCGACAGGAATTACATCAATAGCTCTGTTTTGCTGTTTTTGTTTGTCAACAGGAACATAACCAGTACCGTTTTCAACATAAATTTCCATTTCAAGCTTTCCGTCGCCAGACAAAGTAGCAATTTTCCAGTCAGGGTTTATTACCTGTATGTCTGCCGGAAGAACAATATCTTTTGCATAAACTGTTCCAGGTCCTTTTGCTGATAGCCTTAAAGTTTGTTGTTGCTCTGAAAATGATTTGACAACAAGTCCTTTAAGATTAAGCATTAGATCAATAACATCTTCAACTACTCCTGGGATTGAAGTAAATTCATGTGAGATCCCTTCAACTCTTACAGCAGTAGTGGCTGAACCAGGAATACTTGATAAAAGAACTCTTCTAAGTGAATTACCAACGGTAGTTCCAAAACCTCTTTCGAAAGGTTCAATTAAAAACCTTCCATAAAGAGACCCATCATTATTTGTTTTATTCTCTAAACACTTTATTGCTATCTGGTTCATTTTGTCTTTTCTCCTTTGTTTAAACTCTTCTTCTTTTTGATGCCCTGCAGCCGTTATGGGGAATCGGTGTAACATCTCTTAAAAGAGCAACTCTTAATCCTACTGATTGAAGTGCTCTTATAGCAGTTTCTCTTCCTGCCCCGGGTCCGCTTACTTCAACTTCAACTATTTTCATTCCATGGTCGACTATTTTCCTTGCTACATTTATTGCTGCCTGTTGTGCTGCAAATGGAGTACCTTTCTTTGCGCCTTTAAATCCACATCCTCCGGCACTTGACCAGGCAAGTGTATTTCCTTCTTTGTCGGTTGCAGTAACTATTGTGTTATTAAATGTGGACTGAATATGAACTTTTCCACTTGATACATGTTTTTTTTCTTTTTTCTTTGGCTTCATAAAATTATCCTTTAATGGTTACTTGGATGTTGGAGCTATTTTCTTCCCTGCAACTGTCATCCTCTTTCTGCCTCTTCTTGTTCTTGCATTTGTTCTTGTTCTTTGTCCTCTTACAGGAAGTCCTTTTCTGTGTCTGATTCCCCTGTAACAGTTAATTTCAGTAAGCCTCTTAATATTTAATCCTTCAACCCTTCTGAGATCACCTTCTACCTGATGATTTTTTTCAATTTCATCTCTTAATTTGTTTATTTCGCCATCAGTTAAATCTTTTGTCCTTTTGTTTTTATCGATGCTTGTTTTTTCAAGAATTTTGTTGCTTAATGTTCTGCCAATACCATAGATATAAGTAAGAGAAATCTCTACTCTTTTGTTTTGAGGTAAATCTACTCCAGCAAATCTAGCCATAATTTTTTATTTTTCCATTGTTAATTTTAGAGAGAAATTAAAGAACAGGGGTAAAATTTTATCTTTTTTAAGGATTTGAAACAAGCAATTACAGATTATTTATATGATGATTACCTTGAATTAACCAAATGTAGGTACATGCCGCGGCATGTACCTACATTATGCCTGCTTTTGCTTGTGCTTGGGATTTTCACAAATCACCATTACTCTACCTTTTCTCTTGATTATCTTACATTTTGCGCAGATTTTTTTTACTGATGCTCTGTGTTTCATTGTCCCTGAATCTCCCTGTTTACAGCTCTCTTCTCCTGAACCCTAAATGTAATTCTCCCGCGATTTAAATCATAAGGAGTAAGTTCTACTTTCACCTTGTCACCTGGGAGTATCTTAATAAAATTCTTCCGAATTTTACCTGAAATATGAGCAAGTACCACATGTCCATTCTCAAGTTCTACCCTGAACATTGCATTTGGGAGTGATTCTTTGATTATGCCTTCAAATTCGATTACATCTTTTGGCATGGTTTTGATTATACCCCATCAATCTTTGTTGTTATGTATGGCCCGTTGTCTGTAATCAGAATTGTATGTTCAAAATGTGCTGATAGCTTGTGATCAGCTGTAACTATTGTCCAGTCATCTTTGAGTTTTCTCACATCATCTGCACCGAGATTGAACATGGGTTCTATACATAAAAGCATCCCGGGTTTTATTTCTGTGTCTTCATGGTGTTCAAAATATTCAGGCCAGTTTGGGATAAATGGTTCACTGTGATATTCAGGGCCGATTCCATGCCCACCAAAAAACCTGACAATTCCATATTTTTCTTTATTAGCAACCTTAAATACAGCAGTTGATATATCTTTTATTGTTTTTCCTTTTTTGCAGGATTCTATTCCTTTGTATAGCGATGTCCTGGTGTCATCAAGAAGTTTTAAAACCTGTGGGTTTATTGAACCAACAGGGAGAGTAATTGCATGATCACCAATATATCCCCATTCTTTTCCGTTAAATTTTTCTTTTACTGTTACACCAATATCAAGGCTGATAATGTCACCTTCTTTTAAGATTTTTTGTTTACTTGGTATTCCGTGCACCACTTCATGGTTTACTGATGTACAAAGCGAAGCAGGAAAACCCAGATATCCTTTAAATGTAGGAATTGCTCCTTGTGATCGAATCCAGTCTTCTGCAATCTTATCAAGCTCCCAGGTGCTTATCCCTACTTTAACTGCTTCTCCAATTGTTTGAAGTGCCTTTGCTGCAAGCAAGCCTGCTTTTTTAATGGGTTCGAACTGGTCTTTTTCATAAATTGTAATTGAAGAGTTCATTTATTTAAAAATTGAAATTAATTCAGCGGGATTATTTCCAGTATTTTATTATAAACTTCCTGTGGATCTTTTGTGCCGTCAATATCTGCCAGCACTGTTTGTTTTCTATAGTAGGTTTCAATAGGGGCAGTTTTACTGTGATATTCTTTAAGTCTTTGTCTGGCTGCTTCCGCGGTGTCGTCCTTTCTTTGATAAAGATCTGCTCCACAATGGTCGCATTTTCCCTCACGTTGTGGTTTTTTTGTAAACAAATTATATATTGCACCACATGATTTGTTTGTGCAAAGTCTCCTAGCACTCAGCCTGTCTATAAGAATACTTTCGGGAGCCTGTACGTTTAACACTTTTGTAATCTGCAAATTTAGTTCTTTCATCATATTGCCTAATGCTTCAGCCTGTGGAATTGTTCTTGGGAAACCATCGAGAATAAATCCCTTAAAATTATTTCCCTTGAGTTCAAGGAGTTTTTCTCTAATGAGCCCTATTACAAGATCATCTGGTACCAGATTTCCCCCTTCAACATATTCTTTTGCTTTTTTCCCCAGCTCTGTGCCTCCGGATATTGCTTCCCTGATAAGATTTCCGGTATCCAGATGCGGGATTTTTAACTCATAAGAAACCTTCTTTGCCTGAGTGCCTTTACCTGCGCCAGGTGCACCAAAAAAAATAATATTTGCTGTGTTTTTCATTCTTTTACTCTAATAATAATGTGAAAATCATACTTAACATTGTTTTGTGATATTATTTTTATTAATAAATTACAAGCGGGTATTTGTATTATGTCAATGACAGTTAGTCAGCCTGGTACCGTTTTCCCAACTAATAATGTTTTCTATAGGGAACTAGTCACATTATTTTCATCTCCCAATCCTGATGAAAGATTTAATACTGTTATGGAGCTTGCTGAAAGAACTGATCCTGATGATATAGTGCCATTGCATTTATGTCTCCAGCATGAAAATCCATTAATTGTCAGATCTGCTATTAGTGCTCTTGGTTACAGAGGAGATAAAAGTTCAGAAGAAAAATTACTTAGATGCCTATACGATCATGATGAAGGAGTAAGAATATATGCAGTGTCAGCACTTGGAAAAATTATGGGGAAGGAAGCAGCAGATCCGTTACTTGAGCTGAGCATTAAAGATACAAGCAACGATGTTTTTTACGAGATTGCTGAAACTTTGCTTGAGCATCAATGTCCTGAAGTTGTAGAAGCAGTAATAAAATATATGTGTTTTAATCTTGATAAACAATTAGCACTAATTAGACTGCCTGCTTTACTTGATTTATTTGATCCTTCTATTAGGAATGAAGGGATGCAAAGAGCTTTTACGGATGGTGAAACAATGAGCCGTTTTACAGCACTTGTTCAGTTTGGCATAGCAAAAATGTCCTAGATTTATCAATAAATCTCTTAACCTTCCTTTATATAAGTAGAAACAATTTTATAGAAAGAAAGAGGGAATTATGACAATTGGTCCTATTATTGCAGCTGGAGCTAAAGTGCTTCCTGCTGTAAATCCACAGACAGCATCTTTAATTGCAAAAAATATTCTTCCACAGACTGCAGGTGTTGCCAGGAATGCTTTTGCCGGGACTGCAGCACGTAATGGATCAGCAATTACTGGACTGAATTCACTAGGTTTTGGCTAAAGATTTAGGGAATTCTTTTTCTTTTATTTTTCTTGCATTTTCAAGAAGTGATTTTGCAAACTGTTTTGCATCAGTTTCAATTCCTTCTTTTGATATTTTTTCAGGAGTTAAAAGTCCTGCAAGAATATTTGCTTTTTCACCAGGAGATGCTTCCCTGATAGTTACGTGGGTAGAACCATCATTTATTATTTTTTCCACAATAAGATTTTGATCTGCCATTGCTGCAATTATTGGCTGGTGTGTTATGCAGATGGTTTGCTGGTTGCGGGAAATTCTGTAGAGTTTTTTTGCCACACTTGAAGCAATTTCACCACTAACACCACTGTCAATCTCATCAAAAATCATACTTACTGATTTCATGCTTTTTGCAGAAACAACCGACTTTATTGCAAGCATTATTCTTGAAAGCTCTCCTCCTGAAGCCACCTTTAAAAGAGGCTTTGGGGGCTCATCAGGATTTGAAGTGAATAGAAACTGGACGGTCTCCTTTCCCTCCAAAGTCAGATCGCACGGGGTAAATCCAATTACAAATACAGAGCTTTTAAAACCCAATGTAAGCAGTTCTTCATTTACATTGTTTACTAGATCGTGTGCAATTTTTTCACGGGATTTTGTAAGTTTATCTGAAAGTTCATTAACCTCATTTTCTTTCCGGCTTTTTATTTTTTCAAGTTCGTCAGCAGAAGAATTTAATCCCTTTAAGTTCTCAAATTCATCTTTTATATTTTTGTAATAGCTAACAATATCTTCAAGAGTTCCCTTATACTTTTTCTTTATTTTTTCAAGAGAGTCCAGTCTTTCTTCTGTTGCTTCAAGCTCATCCCTGTCAAGCTGAAAATTTTCTGAATAATTGCCTGAATAATTTGATAATTCTTTCAGCTCGCAGATCATAGAGTCAATTTTTCCAACATACTCTTCAAATGCACCATCAAATGCACCAAGTTTTGAAAGTAACTTTTTAAGCTGAGTTAAGTCCGGAATAATCCCATTTCTAGATTCGCCGGAAAGCATCTCGAATATTGTGTTTGAGTTTTCAATCAGCTCTTTTTTATTTAGAATAATGTTTCTTTTTTCGCGAAGTTCCTTATCTTCATTTGTATTATTTATTTTTGCTGCATTTATTTCATCAATTTCAAACTCAAGCAAGTTGATTTTTTTCTCAATATTTTCAGAATTTTCCAGACAATTTTTAAGATTATTTTTTGCTATCTGATATTCTTCAAAGCTTTTTTTGTAATCAGAAATAAGTCTGGCATGATCAATATTGCCTGAGCTGTCAAGGATTTCAATTTGCTTTTCTGCTTTAAGCAGTTCTATATGTTCACTTTGCTGATGAATATCAAGCAGAAATTCTCTAAGGCAGGAAAGATGACTGATATTTGCAAGTGAACCATTTACTCTGGCTTTTGAACCCTGGAAAGTCAACTCTCTTGAAAGAGTAATAATGTTATCGTCATATATATCAAAACCATTTTTTTCCATCCATTGTTTTAATTTTTTTAAGTCTTCCTTATTGGTTATTAAAAAAGTGCCTTCTACTAGTGCTTTATTGGAAGTAGTTTTAATCAAATCATTTGTTGCTCTTATCCCAAGAAGAAAATCGAGAGCATCTGCGATTATTGATTTACCAGCACCTGTTTCGCCAGTCAAAACCGTAAGACCATTATTAAAAGTGATTTCAAGCTCGTTAATTATGGCAAAGTTTGTAATCCTAAGCTGTGTGAGCATGTGTTCTATTATAATAGGACTGAGGGTTTAATCCATAAATGAATAAAAGACTTAAAAGGCGAAGCTGCTTGATTTTAACGGTCTTAACTCTTTTGATTGTTATTCAAGGGGTAAGCATTTGTGTTTATGCAAAACTTCAGCGACTTGTAGTAGTAGGTTCTACCACAATTCTTCCACTTTCAGAACATCTAGCTACAAATTACAAAAAAAGACTTGGTGTTGATGTTCTAGTTCAGGGAGGGGGATCAAGTGCAGGTCCTATTGCTCTTGCTAATAATGTTGCTCAAATTGCATCCAGCTCCCGGAAACTTACTAATGAGGAATCAAAAAATCTTAATGTTTTTGTTATTGCACATGATGTGCTTGCAATAGTTATTCACCCTTCTAATCCTGTTAATAATATTACAATTGAAAAATTAAAAGATGTACTTTCAGGAAAAATTACAAACTGGAAAGATCTCGGTGCTCCATTTGACAAACCAATTCAGCTTGTAAATGATTCATCAGGAAACGGGACAAGAGCTGCAATAGAAGAACTTATTATGGGAAAATCAAAAGAAACAAGATCTTCTGGAACACCTATAACTCTTAAGTCTGTAGTAACTAACTCCAGTTCTGAAATGAAAGCAAATATTGCAAACTTCAAATATTCACTTGGCTACCTTCCATTTAGTTACCTTGATAATACAGTAAAACCTTTGTCAATAAATGGTGTTCCACCGACGTATGCCGCTGCTTATAAAGCAGATTACCCACTCTTCAGAGATTTATACTATGCGATAAAAAAAGGATCTGCAGGGCTTGACCTTGCATATATTTACTATGTTTTAAGCCCTGAAGGACAGGATATAGTTGTACAGGAGGGATTTCTGCCAATAAAAATTATAACCTCTGTTGAGGATCTGGACAGATTTAGCCTCAGTAACGTAGAAAAGGAGAACAGAAAAATTGATTAGAAAAAGTATTTTTATATTTTTTATATTGTCCTGCACAGGATTTCTTTATGGATGTACTAAATTACCTGATTCAGACAGTAGTTATAAAGTTGCAGTAGTTGCACCTCAGAGCGGTCCATATTCGCTGCTCGGGAGTTCAATCATAATGGGGGCAGAGCTTGCAGTAAATGAAATCAATACAAAAGGAGGTATTGATGGCAGAAAGGTTTTACTCATAAAAGAAGATGACGGAGGGCTTGTAGGTGAGGGAGCTTTTTTTGCCTACAGACTTACAAGAACAGAAATGCTGCTCGGAGTAATAGGACATTTAAATTCTGACATATCAATTCCCGCTTCTGACTTTTATGCCAGGGCAAAAATACCTCAGATTAGCCCAGGGAGTACAAGTCCATATTTCACAGAAAGAGATTTAACAAAAGGATTTGTTTTCAGAACAATCGGGAGAGATGATGTACAAGGGAAACTGCTTGCAGATTATGTAATTAAACATGGTTTAAAGAGAGTGGCAATTCTCTATAACAACAGGGCTTATGGGAAAATGCTGGCAGGGGAATTTGATAAATCACTGAAATCTGCCCGTGTGCCTGTAAAACCACAGGTAGTATTTTATGAAATGATTGAAGTTGGTAAGAAAGATTACGGAGCTCTTTTATCCAGGATTTCTACATATAAACCTGATTCTGTTTTTCTTGCAGGAGAACATGATGATGCAGGAAATCTCGTGAAGGATTTTAAGAAATATGGACTTTCTAATGCTCAGTTTCTTGGAGGAGATGGAATTGATAATACTGAATTTATAAAGCTAGCAGGTCCTAATTCTGAAGGAGCAATTGTAATATCGGCTTCTCCTATTCTTGATAGCAGTTTTGTAGAGAAGTATAAAGAAGCATTTAATGAAGAACCAACTGGCTACGCTGCAAATTCTTTTGATGCTGCAAATATACTCATAAATGCAATTAAAAGCTCAAAAATAAAAAACTCAGAAGCTGTTGCAAAAGAAGTAGCTTCTACAAAAGATTTTAAAGGTGCAACAGGATCTATTTCCTTTAATGAAAATGGCGACCTTACTTCGCCGGGATTTGTGCTGAGCAGGGTTAAAGGTGGAAAGTTTATAATAGTTAATCAGTAAATCAGGAGATAACCAGAACATGAAAAAAAATAATATTATTACTTTGTCTTTTATAATATTAGTTTTGTTTCTTGCTGGCTGCAACAAAGCCATTTCACCTGTCAGCCAGAAAGACAATAACGATGTTTATAAAATTGCTGTAATAGCTCCCCAGTTTGGTCCGTATGAGGCTCTTGGCTTATCGATTATTCATGGTGCTGAGCTGGCAGTTGAGGAGAAAAATAAAAACGGTGGAATAAATGGCAAGAAAATTGAACTTCTTAGAGAAGATGATGGTGGTCTTGCAAGTGAAGGTCTGTTAAAAGCCCAGAATCTTGTAAGCGAGAATGTTCTGGGTGTTATAGGGCATTTAAACTCTGATATATCTGTTCCTGCATCAGAAGTTTATGCAATGGCTATGATTGCTGAAATTTCTCCTGGTTCAACAAACCCTCTTTTTACAGAAAGAACGCCAGTTCGTGGTTTTGTTTTCAGAACAGTGGGCAGAGATGATAAACAGGGAGAAATAGCAGCAGATTATGTGCTGAAAAATGCATTTAAAAGAGTCGCAGTTATTTACAATAACCGTTCATATGGTCAAAGCCTTTCTTCAGAGTTTATAAAGAGAATTGAATCCTCAAATACAGATGTAAAAGTGGTTTTGTCATCTATGTATGAAGTTGGCAGTAAGGATTATTCAACAGAAGTAAATAAGATCAAAGCTGCTGTGCCAGATATTATATTTTTTGCAGGAGAATACAGCGATGCCGGGAAACTGCTAAAACAAATAAGATCAGCAGTTGTAAATGCTAAATTCCTCGGGGGAGAAGCTGTATTTGATCAAGAGTTTATAGATATTGCAGGGAATGCATCAAATGGTGCTGTTGTTATTTCTTTGCCGGAAGTAAGCGATCTGAACTTCATTGAATCTTATAAAAAGTCTTTTGGAAAAGATCTTGGTGCTTATTCTGCAAATTCTTTTGATGCTGCAAATATTCTTATTTCTGCAATTGAAAAAGTCAGAGAGAAAAATTCTGATAAGGTTGCAAAAGCAGTCGGGGAAACAAAAGATTTTAACGGGCTTACNNNTTTATGAAGTTAAAGACAGAAAATTTGAAATTATCCGGTAATCCTAAACAATATTTTCCAGCCCATAAACCAGATGATCAAGCCCGATTACTTTTTTAATAGCCATTAAGACTCCTGGCATAAATGCTGCACGATCATATGTATCATGCCTGATCGTAAGAGTTTGACCTGGACTAGCCAAAATTATATCCTGATGTGCAATTAAACCTGGAAGCCGCACACTGTGTATGTGAATATTTCCGCTTGCAATTCCTCCACGAGCACCTTTTATAGATTCTTTTCCTGTAACAGTATCTAGCCCGAACATTTTTCTGCTCTCAGCCATTAACTCTGCAGACTTTATTGCAGTGCCGCTTGGAGCATCTAGTTTTTTATCGTGATGATATTCAATAATTTCTGCATTTGCAAAATATTTGCTAGCTTCTTTTGCAAACTTCATCATAAG
>DUDS01000039.1:56256-57259 GCA_004769085.1 Candidatus Melainabacteria bacterium SSGW_16
ACCATTACATCAGGCTGTGATTTTGAAATGGACTCTTTTAAGTCGGTAGAAAGCTTAACACCAGTTTCTCCAATGCCACAGATTACACCAATATCAGTTCCTAATTTTGGGTTGTCACTACGATCAATAGCACAGACTAATTTCACACCTGCTTCGTTTACAACTGCACGGACAACAGCCTGTCCCATTCTTCCTGCTGCTCCACAAACTAAAACTTTAATTTCTTTAGCCATTAGAGTATCTTTTCTAGCCCGTAAACAAAATGATCTATGCCCATAATTTTTTTAATTGCAAGAATAATCCCTGGTGCAAGTGCAGAATATTCATATATATCATATCGCAAATTTAATATTTGTCCTTCTGAACCCATAATAATTTCCTGATGTGAAACAAGTGCTGGAAGTCTTATACTATGTATATGAATATTACTTTCACATGATCCGCCTCTTGCTCCTGTAATTAATTCCCTGGATCTGACTGAACTTCTGCTGAATTTCTTTCCATCTTCGGACATAATATCTGCTGTTTTTATGGATGTACCGCTTGGAGCATCTATTTTTTTATGCTCATGGTATTCAACAATTTCTGCACCTGAAAGATATTTACCAGCTTCTTTAGCAAATTTCATTCCAAGAACTGCACAAAGAGCAAAGTTTGGCGCATATATTGCACCTGTCTTTTTTTTGTTTGATATTTCTAAAATCTCATTTATTTCATCTTTTGTCATTCCAGTTGTGCCTATTACTGCTCTTACTCCTGAATTTAAAGCAGTCTTTGCAATTTCAAATGCAATATCTGGTACTGTAAATTCCACGATTACATCCGGTTTTGATTTTAAAATAGCCTCATTTAAATTGTCAGTTAGTTTTACCCCCGTTTCAGGAAGTTCGCATAGAGGTCCAACGTCGAGGTTTATGTATTTGCTTTTTGGTCTTATTATTGCACCAGTTAGTTTAAGATCCTTATCAGCAAGCACAGCATTTACTGTAACTTTGCCCATTTT
>DUDS01000005.1:0-8379 GCA_004769085.1 Candidatus Melainabacteria bacterium SSGW_16
TTTACAACACTCATGATATTGCTCCTTGCAACATCCTTTGTTCATTATTTTACATAATAAAATATAGCAAGAGATATATGACAAAATGCTAAACTATTTTACTATATAAAGTTACTACCTATGTCTGGACATTCTAAGTGGGCTCAAATCAAACGTAAAAAAGCAGTTACAGATGCAAAAAGAGGAGCTGTTTTTTCAAAAATTGCCAAAGAAATAATGGTAGCAGCAAAACTGGGAGGGGCAGATCCAGTAAGCAATTTCAGGTTACGGTTTGCAATAGAAAAAGCAAAGGCTAATCTTGTACCCCAGAACAATATACAACGTGCAATTGAAAAAGGATCAGGCACTGGAAACGAAGACTACAAGATTGAAGAAATAATTTACGAAGGATACGGCCCAGGGGGTATTGCACTTCTAGTTCAATGTACCACTGATAATAAAAACAGAACGGTGGCAGACTTAAGGAGTTATTTCACAAAATATAATGGAAAGCTTGGTGAAACAGGTTCTGTAAGCTGGATGTTTACTAAAAGAGGAGAAATCAAAATTAAACGTTCGTCTCTCAAGGATCAAAATGAAATTTACGAACTTGCAGTGGAAACAGGTGCTGAAGACATAGATATCTCAGATGATACTTATGCATTAATAATTACAAAACCTGAAGAGCTGGAAAAAGTACAGAAAAAAATTACAGCAAAAAACATAATTGCTGAGGAAACAAGAATATCCTATGCTCCAAAGGAATATATTGAAATTACTGATCCAGAAACTGGAAGAAGTATAATCAAACTTCTTGATCTAATAGAAGAACATGATGATGTTCAGAATATTTTCTCAAACTTCGACATAAAGGAAGAGGTTCTTTCAGGTATTAAAGATGAATAAAGTAGAATCTTTCATAAAAACAAAAGAGGAAGGTAAAAACCTATCAGACTCAGATATTGATTATTTTATAAAAAACTTAAAGTCATTCAGTCAGGAAGAAATTACAAGATGGCTTAAAGCAGTAAAAAGAAACAGTCTTAACGACAATGAAACAACTACTTTGACTCTCGCAATGGCTAATTCCGGAATAGTTTTAAACTGGGAAGAACTGGAACCAACAATCGATAAGCACAGCACGGGTGGTATAGGTGATAAAATCACCCTGCTTTTTGCACCATTAATTGCTGCATATGGAATTAATATCCCGAAACTTTCCGGCCGTTCTCTTGGAATCTCAGGCGGTACTATTGACAAGCTTGAATCAATAGATGGTTTCAGGACAAATCTTTCAATAAAAGAGATTAAAGAACAAATTAAAAAAATTGGGCTTGCTGTATGCAGTGCAGGTCCGGATCTTGCTCCTGCAGACAAAATACTCTATGTAATAAGAGATGTGACAGGAACTGTTGATTCAATACCACTTATTGCTTCATCTGTGATGAGTAAAAAAATTGCAGGTGGTGCAAAAAATATTATTCTTGATGTAAAAGCTGGCTCAGGAGCATTTATGAAAGACTTAAATGATGCAGAACAGCTTGCTGAAAAAATGGTAATAATAGGGAAAAACCTGAACAGGAAAATAAAAGCAGTTCTTACAAATATGGATATACCTCTCGGGTATGCTGTTGGCAACACCCTTGAGATAAAGGAAGTTATTGAAGTACTATCTGGAAAGGAAATATCTGATCTGCTTGAAATTGTACTGGCTCTGGCAACAGAAGCGGTTTCATTAATTGAGGGTAAATCACAAATAAATACTGAAAAGAAACTCCTGGATTTATTACTTAAAGGAGCTGCATACAAAAAATTTGAAGATATGATAACAATGCAGGGCGGAACCTTGGAAAGCATTTTCAATGAAAACAAAAAAGCCAGGCATATAGAAACCATAAGAAGTAATTCAAACGGGTTTATAGAAGATATAAATGCATATTTAATTGGAGAAACAGTTCATTTGCTTGGAGCAGGAAGAAAAACGGTTAGTGATGCTATTGATCATTCTGTTGGCATTATATTCCATAAAAAATACAGTGATCCTGTCAAAGCTGGAGATATATTATTTGAAATCCACACCAGTAGCAAGAAAAGTGCTGAAATAGCAAAAGATAAGCTTACTCAATCCTTTAAGATAAGTAAAAATAAACCTGCTAAACTAAAACTAATTCATAAAGTAGTAAAATAAAAATTGTTACTGCCTAGTTAGTGTAATACTTCCTAATAAACAACTTTCAAGGTAAGATTTTATCCCCAAGTTATATAATAAACTCGGTAAAATCTTGATTTCGATAGAAATGGTATAAAATAATTGCACTATGCAAAGCCAATTTTAGTCTCTGCTAAAATTGGCGGTAGGCAGAAGATAAAAACCAGAATGAATAAAGAAAATATAAATTTTGAACAAGCATTTCAGTCTGAGGGTCCAAAACTTGGATTCCTAGAAGTTTTTTATGGAGTGCTTTTTAACCCAAATAAGATTTTTCAGGAACTTTATACTGAGGATACATTTACAGTGGTTGTTTATGGAGGACTGGCTGTATTCTTATCAAATCTTGGTAAATTAGGACCCGGGAATTCCGGTATCTTAAATATTATTGGTGTTGAGTTTGTCGGGTTTTTCAGCTGGTTCTTTGTAGGACTCTTTATAATTTTCTTCAGCACTGTTTTTAAAACCCCTAACAATAATTTTGGAAGGCTCCTTGGTTTCACAGGATTATCAAGTATTCCTTTTCTGCTTCTTGCG
Organism: Candidatus Melainabacteria bacterium SSGW_16; assembly: GCA_004769085.1. Lineage (GTDB taxonomy): Bacteria > Cyanobacteriota > Vampirovibrionia > 2-02-FULL-35-15 > 2-02-FULL-35-15 > SSGW-16. The sequence continues at coordinate 2,726 of DUDS01000005.1, forward strand.
CCAGTAAACCTTTTAAGCCTTATTAACCCTGCTATTTATTCCGTTCTTGGATTTGTTGTCAGTATATGGGGTTTTATATTATTCTGGATTGCCCTTGCAAAAAGTTTCCAGCTGGAAGCATGGCGCGTCCTCCTTATGGCAGGAATACCTTTTCTGCTTGGAATATTTCTTTTTACACTTATTGCAAACATGCTGGGTATGTTTTCCTCAGGCATGTTCAAACTCCAATAGAAGTAACTTTATCTGTTTTTTCAAATTTCACTATCTTATTCATTGGAATTGTTAGTTCAAGAGTAGTCCCGCCACCAGATCTATTAAGATACTGCATTGAAACACCAATCAACTCCGCTCTTTCTTTCATATCTATTAAGCCAAAACCTTTTTTGCTCTCATTATTTTTATCATTAAAACCAATTCCATTATCATTTACAAGAACCAGAATCTGTCCGGGTTGATCCTGAATAATAACCTCAACCCTTGTAGCCTGAGAGTGCTTAAAAACATTGTTGAGACCTTCTTGTACAATCCTATAGAGATTAATTTCACACTCATCAGAGAATTTCAGGACTGAGAGAGGAGTTAAAAGCTTTGTCTGGATTTTCCCTCCTGATCTTTTTGATACCAAGTCAAGAAGATTTTCAACAGCATGTATAAATCCAAGCGCATTATCAAGCATTGACGGTCTGAGAGCATTTATAACCCTTCTGATTTCACTAGTTACATTATCAAGCGTCTGGATTGTAATGCCCAGTTTTTGTCTTTCTGAAAGAGGTATATTCCCGGTATTAATTAAAGATTCAATATATATTTTTAGATCTGTGATTCTAGCTAATGTGTCATCGTGAAGCTCACGGGCAATTCTTTTTCTTTCTTCTTCACTTCTACTTGATAATTGTTTTCTCAACTCTTTCAACTGTTCAATTCTCATGCGAAGTTCTGAAAGTGTTATGCTTAACTGCTCATTTTTATTTTCAAGCTGTTCCTGAGAGCTTTCAAGCTCAGAGCTTCGCTTACTAAGCATTTCAAGCGCTTCTGCAAGCTCAACATTTTGTTCATGAAGATTTAACTGTAGAAATGTAAGTGAACCAATGATAAAATTCCCCAGTAATATAAAAAGCAAAGGAACAATATCCACCAGAATCTGATGATAGCTGTAAATATGTTGATTAAAAAACGATCCTGCAATCAAAAGAATCGTAGCTGCAAAAGCACCATTAATAAAAGGTATAGTGCTGAATATCATTCCAAGTATCATGCTTAAAAGAATAAGGTGAAATCCATATTCATTTATGCTCAGATTAAACAAATAAGAATTTTTTAAGAGATTTGCAAGTGCTACTGCCTGAACTTCACTGTCTGATATAAAAATGTTTCGTTGAAACGGGGTTAAAAGGCGATCTTTTATTAATTTGTTGTTTAGTCCTGTTCCAAGGATAATTGTTTTTCCTTTTATTGAATCAGAACTAACTCCACCTCTTATCAAATCAATAAACGAATATCTTTGTATTGAGACTTTTGGATAACGAAGGAAAAAAGTATTTTTATTTTTTATGATATTTGCTTCTTTCCCTGTTGTAATTTTGTACAAAGCATAAGAAAATGAAGGAATGTCAGTATATTCTGTCTCAAAGAAGTTAATTTTATGAACAATGTTGTCATAATCAGCATATAATTCACCAAAACCTATCCCGGCAGCACTTTTAAGGACTTTACTTGTTTTGTACAAATTAGCAGAATAAATTGAATCTGCAACTACTATGTTTTTAAATTTCGAAAGGGTCAATGCCAGATTATCATCAGATTTTGTGCCGGAGGGAGTTCCAAGGTTTAAATTAATCCCTATTGATTTAGGACCAAAAGACTCCAGCTTCTGTATGGCAGATGCAATTATATCCCTGCCTCTTTTTTCAAAGTCTTTAATAGGCATTCCTTTATCTCTGAGTAAAAACTGGGTTCTGTCATCAAAAAGAATCAAAACAATATCATCTGCTGAAAACCTCTGAGGCAGAATATAATCAATTACATTACGGTTGTTTGTAGCCTCAAGTTCAAGCGGCCACCACAATTTTTTGTCAACATTTAGTACAATAATAGCGAGCAAAAAACCAAAAGCCAGACCTAAAAGTCTTTTTCTTATAAGGTAATTATCTGTGCTTTCAGTTTTCTTCATGAGGTTTTACAGATGACATTTATTGACTCACATGCCCATGTTATTCTTGAAGCTTTTAATAATGACAGGGACAATGTTATACAACAAGCATTTTCCAATGGCATTACACATATTGTCCAGTCCTGCGACAATCTTGATGAGATCGAAAAGAACCTGGTCTTAACAAAAAAATATGAAAATCTATACTCAAGCGTTGGAATTCACCCTCATGAAGCAAAATTATGGGATGATGTGAGCAAAATCACAATAATCAAATATTCAAATGAAAAAAAAGTAATAGCAATAGGTGAGACTGGTTTAGATTTTTATTATAATTACAGTCCAAAAGATACTCAGGTAAAGGTTTTCAGAGAGCATATAAAAATAGCAAAAGAAGTTTCCCTTCCTTTAATAATTCATTGTAGAGATGGTTTTAAAGAAGCAATTGAAATTATAAAAGAAGAAAATCCAGAACATGGTGGTGTATTCCACTGTTTTACAGGAGACATGGAATCTGCAATAGAAGCATTAAAGTTAAACTTTTATATTTCATTCTCAGGAATAATAACATTTAAAAACTCTGAGGTTTTACGCGGTGTTGCAAAAAATACTCCTCTTGAAAAAACACTTATTGAAACAGATTGTCCTTTTCTTACTCCTGTACCGCACAGAGGAAAAAGAAATGAACCAAAATATGTAACCTTCGTTGCTGAGGAACTTGCAAAGATACATAATGTCAGTGTAGAAGAGATTGGTAAAATTACATCAGAAAATGCAAAAAGGCTTTTTAGAATAAACTAATGCCAACACTAGAGCTTAAATACAAAGAATTAGAATCCTGCGATGTACTTGTTGCAGGTGGTGGTTCTGCAGGGGTTGCAGCTGCAGTGAGTTCTGCAAGATCCGGCGCAAAAACGATCTTAATTGAAAAAGCAACTTTCCTGGGTGGTATGGCAACTGGAGCCCTTGTTACACCAATGATGAAAAATGCGCTTGATGCAAAAAATATACTAACCAAAGGGCTTTTCTTAGAAGTTTGTGAAAGACTTATAAAATCAGGTGGGGGTGCCACATTTAAAGACGGTAATCCCGGCTGGTTTAATCCGGAAATATATAAATGGGTACTGGATGAAATGTGTACTGAAGCTGGTGTTAGATTAATGTTTGATTGTCAGATTGTTTCTGTGTTAGTTGAAAATAAAAGTTTAAAAAAAGTATTTTTTATAAACAAAGGCGGATGTTTTTCTGTTTCTGCAAAAGAATTTATTGATACCACTGGTGACGGAGATCTAATTTCATTATCTGGTATTAGTTACGAATCAGGAGAAAAAAATAAACGACAGGCAATGTCTCTCCGGTTCATGATGGCTGGAGTTGAAACAAAAATACTGGGGAAATGGTTGCAGGAAAATGATAAAAATGGTGATTCCCCTGTTTATTTACTTGATAGTGGAGATGTACTTCTTTCAACTGCTTTTACATATGAAAAAGACTGGACATTAAAACCATTTTTTGAAAAAGCCTTAGAAAATAACGATCTAAAAAAGGAAGATGCTGCATATTTTCAGATTTTTTCAGTTCCAGGATCACCTGGACTTATTGCATTTAATTGTCCTAGAATTACCCCTAAAGACAAGGATTTAGATCCACTTAATAATGAAAACACTTCATGGCTTCTAACTGAAGGAAGACAAATGATAAAACGGATAAGCAATTTCTGTAAAAAATATCTACCCGGATTTCAAAATTCTTATATTTGTCAGATAGCTCCATGTATAGGGGTAAGAGAATCAAGAAGACTTATAGGTCAATATGTGCTTACTGCAGATGATGTGCTTAGCGGGAAAAAATTTGAAGACTCGGTGGCAAGTTCAAACTGGCCTATTGATATTCATCCCTCAAAATTAAATGAAAAAGGGCAACTAAGACACCCAAAAAATGGGGATTATTATCAGATCCCTCTAAGATCATTGCTTCCAAAAGAAAATGAAATTAAAAATCTTATTGTTGCAGGAAGATGTCTTTCAGCTACTTTCGAAGCACAAGGCTCAGCCAGGATACAGGCAAATTGCTGGTCTATGGGAGAAGCTGCAGGGTTATTAGCTACAAAGAGAGTTAAAAGTAATCTAGGAATCTGCTGAAAAAGTCCTAAACCGAACCTGCATGCCTTAAGCGAACCGTATCCCAAGTAAAATGTTGTTAAAATTTATTAAACAATATTTTACGCAGGGTGAAAGGTGAGCAAGGCATGCAGATGAGCATAAAAAAGGACTTTTTCAGTATAACCTAATTATTCTCAGGAGCTTCTACAGATCCGCCACCAACGATTTTCTTTCTGCCAAATCTGATTCTATCCAATGGGATTACACCGCCAACACCAGATTTTATTTTCCCAAAAAGTTCTTCCCCTACTTCTGCAGTCCCGCGAATGGTATTTAGTGCAGCAGATTTTGCAATAGTCCCAACTTTAGATCCAGTATCATATAAACATTGGCTTAGATCTACCAGTGTTTTACCAAAAGTATTTGCAGCTTTAACTGTTACTTCATGACTGCCTTCAATAGTGTTTAACGTGCTTGATTTGAAATTCTTCCCAACCTCATCAGTAACTTCTTTTGTGGATCTTACTACAAATATCGCAGAATCCTTAACCGTGCCTATTACTGAACGAAAAACTGTACTTGAACCATCCAGAACACTTACAATAGCTGTTTGAATTATTTCACCAAACTGGAGCAGAAAACCTGCTTCAGGATTTTCATTTTTTAGTTCTTCTGAACTTTCTGATTTGACTGTTTTCCCGTTTACTTTTGTCATGTTTTTCTCCTTGGTTAAATCCTAACTGTTATTGCCTACCGCCTTCCTCGCTCATTCTTCGCTTGTCGGCTTTGCAAAGTACATTTAGATAACACCTCTTTTCACACCATCCAGATTTTATCCGCCTGAGGCGGAATAAAATCTTACTTTATAAGTAGTTTACTCTGGCATCTTACCTAGCTAGATAGTAACTCCTAACTCTAAATCAGAGTAGAAAAATCATACCATTGGATATTTTTCCTGTTGAATTATTAAAGAATACTAAATTGGTTAAAGAAATCTTTTGTAAAATTATTTGTCTTAACCTCTCAAAATGTAAGATCATATAGACTTAAATCTGATATTTTAGTAGATAATATAAGAATCATTTTAATAATATGCCCAGAATTACAGATGTAATTAGCCTGCCTAATTTACCTGTAGGCCTTATAGCCCCACCAGGCAGACAGGCTACATATAGTGATGTTAGTGAGTTTCTAAAAAAGAACCCCGGACCAATTCAAAAGTTTACTTATTTAACATGTGGCGGGATTTTACTCTCAATAATTGGTGCAATAGCAGCACTATCATCAAAAGCACAAAGTCTTTTTGGTTCATTACTTGTTCTAGCTGGGCTTGTATTAGCTGGTACGGGACACTATAAATCTCCTTGTACTAATACAGGAATATTAACCCCACAAACAGAAGA
>DUDS01000005.1:8417-11846 GCA_004769085.1 Candidatus Melainabacteria bacterium SSGW_16
AAAACACCTGTTAACGATACTCCAACTGGTGATGATCCAGCTGTGACAAACGATGATTTAATTAAAATACTTTTAAATAAAGTAAAAGGTAAAAAATATAATGGCAGAGAACGGGCAGAAGCAGCAATTGAGCTTGGAAAAAGAAAAGTAGAAACAGCTGTACATTCGCTTATAAAATGTTTAACTGACAAATTAAAAACTGTTCAAGTAGCATGCATAAAGGCACTTGGAGAGATAGGTGGCAATGAAGCATTTGAGGGATTAAGAAAATTTGTGAAAGACATAGAACGTGGCGACCCAATCAGGTTAAAAGCAATAAATGCAATGAGAGAAATTTTAGTACATCGTAAAAAAGGTCCTAGTTAGTACACCGAGTACATAAAATAAAGTCTATAGGACTTTCACTTTTTATGCTCACCATATTGCCCTCGCTCCAATGTCCGCTTCGCTTCCAAATTACGCTCAGGCAATAGGTTTGCTTTTATGAAAGTCCTGTTTTTTAAGCAAATAATTAATGGGTTAAGTACTAATAATAAAAAACTGATGTATAATAAAACCAATTCCTAAAAAGGGTTTATTATGCTGGATATAAAAAAGCCAGGCTATTTTTCTGGGTCAATTTTTGGCCAAATTGTTTCTATTTTTTCTCCATATTCATCACGAACAAATGGTCATCATTCACAACAACCAGAATATATAAATGGAGTCCCAAGAAATCTGCTTGACGAATTAAAAGATATTGCGGGCTTCAGATGGGCTGAACAAAGACCTCACAGATTAGATCTTATAAACAACTATGAAATACAATACGGTGAAACGGATCTTATTAATCTTCTTAGCACAATATACTCAGATGAAAGATTTGAAAAACCCTGCAGGGATCAGTCCGTACTTTGTTTAAATGCATTGTTAGGAGAAAAATCAAATAAAGAGCTGCATGGACTTGTAACTAATTTTGATGAGATTCATCCATTTGCCAGAAGATGGGGAGTAATGGATCTTAGAGAAAGAAATGACAGCACTGCAAATCTTGCATTTTTATACATAGTTATAGTTACAAGTGATCACCCCGAAGTAAGAAAAGCTGCAGTAGAAGGATTAGGTGAAACTGGAAATAGTGCATGTCTGGATGCGCTGAGAAATATTTCACCTCATGATCCCATATATAATGAAGCACAGGAAGCTGTTAAAAAAATTCAAGCCAGGGCAGGCTATATTACCCGGTTAAGAGACTAAAATATTACTTAAAAAATTCTACGGTGTACCAACCGGAGCTGGTATAAATGCTCCTCCAGGTAATATTCCATTCCCTTCATTTGCTGTACCAGCATTTGAAGAACCTGATGGTGTAGGTGTTACACATGCACATATAGATCTCCCTATGTAATCGACAGTTTGCTGACAAAAATCAGTCGGATCCGAAGTATAATCACATGAACCACCGCTACAAAGACCTGCATCTCTTTGTCCACAATCCTTTGGTGGTGGTATCGGAGTTGGAGTAGGAGTTGCGCAAGTTATTTTACAACCACACCAGCCTTCATGCTCACCACCTTTGCCATAACTTACACAGCCATCTATATGTCCAGGATTTGATTCACCCCCACAATTTTCACAAGTACCAGATACTATACCGGTAGGTTGGGATCCACAGATCCTTGCATAATTAGTTGCTGCGCTGGACTGGCTAGCACAAGTACAAGTCCTTTCATACGGACAATTAAAATTTACAGTACAAGCAGGATCAGCAAGACAATAAAAATATCCCTGAGTCTGGCTAGCAGTTGGACCTGCACTATTAGCTTTTTGCGTTGAAAATAAAACTGTTGTAATTAAACCAACCATGAGAGCTAACGTCATGGCTCTTTTAAAAAGAATTTTAGGGAAATGTTTCATTTTGTGATTTGTAGTGTTTACTCTAATTATCACTCAATGATTATATCTTTATTATGAAAACTACAGGACAACCCTATGTATCCAGAAATAATAATGAGAATGAAAAAGATTGTTTAAACCAAATCAAAACTTTAATTTAATTTTGACACTTACAACTTGCACCCCATGTTTTACAGGACTGAGGAGGTGTACAACCACCATTGCCATCACTACAGAATGGAAGTGCTGAAGAGTTACATGGTTTGGGTGTTGGAGTTGGAGTAGGTGTTGGACAATTAGATCCAGTTGAATTTTTACAGATATTTTCATTTGGTGCAGAACAACACCCATAATTAGGAGTACAAACATTAGTAGAACCAGGTGGGCATGCTGGTGGCGGTGGAGTTGGGGTAGAAGCAGGAGTTGGGGAAGCAGGAGTTGTTTGAGGACAACAGCATGGACCTACTGGTAATTCATTACCTGTGCATGGCGGCGGCATTAGATGACCATCTCCAGCAGAGTTACTACCAAGACCCTCACATATCCCGGGTGAAGGAGGTGTATGTCCGCCTCTACAATCTGGGGTAGGAGTAGGTGTAGGAGTTATACATGCACATGCAAAACCAACTTCAGCACAAAATGTACCAGATGGACAATTTGGTCTGTCAAAGCAAGCAGGCATACCGGTAGCAATTGGACCTTCACATCCTGGAGTAGATGTTGGAGCTGGCGTTGGTGTTGGGGTTGGAGTAGAGGGAGCAGGAGTTGGACTGGGAGAAGGAGTAGAGGTAGGACAATAAGAAGAACCACCTGGACAACACTCACAACTAAAAAAAGTGCCTTCTGAAAAATATGTGGGAATACAGCTTTGACCTGTTTTAGAACAAGCACCTGAGCAACTTCCTGCACTACCACCACATCCTGGGGTCACTACAGGAGTAGGAGTAACACAATCAGATATTGAACTGCATACTCCATTAGGCCCTGTAGAACCAGTCTGACAAGTACCATTACAAGTTCCTCCGTTACTACATGTGAAACTACAAGAGTTCCCTGCAGTACCTATACAAGCGGAAATTGACTGCGCACAACTACCCCAAACTATTTCTTTATTTAAAACCAAAAAGTAAAATAAAACTACAATAAATGTAAATAATAAATTGAAAAAGGGTTTTCTATCTTTTCTATTCATGACCTATATAATTAACCATTCAATAACATAGTAATTATATCCTGGTTAAAAATAGGTAATCTAAAATATAATTGAATAATCCTATGTTCCCTAAAGCCCTGTTTTAAAGCCAGATTGAACATTCAGCCAAAAACCTTAACTAGATTTAATCTGACGCTCTATCTAAGCTGAAAAAATATCACCAAAATATAAGCCAGATAAAATACTCCGCCAGCTAAAAAAGTTTTATAAGTTAATTTACCTTTTTTAAGCGAATATAAAACAATAATCGAGCTTATTAAACAGATAATAAAAGTCATATACGAGATCATTGAAGATACTTTCCAGGTTGTAAATAAAAGTCCGATAGTTACAGGAAAAGT
>DUDS01000032.1 GCA_004769085.1 Candidatus Melainabacteria bacterium SSGW_16
ATTGGTTACTTAAGGAAAAAATTTGAAGAAAATCCCAGAAAACCAAGACTCCTGCAAACAATCAGAGGAGTAGGTTATACATTAAATTCAGAAATGTAAAGACCCGATTAACGAAATTGATACAATGAATAAGGCATGAATGAAGCAGCTTTATTCACATCTTTAATAACAATGGCAATATTAATTTCAGCCTGTGGGAATCTCATTTCTTCCACAAGCACAAGGCTGATAAGGGTAGTTGATATTTGCAGGGGATTTTGCGAAAAAGCCAAAACAGAAACAAATAAAGAAGAACTTGACCAGATATTTACACAGCTTGAGAAAATAGGTCCCAGGATAAAGCTCCTTGAGACTGTTTTAACAATGTTTTATGCTGCTATAAGCTGTTTTGCTCTGACTACACTTTTTATGGCCATTGATCAGATTATTCCAAATGATTTAGGAGCACTTACAGTTGGAAGCGGCACAATAGGGGTCTTAATACTTCCTGTTGCATCAATACTTCTTGTCATTGAAAGGCAATTTACCATGAAGTCAATATGGCAAGAAATTGATTATGTAAACAGGACTTTTAAAAGGCCATAATCGTTTCTGTCTCCGCCCTCCTCGCTCATTCTTCGCTTGTCGGGCTTTGCAATGTACTTTGGAGTAGCTTCGTGCCACATAGTTCAGATTTTACCGAATAAATCGGATAAAATCTTACCTTATAAATAGCTTACTCTGAAATGTTAGCCTAGCTAGGCAGTAACCCATAATCTTACTGGGTAGGTAAAAGGCAGTTTACTTTTTTTGAACCATCTAAAGTTACCAAATTAGTGCTGTCCCCATAGATTCTAGGTGTTTTAAAAAGCATTTTTATAGCATCTATATATGGTATCAACTGAAACCTTTCGGGATAGAGCTTTAAAAGAAGTTTTCTTACCTCAGGATAGTGAGATGAACTCATTGCAGGGAATAAATGATGTTCCACATGATGAGAAAAATTAAAAAATATTTTATCAATGAACTTACTGTTTTTAAGTGATAGTGAATTAATAAGAGGATCATCAATTTCACCTGTTAATGGAGAGAGAAAATGGTTTGTGTGAATGTAAGACATTGCTATAAAGTGAGAAATAGCTATTGGGATAAGAGATATAAACATGTAGTTAATAAAATTTCCTTTTGACAGGTAAGAATAAAGGAAAAACTGAAAAGAAAAAATTACAACAAGCTCAAATATAACGACTGCCTTGTCAGATTTATTCTTAAAAAGTTCCTGGGTTCTGTTGTACTTATTATATTGCTGACTCCTTTTTCCATTTACAAATGTAGAAAGCATTGTATTTGAAAAATACCAAAAAAATCCTGTTGACATAAGAATTAAACTGAGCAAAGGATGGTAGGATTCGTCAGATATTCTGGTTTTATAAGCAATTTTTTCAACTGAGTTTTTTGGTTTCTCGGGAAGAATGTAACTTCTGTCAGGATCATCTACATTACCTGTTCTTGCGTGGTGAAAGTTGTGAACCCTGTGCCAGAAAAGAGGTGCAAATAAGTTTAAAATCCCTATAGAAAGCCCGGTAAAATATGAAAACAATCTTGATTTTATTATAGAGTCATGCAATAAATCATGAAGAAAAAAGGTAAGGGAAGCAAGCGAAACACCAATAAGAAAAGATACTAAAGCCTTGATCAATGAATTGTTTACATTTAAAATCACAGCCACACCACACCAGTAAAACCCCATAAGCATCAGGTATCTATAGTAGTGATTAAACTCAGACTTAAAAACACTGGAAGGAAGATGCTCTCTAAGCTTCTGGCGATATTCGCTTTTAGGGATTAACTTGATCTGATCTGAAAAAAACAAATTATCAGTTTTATTAGGATTAATACTTACAGCCAATTTAATTTACTTCCTTCCCCTATAAAAAATTGTACATTGATAACAGATTATGATTGATTAAATAGTTATATATAAATTATAAATGAAAAAGAATAGCCTGAATTATCACCTTCTCAAGAAAGTCAATTCAGGCTTTTAGCAACCTATTAATAGTCGTTGTTGTAACTTCTTCTTTTACCGCCACCATAGCCCTGGCGATCGCCTCCCCCACCAGAAAATGAGTTTCTATCATTCTCCTGCTGGTTTCTGGCAAGACTTACATTAATTGGTCTTCCTTTTACTTCAAAACCATTTAATGCATCCATAGCTTGTTTAGCTTGATCTTCTGAACCCATTTCAACAAAACCAAAACCTTTTGAACGGCCTGACCTTCTATCCATGACTACTCTAGCTGAAACAACTTCGCCATGTTGCCTGAAAACCTGTTCAAGCTCAGAATCATCTACCTGGAATGATAGATTACCTACAAATAACTTAAGCGACATACTTAATCCTCCTCTAAAGTTATGTATTTGAGAACTTTGAGAGGACAAAGTAAAAGACCGAACTTAGGACTATGACTTACGACTCTCTTGAAAAGCACACAAATACCAGTTATTCACTATCTGTATAACAGACCTAAAAATTATAACATATCTATTAAATAGCAAATAAACGTTAAGGCAAGTTCAAGAATTATTTAAGAATTGGGTTAAACAAACTCATTTCTTATTATTATCAGGGGAATTTATCGGACAAGTAGCAGATTTATTATAGTAGCAGGATCTTTCTTTTACCATTTTTTCATAGATCTCGTTTAGCCTCTTTTCAGCATAGTCATTTCTTAGCAGAGGATTAAGAATTTTGGTAGCAGTCAAATTATCAATTATAGTTCTGAATACTTTATAACCACTAAACACCTCACCCTTTGGTGTAACCATGTGAACATCTTTTTCACATTCTTCTTTGGATAACTGAGGAAACATTTTATAAGTCAAAGGATTACGATAAGACAAAAATTTAAATCTCCCTTCCCAGTCAAGGGACTTAATATATTTGGTGGACTCCCTACAATACGGACAAACATTATCATATATTACCCAGAAATAATCCTCTGGTTTGCAGGTTTCATTTACACTATCTTCAACAAAAATTTCTTCTTCGGATGAACTGCTTTTGTGTAACTTTAAATCTTCAGCATATACCAGTAAAGAAAAAGACAAAAATAACAAAATTAAAATAAAACCAACTCTTAGAAAATTAAAATATTTAGACAATTTTAAGCTCATCATTTTATCTGACAATTTATTCATGATATCTAGTTCCCAAAAAACATTTTAATTTTATCGAATTCTGTATAGCCGATCCAAGGTGAACATATGATGATGATAATATAAAGTCTAAATTTATACATAATAATCATGCTAGTAATTAAACATACAATACAGTAAAAAAACAAGAACAAATAAATACAAAAACAGTCAAATTATATGCTATAGAAACTTGTGTAAAAGCACTTAGGAAATATATCTTCAGACTCAAACCACACATTAAATAAGTGATAACTCATCATATAGTTAGGGGCAAACCAAAAACTTGAGAAATCAAGGGATTACGCCTGTCACTATCCCTGAAATCTTTAACTAATCCTTAAGAGTGATATGAGAAAAGTTATTTCATACTAAAGAATCTTGTTTAAAAGGGAATTGGGGAAGATAATTAATTTTAAAAATTAGTTTAAACCAGCCAAAAGGACTTATTAGGAACTAGTTAAGTTAAGTAAATAAAACAAAATGAAAGTAAAAGCTGTAAAATTAATTTCATTATTTCTGGCAATAACAATTGTTTCCCAATGTCCTGCACAGGCATTATTTATTTACTCTGCCAAAAGTAAAAGCTTAAAAGCTCAGGAAAATCTTCAAAGCCAGATTCTTCCAATTTTTAGATATGACAGAAATAATATTGAACTGAACCAAAAGGCCCGGGTTGATATTATTCTTAATAAAAATTCAAAGAAACTAAAGATTGAAGTGATTTCAGCAAAAAGCACAGAACTTGCTATTGATGATGAAACTTTGTTAAAAAATGGACTTGTTATTCTTAAGCAAGAAAGCCTTAGAACCACAAATACACAGGTAAAAGAAGAAAGAACAATCCTCAGAAATACAAACAGAGCTACATTTAACTTAAAAGATTTAAAAAATCAACCATTACAAATTGATGCTCTTGATTTTAAAATTTTTAAAGTTGTTGTTAGAGGAAAACTTCCAGGACTATATACAGTTAAAGCAACTGTTGATGACAAGCAATCTACAACAACAGTTATTCAAACTAGACCAGAATTTAGAGTTGATGTTATTAGTCCACCAGGAACAGAGCCTGGTATGGAAAAAATTATAACTTTAATAGGAAAGGGTTTTGATTCAACAGATGAAGTAACTTTTGGAAGTCCTGAAATTGAAGTAAAAGATGTTATTGCACTGGATGACACTACTCTCAAAGTAACAATAAAAGTTAATGAAGATGCACCAAGCGGAAGTTTTGATGTAACTGTACAAAGTCCATTTTTTGGAAAACTAGCAAGTGTTTTAGGTGGATTTACTATTAATGCTCATGGATTAAATCCTGATGAACTTCCTCAGGGACCACAAGGACCTCAAGGACCACAGGGAACTCAAGGTCCTCAAGGAGCTCAGGGGCCACAAGGAACTCCAGGCAGCGTATGTAAGGATCCATCAAAATCTCTTACAGTACTAGCAAATAACAGTACAACTGCAGGTGCATTCTTCGATGATATTAACTGCATACTTACACTCAATATTCCTGTAGGTTCTCAGGGACAAGCAGGATCAAATGGCGGTAATGGCGCAAACGGTTCAATTAGTCTAATTACTTCATCAAATGAACCTGCAGGCGCTAACTGTTCTAACAGTGGTAAAAAAGTACAAAGCGGTGTTGATACCAATGGAAATAATACACTTGATGCAGGCGAAGTTACCCAGACAAATTATGTTTGCAACGGAGCCAATGGCACAAACGGTACTAATGGTACCAACGGAACTAACGGTACTAATGGAACCAATGGACAAAACAGCCTTGTAAAAATTACTACTGAACCCAGTGGCGCTAACTGTTCTAATGCAGGTAAAAAAGTTGAATCAGGTCTTGATACTGATAACAGCGGTGTACTGGATGCTGGTGAAGTTACTGCTACTAACTATGTATGCAATGGAACCAATGGCACAAACGGAACTAACGGTACTAATGGAACCAATGGACAAAACAGTCTTGTAAAAATTACGACTGAACCCAGTGGCGCTAACTGTTCTAATGCAGGTAAAAAAGTTGAGTCAGGTCTTGATACTGATAACAGCGGTGTACTGGATGCTGGTGAAGTTACTGCTACTAACTATGTATGCAATGGAACCAATGGCACAAACGGAACTAATGGACTTGCCTGCTGGGACTTAAACGGTAATGGTTCATGCGACACAGCTACTGAAGATATAAATGTCAGTGGATCATGTACAGTAGCTGACTGTCAGGGTGCAAATGATATTCCTACTGTTCAGGAAGTAACCTCAAGTTGGAACTCATACTCAGATGAACAAAACCTAACAACAGCTTCAAGTGATATGACGAGAATGGTAAGGATTCCAAGATTTATTCATGACGGAGTTGTTTATGGAGGATTCTGGGTAGACAAATATGAAGCTTCAAAAGCAAATGCAACTGCTACTGCAGAAGGTACTTCTACTGTACCTGTAAGTCAGAGAAATGTAGTTCCATGGACAAATATTAGTTTTAGTACTGCAAGAACAAATGCCTCTCATGCAAACAGACAGATTTCAAGCCTTGGTAGTTGCAAACTTATTGGAATGAGAGAATGGACAGCACTTTATATTCTGGGCAGATTTGCAAAACAAAACTCACTCTTTGGTGCAACTGCTACAAACGGCTGGAAAGAAAGAGGAAATACCAGAAATGGAAACAGGGACGGGAGAGACAGTGGTTCCTTTACATGCTCAGATGATCCAAATCAAAGCGGCACTGGTGACAGATGTCTGACTGGTACAGGTTTTAAGAGCTGGGGACATATCTTAGATGGTTCAGCCACTAAAGGTGTTGATGGTACAACTTTTGCAGCATCGGAAACTGCTGATGCTGTTAATAACGCAGACAGTGCATTTGACGGTGATAAACAAGTTTATGATTTAGTAGGTAATGTAGAAGAATGGGGTGACTTTACAGTTAAAAACTCTTCAATGTCTGGCGGTTCTGATTTTGTAATTGATGCTGGTTATCAAGGAGCGGGAAGAGTTATACCACATACAACAGATAACGCTACTATTAACTACAAAGATGTTGCAGGCGGCAGTACTTCTGCTTCAGATATTGACTTTGAAGGATTAGGACTTCCAACATCAGCATCAGGAAGCCTCACAGATTCAAATGGTGGCAGCAATGGTGGCAAGCTTCGAACTGATTCTACTGACTCTACCACTTCATATGGTGTGGTTCGTGGAGGCAATTACACTTCAACTAGTGATGCTACATCACCTATTACTGTTGACTTCAGAAATTTAAGTACTGCTTCTGGTGACACTCGCGGCTTCCGTGTAATCTGTGATTTCCCTACAGGACAATAAAGCATCTTCACTTAAATTCTGATACCTTAGGTTTCATATTTAAAATTATTTAAGAATGTTTTTTCATTATGTAACCTACGGTTACTACATTTTAAAAAATAAAATTCTATACTTATCCGTCCAACCTAAAAAGTTGGAGAAGGAGAAGAAGATGTTTAAACTACTTATAACTTTTCTAAGTATAGCTTCTCTACTTTCTGGTCCTTCATATGCAAACGAAACTGACAACTCGGTTCAGCTTGCTGGAAGTGTTCAAGAAAGCGGAGCTACACTAACTGACAATGGCAGCGAAAAACAAAAAAAGAAGAAAAAAGCTGTCAAAAAATCAAAGAAAAGCAAAAAAACAAATGACAGATAAAAAAAGAGGAAGGAATGAACGTGCGGAAGGAAACTTCTGCACGTTCATATTAAAAAGGAGGAATTATGTCAGCTCAAAATCAGGTAACATTAATTGGAAGGCTTGTTAGAGACCCAGAGGTTGAAGAAGTAGGCAACAGCAAAAAATATTTAAAGGCAAATCTATCAATTGCAGTAAAGAATATAAGAAAAAAGAACCAGAATGGAAATCAAATTACTGCAGATTTTATAGATGGTATAACAGCATGGAGAAAGCAGGCAGAGTTTGCCAGAGACTATCTGACAAAAGGCAGAATGATAGTAGTCCACGGTGAACTTCTGCCTGAAAGATGGAAAGACAAGGAAAACAAAAGTCGTTACAGGCTTTCAGTAGTAGCTAATTCCATTCAGTCTCTGGATTCAAAGAAGAAACAACTAGCTTAAGCCTTAGCTTCAAAGAGTATCTTTGATTCTTTAGAAAGCTTCGGCTCAATAAGACAAAAATATAATCCAAAAATTAAACATATAATTGCACCTGCTGAAACAGCTATAGGTGCACCAAAATTGTGTGCCAGAAACCCTACTGTCAGACTGCCAAGAGGAAACATGCCCATGAACATCATGGAATAAAAACCAATTATTCTTCCCCGTAAAGAATCCGGAGACATAGACTGAAGGAGTGTATTACTTCCTGCATTAATAATCATAAAACAAAACCCTGTTATTAATAACGAAAAAGCTGATAAATAAAAACTTTTAGAGAAAGAAAATACAAGCAGACACAAGGGAAACAAAACACTACAGAAAGCAATCATTTTTTTAACCCCATAAATAACACTTCTGTTAGCCAGATATATGCCGCCGCATACAGCACCAATGCCGGAACACCCCATTAAATATCCAAGTCCTTTAGCTCCGCTGTGTAAAATCTGATCACTGAATATCGGCATAATTGAAGCATATGACATGCCGAAGAAACTAAAAACGCCAACAAGTATTAAAAGCATTTTTACCGGCGGATTGCTAAGAACAAACTTAACACCTTCGTTCAGGTGAAAAAGAGGAGATATGGATCTTTTTATAGGTTGCTCATTATCAGGCATTCTGTTGATGAAAAATACAATCGGCAGGTAACTTACCAGATTTATTAAAAAGCAAAATCCTTCATTAAATGATGCGATTAAAATTCCTGCAATTGAAGGACCGATAATCCTTGCTGCATTAAACATGGATGAATTAAGTGCAATTGCATTAATCAGCCCATTTCTGGACACCAAAAAAGGTATAAATGCCAGCCTTGCAGTAACATCAAATGAATTTACAACCCCAATGAATACCGCTAAAAATAAAATATGCCATTTATTAATAAGATGGGTAAAATACAATATAGACAAAATAACTACCTGTAACAGGCATAAAATCTGTGTAATTAAAAGAACTTCTCTTTTCTTAAATTGATCCGATATAACCCCTGAAAGCGGTGCAAATAAAAGTGCAGGCAAAGATCCTGCAAAACCTACAAACCCAAGAAAGAAAGCAGAGTTAGTAAGTTTGTAAATAAGCCAGCTCATTGCTGTACTCTGAATCCACGTGCCTACATATGAGAATAACTGATAAACAAAATAAGTTCTGTATATTTCATGTTGAAATAATCGTGAAATATTTTTAAAATATACATTTTTTTCAGGCATTAAAAATTATCTTAAGGTTTTGAAATAAGAGATTTAATATTTTCAATTCCAACCCTGTTGCAAAAATCACCAAATTTTTCATCTCCTTTATAATTTCCTCTATAAGTATTAAATAATCTAGATATTTCAAGAGCAAGATTTTTCCCTGTTACACCTTCCATATAAAGTTTATTCAGCCTGGTGCCCTCAAGATTCCCCCCAACATAGATGTTATACCTGTCAGCACTCATACCTATTATTCCCAGTTCAGCCATAGGAGGTCTCGAGCATGAATTTGGACAACCGCTCATTCTTATTGAAAGAGCATCATCTCCATAACCAAGTCTCTCAAGTTCGTTTATTATAGATGGAAGAGTTCTCTCAGCTTCTGCAAGAGCTAATCCACATGTAGGAAGAGCAGGACAAGCCATAGAAAATCTTCTTAAAGAAGAAAGATTTTTCGATACCCGATAAAAGCCATATTTATCAAGGAGTTTATCAATTTGATTTTTATCAGCTTCTTTTATATTAGTTAGAATAATATTTTGATTTGGTGTAGCTCTAACATTTGTTTTATATGTTTCAATAATTTCTTTTAGACCTGTTTTAATAAGTATATTGCCAGAATCAAAGATTCTTCCATTCTCAATAAAAATTCCAACATACCAATTACCATCTTTTTGTTTATGCCAATCAATGTGATCATGAAAAGTATATTTAACTCCAGATTTCAAAGGTTTTAGTTTAATTTTTGTTCTGATTGCCAGTTCATCTTTAAACCATTCCAATCCCTTATCATCAATTAAATATTTCATCCTGGCATGTCTTCTGTCAGTTCTACTACCGTAGTCTCTTTGAATTAAAACTATACCTTCAATTGTTTTAATTAAATATTCAGGTTCAATAAAACCCAGCTCTGAAGCTAGTCTTGGATAGGTCTCAGGTTTATTGTGGGTATGACCAAGTCCTCCGCCAACAAGAATATTGTATCCAAGTATTCCTTTCCCATCATCACTTAAAACTGACACCAAACCTACATCCTGAGTAAAAACATCAATGCAGTTGTCATCAGGGAGTGCAATTCCAATCTTAAACTTTCTAGGCAGATAAAATTTGCCGTATAGAGGTTCAACAACATCATTATTATCTAATTCAATTTTTTCTTCATTAACCCATATTTCATAGTAAGCTCTTGTACGAGGCAAGAAATAATCTGAGATTTCCTTAGCAATAGTTCCAAGATTAATCGGATGATTAGAATCAATATCACAGACTGGACAGGACATTACATTCCTTACTACATCACCACAAGCACCATAAGTGTTAACAAGATTTTTGTTTATCTCGTTTAAAGTCTTATGCAGATTACCTTTTATAACCCCATGAAATTGTATAGTCTGGCGGGTAGTTATCCGGAGTGTTTTATTTGTATATTTATTGCTTATTTCATCCAGCCCCAGATACTGTTCAGGAGTCAACTGTCCACCAGGCAGTTTTGTCCTTATCATAAAGCTAAATTCTTTTTCTAGTTTTTTTTCTGCTCTTTCTTGTCTTGAATCACGATTATCCTGTTGATAGATTCCATGGAATTTTAAGATTTTTGCATTGTCAGAATTAAAGCTTGAAGTTTTTTTCAATAATTCATCTTTGACATTTCCGTGCAGATAATTACTATTTTCTTTTATTATTTCTTCTTTTGTTTTCTTTTCACCATCCATGCAAATCTAATTTTAACTTGTTACGGCAGAAGAAAATATATCTGTAAAAAACTGTTCAACTATAGAACATGCTGACTAACAAATTATTCAGATACATTAATTGGATTTATCTAAATCTTTAAATTTTATCGAATTCCTGCACAAAAAAGCTGTTGACTTTTTAACCTTCTCTTAAGAGACTTAGCATAGTATGTGTGACATTAGTCACAGGAAAATATATCCAGGAGAAAAAAACAAATGAATGAAATAAAAGATTGTGGGATATTTGATGCTAATTTTGTCACACGATTATATGAACTACCATTGACAAACAGAGAGAAAGAGGTCATGGTACACCTTGCTAAAGGTAAGACCAATAAGCAGATCTCCAAGGATCTTTTGCTTAGCCCTTCCACAATAAGAAATCATATCTCAAATATATTTACCAAGCTGAAGATATCAAACAGATCCCAGGCAACAGCTATTGCCATTTATTCAGGACTCCTTACCCCTGAATCATTTATGGAAACTGGGGAAACAATCCTAAAAGCAAAAGTAGAAGTTCAATAAAATTTTATTGTATACAATCCGATATGTTTAGAGGAAGTATCTGACTTTTAGCTCATATGTTATTGTTTGGTTAACTGTAAATAGTAATTTTTGCCAATATAACTTTGTCTTGGTTTTTTGATAATCCATGAATATGTTGATAATTGTGCTTTCAGAATATGAATAACAAAAATTTTTCCATCCAATAAATAAGTTCTTTGAAGGATTCATTTGTAAAAGAAATTTTACATAGCCACAAAATCTTACTAAGCCTTAATCTGAAATTAATATCATCAAGTGTTATCAAGCTTAATTACAAAGCGAAAGGTTGACAACATGAATAACCAGGAACAAAAAGGACTCTTTGATTTGGGTTTCGTTAACAGGATAAATCAGTTTTCAGCAGAGTTGCCAATAACTAACCGTGAAAGGGAGATACTTACACACATTGCACAGGGAAAGACAAACAGACAAATATCACAGAAACTTATTCTCAGTCCTTCCACTGTCAGAAATCATATTTCAAGCATCTTCAATAAACTTAGAATTTCTAATAGATCCCAGGCAACAGCTATTGCTATTTATTCGGGATTACTAACACTCGAAGGCTTTACGGAAAAACCATTACCACAGACATCTGATTTCAAATAAACCGACTTTAGGAAAGTCGGTTTGATTTCGCTCACTTATATCTCCGTGGCAAGCCACGGAGTATTACGCTTCGCTCAAAATAAAAATTTGATAATAAAATAACTAGATGCTAATATATTCCCCGTGAAATCAAAGATCAAATTTGGAACTGATGGCTGGAGGGGAGTGATTGCTGAAGATTTTACTTTTGAAAATATAAAGCTTGTTTCAGCTGCTACAGCCAGACAGTTCCTTGAAGATCTAAATAATGATAAAAGCCTAAATAACCTTGTATTTATTGGTTACGATAGAAGGTTTTTAGGAAGAGAATTTGCAAGTTGTGCTGGTGAAGTACTTTCACAGCATGGTTTAAACGTAAATCTATACAAATGTGACGTTCCTACCCCCATGGTTTCATTTGATGTAAAGAAAAACCATGCTGTTGGTGGAATAGTTATTACTGCAAGTCATAACCCACCCGAATTCTCAGGATTCAAAATAAAACAGCCAAGTGGTTGCTCTGCAAGCAAAGATTATACTGATAAAATTGAAAAAAAATTACAGGATATTATTAATAGTCCAAATATTATTATAGAAAAGAATAAAAGCAATTACAAAACCGTCGAGTCATCCAAGGATTACATTGACTATATTAAAAAAACTATTGATTTAGATACACTGAAGACTCTGAATGAAACAATAATTGTTGACACAATGCATGGAGCAGGTGGAACCTATATAGAACAGCTTCTTTCCGGAGGAAAACTCAAGGTAAAAACCATAAGAGGTGACAAGGACACCCTTTTTGGCGGGATAAATCCAGAACCAATGATGCCACAGTTAAAACCCTTATGTGAAGAGGTGGTTAAATCAAAAGCATTTCTGGGACTTTCAACAGATGGAGATGCTGACAGAGTTGGCGCAGTAGATGAAAATGGTGAGTACATTAATACCCATAAAATACTTTCAATACTCCTCTTGTATCTGGTAGAAAAGAAAAAATTATCTGGTGGTGTAATCGTTACAGTATCACAAAGTGTTCTTGTTAAGAAAATGGCACAAAAATACGGACTTAAAGTATTTGAAGTGCCGATTGGTTTTAAAAATATTGCAGAATTAATGTTAAAAGAAGATATCCTTATTGGCGGAGAAGAAGCTAATGGTATAGGTTGCAAGCTCCATTATATGCCTGACAGGGATGGGATTTTTAATTCAGTTCTTTTATTTGAAGCAATAAATTCATTTAAACTTAAACCAAGTGAGCTTATTAAAAAACTTCATAATGAATATGGTGCATTTTACTATGACAGAATCGATGTGCACATTCCAAATGTTGAAATGGGAAAAGATTTTGTTGAAAAAATAAAATTAAAACCACCATCTGATTTAAACGGACATAGGGTAAAGGAAGTAATAACTCTTGATGGTACAAAATTAATATTTACTGATGACAGTTGGTTATTGTTCAGAGCTTCAGGAACAGAACCATTACTCAGGATATATTGTGAATCAGACAGCAAAGAAACCCTTAGAAATATGCTCAAAACAGGTGAGGATCTGTTTAAATCATCGTCAAAGTCTGCTTTAAAAGTTTAATTAAGACCGCCTTTTTCAACCGGACCAGCTTCCTGTTCATTTAGTTTTTCTGCACCGGTCCAGCCTATAAAGTAATCTTTTCCATCTTTGCTTGCTATTGCTTTATAAAGATTTTGTTCCTGCACCAGGTTTGCACCACTAAGCTGGTTTTTAGCAAAGTCAACATACTCATCATCAGTCATATAGCCATAAATATCCGGATGAACTCTTAAAAATAACCTGTGTTCAAACTCTTTCACTTCAACAGGATTATAAATCACATGAACTGGAGTGCCAACATTCACAAGATTAAACAATTCTTTTATGTCATCAGGATACATTCTGACACACCCATGTGTACTTGCCTGACCAACTGAATTTAAATCTGTTGTAGCATGAATACCATATTCCTGGCTTTTCTTATTCATTGCAAAACCAAGCCAGTATCTGCCAATAGGATTATTATCTCCGGCTGCAACAACTTTTGACTGTCTGTAAGGATTTACCCATGCAGGATTTTGTATTCTTCTTACTACTTTAAATCTTCCTAATGGCGTAGGAGTCAGTGATTTCCCTACACCGACAGGGTATTCCTTTATCGGTTCGCCAAAATTATATAGAGAGAGTTTCTTTGCAGGGACATTTAGAACCACTTCATAGCCATTGCTTAGGTTTCTAAGTGAAAATACAGGCTGAAAACTAAATAAACAAAAAACTATTAATAAACTCAATACTTTCTTCATAGTATTAATATTATTCCTTTCTTTTATTAATTTCTAACCCCTGTTTTAAGAAATTACCACATTCCAGCTACATTTTTATTTTCTGCATCTTCTGGATTGTAGGCTTCAGCTGAATCAAAGGCAGATTTATCTTTTGCTGAGTCTAAATCTTTTATATAGCTCTTATCAGATTCTTCCGGCTGTGGTGCTTCTGCAATGTCTTTAGGTACACCTGTATCAGTTCCAGCAAGCCTGCTTGACTCAAGTTGTGCTAACTGATCAAGTAAAGCTTTTTGTTCTTCAGGTGTTAATTCTTTCCCAATTCTTCCACCAATAACTACATAGTTTGATCCAGCTGGTGTAGCTCCTGTTATCTCCCTGTCAGCACCGCTTAAACCTTCAAGAGCAACTCTTGCTCCACGAACTGATCCTTCTACAGCTCCCCCAGTAAATCCACCAAACAGTCCAGTAACTGCACCAGTTGCAACTGCAGCAGCAGATGATGCCCATGCACTTGCTTTTCCTGATGCATCACCACCAAGGGCTCTGGATGCTGCATTAGCAGTTTGTACTCCGATTCTAGTACCTTCATAAAGTCCCTTGCCAGCTCCTGTTATAGTACCAACAGCTGCCCCAAATGGCGCAGCTACAACACCAATAGCTCTGCTCCTTGCATCATATTGTTCTCTTGGAAGCTGCGAGAAATCTCCGACCAGATAAACATGATGAGGTATATTCACAGTTGGTCTTGAATCATTTTTTGCTTTCTCAACATCTTTTTCATGAACAGCGTTTTTGTCAAAAAGAAAATTCTCTTCAAGAACAATTCCTTTTGCACCAGTTTTAAAAAATACAGTTGGCTGGGAAACAAACTTTGTATTGGTTAATTTATAAGAAGTATAGTCACCTTGTGTAACTGGCTGCTGCCCTTCCAGTCCAAATCTTTTCATTACATCATTTATTGCTTCTCCCGGCCTTGCACTGGCACTTGATGTAAAAAATTGACCAATTAAAATTAACGACAATAAAACTCTCACCGATTTCATTTCTGTCTCCTTTGAAAACAACTGTTTTCGATAATATTTTCTATATTTAAATGACGCTTACCTGCTTTTATGGTTTCTGAGGTAATTCCCAATGCAATTATAATAAATAAGTCCAAAACCGGTATCAATACACAAATTATGACTAGGTATAAGCCTAACTTAACTTAAATTTCCAAATGTTGTTTATATTTATTTAAGAAACCTTAATTCTTATCTATAGTCCACTTACTGGTTTATCCCTAAGAGTTCAACATCAAACACAAGTGTTGAATCTGGTGGTATTGAATTACCTGCTCCAGTTTTACCATAGGCAAGATTTGAAGGAATAATTAATTTTCTCTTGCTGCCAACTTTCATTGTACTTACACCTTCATCCCAGCCTTTTATAACCTGTCCAACCCCGATTACAAACTCGAATGGCTGCCCACGGTCAACTGAACTATCAAATTTCTTTCCATCTGTCAGCCATCCTGTATAATGCACTTTTACTGTTTGTCCTGTTTTTGGCTGTGGGCCTGCACCTATAACTTTATCAACATATTTCAAGCCACTTTTTGTTGATTCAGTTTTTTCAGTCTCATTCATTTTCTTATTTACTCCTCCGGTTTTAGTTACACTAAAAGCAGGTCCGTTTGCTGTAAGAACAAGTCCCAGAATAATCAAACCTAAAAAAAACCTTTTAAGCATACAACTTTCTCCTTCTTCTAAGAACTATTTTCGGCTTTTATAATATCATATGTCATTTAAAAAACATCATTTTAATTGAAACAAGAAAAAGAGATGCACCAAATATTTTCTCCAGAAGTGTGCTTGAAAGGGATGTGGCAAATTTAGCACCAAAAAATCCACCAATAAAAAACCCAATACAAATAAATGCTGCCATCTGTAAATCTACATATCCCTGCTTATAATATGTCCATGCTGCAAGTATTCCAACAGGTGGAACCATTAGAGCCAGTGTTGTACCCTGAGCCTCATGTTGTGAAAGTCCAAACAAAAGCACCAGAGCCGGGATAATAATTATCCCACCACCAATACCAATAAGACCACTTAAAGCTCCTGCGATCAGACCAAGAACAATATAAAGTAAAACATCAGTCATGTCCTTTACTCCTTTAAAGCAAAGGACGAAAATAAAAAGCAAAAGTATCACTAACCAGATTCAATTAGAATTTGATTATTTTTGTGCAGAAACAGCAAAAACATCAACAATTGAAACAATAACAGTGTCAGTTAGTTTCTGAAACAGAGATTATTTTTTCTTATCGGAGCCACACTTACCTTCACCACATTTGGCTTCAGGAGCTTTACTTCCTCCACATTTTCCTTCACCACATTTAGCTTCTACAGATTTAGCTTTGGATTTCTTCTTCTTGAAGATTTTCTTTATCTTCTTGGCACCACATTTACCTTCACCACACTTGGCTTCAACAGATTTGGCTTTGGTTTCAGATTTACCTTCACCACATTTGCCTTCACCACATTTACCTTCACCACATTTTCCTTCAGTACCATGAGAAATAAGAACTGTTCCATTTCCAATTTCTTTTAAACTAAAAAGTGGATTCTTTATTGCACTTTCAATTGCATGAGTGCTTGCTGCTGCACCTATTGATAGGGCTAGTGCTGAAAGCAATGCTCTTTTCTTTATATTTTTAATATTCTTCATAATATGTGTCTCCTTTTACAAGCTACTAACTGTTTACACCAGGTAAACGATGGTTAAAGATTACTTATTCCTTACCTATTATCCTTTAAAGTTGATAGAATTATCGAGAAATAAATAAAAATATTAACGGAATAATTATCTTAGTAATACGTTTAGAAGGTAACAGGTAGAAAATTGATCACCTGGGTTAAAAAGACAAAATTCAATAAGCTAATCCAAGATAATCTGGATAGCTTATTAAAGTTAGCTTATATGAGATGTGGAAACAAAGAATTAGCAGAGGATTTAGTGCAGGATACCTGTATAAAGGCATATAATTCGTTTCTTAGCAAGGACACGGTTGAAAACCCCAAGGCATGGCTATACAGGATTCTAATAAATACTCACATTGACCACACAAGAAAAAAACAATTTCAAACCTCAGACATTGGGGATTTTGATTTACCAGACTATAAAAGTCCATCACAAAATATTGAGTCTTCTTCTTTCTTTAATGATTTAACGGAAGTACTTAAAGAAATTGAACCTGATCAAAGGATTGTATTTTATTTATCAGATATTAAAGAACATTCCTACAAAGATATCTCTTCAATGTTAGATATTCCAATAGGAACTGTAATGTCAAGACTTCACAGAGCAAGACAAATAATAAAGAAAAAACTAACTGAGAAAGGTTATGCAAAGGAATATGCAGCAGGGCAGGTGAAATCATGAATTGTAAAAATGCTGAATTATACATGAGTGATCTTTTGGAGAAAGAGCCTCCAAATAAGGAAAGTTTTGAATTTATTGATCATATTAAAAGCTGCACAATATGCAAATCCAGATGGGAATTAAATGAAGAAACAAAAAAAGAATTTAAAAATATTATTAATTCAATAAAAGTTTCAGAAGACTTCAGAAAAAGAATAGCTGCTATATCACAGGATAAAAGAAGCGTGATTTATCTTAAACCATTACTGCTTGCTGCTTCAGTTGCTTTCCTTCTGGGAATTGGATTATTTGCAAATCCATATCTTACAAAAATGCCTTCTCTTGCCAGTATGCATAACAATGCTGGATATCAGATTGCTACAAATGACATAAATCTTGTTAAAGAAAAATTTAATCTGGATGAATCACATCTGTCAGAGCTTCAACAAGCAGATTTTAAGATTGAGGGTACCTCAAAAATAAATAGACTTTTCAGAAGTGATATAAATCTTGTTTCGTTTAAAAATAACAGTGGTAAAAGATTGTCTGTATGCATTTTACCTGCCAACTATAATGCTCCTAATTGCCACAAAATGGAAATAAATGGCACTGTTTTTCACTGTGGTCAAAGCGATAACTGTCAGTTTGCATACTGGAAAGAAAAGAATAAAACAATTGCCTTTGTAAGTGACAGCCTGACATCAGAAGAAATGATTTCAATTGCACTCTCTTAAACAAAAAAAGAGACCAGGTGAAAAAACCTGGTCTCTTAATTAAATCGTTATAAAGAAAAGTTATTTTTTAGCTGTAGTTTCAAGCTCCTTAATAACTTTTTCAAAATGATCTATAGGATATGCACCAAGTATTTTTACCCCATTGAGTATAAAACCTGGTGTACCTGATATTCCAATATCCTGAGCTTGCTTCATTTCTGCATTAATTTCCTTTTCTGCATCTTCACTTGCCCTGTCTTTATTGAACTTATCAAGGTTTAATTTTAGATCTTTAGCAATCTGAACATATACCTCATCACCAAGCTTTGCCTGATTTTCAAAAAGTTTGTCATGGAATTCATAGAATTTCCCTTGTTTTCCCGCTGCCCATACAGCTTTTGCTGATGGCATTGCTTCAGGGTGAAAACTTAAAGGAAGGTTTTTGAATACATATCTTACTTTTTTATCATATCTTTTCATTAGTTCTTTTATAGTATCATCGCCTCTTTTACAAAATGGGCATTGAAAATCAGAAAAAGCAATAACTGTATATTCTGCTTTCTTGTCTCCCCTTATGTGAGAACTACCAATTTCAACGTCTACCCTGTCAGCTAAAAGTTTTTTAAACTCTTCTTCTTTTTCGGTTTCTGCTGCTTGTTTTTCAAACTTTTCAAGTGCTTCTTTTATAATCTGGGGATTTTTCTTTATAATATCCAGTACCAGATTTTCAAATGTTGCTGTTCCTTCTTCAGCTAAGGCTGCCGGAATAAGCAGTACCAATGCTAATAACAGACTCAATAACTTTCTCATACTATCTCCTTTTCAAACAGTTAAATAATTATGTTGCAAACATATTCTACCCATATTCATTGAAATTAGTCACGAACTTTGCAAGTTTTTACAATGTTAAATATATAGTGCAAAATAGCTGAATACGCCTAAATTTACAATTAAAGAATTTTACATAATACTCAGGAATATATCCTAAAAACTTAAGAGGGGTCAAGCACAACAGACTTAACCCCTCTTACAGATAAAATGTAATGCAACTAAAAAGTATTCATTACTCTTTATCAATAGGAACCCCTGCTTTACCAGCAGCAGCTTTATCATCATAGACTTCTATCTGGCTCATTCCTTCACCTGCCATGAATTCATCACTATGAGTTCCATCTGAAGCCATTACAGAACCATCACCATCTTCATCCAGATCTACAATTTCACCTGTTTGTGGCTCAACCCATACTGCACCCCCGGGACCATGTACATCTGTAAGGGCATGACCAGGTACCGTTTCAGAACCATCATCAGTCCAGGTTGCAGTAAATGTAGACATGAATCCTTGTCCTTCAAGCTCTTCTTCAAGATCACCTGCAAAATCATCGCAGTCATAATCTTCACCATATTCCATGGATGGAATCTTACTCATATTTAAAGCTTCCTCAAGTCTTTGTTCAAATTCTTCCTGTGTCTCAGCAGCCATTGTATCGCCACCTTCTGTCATTGAATCTCCGGTACCAGTTCCTGACCCACCAGTATCGCCTCCTTTTGTTCCATCACCAGCTGGAGGAGTTGAACCATCGCCTTGGAAAAGATTTATAGAAGATGACATAGGATCGCCAATATGTGAAAATAATCCTCTTGCTGCAGTAAAACTAACTGTTCCTGAGCCAGAAGCAGTACCATCACCTTTTTTAATAGGCCCAATACAATCAATGATTACCTGTTCTCCTTCCCGGCAACTTCTGGCTGTTTTTTTATTACATGTGTCACTATCAATTGGATCAATTGAATCACAACATCTAAATAAATCACAGGCATCACCTATACGGTTACGGTTGGTATCTTTCTGAAGTGGATTTGATACAAATGGACAATTGTCTTTTCTGTTTTCTACTGAATCTCCGTCAACATCACTACTGCAAATATCTACTACACCATCACCATCATTATCTGCAAGAAAGAAATCAAGCACAGCTTCGCTATCCTGGAAGTCTAATCCGGTATTATCAATAAGATCAGAAACTAACGTTCCTGAAACACAATTTGCTCTTCTGTTTTCACTGCATGTTTTCTTTCCAAGAAAAATAAATGCTTGATTCAGACGATTAACTGATGCTTTTACTTTTCCATCACAAGCAGCGTCAGGCTGATTAACTGCACCGTTAAGACTCTTTAGAAATGAGCTAATTTTACTAGCTACAGGACTCCCTGCCCTATTCGATGGATTCCTTAATTGAGACTGAAAATTATTTAAACCTTCCAGTGTATCCTGAAGCTCATCAGCAAAATCAATCTGCGCAAACGAATTGGATAAAAGAAAAGAAACCAATGCTAAAGCAAGAATTGTTTTTTTTAAAAACTCTTTTACAACTTTCATAAAAACCCCCGTTTTGATTTTTACCTAATCTCTGATCTAAACTGCTCTCATATTACAATCTGAGAAAAAATTGTCCAGATGTTAGTAACTGCAAAGTGATGAAAATCATGTGACATAAGTCAATTTACAATTGGTAATAAAACCTGAAAAGGATTATGACTATTAAGAAATTTTATATTTTGTGACGGCTGTTACATCCTAATGAATGTATACGTTTTCCTAAAAGATAATAGATAGGAATTCCCAATATTACTATGATAAGACCAGGCCATGTATAGAGTGGTTTATATATCAGCAAATCAACTGAAATTGCAGATGCAAAAAGAATATAAAGTGCAGGAATAAATGGGTAACCAAAAGCTTTGTATGGTCTTTCAACATTAGGTTTTTTAACTCTTAAGACAAATAAAGCAATAATAGTCAGAACATAAAATAAAAGAATTGCAAATATTACATAATCAAGCAAATCCATATATTTGCCAGACAGACACAAAACACATGACCATATACATTGAATTACCAGTGCAAACGCTGGTACATGTTTTTTATTTAACTCACCAGCCTTTTTAAAAAACAAACCATCTTTTGCCATTGCATAATAAACTCTTGCTGTTGAAAGAATTATTCCATTGTTACATCCAAAAGTTGAAATCATAATTAAAAATGCCATAGCTATGGCACCGGCATTTCCAAATATTCCTTCAAATACTGCAGTTCCAACTCTGTCATCCAGAGCAAATTGAATTCCTCTTTCATAGACATTACTACCATCAATACTACCCTTTAGCGGCAGCACAAAAAGATATGAAATATTTACCAGAATATAAAGTAAAATTACAATTCCAGTTCCTATTGCAAGACTTAATGGGATATTTCTTTTTGGGTTTATTGTTTCACCCGCAGTATACGTAACTGTATCCCAGGCAATAGCAGAAAAAAGTGAACCAACCATTGCTGCTCCAAGCGCACCAAATATTAAAACCCCGTGCAGATCTTCAACACTAATTTGGGTATTTAAAACATGAGTAAAAGAAGCACTCCATAAATCACTAAAATTAGCATTAACAGCATAAATATTTTTACCAACGGTAAAGCCAAGCAAAATAACCAAAAGTAGCGAAATGACTTTCATTGAAGTAAAAATATTCTGAAGCCATTTACCGCTTTCAAGTCCCCTGGTATTTATCCAGGTCAAAAGTATTATTGAAATTATTGCAAGAAGGTTTTGTGTATTGAGTCCAAATACATAGTTAAAAAATGAAAATTTAAAGATCCATTTTGAGGAGGAAATTATTGGAAATATTACTCCGGCAAATTTTGCAAAAGCAACACTTACTGCAGCAATAGTTCCGCTTTGAATAACAGTAAACAGTGTCCATCCATAAAGAAACGCTGGCAATTTTCCATATGCTTCTCTCAGATAAACATACATACCGCCAGCCTGGGGCATCATTGCTGCAAGCTCACCATAGCTTAATGCTGCTGTAATTGTAATAAAACCAGTTAAAATCCAGGCAATAATTAACCAGCCTGGAGAACCTAAAGTTCTTGCCATATCAGCAGAAACAATAAATATCCCTGAGCCAATCATTGAACCAGCTACAATTGCAGTTGAATCAAAAAGATTCAGACCTCTTTTAAGTTCAGTTTTTTTAGTCATTAATTTAAATGATACTACCTTTTATATTTTCCAATTAACTGTGCCTCTGAAATAATATGTCCTTCCATAGCCTGAAGAAGTTGCTTTTTTGTAGCTCCAGGTTCAAGATCTAACATAGAATCTAGTGCATATAATTTAAAAAAATATCTGTGAGTACCACCTGGCGGACAGGGACCACCATAACCGATTTTCCCAAAATCATTTATTCCTTGTATGGCACCATTTGGCATAATTTCTTGATGAAGGACTTTTGCAGGGAGTTCTTTTGAAACAGATTTAATACTATATACAACCCAATGCACCCATATACCACGAGGTGCATCAGGATCATCACATATTAATGCCAGGCTTTTTGTTTTTTCAGGAATATCGTTCCAGTTAAGAGGTGGAGAAACATCTTTTCCATCACAAGTATATAGTTTTGGAATCATCTCATTATTTTCAAACGCTGAA
This sequence comes from Candidatus Melainabacteria bacterium SSGW_16, assembly GCA_004769085.1. GTDB lineage: Bacteria > Cyanobacteriota > Vampirovibrionia > 2-02-FULL-35-15 > 2-02-FULL-35-15 > SSGW-16. The sequence goes on from DUDS01000032.1 coordinate 22,310, forward strand.
CTTTTAAGTTCCATAGCATTTGACATCGGACAAGTAAAGCTAATAATAAAAACTAAAATGGACTTGAGAATAATGTTTTTCACTATTCAACTTCACCTTCACAAACATCTGATATTTCACTCTCATCACTATCAATTTGAAATAAATCCTTTGCTTCATCATATAAAGGGTTAACATCTACAAAAGCTCCTCCAAACGGACCACCAATTTGCAGTAAATCATCAGGCGGCAGACAATCCACATTAATCTTTTCTAAAATTGGTTCATCTCCTCCTGGCAAGAATGGGGGTATTATTAATGGGCCGCAGGCAATTCCGAGCTGCAATTCCGAAACCAAATCATAAAAATCCTTCATTGCCTGTCTTATTGTATTCATACAGCTTTCAGGAGGAATAGAATTTACTGCTTTTATTATTTTTTTTGTAATAGTTTTAATTTCTCTTGCTACTGGTCTCTTTCGTCTATTCTTTTTTAAGCTCTTCTGTAGAGACGATAAATCAGCTAACAGACTTTCCAGTTGTTCTTCAACAGTTAAAGGCTCTTCAGATTCTATATCGCCTTGTGCATAAGCTACTGTAGAAAAAAATAAAGATAAACTCAAACAAAGTACAATTAATTTTTTCATTAACTTTCTATCCTTTTAAATCATCTCAAAAATTAGTATTATTTTTATACTTCCCAACAAGCTTTCCTCGTCCTAAAATGTGTCCCCTCATAGCTTTTAGTAATTGTTTACTTGTTGCTCTACTTTCAAGATCAAGCACAGCATCAAGAGCAAAGACCTTGAAAACATATCTGTGGGTTTCTTTTGGTGGAGGACATGGACCAAAATAACCAATTTGTTCAGTACCATTAGTACCTTGTCTTGCGCTGTTACTGAGCTCTGCATCAAGAGGTAAACCTTCATCTAGACCCATAGCATCTGCTGGTATATTAAAAATTACCCAGTGTACAAAATTTTTAAAATCGGGGTCAGTTAAAATTAATGCAAAACTTTGTGTGCCAGAAGGTGCATTGCTAAATGAAAGCTCTGGAGATTTATTTTGCCCAAGCGGAGGATCGCATGCATGTGCATCAGGAATAATACCTTTATTATTAAAATCTGAACTTGTAACAGACATCTTTTCAACTGCAAGTACTGGGTTGAAAGAAAACAATACAGAAACTAAAGCAGTAAAAACTAAACATATTTTTTTCATACTAACTACTTCTCTCTACTGTTTGTTGTTTTCACATGCATCAGGGAGTCCATTACCATTACTATCTTTTACAATTCCTTCGGAAAAGCTTTGAAGGATTTCCTCAACACCTTCAAGTTGCTCAGCAAAGTCCTCATCACTTAAACATGGTGGTTGAGATTCCGATTCAGGCATTTCTTCTGATGTTTCTCCTCCAGACATACCACCTCCAGACATACCCAAACTACTACAACCAGGGCCATCAGGATGATGCCCACAAACACATTTCACATCAAACGGACTTTTGCAATGTTTAGCTAATGGATGAAAAGTTCTACTTGGAACAGTTGGATTAACTTCACTACACAGCCTCTCTTGGAATTTCTCAACTTTGGATATAAGGTTTTGTAAATCTACGTTTTTGTTATTGAAAGTTTTACCGCATCTTTCGGGAGGCAGAAGCTGACTTGCTCTTACAAGAGCATCTGCATTCCTTTTAAGGCTTCTAAGAAATGGCCCTACATTCTTTTTTTGTCCTGATTGTTTAGCAGCATTTGCAAGATCTTGTGCTATTTCAGATATTTCTTGTGCTCCTTCTTTTATAAGATCATCTTCAATTGCACCAAGAAAAATGCCAGCAGCTACATCACCAGCATCCGTTTGAGAAGAAACTTGCAAATTTAAACTACAAAAAATAAAAATTGAAACTAAACTTATCAATATATTTTTTTTCATTATTCCCACCTCACCTGAAAAGACTATATTACTTTTTAATTAAATGGTCAAGAATGCGTTATATTTGCAAATCTTTTATAAACCACAGGAATCACTAAAAGCGTCAAAGCCGTAGCACTAAACATTCCACCAAGAATTACTATTGCAAGAGGATGTTCTATTTCTCTGCCTGCACCTGGAAAAAGTGCAAGTGGAAGCATTGCAAATGCTGCAGTTAAAGCAGTCATTAGTATTGGTGATAATCTATCAAGTGCTCCTTGTTTTACAACTTCATCAATTGGCATTTTTGGATTTTCTTTTTGAATGTCATAGAACCTGTTTACAAGTAGTATTGAGTTTCTGGTTGAAAGTCCAAACAAGGTAATAAATCCAATCATACTTGCTATACTAAAAACTTTGCTTGTTATAGCTACTGCAACTACCCCACCAATTAAAGCTAGAGGTAAATTAAGCATAATAATAGTTGCAACTTTTAGCGACTTAAATGCAAGTGATAGTAAAAGGTAAATTGCAGCTAATACTAAAATACTAAGTAAAACCAGTTTTTGATTAGCTTCTTTTTGTTGTTTGTAATCTCCTTCAAAATCTAATGTGTAACCCTGTGGTAGTGAGATTTGTTTACTTATTAATCTTTGGGCTTCTTCTACTGCTTTTGAAAGATCAGATTTTTTAGCATTGGCTTGAATTACAATTCGTCTTGAAACTCTTTCTCTGTTTATTATGTTATAGCCTACACTTTCATAAATCTCTGCAACTTGTCCAAGTGGTACTTTAACTCTACTTGGAGTATCAATTAAAGTATTTTTAATAACTTCTAAATCATTTCTATATGGTTCTTCAAACCACACAAATAAATCAAATGCTTTTTGCCCTTTAATTATTTTTTGAGATGTAACAGTTCCATTGTATGCATTTTTTACTGTTTCAAGTAAATCACCAACAGTTAAGCCATACCTTGCAGCAACAAGTCTTTTAATTTTTATGTGTATTTGTGGTATTTCACTCAGTGGCTCTACTTGTACTTCTGTAAGATTTTTTATTTTCCTAATTACAGAACCTATTTCATTTGCTTTTTCTCTAAGAACTTCTAGATCATTGCCATAAAGTTTAATAACTATAGGAGCTCTTTCTCCAGTGAGGACATTTTCAATACTTTCAGCAACAAATGACCTGATAAGAGTTACTACACCGGGCAACTTTTCAAAATCTTCTCTTATTTCTTCAATTAGTTTTTCTTTTTTCCCTTGTGAAATACCTTCTTTAAGCGTTACATCAAAGTGACTAATATTTGCTGTAATTGGCTCATCATCTGCCTCTGACCTTCCTGCTCTATTGCCAATTCTTATAATCTCTTTGTGTTCAAGTAATATCTTCTCCATTAAAATAGCAATTTTTTGTGTATAACTTAAACTACTACCAGGAGGTGCAATTGCCATAATTACCAGGTTTTCTTCCCCAAGTTCTGGTAAAAATGATCTGCCTGAAAACATAAAAAGAGCTATGGCTACTAGCGATGCAATTATCGTTGCATTAATTATTTTCTTTGGATTTTTTAATGCCTTATCTAATAAGATTAGATATTTCTCTTTTAAATTAGTCAAGAACTTAGGTTCTTGATTTAATAATTTTTCATTCTTACCAAGTAAATAAAAGCACATTGCTGGTGTCAAAGTAAGAGCCACACCAAGAGATGCAAAAAGTGAAATTATATAAGCCCATGCAAGTGGTCTAAATATCTGACCAGCAAGCCCGCTTAAAAAAAGAACTGGTATAAAAACTACAGTTATTATATAAGTGCCATAAACTACAGAGTTTCTTACTTCACAAGAAGCATTAAAAATAACTCCAATAATTGGCTTTGGATTTGAGCTTAGTTTATTTTCCCTAAGCCTTCTATAAATATTTTCTACATCTATAATTGCATCATCTACTATTTCTCCTACTGCAACTGCAAGCCCACCTAAAGTCATTGCATTTATTGTCTGACCAAATGCTTTAAGAATTAAAATCGCAGTTATTATAGAAAAAGGAATGGCTATAAGACTTATAAAACTGGAGCGAAGACTACCTAAGAATAAAACAAGAACAATAATCACAAGGATTGAGCCTTGAAATATTGCAGAAACAATATTTTTTATTGAAACTTGTACAAAATCAGACTGACTATATGTTTGAGTAATTTTTATGTCTTTAGGCAATGACTTTTTTAGGTCTGTAAGTGCAAATTTGATTTTTTCACTTAGTTCAAGAGTGTTGATCTGTGGCTGTTTGCTTACAGCTACAATTACTGCATCTTTACCATCTACACTTCCAAAACTTCTTTTAAATGCTGAACCAACAGTAATTTTAGCTATATCACTTAGATAAATTGGAATGCCATTTCTCTCAGACACTACAGAACTTTCTAAATCTTTAAGGTTTTCTATTTTTCCAATTCCTCTAATTAGATATTCTTTATCTTCTTTAAGTAAATATCCTCCACCAACAATTACATTTGCTTTATCAACTGCATTTATAACTTCGTTTAAAGATATCTCATATTGTTTTAGTTTTTTTGGATTTAGTAAAACCTGGTATTGTTTAACATCTCCGCCATAAACTACGATATTTGCAACTCCAGGAATTGAGAGTAATTTGTTTCTTATTTCCCAATCTGCATATGTTCTAATTTCCCTAAGTGAAGTTTCTTTACCTGTTAAAGCAAAGAAATAAATACTTCCAATTGGGGAAGTTATTGGAGATAAAATTGGTCTTTGTACATTTGCTGGCAGTTTAGATGAAATTACTTGTACTTTTTCTGCTACTAACTGTCTTGCATCATAAATATTTGTACCCCATTCAAATATTACGGTAATAAAGGACAAACCTTCTGAGGAACTGCTTCTTACGGTTTGTACCATGCTTGTACCATTTAAAGCACTCTCTAGTGGAATAGTAACAAGTGATTCTATTTCTTCACTGGCAAGCCCTGGCGCATGTGTTTGAATTACTACTTGTGGTGGTGCAAATTCAGGGAATATATCAACTGGAGTATTAATAGTTGAAAATGAACCATAAATAAAAAGTATAATTCCAAGAACCATTACTATGAACCTATTTTCAAGTGACCAGTTTATTAATTTATTGATCATTTTTACATGCTCCAGACAAGCTGGAGCTTCCTTCGGTCAATCCCTTCCCCTCGATCGGATTTGTCCGCCCAAGGCGGAACAAATCCTTTAAGTTGAGATTACGTTTTGTCCTCATCTTACTTTCTTCTTCTAAAGAGTAGTGTTAGAAAAGCTCCGATTACTAAACCAATAACTCCTGGGATTATAAATCCTGATAAATTATTTTCTTTTTTTGAATGTTCATGAGTATGGGTATCTGTTTCATGATCTTCACTACTTGATTCTTCGTCTAAATGCTTACCCTCTGCATATTGCAACTGATATCCACCATCTACCACTAAAACATCCCCTGCTATAAGTCCCGAAACTACTTCTGTATATTCCTTATCATGTGCAATTACCTTAATGCTTCTTGGCTTGTAATTATTACCTTCTTTTACATAGACTATATGTTTGTGTTCTTCATCTTTTTCCTCATCAATGTCTACAATTGCTTTTGACGGAATTAAAATTGCATCTTTCTTTTTATTTGTGTGTATAACAAGCTGTACAAAAGCTCCGGGTTTTAAAATATCTTTAGCATTATTTAGCTCTGCTTTAACTGGAAGTGTTCTTGACTTTTCATCTATTACAGAACCAATATACGTAAGTTTTCCTTCATAACTTTCTTTTGGATTCCCATCTAAACTGACAAACACATTCTGACCAAGAGATACATTACTAATATCTTTCTCATAGATATTTGCACTAGCCCACAATTTTGAAAGGTCAATGGCATGAAATAGAAGTTGATTTGCACCAACAACTTGCCCAACAGTAACATGCCTTTCAACAACTGTTCCTGATTTTCTAGATTTAACCTGAAAAGTGCCTTGTTCATCTGAAGTAGCAAGTCCAGTAAGTATTTTTAAATTACTTTCCAGTGCTTTTAATTTTGCTTCTGTGCTTTTTGAAAAGGACTTACTTGCCTCAAAATCTTTTTTTGCAGAAATACCTTTTTCAAACAAAATTTGTTCTCTTGAAAAGTTACTTTGAGCAAGTTCAAGCTCTGCTTTTGCCTGGTCAATTTCAGCTTGCAACGTTGCTATTTCTGTACTTTGAATAATCACAACTGGCTGCCCTGTTCCAACTTTACTTCCAAGGTCAACAAGAAGTGATGCTAATGTACCTTGAACAGGAGTATTAATGTCAAAATGGTTTTTAGGAATTTCTTCAATTTGTCCAGTAGTAACTATTGTTTCTTCAACAGTTTTTAACTCAACTGTTTGAGTTCTGATTCCTAATGCCATTGAAATGCTTTTGTCAATGCTTACTTCCTCATTCTTTGGTTTAAAACTTTGAGCTTCATCCCCTCCGTGTCCATTTACTACTAATCCAAAAATCATTAATGCAAAAACAAGATATGGAATTAAATATCCAATATTTTTTATATTTTTTTTATTCCTTGATTTTCTCATTGTTTATCCTTATAGTTCTTCTCCAAACTCATATAATGGTATACCCACAGCATATTCCAGTTCTGCAACAGCCACTCGATAACCAAGAAGGCTTTCAAGATATGATTCAGTTATATATCTGTTTTGTTGTTCTGTATTCAAAACATCAGTTAAGGATAATTTACCTAACTTATATCCTTCTTTTGTCATATCCAGGATATTTTCTGAATCATCAATTAGTCCACTTTGAAACCTGTGAACCTGTTCTTCCTTTACTTCAAGCTCATGAAATGCATTTGCAACTTCAATTTTTATGTCGTGCTCAATTCTTTCCCTCTCCTTTTCCAGATAATCAATATGTGCTTTTGCTTCACTAATTTCCCCCTGTTTCCTGTTAAATACAGGTATTTGAAATGAACCACCAATAAACGGACCCCATCTATTATCTCCCTGACTTGGTCTTACAGGTCCTCCTACAATGTTGAGATTTGGTAAACGTTCCCACTTTGCCTTTTTAATTGTTGCCTCTGCAATTCCAAATTCTTTTTCAAGAATAGCCATGTCAATTCTTTTATCAAGTGCTTTTTCAATTATTTCTTTTATCTCAGGGTGCTCATGTAATTTTATTTTTGGTTTCAGCTCAGCAGCAATCGGCAACAATAATTCAGAACCAGGCTCTCTGCCTAAAATATGATTGAATTCAACTTTTGCTTTTTGCAATCTGCCCTCGAATTCACTTAACTGGTTTTGAGCTTTAAGATATTCTGCTTTTGTTCTTATAAGATCAAGTCTGGAAATATCACCTGCATCATGTCTTTTCTCTGCTACATCCAGTAATGTTTTATAAAAACCAGCCCTTTCTTTTGCTAAGTCAAGAATCTGAAGACCCACCGACAACTGTGCATATACAGCATGAACCTCAGTATGGATTTCCCATAAAGTTTTTCTTACTTCGAGTTCATCCTTGGAGATTTCTTCTTTTGCAAGTTTTATTCTCCAGTATCTTTTTCTCCCGACTTCGATCTCACTGCCTAATTCAACAGCATGGAAAGAACCACCTTTTACAATTTCAGCATTTGAACCAATAAAAGGATTAGGTCTGTACTTTGCAAAAATAAGTTTTGCCTGAGAAACAGGCAAAGTAGCAAGGGCAGATCTTACATGATGATTATTTTCAAGAGCAGTATCAATTGCTTCTTTTAGTGTAATTTGATTATCAACACTGTAAACTTTTCCTCCAGTAACAATTGAAAATAGAAATACTAAAATTACTAAAGAAATTATTAAAAATTTTTTAAAATTTACTCTCATAGAAAATTGCTATCTGAAGTTAAAAAAGACGAGAATTTAACAATGTAGTTCAGGATAAATACCTGAAATTCGTTAGAATTTGGCTTTTATCTTAGAAATATATACAATTCGCGTAATGACATTAAAAAACGTTCAGATAACTATTTTAAGGAATAAAAATCTTTAAGAGTTCGTTCTTAAAGATATAAGAAGGTGTTGCTAGAATGCTTTTTGTAAATTTGGCATCTAAAGCCAAATAAAAGCTAAATAAAAAGGAGAAATTAAGAATGAAGCTTGAAAAGTTAATATACTCAATGCTTTTAATAATCGCTATAGTAGTTCCAGCTATTCCTGTTAAAGCATCAAGTCACAGAGAAGCACCATTTATTACTGAACTTCCAAAAGTAGATGGTACAGACTTTTATATATTCAACAGTTATGAATCAGGTAAAAGTGATTTTGTAACCATTATTGCAAATTATTTACCATTACAACAAGCCTATGGAGGTCCAAACTTTTTTAGTTTAGATCCAGAAGCTTTATATGAAATCCACTTAGATAATAATGGGGATGCAAGAGAAGATCTTACCTTCCAGTTCCAAGTCATGAATAAATTAAATGACATTGCTCTCGATATAGCTGGTCAAATGGTTTCAGTCCCTTTTCTAAATGTAGGTGGAATTGGACCAAATGTAAATGACAATATGTCAACAAATGTTATTGAAACCTACACAGCAAAACTAATCACAGGAGACAGACGAAAAGGGAAATCTGAACTTATTTCAAATGCAGTTAGTGGGGAGACAGTGTTTGTAAAACCAACTGATAATATTGGAAACAAATCAATCCCTAACTATGAAACATATGCCAGAAATCATGTTTATAATATAAACATTCCTGGATGTGATACTCAGGGAAGGATGTTTGTAGGTCAAAGAAATGAAGGCTTTGTTGTTGATTTAGGCGGCACATTTGACCTTGTTAACTTTAACCCACTTGGAGATCCTAAAGGTGGTAGGAGTGAAATAGCAGATAATAACATAACTTCATTTGCTCTTGAACTGCCACAAGCATGCATTACTGGTGACACTTCAGTGGTTGGAGCCTGGACTACATCGAGTCTGCCTAGAGCTCGGGTGTTTCCAAGAGTACCTTCTTTCGACAGACCCGCTCTTGAAAAAGGACCTTTTGTTCAGGTATCAAGGCTATCATCTCCACTCATAAATGAGCTTATAATTGGGTTGAAGGACAAAAACAAATTTAACTTCAGCCAACCAAAAGATGATTCTCAGTTTGCAACCTATGTTACACACCCAACCTTACCAGCAATACTAGAAATTCTTTTTAGTAGCGCTGGATACAAAGCTCCTACTGCATTTCCACGTACTGACTTAGTAGCAGCTTTCCTTACAGGAGTTGACGGCTTAAATAAAAGTACTTCTGTTGCTGAAATGCTTCGTTTAAACACAGCTATTCCAGCTGTTTCTGCATCAGCTCAAAAACCATTAGGGGTTATTGACGGTGATAATGCCGGTTTTCCAAACGGAAGAAGGCCTGGGGATGATGTTGTAGATATTGAATTAAGAGTAGCATCTGGTGTCCTGTTACCAGAAGCAGATGCTCCTGCAGGCAAATTAGCCATTACTGACGGTGCATTCGTTGATGCCAGTGATTTTGATTCAGTATTCCCATACTTAAAATCACCAGTAGCAGGTAAGTAAGTTCATCAGATTAATAAATCTGACAGGGAGGAATGGAAACGAGCACATTTACAGACATGTGCTCGTTTTTTTTAGAAGATGTTAAATGTAAAATACATACTGTTGACTGGATTATTTATTTTCTGTTTACAGGTTGTACATGCAAAACCATATATTCCATCTGACAATACTCAGGTTCTTGAAAAACTTCCATCAGGCAGTAAGAACTTAAACTCAACCAAAATTAGAAAGTTGTTAACAGAGCTAAGAAGCAATCCCAAAGATATAAAAGAAACAATAAGCTTTGCCAAGAATTGCATTGAACTTGCAAGAAGCGAAAGCGATCCCAGATATCTTGGATATGCTGAGGCTGTGCTTAAGCCAATGCTTAAAAAAAATAATCCTGAGATTTTTGTTTTATATGCAACAATAAAACAAAGCAATCATAGTTTTAATGAGGCTCTTAGTATTCTTGATGATGCTTTAAAGATTGATCCGGCAAATGAACAAGCATGGCTTACAAAAGCACAAATACTTACAACGCTAGGTAAATATCCAGAAGCAAAACAAAGTTGTCTTCACCTACTTACAAAATCAAATCAGCTTGTATCAATTGCCTGTATAAGTTCAGCAGCCAGTTTAAATGGAAGTGCTGATAAAAGCTATAAACTTCTTGAACAAATTACAGATACCCTCAAGAACACCCCTGTAAGTAACAATGAAAAACTATGGGCACATGTACTGCTTTCAGAAATTGCAGCAAGAAAAGGAAATAAAGTAAATGCAAAAAGGCATTACAAAGATGCATTATCATTGAATCCTAATGACAACTATCTTTTAGCATCATATTCTGATTTTCTGCTGGATGAAAACAAACCTGGTGAAATAATAAATCTTCTTAAGGATAAGACTAAATCAGATTCCTTGTTCTTAAGACTTATCATTGCTGAGAAAAAAATGAATATTCCTAACTTTGAGAGTCACATAAATGAATTAAAAACCAGATTTTTAGAGAATAGCAAACGCGGAGAAAATATTCATGAGAGAGAAGAGGCAATTTTTAATCTTGATATTTTAAATAATCCTGCTGTGGCATTGGAACTTGCACAAAAAAACTGGGAAAAACAAAAAGAACCGATTGACACAAGAATTTTTCTTAGATCTGCAATTGCAGCAAATAAAAAAAATACTACAAAACGAGTTATTGAGTTTATTAACCAGACAATGATTGAAGATATATATATTAATGATCTTGCTGAAGAAATTAAAGGGATAAGCAAATGAAATTTATTATTATATTTCTTTCAGTAATATTGACAGGGATCCTTTACAATCCTGCATTTGCACATAAACCAAGCGACAGTTATTTAACACTAAAAAAACATGAAACTGATCCCTCACTAATAGATGCCAGATGGGACATTTCCCTCAAAGATTTAAATTTTGCAATCGGGCTCGATGATAACGATGATAATTCAATTACCTGGGGTGAACTAAAAAAACATCATAGTCAAATCTCAGATTATGTCCTGTCATTTCTAAGATTTAAAACTGAAAATAGCTATTGTTCATATGAAAATGTAGAACATCTTGTCGATAGTCACAGTGACGGTACATATGATGTTATTCATTTTTATATAAAATGTCCTTCAGCAAAAAGACCTGTTAAATTTGACGTAGAATACAATTTATTTTTTGATTTAGATTCAAGCCATAGAGGGCTCTTAAATATTGAGCATAAAGGTAAGACACTAACAGCAGTATTTAGTCCTGAAAAATCTATACAGCATTTGGATCTGGGAAAATTTAATCCCTGGAATCAGTTTCTTGAATTTACAAAAGAAGGGATCTGGCACATATGGATTGGGTTTGATCACATATTATTTCTTCTGGCTTTACTCTTGCCTTCGGTTTTTACAAGAACTGAAAATAAATGGAATTCCGTAAACAATTTCAAAACTGCATTCTGGAATGTATTTAAAATAGTTACTGCTTTTACCATCGCCCATTCAATAACACTAAGTATTGCAGCACTCGAAATTATAAAGTTACCGTCAAGGCTTGTAGAATCTGCTATTGCTGCTTCTGTTGTTTTAGCTGCACTGAACAATATTTTCCCAATATTTAAAAAAGGAAGATGGCTTATTGCATTTTTATTTGGTCTTATTCATGGATTTGGTTTTGCAAACGTTTTAATGGATTTAGGGTTGTCAAAGGAAACATTATTAGTACCTCTTATAAGTTTTAATGTAGGAGTAGAACTAGGACAGCTTGTTATAGTAACTGGATTTTTACCTGTTGCATATATACTAAGAGACAATTTTATTTACAGGAAAGTAATAATGCTTTTGGGATCTTTAATAATTGCATTGATTGCATTATTATGGTTTATAGAGAGATTTTTTAATCTTAGTTTTATGCCTTTTTAAAAGGATCTGCTTAAACCAAATACCATCCTAAAATCAGGTTTTTGACCATCCCCAATTGGATCAAGAACTACAGGTATTCCATATGAAAAATATGCAGAGTATTTTTCTCCAATAGCAACTCTTACCCCTGGTGAAACATAGATAAAACTTCCACCACTATCTTCATCTGTAAATCCAAATGGCTGTATTAACCCAAAAACCTGCCTTTGTCTCCATTCCCCATTTAATTCAATAACACTATCAACCCCAAATATTGAATACCATTTGTGTTTGTGTGTATGTGCATGAGTATACTTATTTTCTTCCCAGACCCCATATAAGTGTTCATGAGAATGCTCATGGCTATTGGGTTTATGAGAATGATGGTGGTGTTGTTCCAGGATTCTGTATGATAAAGCTAAATTATAATTATGCAAATCACCAGAATAGTATCTTTGGATACCCTTTACTGCTTTTGTGAAAAGATAATTAGTATCAAACGATAATTTATGTCCAAATCTTTTTGTAAGTGCCAGCCCAACAATAGGATCAAATGATCTTTTGCCCGGTTGATGATCAGGACCAAACCTTTCACCCACATTATCAACTGTGTGGGCTAAACCTGCGGGAATATTTAATCCAGTAATAAGCGCTGCTTCAAAAGCTTTTTCTTTTATATTTAAAAATCTGTATTGTGCAAACAGTGTTAAATCACCAACTCCATGTGAAGTACCCCTTTCAATAATATGGGGAATTCCAAAACGGTTTAATGCTCCGTCTCTTATACCAGCCTGAATACTATATGGATACCTAAAACCAAAATTAAAATTATCTGTAATTCCATATGCTGCAACTAATGCAGGATACATAAAAAATTCACTGCCATGTACAAACTGTCTCTTTTTTGCAAAGAACTTCAGTGCATCATTTGAAAATTCATTAAAGTTTACATATTCAGTTCTAATACCTACCCCAAAATGCCCTTTTTGAATAGTTGAAGCAGGGCTAGTCAGAATAGGCCCTGCAGTTCCAGCAAATCCAAATGTAGGGTTATGATGAGCTTTTACAGGTAAACTCAAAAAGAGAGTTATTAAAATACAATTTAAAAAGTAAAAATACATTTTATACAAAATTTATCCTAACATTGAGGTATTTTTGATGTAAAAATCAAAGCTAAATCGTAACTATTAATCTGTGAAACAATTAGAATTGATCCTTGTATATAGAAGGAGAATATCAAAGTGGATTTTGAACTAACAAAAGAACATAAACAAATCGAAACAGCTGCAAGAGATTTTGCAAAAAAAGAAATTTATCCAACCATAAAAGAAAGAGATGAAAAAGGTATTTATGATAAGTCTCTTTTAAAGAAAATGGGTGAGAATGGTTTTCTTGGAGTATGCATTCCTGAAAAATATAGTGGTATGGGTTTTGATTACCTGTCACTTGGACTTGTTTGTCTTGAATTTGAAAAAGCTGATTCAACTGCAAGAGTAGTTCTTTCGGTTCATAACGGCTTAAATTCTATGACACTTCTTCAGTGGGGAACAGAAGAGCAAAAAAAGAAATATCTTATCCCACAGGCAAAAGGTGAAAAAATTGCTGCTTTTGGACTTACAGAACCTAATGCAGGATCTGATGTAAGCGGGATTCAGTCAACCGCTGTTTTAAAAGGTGATCACTACATACTAAATGGTGAAAAAACATGGATATCTCTGGCTGATATTGCAGACAATTTTCTTGTTTTTGCATACACTGACAAAACAAAAAAACATAAAGGTATTTCAGCATTTATTGTTGAAAGAACTTTTCCTGGTTTTAGTTCAAGTCCTTTAAAGGGAAAACTCGGTGTCAGAGCAGGCAACACAGGTTCATTTGTAATGCAGGACGTAAAAGTACCAAAAGAAAACCTTCTTGGTAAAGAAGGTGATGGTTTTAAAATAGCAATGAGTGCAATAGACAGCGGAAGATTTACAGTAGCAGCTGGTGCAGTTGGAATAATAGAAGCATGTCTTGAAATAAGTGTGAAATATGCACATGAGAGAGAAGCATTTGGAAAAGAAATTGGAAAACATCAGCTTGTCCAGCAGATGATTGCAAAAATGGTGGCTGGAAAAGACATAGGTCGGCTTCTTACATATCAGTCAGGCTGGCTTAAAAATAAAGGCATAAGAAATACCAGAGAAACATCGCTTGCAAAATGGATTAACTGCAATAATGCATTTGAATCAGCAAATGATGCACTGCAAATTTTAGGGGCATATGGTTACTCTAATGAATTTGATGTTGAACGGCACTTCAGAAATTCACGCGGGGCTATGATTTATGAAGGCACAAGAGAAATCCATACAATACTACAGGCAGAATATGCACTTGGATATAGGGGAGACAAACCAATTTCAAACATGCTGCCATCATGGCCTTTTAAAGAATTAACTGTAAAAATTTAGATTTTATTTTGTCTTTGATTTGTGTTTTATTGCTTCCATTATTTCCCGGATATATTTACCGCCATGGCCTTCTTTAATAGCAGTACTCACACATGTTTTTAGATGATCTTCAAGAACAATTTCACTTACTTTTGTCAGCGCAGACTGTATAGCCTGAATTTGTTTAACGATTTCAATACAATATTTATCTCCCTGAACCATCCTGTCAACACCTTCTAAGTGACCAATAATATACGATAGTCTTTTAAGAACATCATTTTTAATTTTTAGGTTATGGTGAAGCATTGTTTTATAGAATTTTTACCCTGACATAATTAAGTTTATCTTAGGTTTCATAAATTTTACAAACTTTAACGAAACGATAATCAATATATGTAATATTCTCATTAAATTCCATATCCATACCCCCCTGGTAGGGGTATCTAGGATGAGGTATAATGTAAATGTGTGTTCGAAAGGAATAGTAAGTATGCCGGAGGTACAAACAATGAAACAAGCAATATTACCTTTTGTAGTTGGACTTTTAATTGCAACAGGTGGAATAGCACTAATGGCCAAAATGCATGGCTGTAATTGCTTCCCCAGTTGCCTTTGCTCGCCATGTAATTGCCACCAATAACAAATAAAATAAAGATATCTGTTTATATTTATGTACATTGTTTACAATGGTTCATATTCTTATGAAATTTCTTACGGAATATCTAATCTTCAACACAAAAGAAAAAAGAGAATATATCAACATCACTTCTCAAGTAGAAGAAATAGTAAAAAAATCAGGCATTAAAGAAGGACTTGTTCTTGTAAATCCAATGCACATCACTGCAAGTTGCTATATAAATGATGATGAAAATGGATTACTAGCTGACTTTGATGAATTTCTTGAAAAAATTGCACCTTATGATGTAAAAAAATATCGTCATCATCAGACAGGTGAAGATAATGGTGATTCACACATAAAGCGGCAGCTATTCGGTCGTGAAGTAGTTGTTGCCATTACAAACGGAAAGCTTGACTTTGGACCGTGGGAGCAAATATTTTATGCCGAGTTTGATGGGAAGAGATCAAAAAAAGTTTTGGTAAAAGTATTAGGTGAATAATTTAAAATTTACCCCAGTCAAAAATACTGAATATATTTGAATAGTCATCAGTCCAAACGTTAATGCTTGGATCACCCTGTAAAAGCTGCCATCTCCTGTCAGCTGTAAGTTTTCCAAAATCTTCTTTTTTTCTTGCAACAAGTATCCATTCAGAACCCATTCTCCCCGTACATGAATCACCACGATCATGCTGATATAAGCCTGTTAAATGAGCATCTTCAACCAAATTTCCAACCACAGGAGCAAGCTTTAGATATCTGTTTGATGTATGAAATGCAATAATGCCATCTCTCTTAAGCTTGCTCAGGTACATTTTTATTGCCTCCCTTGTTAGAAGATGTACAGGAATTGCATCAGAACTAAATGCATCAAGAATAATAAAATCATAGTAGTGACGTGGTGCATCCTTCATTTTCAGTCTGCCGTCCCCGTAAACCACATATGTTTCAGGTGGTGAATTTGTAAAATAAGTAAAAAATTTACCTTTGTTGTTCATTTTCACTATATCTTGATCAATCTCATAAAAGACCCAGTCCTGATCTTCTCTGCCATAACAGGATATAGAACCTGTGCCTACACCCAGAGCGCCAACTTTCATTTTCTGTTCATCATCCTTAAATGCTTCAAACATCTGTCCAATAGGTCCCTCTTTATGGTAATAAGTAGTAGGAATACAGCTGTTTTTTTCTGCAACTACCTGAGATCCGTGCAAAGTAGTATTGTGATAGAGACTGATAACTTTTTTAGAAGAATCCATACTTATACGATGTATGCCAAAGAAATTTCTCTCAACAAGAATTAAATTTTGTCCAAGAGTACTATAGTAAGTATAAACTAGGATTATTGCTGCTACTCCAAGCCCAAATCTTATCTGCCTTGAAGCAAGTTTCAATATGACAACTACTGATGGTACACCATAAATAACAGCGTTAGTTACCCACCACGGATCTGCAAGAAATTTTGGATCACTTTTTCTTATGTCAGTTATAAGATACTTTATTACTACTACTAATACTGCCACAATAAGTGCCCAGCGGACATCATCCATTATGGTTTCGTTTTCTTTTTTCTTCCCTTCATCAGGAACTGCTGGCTTCAAGAAGCATGCAAGCACAATTGCAAGTGGGTACTCAATGACTTCCTTAAAAATAGCAGGTGCTATAAGAGCATTAAAAATACCACCAAGACATCCCCCAACTGAAATCCACAAATAAAACTCTGTTAAATGTTTTGTAGATGGGCGGGTTCTTGCAAGCTCACCATGACAAACCATTGCACAAACAAAAAATGAAAGCAGATGAAGGAAAAATACAAAGCCTATTGGATGCCCTTTAGCTACAATATACACAAATGATCCAAGAACAACGAATGGCATAATCCTTATCATAAGCTCATGCTCAAGAGGAGGATTTTTTGAAAATACAATTATAAAAGTAAGCAGATATAAAGTAAGCGGGATTATCCATATTAAAGGAACGGGAGAAACATCAGTAGAAATATAAGTGGTGACCCCAAGCATAAGACTTGAAGGTACAAAAGAAAGTAGTATCCATCTGATTCTTTGATCACGTGTAAGTTTATCTTTGCTATCTTCTTTTATTGCTTCTGTTTCTTTTAAATCAGCAGAGGATTTTAAAAGTACATATGCGCATGCAATTGTCAGAGCTATATATGCAAAATAAGAATACTGCCAGAATTTGCTTTGTTCTAAAAGTCTTAAATTGGGTTCTATTAAAACAGGATAGCCTATCAGAACAAGCATGCTGCCAAGATTGCTAGCAACATACAGGAAATAAGGATCCTTTGCTGATTCATGTTTTGTACTGCTAAACCATTTTTGCAGCATGGGCGCACTTGCAGAAACTACAAAAAAAGGAATGCCAATTGAGACTGACATAAGCATTAACATCCATGGAATTGGATTTTTATCAGTAGGCGGTGTCCAGCCGTGTGGAATTGTTATTGGTAAAAAAAACAGTGGAAGCAATAAAAGTAAACCATGCAAAATTGCTTGTTTTCTTACTCCCAGATATGTAATAGATGCATGTGCGTAAACATAACCAAGCAAAAGTCCTGCCTGAAAAAACACCATGCATGTATTCCATACACTTGGTGTACTTCCAAGCAGGGGCAAAATCATTTTGCCAAACATTGGTTGCACCCAGAATAAAAGCGCTGCACTTAAAAATAATGTTACTGAAAATAAATAAACCAAAATTCACTCCTTAATTAAGTATGAATTTATTTTATTTGGGACTACCTCTTTTAAGATTAATCCTGCAGAAACATTGAGCCTAAACATTAAGGTAACTTAATCAATGTAAGTTTCTAATGTATTAACTAAATTATTTTTATTAATTAATTTCAAAATTTGCATAGATTCTTTCAACTTCCTGTTTTTAATTATTCCCATAAATAACTTAGACAATAATCTATGTAAAATATTTGTAAGTTTTATTAAGAGGTATTAGTTTAAATTTAATTTAAATACCCATCAGTCAAAGACTAGCTTTGTAATATATACCTCTGTTTCATATGGCCTTATGAATAAACCATTCAATGATGAAAGTAAATCAAAAGAACAGCTCATAAAAGAGTTAAAGATTCATCGTGCCCAGCTTGCAGTTCTTGAAGAAGAAAAAACAGGAAGAATAAAGGCCGAGGATGAAACTGATCTTTTAAAGACTCTGATTATTGCAATCAACGAAGCAAAGGATATACATTCAGCACTTGGAATTGCACTAGAGAAAGTCTGCGAAGCAACAGGCTGGGTTATGGGACAGGCTTGGCTACCATCACCAGACAAATCTCATCTGGTTTGCAGTTCAGGCTGGTATACAAAAATACAAAGTCTGGAAAAATTCAGGACTTTAAATGAAGGATTTAAATTTAAACCTGGTATAGGTCTTCCAGGGCGCATCTGGACTTCAAAAAAACCTGCCTGGGTAAGAAATGTTCAGGAAGACAGTAACTTCCCACGAGCACCAATTGCAAAAGAATGTGAGTTAAGGGCTGGCTTAGGAATTCCAATCATCAGTAATTGTGAAGTTATTGCAGTAATAGAGTTTTTCATGTTTGAGTCTAAAGAAGAGGATGGAAGGCTAATAAGTTTAATTTCTGCTGTAGCAGCACAACTGGGAAATATTATTGAAAGAAAAATTATAGAAGAAGATTATAAAGATTTGTTTGAAAGATTTAGCGGAATCTATAATTCATCAAAGGATGCAATTGACTTTGTAACCCTGGATGGGTTACTCCTGAATGTAAATGATGCATATGTAAACCTTACAGGCTACTCAAAAGAAGAATTATTAGGAAAGAAAAAATATCAGGAGATTACACCAGCAGAATACCATGAAGAAGAAGCAAAAATTGTTCAAAGATTAATTGACACTGAACTCCCCGAAGAATACGAAAAAGAATATATAAGGAAAGATGGTACAAGAGTACCAATATCACTTGCATGTTTTGTAGTACACAGTAGTAATGGGAAACCAATAGGACTTGCAGCAATTATAAAAGACATAACCGAAAGGAAAAAAGCACAAAAAGCTCTTCTGGATTTAAATGAGTCACTGGAACAACGAGTCAAAGAGAGAACAGACGCACTTGTACAAACCAATCAAAGACTACATTTCAAAATAAAAGCACATGAACAGGCTATGGAGTCCTTAACAGAATCAGAAGAAAAGTTTCACCAAATAGCAGAAAATATAAACGAAGTCTTTTGGATGGTAGATACTGCCTCCAAAAACATAATTTATATAAACAATGCTTTCGAAAGGATATGGGGGATTCCTTGCGAAAAGTTATACGAAGATCCTTTAGCATGGTTAAAAGCAATTCATGAAGAAGACAGGGAAAAAATAAAATTGTTTTACGACAATCATCTTTTCTCAGGTACAGTATTTGATCATGAATATAGAATTGTTACCCCTGATGGTTCAATAAAATGGATTCATGACAGAGGGTTCCCGGTAAAAAATGAAAAAGGTGAATTAATTCGCACTGTAGGTATAGCAAAAGAAATAACAAAAAGAAAAAATGCTGAGAACTTGCTTTACAACGCAGAGAAAAAATATCGTTCTTTGGTTGAACAAATACCCGTGGTTACCTACCTTTCAAACTGTGAATTAAACTCAGGCTGGATATATATAAGCCCACAGGTTCATAAACTGTTAGGATTCAGTCCTGAAGAATGGTTGAAGGATCCTTCAATGTGGACTAAACAGTTACACCCGGAAGACAAAGAAAGAGCAATTAAAGAATATTCAAAAGGACTTCTAAAAGGTGATTCTTTTGAGCTGCAGTACAGAATGTTAACAGCTGATAAAAGAGTTATATGGGTGGAAGAAATAGCAAAAATAGAAAGAAATACTGAGGGCAAACCCCTGTTTATACAAGGGATACTTTCTGATATTACAGAGAAAAAACTAGTAGAAGAAATAAGATCCCAACTCTCTGCAATTGTTGAATACTCAGCAAATGGAATTATAGGAGCTTCTGTAGATGGAATTGTATTCAGCTGGAATCCTGGCGCAGAAAGAATTTATGGATATTCTGCAAATGAAATGATAGGACAACACGTATCAAAGATTATGCCAGATGAAATAAAACCTGAGGCTACTAAAATTATTAATAAAATAAAATCCGGGGAAATAGTTGAACAATATGAAACCATAAGAATAAGAAAAGATGGAAAGCAAATTTATGTTTCTATTGATGTAGCACCAATTCGTGATATTACGGGTAAGATTATAGGAATCTCATCAACAGTAAGAGATATTACACGACGAAAAGAAGCAGAAAAGCAGTTATCAGAGCTTCAAAGAAAATTATCAACGCTTCTTAATAACCTTCCTGGAATTGCATATAGATGTGCAAATGATCAAAACTGGACTATGGAATTTCTAAGTGAAGGTTGTTATTGGTTAACAGGTTATAAGCCCGAGGAAATACTAAATAATAAAAAAATATCATATAACGACATCATTCATCCTGATGACAGGAACTATGTCTGGAAAACTATACAGGAAGCATTAAGTAAAAATGAACTCTATGTACTTGAATATCGCATAATAACTAAATCAGGTGAAATAAAATGGTTGTGGGAAAAAGGAAGTGGGATATTTGACAAATCCGGGAATGTTATTGCACTTGAAGGATTCACAAATGACATTACAGAAAGAAAGAAAATTGATGAAACCAGAGCCAGACTTGCTTCAATTGTTGAATGCTCAAATGATGCGATAATAAGCAGTACAACAGATGGAATCATCACCAGCTGGAACTACGGTGCAGAAAAAATATACGGGTATATTGCTGCTGAAGCTATAGGAAAACATTATTCTTTTCTTGTCCCACCTGAACATACAAATGAAGTCACCAATGTTTTCCAGAAAATTATGAGTGGTGAAAGCATTCTAAATTATGAAACTGTAAGAATTAAAAAAGGCGGAGAAAGGGTTTTTGTCTCTCTGACAATGTCTCCGTTAAAAAATTCTACCGGAAATATTATTGGTAAAACAGTAATTGCAAGAGATATAACTGAAAATCTAAAATTGAAGGCAGAGATTGAAAAAGCAAGACAAAGAGAGCAACATGAAAAAGAAATCAGATCGCTTGAAGAACTGGTAAATGCACCAAAAAAACAGGATATTACTGTACAACTTTTTGGAATAAATCCTTTGAAGGAATCTGTGCCTGGAATATTTAACAATCTGGTTAAACAATATGAAAGCCTTGTTGAAAAAGCAATAGAAATGCAGGATGAAAAGGGTAAACAACTAATATCAGAAGAACTGAAATTTATGAGTGATGAACTCTGTGCACTAAAAGCTGGTCCATCTGATTTAATGGAAATACAAAGCAATATAATGAAAAAACGAAATAAAACTCATGGACCAACAACCCAGGAATTTAATGAAAAAGCCAGAGTTATGATTCTTGAACTAATGAGTTACCTCGTAACCCATTACAGAAAACAGTCTCTAATCCCAAAAATAAATGGATCAGGCACAAAAGCATTATTGAGATAGATCTGTCTTTTTTCTTGGAGGCCAAAGAAAATCAGAAGATACATTTTTTTCTTTTTTTCTTGGCCAGATAAAATCAGATGAAGCATTAACGGGTTCAATGCCTTTTTCATTGCTTACATATGAAGTATTTAAATTAACATCTGAATCACCTTTTACATCTCCTTCATAAGAGTCTGCATAACAAACTGTATCCTGAATCGGGTTATCGCTAAATAAATAATCCAGTTCTGATTTTATTTCAGGACTTTCATAATCCACCTGGAATATATTGTCATTAATATTACTAACTTCATGGCAGTAAGGTGATTCAGGAATTCTAGAACTGCCAGATTCCTTTTCAGAGTAACTCAGATCAGGAAATGTTTCCCGAATAACACTGTTTACACAAACTTCTGCAACATTTTCATTTTTTTCAGTTTCATTTCCAACTTCAGGCAGAGAAGGTAAAAGTTCTTCGTGGGATACTGGTATTTCCTTATCTTCTGTAACTGATAATGCCCTGTTAACCAAAAGATCTGCCTCATCATTTCTATTTCGGGAATAGTAAAGTAATGCCAGATTTTTAAGAGACTGCACTACATCAATATGAGAAGGATCCAGTTTACTCTCACGAATTTCAAGTACTCTAGCTGCAAGCTTTTCAGCTTCATCTAAATTCCCCTGAGACTTATACATAACTGAGAAGTTAGTCAGACAGCTAGCTAGTTCTAGGCTTTTCATTTCTTTTTTGTTTTCCCATATACCAATAGCTCTAATAAATAATGGCTCTGCTTCAATATATCTGTACTGACATGACAATGTAAGTGCAAGATTATTTAAAGACTCTGCAACTGATAAATCACTATATCCAAATACTTGTTCTCTGATAGCAAGAGATTTTCTATAGTACTCCTCTGCAGAAGAATATCTATGCTGCTTGTAATGTAATATTCCAAACTTATCGTATAAAGACATTAATTCCGGATGATTTTCACCAAAAGACTGTTTCCTTATTTGAAGGGAATCTTCAAAGTATTTTTCAGCCAGCCCGATTTTACCTTCAGAAAAATAAAGTTCTCCAATATCAAACAGTGAAGCTGCATAAACAGAATGATTTGTACCAAATGTATCAGCAGCAGTATTTAAAACAATATTTGAAATGCTCTCAGCTTTTGAATATTCTCCATTTTCAAGAAGTAAATGAAACCAGAAATTTAAAAAATACAAGGAGAGTATATTTATAATGATCCCGAAAGACACAAAATAATTTACCGGCACAAAAAAGTCATTTTTTATGTTAAAAACCAGAGCTGATAAATAAAATAAGCTTGTGAGTGAATAAAAAGCTGTCCAGAAAATCTTTTTCTTCCATAAAGAGTCAAACAAGAACCATAAAAATGCTGTTAAAATTATTGGCCTTAAAATAAATCCATAATCAAATACGCTCAATATAAGAAACAAGACCGTTCCAAGTTTGGAAAAAAGAATAATTTTTTCTTTATTCATAACAACACCTTTCAACTTCACTGCTAAGGGTTATACCCATGAAAAAGCTAAACATGCACATAAAAAAATAAGCTTTAAAAAGCTCCTTTAATCAAATCGTTCTCTATAATTCTTAAATGTAAAGTTTCTTTTCAAAGACAAGATTTTTAGTTTAATGATTAGAAACAAGGGTAGCAACAAATTCCTGATAAGAAATTGTCATGGTTGGATTTTATCAGAAAGCTATTTTATAAAAATAAGCTCTCCGCTTTGAAAATTAGTTTGCTGACTCAGCCCTAGCGCAAATGAAGTATTCGGATTATCCCTTGCGGTTTGTTTATCGACTTCAGTAATTGTAAATCCCTGGTTTTGGGTTACACCATATGCAAATCCGGTATTTGGGCTGGTTCTTGCTGTCTCAATATCCTGATCTTCCAGACTATAATTTGGATTTGACAGAAGGGTAAAGGCAAATAAAGTAGTTATATTTTCTCTGACAAAAGTTTTGTCATCTACATCTACAACATAATTAGGATTTAGTCCTAGTCCAAAAGCAAAGCTTGAATCAGGTTTTTTAGCTGCAATTTTTTTATCTTTAGCAACCAGTGTGTATTCTTTATTCTGAGTTAGTTTTTCTGCAAATTTTGAGTTAATTTTCTTTCTTGCCAGCTTTATGTCTTTTGAATTCGGTTTGAAAGTTGAATTTCCTAATAAGCCTGCAGCAAAGAGGCTGTTTGGCTTCCTCCTGGCTATTTTTCTGTCAACAGCTTCTATCTCATAACTGCTTTTTTGGGTCAATTCAAAAGCAAAATTTGTATTTGGATTCTTTCGTGCAACTCTAACATCCTCATCTTCAATAATAAAATCAGAATTTTGTAATAGTCCTTTGGCAAAATTGCTGTCAGGATTTTCTCGTGCAAATTCCTTGTCAGATGCTCCAACCTGGTAAGAATCATTTTTAGTTATTGCTTCGGCAAAATCACTATCCAGATTATCCCTGGCGATTTGTTTGTCCTCTTCTTCAACAATATAATTTAAATTCATTACAAGCCCCTCTGAAAAATCTGTATTTGGTTTGGATCTTACAAGATCTATGTCTTCCTGTCCGATAGGATAATTCATATTTTGAGTTAACCCAAAAGCAAAAGCACTTCCAAGATCACTTCTGGCTATTGTCAAATCGCTAGTTTCAATTGGATAATTTTCGTTTAAAGTCAACGCTGCCGTGAAATTACTATTATGATTTAAATTTGCAATATCCTTATCCTGAGACTCCACTTGATAATTAGGGTTAAGCGGGAAACCAAAGGCAAAAAGTGAACCTGGATTATTTCTTGCAGCTTCCTTGTCAGTAGGATCAATTAAAAGTCCTGAATTAGTACTTAAATCAAAAGAAAATACTATACTGTCATCCTTAAAACCAAACCCAATCATGTTTACATGATGAGCGCGTAATTCTTTTTCAATATTTGAGTTGATGCTTCCTGCACATGAAGGAAGGATGCTAAAAGAAATAAGACAGAAATATATAAAACAAATCAGCGGTTTCTTGTTAAATTTATTTCTGTGATTTAATATGCTCATATTTATTCTCCAAAAGCATTAAACATATACTAACCAAATAAGTAACACTATTGGCTGGACGAATAAATATAATGAGAGTTTCAACTCAGTAAATTGTTAGTTGTTAATTTAGTAATTTTCTACTTGTCTTTACCCTGTTTTTCAGTATTCCCAGAGCTTTCAGCTTCTGAATCATTAGTTGAATGAAGTAACACTCCATGATCGAGCTTGCTTGATTCCTTGACTTTCGCTTTATTTTTACCCTGTTTATTTCCTTCGAATTTGTAGTTATTATCATCCTCTTCGCATGCATTTACAGAAAAAATTGTTGTAGTTTGAAAAGTAAAACCTGCTATGGCCGCTAAAGCTATTAATGTAAGCTTATTCATAATTCACCAACCTTGTTTTGATATTCCATATTAATAGACGGAACATCTAAATGATATATTCCCTGTAATAACTCTAAGGACTCATATCCAAGCCTGATTAAGTGGTAAGGGGACCCCTACAAAAGCTTAAGCAGTATTAATCTTTCTTTAGTCATTTCACCATTTCAGAATGACATCCTCGAATTCTTGCTAATTCTCTTAGTTAAGGGCTCGTGTTAGACTGTAAAGAATGAAAATAAATTCAGACAAAAACTGCTGTGATCACCACAGATGTCATGAAAAAACCTGTAAGGTAAAAACTCCTCATGCTCATACTGTTCCAGGACATAAACACGATGATTGTCTGACTTGCATACGTGATCACTTTAAAGGGATTTTTCCATTACAGGAAAAAATCAGTAAATCAAATCTAAGTAGCTTAGCAAAACAATTTTTAGTTACTACAGGGTTTCTTGGTACAGCTATACCAGTAGCAAAGATTGCAAGCACTGGATTCAGTTATCTAAATTTAAATGGTTTTGTATCCTCACTTATAACTGCACCATTATCAATCAGCACAATGCATTTTTTAAACAGAGGAACAAAAAATCTGGACAAGTGGGGACTGACTGTTGCCAGTTCAGCAGGTGCACTTGGTTTAACCCAAATTATAGCCATGCCAAGATTTCTGCTCAGATTTATTATGTGTTTTGCTGTTTTCTTTATTGAAAGACTCATTCCAGACAATAAAGAACACAAACATGATAATCATTGCAATCACACAGAGCACAAAGAAGTTCAAAAAACCAAATTAACTAAAAATGACTTCATAAATCTTGGAAAAGTACAGGCACTGATACTAACTGTTCCACAACTAGTTGATTATTTTGTAGGTAAGCTTGAAACTAAAAACAATGAAAATGACAATTTTATAAAAAGATTTTTAGGCAAGATCGGAATTACTGTTTTTCATGTGCTTTCACTATCTGCAGGATTTGTTGGAGCAGGAAGATTAATTGATGCAGGAATAAAGCAGTTTAATTTAAAACCAAATGAAGGAACTACTGCAGGAAAAGCAGAAGCTGTAATAGATGTTTGTGCTCACTGCGGGATACCAGGCTGTATAGATTCAATTACTGAAAGCGTCGATGCAAGTGTTATAACCTCGATTGCAGCATAGTCTTATTCTTCAGTATCTAAAAAATAACCAGCTCCCCTTATAGTCTTAAACAGTCTGGGCCTTTTAGGATTTTCTTCAATTTTTTTCCTTAAGTATCCAACATGCAAATCAACTGTTCTGGTCTGTGCATTTCCTATAGATTCCCAAACCCTGTCGAGTAACTCATATCTTGAGAATACCTTATTAGGACATGATGCCAGTATATATAGAAGCTGGAATTCCTTATTAGTAAGATCTTTTGTTTTACCGTTGTATTTTACTTTTCTTCTGTCAAGATCAATCTCCAGCCCTACAACTTCTATCTTTCTATTAGACTTTCCATTTTGTTCTTTCTTTAAAAGTCCGTTTATACGAGTCATAAGTTCTCTTTTTTGTAACTGTTTTCTAACATAATCTTGTGCTCCAAGTTCAAGCCCAATCACAGCATCAATTTCAGATATACGGTTAGTCAAAAATATGACAGGCATTCTATGTCCCTCAACCCTCAGTGTTTTACATACTGAAAATCCATCCAATTCTTCAAGGCTTACTTCAAGAATAATTAAATCTAGGCTTTCTTTCTTTGCAAACTCAATTACCTTCTTGCCATTACCTGTAGTAATCACTTCATAACTATCTGAAGAGAGCATTTCCTTTATTTCATTTATGGCATTCTCATCCGAGTCAGCCACTAAGATTCTTTTTTTCACAAGCAGACCCTTTACTAGTTAGTTATTCAGAACTTTATTAATGAATTAACTCTAAATATAAATAAGCTGCATAAATTAAGCTACTCTTTGTATCATTTAACAGATTAAGTATTTCTAATGGCTACGGTGAAAATATAACTCTTCACTCTTAATAAATTAAAATTTGTTAATGTTTATCAACTATAGAGGATTTTCCTCGATCAATAACTACTTTTCCATTCTTAATTACTTTCTCAACAAGGTTTATACCAAAATAATAAGGCAATTTATTGTGATTATCCACCTCAAGAACAATAACATCTGCTTTTTTACCTTCTTCAAGGCTGCCAATTTCATTACCTCTGTCAATAGCAAATGCAGCATTTATAGTGGTTGCATTGATTGCTTCTGATGGTAATAGTTTCATTTTTAAACATGCAAGCGAGATCATAAGCTGCATGTTATAACTCGGACAGCTTCCAGGATTAAAATCTGATGCTATTGCTATTGCCATTCCATTGTTTATTAGTTCCCTGACTGGTGCATATTTTTCTTCCATTAAATAAAACGGTACACCAGGGAGTAAAACACCTATTACTCCTTTATCCACCATCGACTTAATTCCATCAGGTGAAATATATTCCAGATGATCCGCACTTACCACACCTAATTTAGCAGCTAGTTCAGCGCTGTGTAACTGGTTATTTTGTTCAGCATGGAGTTTTAATTTAAATCCATGTTTTTTAGCTGCAGTTAAAATTGTTTCTGTTTCTCCTACAGAAAAAACACCTTTTTCACAAAATACATCACAATATTCAGCATATTTTTTTATCTTTTCAAGCGATGATATAACTTCTTTTACATAATTTTCCTTAGAAGTATTTTTTGGAACAGTATGTGCTCCAAGATAAGTTCTTATTATATCTATTGGTACTTTTTTAGTTACATCCTGAGCAACCTCAAGTATTTTTTTTTCATCTTCAAAAGACAATCCATACCCTGATTTTACTTCTACAGTTGTAGTTCCATATTCAAGCATCTTCCAGAATATCTTTTCAGATTTCTGAAGTAATTCTTCCTTAGATGCTCTTCTTGTTTTTTCAACAGTGTTTAAAATACCTCCACCTTGTTTTAATATTTCAAGATAAGGTATTCCCTGCTGTTTTTTTAAAAACTCATCTTCTCTGCTCCCTGCAAAAACAGCATGCGTGTGACAGTCCACAAACCCAGGCATTACAACCTTTCTGGCTGCATTTATAGTAGTCTTTGCAGTTATGTTTTTTGCATCAGTGCTTGTACCAATAAAAGCAATTCTTCCATCTTTAATACCTAAAGCACCATCTTTTATAATTACAAGATCTTTTAAATCTTCACCTGTTTTAGGTTTTTTTGGATCAAAAGGTTTACAGGTCAGAAGCTCTGATGCATTTGTTATTAAAATATCCACATTATTTTTGGAACTCATTTTAATGCAGGTATTTTAACCCCTTTTTCCTTCGCAACCCTAATAGCTTCTTCATATCCCGCATCCGCATGCCGCATAATTCCCAAACCAGGATCACATGTTAAAACCCTGTTTAGCCGTTCTTCTTTTTCTTTTGTACCAGTAGCAACTATTACCATTCCAGCATGAGTACTATTTCCAATCCCTACACCACCGCCATTATGTATTGAAATCCAGTCTGCTCCACAAACAGCATTTCCAAGTGCATTCAAAAAAGGCCAGTCTGCTACAGCATCACTGCCATCTTTCATGCCCTCTGTTTCTCGGTTTGGAGACGCTACACTTCCGCAGTCCAGGTGATCTCTCCCGATTACAACAGGTGCTTTTACTTCACCAGAAGCCACCAAATCATTTATAACTTTTCCAAACTTTGCTCTGTCACCATAACCAAGCCAGCAAACACGAGTAGGTAACCCAATAAAAGGCACCTTCTTCTGTGCTTCTTTAATCCATCTATGAAGTGCTTTATCATTTGGGAAAGTTTCAAGCAGTGCTCTGTCAATTCTAAGAATATCTTCTTTTTCCCCTGACAGTGCAGCCCATCTGAATGGACCTTTTCCCTCACAAAATAATGGTCTAATATATTCCGGTACAAAACCAGGATATAAAAACTCCCCTTTGTCATTCCTTATTTTTAATCCTGCAAGTTCTGCCTGTGCCCGTAAATTATTTCCATAATCAAAACATATTGCTCCTTTATTTTGCATATCCAGAATAGCTTTTACATGTTTTTTAATAGATGCTAATGCCTCAATTTTAAACTGTTCAGGATTTTTATCCCTGAGTTCAAGTTTTTCCTGTAAGTTTCCTTCAGGGTAATAATATTTAAGATCATGCGCTGAAGTCTGGTCAGTTACAACATCCGGAATAATACCCCTTTTAACAAGCTCAGGTGCAACTGTTGCAATATTTCCCACCAAACCTACAGACAAAGGCTGTTTTAAATTTTTGGCTTTTAAAACCAATTCCAGAGCTTCATCCAGGCTGTAGGTTATTTTATCGCAATAACCTTCTTTTACTTTTTGTTTAACTCTCTCTTCAAAAACCTCAACTACTAAAGCCACTCCATCATTCATAGTTATAGAAAGTGGTTGTGCACCAGACATTCCGCCTAGTCCTGCTGTCAAAACAAATTTCCCTGCTAAACTACTACCAAAATGCTTACTAGCAAGCACAGCTAATGTCTCATAAGTACCTTGCAAAATTCCTTGTGTACCAATATATATCCAGCTTCCTGCTGTCATCTGACCGTACATCATCAGTCCAAGCTTATCTAATTCATCAAAATATTCTTGCGTACTCCACTTCGGAACTAAATTAGAATTTGCTATTAATACACGTGGTGCATATTTGTAAGTTTTAATAACACCAATTGCTTTGCCTGACTGGACTAGCATTGTTTCATCAGGCTCAAGACTTTTTAATGTTTCGACAATCCTGTTATATTCACGCCAGTTTCTTGCTGCTCTTCCTGAACCACCATAAACAATTAGCTCTTCAGGAACAAGTGCAACTCTGGGATCAATATTATTCTCAAGCATTCTTAATGCTGCTTCTATTTCCCAGGTTTTACACCTGAGCACTGTACCAGTAGCAGCACGAATTTCATGCTTTGGTTTTTCTTCAAAGTACATAGGTCGCTTAGATTTTTCAGCAATAGTACTTTTCATAAAAGCTAATCTTTTCTTTCATTCAGCCCTTTAATAAAGCTAATAATCAACTCAGCTCCAAGTTTTACTGTTTTATTTCTAACATCATACAATGGATTAACTTCCATAAGATTAAACAATCCTACTTTCCTATTCTTACCAGCAATATAAGCTGCCTGAATTGCTTGTTTCTTCGTAAACCCATCTATTACTGGAGCACTACAGCCAGGTGCAAATCTTTTTTGAATTCCATCTATATCTATATCAAACATTATAATTTTAGTCCCTCTTTTTGCAATTGAAAATGCTTTTGTCAGTGATTTTTCAATGCCATTTTTATTTATCCAGTCAAGTTTTAATATAGTTGCTTTTTTCTTTATAAGATATGCATAATGCTCAGGTAAATTTTTAGGGGCGTGTGTTCCAAGTTCAACAAAATTTCTGCCATTAAGAAATCCACTCTCCATAAGTCTTCTAAATGGTGTGCCGGAAGTTATTTTTCCATTTACCACTGGTCTTACATCATAATGAGCATCTATATTTATCTGACCAATTTTTTTATAGGTCTGGTGCATTGCTTTTCCTGAAGCAAATGAAATATCATGTCCACCTCCAACAACTACAGGTATTGTCCCTGCTTTTAGTATTTTTCTTACTGCATTTGTTACACGGCTGTGTGTTTTTAATACATTTTCTTTTACCGGTGAAACAAATCCATAGTCTGTTATAGTCACTTTTTTAAAATATTTTTTCCTGTTGCTTAGTTTTAGGAATTCTTTTTTAATTTCTTTTGGACCGAACCTGGCTCCTGGTCTGCCATTTATAAGTTTTACCCCATGATCAAATGGAACCCATAAGATTCCTACAGAGAGCCTCTTCATTTTAATTTACCTAAACAGTCTTCAACATTCTTTAATACATCACCACTGTTAATCATGCTTTTTAAAAAGTTTATATCAGGATGTAATATTCTGTCTTTTTCAAGATGAGATATTTTTCCTCTCACAAGTTTATGTGCAACTTCTACACCATCACCTGATTTAAACTCTTTCAGAAAATCAAGAGCCTGTGCTGCACACATTAATTCAATAGCCAGAACAAACTCTGTATTTGACAAAATAGCCTGTGCTTTTCTTGCAGCAATGGTTCCCATGCTCACATGATCTTCCTGGTTTGCAGAGGTAGGAATAGAATCAACAGAAGCTGGATGTGCTAAAATCTTGTTTTCTGAAACCAAAGAAGCTGCAGTATACTGGCTAATCATAAATCCTGAATTTATACCACTATCTTCTACTAAAAACGCAGGTAAATGTTCGCTCAGCTGACTATTTACCATTCTTTCAATTCTTCTTTCAGAAATATTGGCTATTTCACTGAGTGCAATTCCTAAAAAGTCCATAGCAAGTGCAACCGGCTGCCCATGAAAATTACCACCGGAAATAAAATCCCCTGTTTCAGGAAAAACAATAGGATTATCGGTGACAGAATTAATTTCAGTTTCAATTATCTTTTTTACATATTCCAGAGCATCACGCGATGCACCATGAACCTGTGGGGCACATCTCATGGAATATGCATCCTGTACATGATCACAGTCACGGTGTGATTCTCTTATCTCACTGTTTTTCATAACAAGACGAATATTTTCTGCACTTATTAATTGTCCTGGATGTGGACGCAATTCGTGGAGTCTTTTATCAAAAGGATTGTCAGAGCCTTTCAGAGCATCTATAGTACTGCCAGCAATTATATCTGCGGTTTTCATTATTACTTCAGACTCATGCACAACTAGTGCTGCAACTCCTGTCATTACCTGAGTACCGTTTGTTAATGCAAGTCCTTCCTTTGCTTCAACTTCTATTGTTTTAATACCAGCCTTTTTCATGGCTTCTTTCCCGGGTAATAACTCTCCTTTATAGTAAGCCTGTCCTTCTCCAATTAGCACTAATGACAAATGTGCAAGCGGTGCAAGATCGCCAGATGCACCTACAGATCCTTTTTGTGGAACATAGGGATGAACCCCTGCATTTAACATATCAATCAAAACCTGAACCAACTCAAGCCTTACCCCACAGTTCCCGCTAGCCAGAGTATTTATTCTGAGAAGCATTATTGCTCTTATAACCTCTTCTGAAAAAGGTTCATCAACGCCTGTAGAATGACTTAATAAAAAGTTTTTCTGTAATTGTTTAATATTTTCTTTTGAAATTACCGTTTTGCACAAAGCACCAAAGCCGGTGTTCACACCATAAACAACCTTATTGTCAGCCAAAACTTTATCGACAAGCTGTCTGCCTTTTTTTATGTTTTCAACAGCAGTTTTTGAAAGGGCCGCATTGTAATTATGTTTAGCAACATTAACAACATCTTCTATCGTTAATGATTTGGAATCTATTTCTATAGTTTTTTGGAGGCAGCTTGTTTTCATCATTGAAAATATCCTTTAAGAAGTAAGAACTATTATAAATCACCTCTTGAAACGGGTGTGCTAACAAATCAAGGATGACACGATCACTATTTATTAACTTGTGCTACGAACTACTTTCTTAGTAAATAAACCAGAACAGAACCAATATCGTATACAGGTCCAAATCTTTTTACTAGTTCCACCTTAAACCCAACACTTTCAATTTCATTTCTAAATACTGAATCAGATATCTTATAATCACCACGGGATAAATCTACAGAATCATCACCAATTAACCGGGTATTATGTAATTTGCTTATTTTATCCAATAGCCCTTGTACTAGTTTTTCTGCCATTTGTAAAGATCCAGATTTATTAGAATCTTCAATTAAAATTGCATTTTCAAGAACCAGTTTAATTTGTTCATTAGATTTAATTGCTTCATGATCATGATTTTCACTTAAATCATCTAACAAGGTTTTTGCTTCTTCCTGAGCCAGGTAATTAAATCCTGAACTTAATGCATTAGAAATTATATGGGAGTACCACATAACTGCTTTTATTCTTCTTTCATGATTATTTGAATATTCAGGAAGATATTCATCTCCAAGGATGTATACACCACCTGTTTTAAGTTGTTTATAAATATTTTCAAGATATGACTTTAAAGGAAGTCCTTTTTTGACATGATGGTGAAACCCTTCACTGTAAAACACATCAACAGGTAAGTTATGTTTATAGCCAGCGACTTCACCACAAATAAGTTTTATCGGTAAATTTAGTTCTTTAATTTTCCCGGATGCATGTTTAATAAAATTGTCATCATAATCTATCCCTGTAAGGTTTATATTTTTAACTTGCCCTACTAAAGTAAGAATCCTTGCAGGGCCGCATCCAAGCTCAATCACTTCTATAGGTTTATCAAAATTGGCTGCCTCTTTAGCAACAAGTTCTTTAATAAAGTTGTCGGCATTTGCTATATATAAATGTTCATCAGTATTTATACGGTTATAATCTTCCGGTGAAATAATCTGGGAATATGTAGGCATGTGAAAGCTCATAATTACTCCAATTATGGACGATGACAGCTTTAACCTTCAAGTAGGTTCATAAATAAAAGATTAAACAAAGAAACTAACTACCTAAAATTTGTTTAATTTTTTCTGAAAAGGCTTCAACATCAACGGCAGCCTTTGGAATATAGTCATCAAGATTATTTCGAAGGTTCTCTTTTACCTGTTTTGATTCTTTTGTTGAATAACCAATTATTTTAACCCCTTGTGTTTCAGTTTTCACACTAATTAATAAGTCACTTAATTCTTTATCCTGCTTATCTATATCAAATAAAGCCAGATCAGATTTTGCATTATTCAAGAGATTCAAAGCATGATCTCTTGAATGAGTAGAGATAACCTTATAGCCAGCAATTTCTAAAGCCAATGACAGAGCTTCAAGGCTATGCCGGCTATCACTATATATAAACAGATTTTTTTGTCGATTCTGATTCCTCAATTCCTGTCCCTGAACATATTCCAAGACTTCAGAATGCAAAACATCCGACTGCAGAAGAATAAATGCAGGATAAAGCTCAGCTTCTTCTCGTCTAATCCTGACTTTTAAAAGACCTTTAAAGACTGAGTAAGAATTAATAAAGTCTTCAACAAATATTTTTAAACCCTCTCTATTTACACAATATCTTTTAAAAAAATCCAAAGCAATACATGAAAGCCTTTCCATGTCATAAAAATACTTTTTCCCGATTTCTTCTGTTTCCTTGTGAGCCCTTAATGTCGGATAAAGCTGTTTATCTTCTTTTTCCAAGTGATCAAATAAGAGCTCGGTTATTTTATTTAACTTTTCAATTGACTTGTTTAAATCAGCAGGTCCACTAGATTGATCATCAATCTCGCAAATAGTTGAAATTATTGATTTGTGTTGTGATTTTAGAAGTTTTATAAAATCAATAGGATTATCATAAGTCATATGTAAATTTTAACTGCGCAAGATCTAGCATTGAATACTGCTACTCCTAATCATAAGTAGGCTACCCCTTGCTATAATGCATCAAGAATTCAATAAAGAATAATTAAGGAAAAATATGATAAAAGTTTTATGTTTTCTTCTGCTTCTTACACAATCTGCCTGCACCAACTCAAAGCAAATGTCCTTTGATAAGTCTTTTAATTCCTTTCCTGTGGAGGTAGAAACATTAGAAGTTAAGCCAGGAAATAACAGAAATATTCTTACAGCTACAGGTACACTTGAAAGTCCTAAAACCACAGAACTTACATCTGAAACCAGCGGAAAAATTATTTATCTGAATATTCCTGAAGGTAAATTAGTTAATAAAGGACAACTGCTTGCAAAAATAAATGACAGCACCATACTTGCTGAAAAAAAAATAAGCGAAGGAAAACTAAAAAATGCAAAAGATAATTTTGAAAGAATGAAGGCACTAAGAGAAAAAGGTGCTATCTCACAGCAATCACTAGATAATACATTAGAAGTTTTAAATACTGCAGAAGGCGAATATGAACGATCAGTTTCAGGCAGACAAATGACAGATGTAGTTGCCCCATTTAGTGGTGTACTTAGCATAAAAAAAGTGAGTGAGGGTGCATTTATCGAACCTGGTGATGTAATTGTGAGAATAAGTCAGATAGATCCTCTGCATTTGATTTTCAGCCTGCCGGAAAAATACACACAAGAGATAAAAGAAGGACAAAACATTAAATTTAAAATAACAGGCAGCGAAAAAGAATATACAGCAAAAGTAATTGTTATTGATCCCTATATTAATCCTGACACTCGTAGTGTTCAGGTGAAAGGCATAGTATCAAATCCAAATAAAGAACTGCTTCCGGGAAGATTTGCAAGCGTAAGGTTAGAGGTAAGCAGAATGGATAATATTATCTCAATTCCTCAGGAAGCATTAATCCAGGAAGGTAATAAAAAACAAGTTGCCATTGTAAATAAAGACAATATAGCATCATTCAGAGAAGTTACTGTTACGAGCTGGGAAAAGGATTCTGTGATCATTTCAGAAGGGCTGAGAGAAGGAGACATAATAGTTACTTCAGGATATCAAAAATTAAAATCAGGCATGAAAGTTACTACAAAGCCATATCAACCAATCTATAATCAGCAGCTTGTAAAGGAAACAAATTAACTAATGTTCTTATCTGATACTTCAATTAAAAGGCCTGTACTTGCAGCTGTACTAAACATCTTAATAATTATTGCTGGTATCGTTGCTTATAAGAATCTGCCTGTGCGGGAATATCCTGATGTTGAAACACCTGTAGTTTCAATAACCACTGTTTATACAGGTGCGAGTCCTGAAACAATTGAAAATTCAGTTACACAGCCTCTTGAGGAAGTTTTAAATGGTATCCAGGGTATTAAATCAATCTCATCAATCAGTTCAACAAGTGTAAGCACAATAAATGTTGAGTTTATACCATCACGCAATATAGACCTAGCAGCAACAGATGTAAATAATGTAATCCAGAGTGCACTTGGCAAAATTCCACGAGATGCAGAAAAGCCAGTAATTGCAAAAACACAGGCAAATTCAGGAGCATTTATGTGGCTTATCCTGCAGGGAGACAAATATACTCCTGAAGAGCTAAGTGACATTGCTGACCGAACAATAAAAACACCTCTTCAGGTATTAAGCGGAGTCGGACAGGTAATCATTGGCGGTCAGAGAAAATATGCAATGAGAGTATGGCTTGACCCGGAAAAAATGTCTGCTCTCGGTATAGATGCATCTGATGTCAGAAACACTATTTTAATGAGTAGCTTGAGTGCACCGGGAGGAAAAATAGAAGGTGAAACCAGAAAATTTAATATTTATGCAAATGCACAGATATATAATCCTAAAATTTTTGAAAATCTGGTTGTACGTAGTCAGAGTGGCACTTTAATCCGGATAAAAGATATTGGCGGAGTAGAGCTTGGCTCAGCAAATTATGAAACAATCGTCAGATATAACGGTAAACCTGTTGTAGGAATTGGTGTAGTAAAACAGTCAAAAGCAAATGAATTAAAAGTTGCCGATGAAGTAAAAAAAATACTGCCAAAGATAAAAGAATCTCTTCCAAAAGACACTTCACTTGAAATAGCAGTTGATAATTCTAAATTTGTAAAAGAATCTCTTAAGGAAGTTACAAAAACCATGTTCATTGCAATTATCCTGGTTGTATTGGTTACTTTTCTTTTTTTAAGGGCTGTTTCACCAACTTTTATAATAGCTCTTGCTATTCCACCATCTATCATTGGGCACTTTGTGGGCTTGGAAATTCTTGGATATTCAGTTAATGTTCTTACACTATTAGCACTGGTGCTTGCAATTGGACTTGTGGTTGATGATGCAATTGTAGTTCTGGAAAATATATTCAGGCATCAGGAATTGGGTAAAAACAAACTGGAAGCTGCAATCATTGGCTCAAGAGAAATTGCATTTCCTGTAATTGCAACAACTGTTTCTCTTATAGCTATATTTATTCCATTGTCTTTTTTCACAGGTTACACAGGAAGACTCTTTAAGGAATTTGCTGTCAGTATTGCAATAAGCGTTGCAATATCCGGCTTTGTGGCATTAACTTTAACTCCAATGCTATGTTCAAGATTTTTAAATCACTCATCAAAGCATGGAAATATCTACTATATCCTTGAAGGAATGTTTAATTCCATGGCTAATTTCTATCAAAGGATTCTAAACATTGCTCTTCAAAACAGAAAAAAAGTTATAGTTTTTCTTTTTTTTATAACTATTAGCATCGTTGGGTTATTTGTAATAGTTCCAAAAACCTCTATCCCTGTTGAAGACAGGGGAATGTTTGTAGCCATAATAAAAGCCCCTCAAGGATCAACCCTGGCATATACAAACAGAACACAGCTTGAAGCAGAAAAGATAATTAGTAAAATCCCGGAAGTATCCGGTTACTTCTCAGCAATCGGGCTTTCAGTTGGCGGACCAGGAAGTACAAGTAACGGGCTCATGTTTAGCAGGCTAAAAAATTGGAATGAAAGAAAAGAAAAACAACAAACAATAGTACAAAATCTTTTCTCAAAACTAATTGGACTTCCTGGAGCACTTGTATTTGTGCTGAATCCTCCTTCGCTGGGACAAAGCGCTCTTAGTAAAGATGTTCAGTTAGTAATTAAAGGATCATCAAACAGCCTGGAAGAGCTTGGAAATATAAGTAACAATATACTGAACAAAGTTCGTCAAATACCAGGACTGATAAATGTTGATTCTGATTTACTTATAAGCAATCCCCAGATAGACATAGTATTTAACAGGGATAGAATTGCAGATTTACAAGTAGAAGTTTCAGATATACTAACCACTTTACAAACTCTTTTTTCAGAAGGTAAAGTAAATGACTTTATTTTAAAGAACAAGCAATATGATGTTATTACAGCTCTTTTACCAAAGTATAGGAGCATACCAGAACAAATCAAGCAGATTTATGTAAAAAATAAAAATGATACTCTGATCCCACTTTCAAATCTTGTTGAAATACTTCCAAAAACCGCACCTAGTCAAATTAACCACTATGACCTTCAGCGATCTGTAGCCATAAGTGCAAGTCTGGCTCCAGGGTTTCCACTCGGGAATGCTCTTAACGAAGTAAATAAAATAACAAAAAAAGAACTCCCTGCAGGGTTTACAGTAGTCTTTTCCGGAGCATCAAGAGAGTTTACTGAAACAAAAAGTGAAATATATTTTACATTTATCATAGCAATTCTTTTTATATATTTTGTCCTTGCGGCACTTTTTGAGAGTTTTATCCATCCAATTACTATTATGATTAGTGTTCCGCTGGCAATTTTTGGAGCCTTTATGACTTTATTTTTACTTAATAACACTTTAAATCTTTATAGTGCAATTGGAATGATTTTACTTGTTGGGCTTGTAACAAAAAATGCAATCTTAATTGTTGAATATGCAAATAAAGGAAGACTCGCTGGGCTTGATCTTTTTGAAGCTGTAAAAAATGCATGTAAAACAAGATTCAGACCCATACTCATGACAAGCATGACTATGATACTCGGCGCGCTGCCACTTGTATTTGCCACTGGTGCAGGAGCTGAAAGCAGACAGCCAATGGGGTTTGCAATTGTTGGTGGGCTTGTATTTTCTACAGCTTTTACACTAATTGTTGTTCCGGTGGTCTATATTATTTTAGTTAGATTGTTTGATGATATAAAAAATGAAGTAAAAATTCCATTATCCTCATTTTTAGCTCTGCTTTTGTTTTTAAATTTTTCTCCTGTCTATTCCGCTGAGGATGAATTAAAATATGAAAGTCCAAAAATAAAACTTGAAGCAAGATTCGATGTACCAATAGAAATCGACCTTGAAAAAGCATTGGATCTTGCAGTAAAACAAAACCTGGATATATTTCAGGCAAAGTATCAACAGAACATTGGGAAATGGAGACTTTGGGAAAACATTGGGAATTTTCTGCCTGATACAAAAATTGGGTTTTCAGATCAAAGGCTTGACGGAAGTTTCCTGATTGGCGGGGTTTTCCCGGTAATGACACTAACCAGCAGTGTTAATGCCTTTATGAGATATGACTATCCGTTTTTTGAAGGTGGAAGAGGAGTATTTAATACACTTAGCGCAAAAAATACATATAAATCTTTAAAAGAAAGTCTTCAATCCACGCTGAATAACATCCTTCTGGAAGTTACAAAAACATATAATCAGCTTCTTCTTGAAGAAGCTAAACTTGATGTGCTTGAAAAAGCAGTTGAAGAAGCAAATGCAGAGGTAGAACTAAATAAAAATCTGGATGCACAGGGAGTTGGTACCAGATTTAATGTTTTACAGTCAGAATCACAGCTTGCAAGTCAGGAGCATGAACTGATTTTGCAGCAGTCACTAGTAAGAGAAGCAGCTATAAATCTGGAAAGACTACTGAATTTAAATCAGGAGGCTCATGTAAAAACTGATCTGGATGATTTAAAAACCAGAGAACTTTTTAATATAGACAGACCCATAACAGAACTGATTTCAATTGCAAAAGGTAACAGACCAGAAATTAAAAAAGCACACTTTGATTATCTGGCACAAAAAAATCTCATAGGAGCTGCTTTTTCAGATTTTCTTCCAAGAGCTAACTTTTTTGGTCAGTATGGCGGAACAGGAAATGTAATTTTTCACCGGACAAAAGTCAGGGAAGTAACACCGGATGCTATTGCACTTGATGAAAACGGAAATCCTATTCCACAGATGGTATCCCGTGACAGATTAATGTATCAAACCTTTGACCCCAGTATAAATCTAAACGATGTAACAAATGTATCCAATGTAATCAGAGGCGGAGGAAAACCATTTTTATCAAGGATAGACGATTCACTTATGGCAAACAAGTCTATCGGCATACAGGTAGACTGGACTTTTGCAGATGGACTGGGAGTAAGTACTGTTTCGAGAATAAACCAGGCAAAAAATCAAACCAAAGCTTTAATGACAAATCTGGATATCATAAACCAGAAAATAGAACAGGAAGTAAGGATAGGATATCTTAAAGTTCAGACTGCAGAAAAACTTTTAGAGGTTTCCAAGAAAAGAGTTGCCGCGAGTTCTGAAGCATTAGAGCTTGCAAAAGCCAGATTAGAGAACGGGGTAGGAATAAATACTGAGCTGTTGAATGCTCAGAAAGAATATAAAGAATCTCTGGCTCAGGAAGTAAGCGCAACTGTAGGGTATAACAATGCACAGGCAGAATTATTACATTGTCTTGGTATTATTAGTATTGAAAGCTTAACAGGCAAGTCAAACAGTGACGGGTAGTCACTAAAGGAGAAATTATGAAAATAGCATGGTTACAAGTTTTTCTGGCATTAATTTTAGGCTTTGCAGCAGGCCTTGTGTTTGAAAAAGGTCTGATTCCTGGTTGTCATTGTTTCAAAAAACACTGTTGTCAGTCCAAGGAAAATGTTTTCAAGAAAAATAAGCTTGAAAAGTTTTCAAAAGAACTTAGTTTAACTGAGGATCAAAGGACAAAAGTTGCAGCAATCTTTGAAGCCAAACACAGTGACATGAAAAAACTTCGTGAAGAAATAAGTCCACAGTTTGAGGCTATAAAGAAATCTGCTCATGAAAAAATAAACAAACTCTTAACCCCGGAACAGCAGGCAAAGTTTGAAAAATTTGAAGCTAAAATAGGACAGTTTCATGGCAAGTGCAGAAAATGTTTTGATGATTAATCTTCTGCTATTGACATTCCAGTACAAATTTTGACACTATAGGGATATATGAGAGTATCGCTACTTGGACCTGTTCAGCCAAAATCGCTTGACTGGGTTAATCATATTAGTAAAGCAGTAGCCATCTTTTAACCAAAATTAGTTCAAGAAATCAAACCTGATAACCATTTTTATAATGATTCTGGATTTGTTAAAATAAGGAGAGTCATTTAAGCAGAAGGTTTTTAACTACATGAGCATTATAAACATTGATACATTAAAGAGTTTTTTAGAAAGTCAGTATGCAAGACAGCTTATATTTAAAACAGATAATGTTGAATTAATTTTAATGTGCTGGCTACCAGGACAGGGAACTCCTGTTCATAATCATGGTAAATCAGATGCAATTACACTTGTTTTAGAAGGAGAGATGGCATATACCACTTATTACCCTGAAGACAGAAAAGTTTCAGGTACACTTTGCCCAGGAGATATTGAACATATACCAATAGGCATAGAACATGAGGTGAAAAATAATTCAAATAAAAAACTTGTTACCTTGCATGTTTATTCCCCACCGCTTGAAGTGGATTTATTACCTCAAACATTAGGATATTCAAACGAAGTAACTCTGAAGAAAGTACAGGTCTGTGAAAAAGTAGTTAGTTATCTTGTAGCTGAT
The DNA here is from genome assembly GCA_004769085.1 of Candidatus Melainabacteria bacterium SSGW_16. Taxonomy (GTDB): domain Bacteria; phylum Cyanobacteriota; class Vampirovibrionia; order 2-02-FULL-35-15; family 2-02-FULL-35-15; genus SSGW-16. The sequence continues at coordinate 63,448 of DUDS01000032.1, forward strand.
AAACCTATGGTTACTAGTACAGTAAGCAAAAATAAAACACCGATAGCATACCCGGTTTCAGGGAATGGAACTTCTAAGAAACCTACCATGGTAATAATCGGTGGGGGTTTTAGCGGATCTTTAGTTGCTACTCATTTGATGAAAAAATCAGTCAGTGAACATTTACAGATAATTTTAATAGAAAGAGCACCAAGGTTTGCAAGAGGATTTGCATATTCTACTAATAGTCCTCTTCATCTGTTAAATGTCCCTGCAGGAAAAATGAGTGCATTCCCAAATGACCCTGAACACTTTCTGAGATGGGTTCAAAACCGTGATTTAAACATACATTCAAACTCTTTTGTATCAAGAATGCTTTATGGAGAATACCTGGAGTCAGTACTTTATGAAGCAGAAACAAATAAGTCTCCATCAACAAGTTTTAAGAGGTTAAATGATGAAGCTGTATCCATAGAAATGGACAGCAATAAAAAAGCAAAAATAACACTGGAGAGTGGGATACAAATACCTGCCGATAAAATTGTTCTTTCAGTAGGGAACTATCTCCCAAGGAATCCAAATGTAAAGCAAATGTCTTTCTATAAAAGTAATAGATACATTAGAGACCCATGGTCTAGTAATGCACTGTCAATGATTTCCCCGGATGATTCAATTCTTCTTATAGGTACAGGACTTACCATGATAGATAAAGCAATAGAGCTTAAATGCAGAGGACACAGAGGTATTATTCATGCTGTTTCAAGGCATGGTTTAATTCCCCAGCCACACAAACTAGATATTAAGCCCATTGATATTAAGTTTGATTTTAATGAGTCGCTAACTATTAGAAAGTTAACCAGGATTATAAGAGAAAAAATAAAATACGCCATTGAAGCTGGCAGCGACTGGCGCTTAGTATTTGATTCATTACGACCACATATACAAAACCTGTGGGGTAAGTTATCTGTAGATGAAAAGAAAAAATTCTTCAGGCACCTTAGACCTTATTGGGATATTCATAGACACCGCATGCCACTAGAAGTAGCCAAAGTTATTACTTCGCTTACTGAATCAAAGCAACTTATAATTCACAAAGGAAGAATAAAAGACTATAAAGAATATGAAGAAAATGTAGATGTTTTAATTAACAAATCAGCCAATAAAACTGAAACTATAAAAGTTGCCCGGGTTGTAAACTGCACTGGTTCTGAGCTTGATTTTTGTCAGATTCAGGATCCTCTTATTGTTAATTTGCTTGAACTGGGTTTAATTGCTCCTGATAAACTTTCTTTAGGTTTGGAGGCAGATATTAGCGGTGCATTAAAAGATATAAATGGAAATATTTCTGAAGTGCTTTATACTCTTGGTCCACCACTTAAAGGGCAACTGTGGGAAACAACTGCTGTTCCTGAAATAAGAGAACAAGCATCTCTTTTAGCAAATGAACTTTTAAAATCTTTATCTACCACTGTAAAAGATAACTTAGTTCAGGTTTAAAAAGCTAAAAGTAAGCTTTATCTTGCTAACAATTAGATACAAAACATAAATATTTCAGTCATTATAATCTGTATGAAAAGAATTTTTATAATTTTTATTTTCATTGGAGCATATTTTTTTACTAGTCAATTTGCTTATGCAGACCCATATTTAGAAGATGACTTTGGTATCTGGTCTCCGGTTTATATTAGATTACCTATAAATAAAAAATTTAGAACTGAACTAGAAGTAAATCCCCGTATTGAAGAAAATTTAACCCGTATACATCAGCTAATAACCCGCCCTTCTTTAGGGTATCAGCTTACAGACAATTTATCTATTTGGTCAGCATATGCATGGACCTTGCATTATGTACCAAGGTTCGTAAGAGAACAAAGAATTTGGCAACAAATTCTTTATGAAAAATCATTTCAAAAGATTGACTTTATATCAAGACTTAGATTTGAAGAACGTTTTATACAAAACGTTGACGATGTTTCACTTCGTACAAGATATTTACTAAAAGGGATCTATCCTGTAGGAAGAACCAAAACGTGGGGAATAGTTCTTTCAAACGAACTTTTTGTAAACCTCTTCTCACATTTTGATGGACCTCAAGGTGGAATAGATCAAAACAGGTTTTTTATTGGTTTGAGCAGAAAAATAAGTAACAATGTCAGAATGGAAAGTGGCTATCAGCTTCAATATATAAATGATCCTGCACCCACTATAGATAAACTTAATCACTTAATTATGTTTAATTTTTATGTTGCTCTGCCGCGGTTGCTTGAATAAATAGATTACCTTTTTAAGATTAAAAACTCCTTGTTATTTCCCAATAAAAAATAATTTGCTCTTTTACCTGCAAAGTTTGAACTAATAACACCCTTACCGATTGCATGCCCGAAGTAAAAGATAAAATAAAAACTTTTTTTGAAAAAGACATTAATTTTTAACAATGGGAGGCAGAAAAAAGTTGAGATAAAAAAATACAAAATGATTTAGTGTTTCAACTTTAGGTCCAGGAAAATGGCGATGTTGCAATTGGTATCCTAAATCTGCACTGATATTTTCATTAAACTTACGATTTATTCCGGCATAAATACGATTTTGATCAATACCAGGCTCCGGTCCATCATTAGGAGAATTGAAGTTTATAAATAATTCATCAAATAAAACCAATGACCATTTTTTATTTTTATCCAATGGATAGATTCCTTTAAGCCTGTATCTTCCTCGAAGTGCAACACCATCAACACCCTGTAAAAATCTTTCTTCAAATCTAAATCTATGTTCAAAGCACAATTTATCTACATTATGAGAAATTATTGCTTCTTGATAAGGTCTTTGCTCTCTTGTAAAGTTTGGTATATAAAGTGTACTCCAAGCATGACCTTGGTAGAAAGAAAAATGTTCATTAAACTTATATCCCAATAAACCATGCAAAATAAACTGGTTAAAGTCAGTAGCATTATCAAGCCATCTGGGACTAATTTGAAATCTTGTTTGTACTTTTTCTGTTATTGGAGCATAAACATTAATTGCAGTCCACAAACCAAAATCATTTGAAAATGTATCTTTTGCACAAGCAGAGTTTAGACTCCACAAGGGCAAAATTAAAATAACAATCAGTAAAAGAGGATTTTTCACTTTTCTTAGAGACTATTACTTAAACAAAAAAGTTCTCCTCAAAAGACTTATGCTCACTAAAGCAAAATACATAGTCATTATAATATCTATTATTACTATTAAGGTACATTTTTAATTCTTTCAAGTCTATAATCTAACTATGGGCAGTTCATTAAAAAAAACGCTTCTCATTTTTATAAGCATTATATTTATTCCTTTTAGTTGTTCATGTGGGAATAAAAATTTGGATAAAAAAACTCTAAGACTTGGATATATGCCGAACGTGACTCATGCAACAGCACTTATAGGGATTGAAAGAAAGATTTTTCAAAATAAGCTAGAAAATGTTCTGCTGAAACCAATACATTTTGTTGTTGGGAATAATATTATTGATGCATTTATAACTAATCAAATTGATGTTGCATATATTGGACCGGGACCATTTATCGGGGCAATATCAAAAGGCATACCTCTTAAACTTCTTGATTTTGCCTGTAATGGGGGAACACTTATTGTAGGGGAAAGCATAGGTAAAGATTCAAAGATTGCAGTGCCTCAGTTTGGAAATACTCAGGATTTACTTCTTAGAATGTACCTTGAAGAAAAGAAACTTTTAAATGATGTAAAAATTGTTGCTATTCCTCCGCAAGACGTTGCTACCACATTTTATACAATGTCAATTAATTCTGCTTGCCTTCCAGAGCCTTGGGGTACAGTCATACTGGATAAAGCTAATAGTAGTGATTTGAAAATTAATATTTTAGTTGATGAAAAATCAATTTTAGATAATGGCAACTACCCTACAACTATTTTAATAGTAAATAGTGAGTATGCAAAAAACAACAAAGACGCGATAGAAAATTTTTTATCAGCACATAAAGAAGCAAATAATTTTATATTAAAAAATCCTGATAAAGCTATAGACAGTATTGCAAAATCTATTTCGAATATAGCTAAAAAAGAAATAAGCATTGCTATTGTAGAAAAATCTTTTAAAAGATGCAATTATAATGTTCATATTGATTTAAATGCATTAAAAAAAATATTAGCATATGGAATAAAAGCAGGATATTATAAAAAAGAGCTTTTTAATGAGTTAGCTAATAGCTGTTATGGAAATTGCACTGATCAAAAAAATTAACACTGCCTAGCGCAAAGCTAAACTATCTAAATCAATATTTAATTCAAGCACATTAACTCTTTGGCTACCCAATATTCCAAACTGTTCTGATTCAATATACTTATAGAGCAATTTCTGTATCTTCTCTTCAGGAACACCTCTTACCTTTGAAATCCTTGGGATCTGAAGTTTTGCAGCTTCAGGTGAAATATGGGGATCCAATCCGCTTGCTGAATTGAAAACTAGGTCAGCAGGTATTTTTGAGTCAGATGAAAGTTTATTTTCATTTCTTATTAATAAAATATTTTTTTTAGTTTCTTCAATCAGTTTTTTACTGGTTGGTCCCAGGTTAGTTGCACCAGATTTATTACCAGCATAAACTACGTTTGAAGGTCTACCATGAAAATATGCCGGGTTTCTAAACTGCTGACCAACTAATTTTGAACCAATTATTTTATTATTTAATTTAATTAAACTTCCATTTGCTTTATTATTCCAGATCAGTTGAGCAATTCCTGTAATAAGCAAAGGATAGAGAAGTCCCGATAAAACCGTAAAGAACAAAAACACTACAAGCCCGCTTTTAATTTCTTTTTCCATAAGTTCTTATTTCAGAGAATACTCCTTTCAGCTACACCAAATGCAATGCTACAAGCAGCATGTCAACTAACTTTATTCCTATAAACGGTAAAATAAGTCCACCAAAACCATACACAAACATATTTGTTTTCAACAGTTTTTCTGCAGGAACCGCTTTGTATTTTACTCCCTGTAGAGACAGCGGTATAAGCATAGGAATTACAATTGCATTAAAAATTACAGCTGCCAAAACAGCGCTATGAGGTGTTGTAAGGTGCATAATATTAAGAACATTTAGGATTGGATATTTTACAGAAAACATAGCAGGGATAATTGCAAAATATTTTGATACATCATTTGCAACACTAAATGTAGTTAATGAACCACGGGTAATAAGTATTTGTTTCCCAATTTCAACAATGCTTATTAGTTTTGTAGGATTTGAATCCAGATCAACCATGTTTGAAGCTTCTCTTGCAGCCTGCGTGCCGGCATTCATTGCAACTCCGACATCTGCCTGAGCAAGCGCAGGTGCATCATTTGTACCATCTCCAATCATTGCAACAAGATGTCCTTTTTCCTGGTATTCTCTTATGATTTTTAGTTTTATTTCAGGTTTTGCTTCGGCTACAAAATCATCAACACCAGATTCCTTTGCTATTGAAGCAGCTGTTAAAGGATTATCACCTGTAATCATTATCGATTTAATACCTAAATGTCTAAGCTGGTTTAATCTGTCACTGATCCCATGTTTAACAACATCTTTTAAATAAATAACTCCTATTGCTTTCCCACCTCGCGCAACAACTAAAGGCGTACCTCCTTCTCTGGAAATAAATTCAACAGCATCTTTAATTTTTTTAGATATAGTTCCCTGTCTTTTATTAACAAACTTTTCTACTGCATCATGTGCGCCTTTTCTTATTTCGCCATCTATATAATCCAAACCACTCATTTTAGTCTGGACACTAAATGGTATAAAAACAGAACCTTCTGGTATTTGAATCTCACTTCCTCTAACACCTAAATTATTTTTTGCAAGTGTAACAATGCTTCTCCCTTCTGCTGTTTCATCACTAATAGAAGATAAAAGTGCTGTTTCAGCCAGAAGGTGCGGGTCTACACCATCATCCGAGATAAGCTCTGTAGCAAACCTGTTTCCAAGTGTAATAGTTCCGGTTTTATCCAACAGAACCACATCTACATCTCCTGCTGCTTCAATTGCCCTGCCGCTAACTGCAACAACATTGTTTTTTACAAGACGCTCCATACCAGCTATACCAATGGCAGGCAATAAAGCACCAATTGTTGTAGGCATTAAGCAAACCAACAAAGAAATTAAAACCGTTACAGAGATTGCAATATTTAAGTATTTAGAAAATGCTATCAAAGTAACGATAACCACAACAAAAACAATAGTTAAACCAATTAACAATATCTCAAGAGCTATTTCGCTTGGAGTTTTTTGTCTGTGTGCACTTTCAACCATTGCTATCATATGGTCTAAAAAAGTATCACCAGGATTAGCTGTTATTTTAATTTTTACATTTCCTGATACTATCTTCGTACCTATAGTTACTGCATCCCTGTCACCGCCCGATTCCCTGAATACTGCAGCAGATTCTCCAGTAACTGCTGATTCATCAATAAGCGCCTGCCCTTCAACTATCTGTCCATCACCTGGAATAATTTCATTTTCATGCACCAGTACAATATCTCCTTTTCTTAATAAAAGTGCTGAAATGTTTTCCACATCACCGTTGGCTAATAATTTCCTGGCTATAGTTTCACTCCTGGTTTGCTGCAACGATCTTGCCTGAGCTTTACTGCGTCCTTCAGCCAAAGACTCTGCAAAGTTTGAAAACAATACAGTAAACCAGAGCCACAGAGTAATCTGAGCATTAAAAGCAAAATATTCTCCATGAATTATATTTTTTATTGTTATTAAGGTAGTAATTATTGCTCCAATTTCAACAACAAAAATTACTGTATTTCTCCACAGGATAAATGGGTTTAATTTAACAAAGGATTCTATTACTGCTTCTATAAATAGTTTAGAATCCCAGAATTTGTTTTTATCTGTTGTCATTCATATCCTCTAAAAAGTCACCCCGGAGTACATAAGCAGATGTTCAAGGATAGGACCTAAAGCTAAAACAGGAAAATAATTTAGCCCGCCAACTAAAATTACTACTGCAACGAGAAGCCAGACAAACAAAGGAACATCTGTTGAAAAGCTTGCTGAGCTTTCAGGTACAATTTTCTTTTCTGCAAGCGAGCCAGCGATTGCAAGTGCAGGAATAATTGTGGTAAATCTGCCAATAATCATAGCTAAAGATGTAGTGAAATTATAAAATAAGGTGTTTGCATTAATTCCTGCAAATGCTGAACCATTATTACCAGCTGGGGATGCAAATGCATATAAAATTTCAGACAAACCATGGGGCCCAACATTATTTAGTGAAGAAAGTCCAACAGCAGTAGAAATAGCAATGCCGCTAAATAAAAGAACACATATTGGCATTGATAAGATAGAGACTGCAGACATAAGCATTTCAAAAGGCTCAAGCTTTTTTCCTAAGAACTCAGGACTCCTCCCAATCATGAGTCCTACAATAAACATTGTTAAAACTGCATTTATTAAAAGTCCAATTAAACCAACTCCCACACCGCCAAAGATTATTTCACCTATTGCAATATTAAATAAAAGAACCAAGCCAGTAAGAGGAAGGAAACTATCATGCATACTATTTACACCGCCACATGAGGTTGAAGTAGTAGTCTGGGCAAATAAAACTGACTGGATTATTCCAAATCTTACTTCTTTTCCCTCCATGTTGGTTCCCATATAGCCATTAGTTATACCTAATTTAGCTAAAAGAGGATTTCCCTGAGACTCAGAATAAACTGAAATTGCAAATCCTGTCAGATATAAAATTAACATTACAGAAAATATTGCCCATCCCTGTCTTCGTTTGTTTATTAGTATTCCAAATGTAAATGGCAAAGCAACAGGTATAAGTAGCATTGCCAGAATCTGAAGAAAATTTGTAACCGGAGTAGGATTTTCAAAAGGATGGGATGAATTAGCATTAAAGAATCCTCCTCCATTTGTACCAAGAAATTTTATTGCAATTTGCGAAGCTACAGGACCAAATGGAAGAATTTGATTTCCTCCTTCAAGTGTCTGAAAACCAGAATATGGTCTCAGATTTTGTATCATTCCTTCAGAGATAAATACAAAGGCTAAAACAATACTAAAAGGCAAAAGTATATAAATCATTGATCGGGTTAAATCAACCCAGAAGTTTCCAATTGTATTCGTATTGATCCTTGTAAATCCTCTGATAAATGCTATAGCTACAGCAATCCCACTGGCAGCAGAGAGAAAGTTTTGTACTGTCAATCCAAGCATCTGGGTTAAATAACTCATTATTTCTTCACCGCTATAAGACTGCCAGTTTGTATTTGTAACAAAGGAAACAGCAGTATTTAAGGCTGTATCCCATCTGACAGGACCAAACTTTTGCGGGTTAAATGGTAAAAATTCTTGCAGTCCCTGAAGTAAAAAGAGACAAATAAACCCATAAAAAGTAAAAATCAGAAATGAAAATGTATAAGTTGTCCAGGTCATTTCAGTATTTTCATTAATGCCTGATATCTTATAAACTAATTTTTCCAAAGGACTTAATATTCTTGAAAAGAACGTGACTTGTCCTGTAAAAATCTTTGCCATATATCCACCAAGCGGTAAAGCTAAGATGAGAAGCATAATTAAAAAAATTATAAGGAAAACTATTTCTTTAAACATTTAATTTTAGTTATTTAATAGTTCTAGGTTTACAGCTAATTATCGAGTAGTAATTATATCTTTTGTTTCAGTATAGAAAATTTTAATAATCAAGGGAAGGGTCTATACAGAGACCTACAATCTGGCACTTCAGTACCAATATAGAAGTCACTAACTTCATAAAGTATATAAGCAAGATGTTTTTATATTTATAACAATGATAAAGAAATCAAAAAAATCAGCCTCTGACAAAAATCCTTTGTCACGTATTATACACGTTGATTCTCAGGACACAAAAATCGATTTAACCTACTACGACGAATTTAAATTTGAAGAAAAGGAAGTGTCAAATTTAGAAGAGTGTTTTCCACTTGTAGGAAAAGGTGGAATAGTTTGGATAAATATTAGTGGACCTTTTCGAAGGAATATTCTAGAAAGTTTAGCTGTTTTTTTTGGCATACAACCTGCAGAGCTTCAAGAGGTATTAGATTCTGAGACCTATGTAACCAGCGAATTATTTAGAGCTAACACTTATATTCCTCTAAATGTTATACAATTCAGCGATGAAATCAATGACATTGTAAATATTGAAATCGATCTGATTCTTCGTTCAAATTGCGTAATTTCAATATGCAAAAACGCTTCCTGGAAAATATTTGAACCTGTAAGAGATAAAATTAGAAGTAATAAAGATTCAATAAGGCAGACAGCTATTGATTATCTTACTTGTTCTCTGATAGATACAGTGCTTGACAATTATTTTATAGCACTTGAAAAATTTGGTAAGAAAATAAAACATATAGAAGAAAATATTATAAAGAAGCCAAGCTCTGAGACACTTGAAGAAGTTCACGGATTAAAGAGAACAATAATACACTTACGAAACAATGTTTCATTTTTAAAAGACACTATAAACTGGTTTCATGGCATAAAGAGTATTTCCTTCACAGATAGAACTAAAATACTTTTATCAGAATTACTTGATGGTACAAATCGAATTTTTGACAGGGTTCATACGCTACAGGAAATAGTTTCTGCAATACTTGAGATTTACCTGTCAAGTATTACATACAGAACAAATGAAGCAGTAAGAACACTAACTATTATTTCTACAATATTTATGCCTCCTACTTTCATAGTAGGAATTTATGGAATGAACTTTAAGTATATGCCAGAGCTTGACTGGCAGTTTGGCTATCCTTTAACTATGTTTTTTATATTCCTTGTTATATTTTTAATGCTGATTTATTTTAAAACAAAAAAGCTATTCTAATGTTCAGAAAAATCAATATAAAAATAATTATTCTACTGACCGTGGTTGTAGTTTTTGTTTTATTTCCAGGAAACAAAGCTCTTGCCCAGCAAACTATTTTTAATGTTCCATCTGCTGATGTTACTGAAAAAGGAATGATTTTCCTGCAGCAAGAAGCCCAATTCTCAAACAAATTCGGCCTTTTTACAGAGTATGCTGCTTATGGAATCGGGAAAAATACTGAACTAGACTTAACCCTGATCGGTATAGGCACAAATAATGTAGCTAATGAAGTTCTGGGAATAGGTTTTAAATCTTTTTTGCCACTACATAGAAAGTCAGAAACAAAACTAACTTTTGGTACCTTGATTCCTGTTTCACTTCGTGGAAAAGGTGTAGGGGGATATACTTACTCTCACTTAAGCACAAGATTGCCAAAGACTAAAACAAGACTGACTTCAGGTGTATTGATTGGAACAACTACTCTTTTTGGAAGAGATGTTGTTTGTTATATTGCAGGACTTGAGCAGCCTATTACAAAAAACTTTGGATTGGTTGCAGATTGGCACTCTGGTAAACATGCAAACGGATTTTTAATTCCTGGTTTTTATTACAGCTTTCCGAGGAACACTACACTATGGGTAGGTTATCAAATACATAATAATAAAGCTAATGGTGATAATGGTTTTGTGATTGAACTATCCAGGATTTTTTAGAACTCTTTTATCTTATTGTAAGCAAAATGTTTCCGCTATGTATTTAAATTGATACCAAAAAATGACATAGATAGAATGCAAAATGTCTTAATTACATTACAAGGATCATAAATAGTAACCGATGATAAAATACAATTAATTTTCAATTTTAGTTAGGAAGAGTATCTGAGAAGTACCTGCTGAGATGCACAGGTATAAATCTCACAAATTGTTACTGGATTACAAATGAGTTTAACCATAAGAAAATTGTTTACATGTACTGAGAGTGATTCATTTAGGCCAACAAGGAAAGAATTTGAAAGAGCAAGGACTGAATCAAATCTAACTCCTGATAATAGCAATCATGAAAACTCTATAACACCAGCTGAATATGAATTATCACTTAGGCTAGCTGTTCAGGAATTTCAAAAGCCAGGACAAGCAGAAATCTTACAGGTAGAAAATATACTGCCATTTGAAAAATTAATTGATCCAGAACTTATGCGAGGGTATGAAAAAGTCGCAGGGATCATGGAAACAAAAACAAAAATATCAAATGAACATCCTAAACGCGAATTTGTAGATATTGAAAGTGAAGAAATAGCCAGTCAAATAGAAAGCTGGACTGAAGAGCTTGTTAAAAATATAAAAGCAGAAAGAGGAGTTGAAGGTTTAAGCCAGGATGAAATTTACGAACTTGAGGCTTTGGTGTGGTTTCACTTTGACTCTATGGCTAGTGCTGCTAATGCAAAATCGCTGGAACAGGATATAACTGAGTTCTTCAAGGCATCTAATTATTATAAATCAGACGCAGAAGAACAGGTAGAAATAAGAAATGAGTTGTTAAAGAGCTTAGCAGAAAGGTATCCGTTAAAAAAAGATGAGCTTGAAATTCTGATTGAACTTATGACATCTGAAAAGGATGGAGACGGCTTATTCAGAACAATGCTCAGATTGTGGAATCAATATGAACTAGGGAAAAGAAAAGGAGCAATAGCTAAAATTATCTCAAGTTATTTTCTTGCACATACCATAAATGGGATTACTCCTTTTTTCTTTCAGTATGGGATTGCTTTACCAACAGTTGGACTTGTTACAGGAAACGGTGTCTCTGCGTATTTTGATTTAGTAGGAGAAATAAATGAAGCAAAGCTAATGACTGATATCAAATCTAAAATTAACAAAAGGATTTCTCAGTCATTGATTTTTAATAAATATAGGTTTACTCAGGACAGATCACTTGGTGAAATTATAGAAACTCTAGATCGTGGAAAAGAATCAACCATCAATTTGCTTTCAAAGTCTATGTCAATTCTTTTACCGCAGTCAGTAGGAATCGGAACTGCTTTTACTGGTTTAATGCTCATAAACCCTTTGCTTGGTTTAATTAACCTGGCAAGTATTCCTTTAACATTTTTAATAGGCAAAATTTATAACCGTAGAGTCAGTCCGGTAAATAGGGATGAAATTAAAGCAAAAGAAAAGGTAGCAAATGAATTAGCTTCTGTAAAGGATGGAGTAGAAACAATACTGACTTCTCCCCATACAAAAAAAATAGAACGTTCCGTTAATGACAAAATGGACGAGTTGGATAAGCTGACACTTAAAAGACTTCTTTATGAAACAAAAATGAGGTATGCAGCATATTTTACATTCAGCACTACTCAAATACTATCTTCAATAGCTGCACTTATACTCCACTGGACGGGTAAAATTTCTGAAGGCGCTGTTTTTTCAAATGTATTGTATTCGGAAGGCGTAAGTGATCCATTTAAAGAACTCATTAATAAGCTCTGCACTGAATTCCCAAGACATCGTGAAAATATTAAAAGGATGGAGAAAATACTGGGAGAATCGGATAAACTTGATTTACCAGATGGAGAAAAAGAAAAAACAAGAATCCCTATATCTGAATTAAAAAATCTCAATATTTCTATAAAAGGGTTAAAATTTAAGCATATATTAAATGGGGTTAATTTAGATATTCACGAAGGAGATTTTGTAACGATAGCAGGTCCTTCAGGGGTAGGTAAATCAACACTTTTGAAAAACATAGCAGGACTTGATCAGCCTGACAGCGGGAGTATAAAAATTGGCGGAGAGGGTAAATCTTCTGGGATTAATACAACTGATGTTAAAAGATACGGAGAGAATTCAATTTACTCAATCATGTCTTATTCTAATCAGGATCCGTACATTTTCCCAGAGATGACATTAAGAGAAAACATAGTATTTTACAATGAAACTGTTGATGATGAATCTTTAAAAAAGTTGTTGGAATATTTAAACCTGCATAAATTTACTGATAAGCTTGGTGAAAAAATTAATCATTTTTCCGGTGGTGAACAGGTAAGAGTTGGACTAGCAAGAGCATTATATACAAAACCAAAAATATTACTTCTGGATGAACCTACCCGTGGCTTGGATTCCGAATATGCAACAGAGGTCAGAAATATTCTTCAAAAAATACATAGTGAAGGAACAACCATTATCTGCGTCACTCACGATGATGAATTAATTAAATATACTTCAGCATTGAGAAAACAAGGAAAAGGTAAATCAATTAACCTGGCTAATCGAAAAGCTGCTTAATATTCATACTAAATTAGACAATTCCTGTGCAAGTTCATACTCACTAGCTTTAAATGGCAAAGGTAATTTCTGTAGTTCTTCCAGTTCAGATTTTATATCAGAAAGACTAAAATCTATCTCTCTAGATTTAGTTTTTTCCAATAGCCACTGTAGATAATTTGACTGTAAAACCCCATTATTAGACGGATGTAAAAGCCGTCGAACATTTCCCACTGCATTCTGCCCCATACCAAACTCAAAAGCTAAGCTGCCTTTTTCTTCTGAGAAGAAGTATGGAACGTGCCTTACATCCAGGTATGAAAAATGATACCGGTTTCTTTCTGCTCTTTGTCTAAGAAACCAGGGTGGGTGATCTAATAAAAATCCTATAGGAGTCTGGAAACCTCTTAAAACATTAGCAGCTTTAGCTTTTTTCGGACCTACCTCTATATGATGAGCATTTGGTATATCGGGGGAAAGACTATTAGGAAGAATTACATCATCTTTTCTGTCCTTTAAATCTATAGCAATTACAGTCGTATCAAGAGGGCATGGTGTTGTTTTTGCTTTTATAAGTTCAGGGCTCCCAGCCATCAGTTCTCCCACCATTGGGCATACTCTTTTAAGCAGCCATGGTACAGGAATTCTTTCTGGATTTACTCCATTTGTTGGCATGCCCCAACCAAGAACAATTGAAATATCGTTATTTCCCTCCTGCATAGATTGTAAAGCTGTTAATCCACCCTGACTATGTCCTATGACAGCAACTCTTGGTGTAAGCAAATCAAAAACCCTATTAGCAATTTTTCCTCTTTGTATATGATCAGAAGTTAATCCTGTACTACCAAGTTCATCTAATAAATTTTCTCTGTAGTCAGTAAGAATACCTGAAAGTCTATTCCCTGATCCAGATCTAAATATCCAGGGAAGAAATCCAGACACTTTTCTATCCAGAAGATTTAAAACATATTTTTCAACAAACAAAGATAAATCAGAAGCATCTTTCAAAGAACAAAATTCTCTAACCCAATATCTCTTATCACTAACTTCTTTCTTTGACTCAAGTTCTTTTGCAACAACTCTAAGTCTGGATTTTGCTATTTGTTTTCTGACAGAATCAATTCTTCCTGAAAACCAGTTTTCAGCTGCCTGCATATTTCTGGCAAACAATATCATTGGATTTACCAGGGGGGTGACTGAACTGTGCTCTCTAAGAAACCTTGTAATATGGCTTATACTACTTCTGCCAGCAAAAAGGCCTGCCTGAGTAACATACGGTACTCCTTTAGGGAGGAAAGGGTTATTTCCAATTCTTATTGCCATTTATAATTGTATAAATTATACAGTAATAGTTTAATCAAGGGATATTAAGAAAGGACACAAGGAGGCAGCCAGTCTAAAAAAAGAAGAATTAGATTAGTTAAAATAATAACCGTTTGATTTTCATACTATGAAGCAAAAAAAACCTATCTTCTATGCTGACGATAATACTGAGTCAGTTGGTGTCTTGCTAAAAATACGACTCCCTTATTTATTATTGGGACTAGTATTGGGTATTATAGTTTCTTTTGTAACTTCTAAATTTGAACAAGTGTTATCGCAAAATGTAAGAGTATCTTTTTTTCTTCCTTTTATTTTGTACATGGCAGATGCTATAGCTACTCAAACTCAGTCAATTTATTCAAGAAATTTAAAAACTGGCAAAGCAAAATTTTATATGTATCTAATCAAAGAGTTATCTCTTGGTCTTTTGGTTGGAATAGCTTTTGGTATTATTTCAGGATTGGTTGTTCAAGTATGGTTTTCTGACAACAAGCTTGCTTTAAGTGTTGGTTTATCTATGTTTACAGTTTTAGCTTCTGCTCCTGTGGTAGCACTATTAATCACACAAATAGTACAAATGTTACACAATGATCCAGCTGCTGGTGCTGGACCTATTGATTCTGTGATTCAAAGTATGCTTAGTGTTCTTATCTATGGAACTATATCTAGCTTAATATTTTTATAAATTTTTAATATGTTTAGTTTGTTATGGAACTAAATTATTGATCATAATATGTTCTTAAATGTTAACATTTAAGGATATGCGAATATTCGAAGGTATAATATGGAGATGAAAAAACTTAGTGAATTTAAGGCAGATTTTTTTAAAGCCCTGGCTAATCCCATAAGAATTCAAATTATAGATGCGCTTCGTGATGGAGAACATACTGTCAACCAATTAAGAGAAATATTAAATATTGAAGCGCCAAACGTTTCTCAACAACTGGCTATATTAAGAGTTAATAACTTAGTAATCACCCGTAAAGAAGGGAGCAACGTTTTTTATTCAATAAAAGATCCGACTATATTTAAACTTCTTGATATTGCAAAAATAACATTCAATAACCAGCTTGCCGGAATAAGAGACCTATTAAGCAAAATAAATAACAAGAAAGGAGGACGAGGTACTAAAAATGATCTTAGAAGCATTATTACTCAAATATTCATTCCTTATATTTGTTCTTGGGGCGATTTTTGTATTCCTTATTTGTCTCAAGTCTAAAGTTCTTTCAATTATTGCATCCAGCATCTTTGCAATCATTGCTTCATCTCTTAGCCTTATCAGTTCTATTTTTTCAATAATTTATCAGCATCCTTTTGCTTTTGCTTTAACTTATAATCTTGGATTTCCTTTAGGCAAAATTGAGCTTGTTATAGATCCTCTTTCTGCATTTTTTATTATGATCATTTCAATTCTTGTAATCCCAGTTTCAATTTATTCAATTGGGTATCTTAAAAAAGAATATATTGAAAAGAATGTTGGCATTTTAGGATTCTTGTATCAATTATTTATTCTTTCAATGCTGCTTGTAGTATGCTCTGGTAACGGCTTTCAGTTTCTTATATTTTGGGAATTAATGACACTGATTTCTTTTGCCTTTGTAATTTCTGATATAACAAACTCAGATTCACAAAAAGCAGGCTTTATTTATCTTTTAATGACTCACATAGGTTCAGCCTTTTTATTATTTACATTTCTAATTTTTGCCAAATATACTGGTAGTTTTTCATTCACATCGTTTCATGGAATTTCAAATGCTATGCCTGATTGGTTAAAATTAACATTATTTCTATTTATACTTATAGGTTTTGGAACAAAGGCTGGGATTATACCGTTACATATCTGGCTTCCAGAAGCACATCCGGCAGCACCAAGTCACATATCTGCTCTTATGTCTGGGGTAATGATTAAAACCGGAATTTACGGGATTCTAAGATTTGTATTTGATTTTTTAAGCCCATTTCCATATTGGTGGGGAATTTTATTAGGAATGATTGCAATAATTACAGCCATCTTAGGAATAATTTTTGCTTCATCAGAAAGTAATATAAAAAGAATTCTAGCTTATAGCAGCATTGAAAACATCGGGATAATTTTGCTCCCAATCGGTGCTAGTATGATATTTTTTGGTTTCGGACAAAAAGAACTTGCAGCTTTAACTTTGATACCAGCTTTATTTCATTCCTTAAATCATTCCTTATTTAAAGGTTTGTTATTTACAAGTGTTGGTGCTGTTATTTCTGTTACTCATATAAAAAACATTGAAAAGCTTGGTGGATTAATTAAAGTTATTCCGAAAACAGCGTTTTTATTTTTAATTGGAGCATTATCAATTTCTGCATTCCCTCCGTTTAATGGGTTTATCAGCAAATGGCTGACTTTCCAGTCATTACTCCTTTTATTTCAACTAAAATCAGAAACAATTAAACTGCTTGCCCCAATTGCTGCCAGTCTTCTTGGCTTTGTAAGTGCAATCTCTGCAGCAACTTTTGTTAAAACATTTAGCGGAATATTTTTAGGAATGCCCAGAACACACAAATCAATCAATGCTCAGGAAGCAACTCCGTCTATGATTCTGAGTATGTCAATTTTGGCACTGCTGTGTTTGTTAATAGGGATTTTCCCTAATATACCCTTTTCACTAATTAAAACAATTACTTATTCAATAATTGGACTTGATTCTGCATCAATAACTGCCTTTAATAATTTGCCTGGCTTTAATAATTTATTTATTTCACCGGCTTTAGTTTTTATTTTATTAATAGCAACTCTTTGTTTAACTTACATAGTTGTAAATAACCTAGGTTCTAAAATTCCTATACGAAAGGATGAAACGTGGAGTTGTGGAGTTAAACCAAAATCAGAATTCGGTCATACTCCAAAAGGATTTAGCCAGCCTCTAAACGTAATATTTTCAGAACTTCATACACCAGAGAGTTTTTATCATGACTACATATACCTACCAATAACTAATGGGCTAATGAGTTTATCCCATAAAATAAAACCACTACAATCAGGTATTTTACAAATCGATCTATTTTATATTTTTCTAACTCTAATTGTTTGTTTGGTATGGCTTAGATTATGAATACACCACAGCTACAAACTATAATTTTGACTTTGCTTCACATAGTGCTATTCCTATTACTGGCTCCTTTTATAAATACTTTTATAAAAAAGGTAAAAGCAATATTACAAGGACGTTTCGGTCCTCCAATATTACAGGGTTATTTTGACTTAAAAAAATATTTCTACAAAGAAACTGTTGTTTCAAATCAAACATCATGGATTTTTCTGGCTACACCATTTATATTTTTTACAACAACACTTGTAGCGTCTATTCTTATACCTACTTTTACTACCTTATACCTCCCGAATTTGTTTGGAGGAGTCATTCTGCTGATTTATCTTTTTGGCTTAGGAAGATTTTTTATGGCAACAAGTTCAATGGAACCACATAGTGGGTTTTGCAGCATGGCAAGCAGCCGTGAAATGATGTTATCAGTATTAATTGAACCTGTAATGTTGCTTTCGTTATTTGTTTTTGTTTTAACTAGTGGAAGCAATAACATCTCTGAAATAATAAATCATTTATCGAATAAAGGCATTAGTTTATTTACACCTATTTATTTACTAACAATACTTGCATTATTTACAGCTTCTTTAGCTGAGATGTGCAGAATACCTTTTGATAACCCTGAAACACATTACGAACTAACCATGATTCACGAAGGAATGCTTCTTGAATACTCGGGAAAATCTTTAGGACTAATGCTTTTCTCAAGCTCCCTAAAACAATTGCTCATAATTTCACTAATTGCAAACCTTCTATTTCCCTGGCATATGTGTAATAACTTTGCTATTTCTTCTATTCTGCTTGCAATTTCAATTTACATTGCAAAAGTTTTATTTCTCTCAACTGTAATTGCTTTTATAGAAACAGCAATATCCAAGGTCAGGCTTTTTAAAGTAAGAGAAATTCTTATGGCTTCCTTTGTAATATCTATAATTGCTCTTGTCATCGCTGTTCAGAAAGAAAGCAGGTTTGGATTATGAGTTCCTTAGAACAACTTTCAGGCTATGCTATCGGAGTAGTACTGGTAGTAAGCATTTTAATGTCTGGCTGCCACCGTCTTGAAACAATGGTCAGACTTTTTGTTATCCAGTCTTTTGGATTAATTTTAATTTTGCTATTTGCAGGATTAATTAACAACAATTCTGGGACCATAACATTTTGTGCAATTACCTTTCTTGCTAAATGTATTTTAATTCCTATAATTCTTTTAAAAGTTCTGGAAAATATTCACATAAATAGACAGATAGAGACCTATGTAGGTCTTCCAACATCAATGCTTATATGTTGTATTTTGACTGCTTTTATATTTGAAGCTATTCCAAACATTGGCATTGAAAAAGAGATCCATGTGTTGTCAAGTGGATTACTTAGCAGCTCTATTTCAATGATTATAATTGGTTTATTTATTATGATGACAAGAAAAAAAGCATTTGCTCAGATACTTGGTTTATATGTAATGGAAAATGGTATTTTTGCTTTAACGATTAACACTATTTTTGAAATGCCACATATTGTTGAAATGGGAATATTCCTGGATTTGCTTATTGGTGCACTTGTTATGGGAGTATGGGTTTACAGGATAAAACAATCTTTTGAAACTATAAATGTAGAAGATAATGAAGAAGCTAAAAGGATAGGATGATCCATAAAGAAATAATTTTCTTCCTGAGTGTGCCTGTACTTGCAGCACTGTCTTCTTTGATCATTAAAGACAAAAAAAAGATTGGTAAAGTACAAAGCATATGTATGATTGTTTTATTTTTCTTAGGGTTAAATCTTATAAGAGAAATCTTAAAAAGCACTAATATTGTCGCTTTTAACAATTTTATTTACCTGGATGCATTAAGTGGATTAATGATTTTTTTAATTAGCCTGGTAGGTACAATAGCTTCAATCTATTCAATCGGATATATGACGAATGAAGTAGAGGAAAAAATTCATAATATATGGAAACTAAAAGGATACTATGTTTTATTTAATATTTTTATCCTTACAATGCTATTAACTGTTATGGTAAACAGCATTGGGATAATATGGATTGCTATTGAGCTTACAACTTTAGTTTCAGCATTTTTAGTAGGGTACTACAATAAAGAAGCTCCTGTTGAAGCATCCTGGAAATATATAATTCTTTGTACAGTTGGAATTGCATTTGCAATGATTGGAATTGTTCTTGGATATTATGCAGTCACACACACAGGCGGAACAAAAGAGTTAGGTTTAAACTGGAATTATTTAACAACAATTGCACCTGAGTTAGATCCTGATTTGATGAAAATTGCTTTTGTTTTCATACTTATTGGCTTTGGCACAAAAGCAGGTCTTGCTCCAATGCATTCCTGGTTACCAGATGCTCACAGTGAAGCGCCTACACCGGTTAGTGCATTGCTTTCGGGTGTCCTTATAAAATGCGGGATTTACGGAATAATAAGGTTTGCGGTTATAACTAATTTAGCAATAGGAAGCTTATTTACAAGTAAATTGATTTTAGTTTTCGGACTTATTTCACTTGGCATTTCTGTACCATTTATACTTATACAAAAACATATAAAAAGGCTTCTTGCATACTCTAGTTTAGAACATATTGGAATTATTGCTTGTGGGTTAGGATTTGCAAATCCAATATCAGTATTTGGTGCACTATTTCATATGATAAATCATGCCATGGTAAAATCCCTGATGTTTTTTACAGCAGGTAATATATCACTGAAATTTCACAGTAAAGATATGGAACATATAAAAGGTGCTATTCAGCTTATGCCAGTTAGTGGAATTGTTCTCTTAGTGGGTGGACTTGCTCTTGCCGGCTCACCACCATTTTCAATATTTCTTAGTGAGTTTTATATCCTGTGTGGTGGCTTTGAAGGGAATCACTGGTTTGCAAGCGCACTATTTGTTCTATTTCTAGTAATTGTTTTCGGTGGACTAACTCATCATCTGCTACAAATGGCATTAGGAGAACCAAACAATTTAAGTAATAATAAAATTAAGATTTCAAAAGGTGAGATAGGCAGATCAAGTATCTTAAGTTTAGTAATCCCGCTTTTAATGGTCTGCTTACTTGGCGTTTGGATACCTGGACCTCTTTTTAAACTAATTACTGAAGCAACAAAAATAATTACTCTTGACAGAACAAATTCTTACGCATTTACAAATCATAGAATTCACCCCCAAGTTTATATAAAAAACTCGGTGAATCCGATCCTGCTAGAAGGATCAGCAGATGGAAGCTCCAGTTTGTCTGGAGCTATATAAAAAAATGAAGACAAAAGAAACAAATACTTTAATTGAGCAAATAATAAGTTTTCTAAAAGAATACTCTACTGTTCACAAACTTATTAGTCAAAATCATATTGAGTTTACAATCGATAAAAGTATTTTAGCTATAGCATCAGAACATATAACAAAAGAGCCTGAACTTAATGCCTCACTAATCACTATAACTGCAACAGATGAAAGAGAATTAAACAACAGCTACGTGATTTATGCAGTTTTCTCTCTAAGAAAAATAAATCATCTACTTACACTAAAAGCAACTATTGATAAATCTAATCCTTCATATCCAGCTATAAGCACAAAGATTACATATGCAAACTGGCATGAAAGAGAAATCCATGATCTTTTTGGTATCATACCAGAAGGCATAGAGTTGAGCCCTCTTATTTTACATAGGGATTGGCACCCGGGGAAAAACTTTCCAATGCGAAGAGATTTTCCAAAAGACAAAGAAGTACCTATTACCGATCATGAACTGGAATTTCAGGAACCACATGGAGAAGGTCTTCATCAGATAGCAGTTGGTCCAATTCATGCAGGTATTATCGAGCCAGGGCATCTTAGATTTTCTGCATTAGGTGAAGAAATTCACAAATTCGATGTTCAGCTTTTTTATACCCATAAAGGTATAGAAAAGATGTTAGAAGGTAAAACCATAATCGAAGCACTAACATTAGCAGAACATACATGCGGAATGTGTTCTTATAGTCACTCAACAGCTTTTTGTATAGCAATTGAATCTCTGGGAAATATCTCAATTCCACCCAGAGCCTTATTTATCAGAACACTTTGCCTTGAACTTGAAAGACTTGGAAGTCATATGGCAGATCTTTTTTCCATCTGCTCAGCTGGTGGGTTTGGCTTTGCATCTGTACATGCAGCAAGATTAAGAGAAATAATAATGAGATCAATATATAAACTCACTGGCAGCAGATTTTTTAGAGGATTAAATATAATTGGTGGATTACAAAAAAATATTCCTGATAAAGTTCTTGATTCATTAGCACAACAACTCTTACTTTTTAAATCAGATTTTAAAGAATTAGAAAAATTGATTTTAAGCACAGATAGTCTGCTGGACAGGCTGGAATTAACTGGTTTTTTATCAGATGAGCAGGCTATTTCACTTGGGCTTGTAGGTCCAGGTGCACGTGGTTCAGGTATCAATATAGATGTAAGAAGAGATAATCCTTATTTAGCTTATAAGAGATATAAAATTAATGTGCCTGTCTATACTACTGGTGATGCATTAGCCAGAACACAGGTAAGAATTGATGAAGTAAATGAATCTTTAAGGTTAATTAAAGAACTAATAGAAGATTTACCTGATGGAGAAGTTTTAACCGAACAAAAATCTTATTCACAATACACACCTGCCTTAGGAATTATTGAATCTCCAAAAGGTGAGCTTGTTCACTGGGTAATGCTCGACAAAGAAAACAAAATCTTTCGTCATCATATACGAAGTGCATCATATATAAACTGGCGGGGAGTAGCACAGGCAACTATGGGCAAAAACATAATTCCAGATGGCCCTTTAGTAAATAAAAGTTTTAATTTGTGTTATGCATGTGTGGACAGATAAACTGAGGTAAAGATAAAAATGCTTGATATTTTAAAAATGTGGATAACAAAAGGGGATTTTACTGAAACACCACCAAATATTAGAGATCTTGATATTAACAACTGGCAAAAAGATTTAAGCAGAATTAATAACCTAGATAAAAAAATAAAAAATGCATTAAGTCGTTCACTAGCAGTTAGGCACTTAGATTTAGGTTCTTGCAATGCAGAAGAGGCTGAGCTTATTGCTTTATCAAATCCTTTTTATGATATTAGTCGTTTTGGAATTGAGTTTACAGCTTCACCACGACATGCAGATGTCTTAGCTGTAACTGGTCCGGTTACCAGACATCTTAAAATAGCAATGGAACGAACCTATAATGCAATGCCAAATCCAAAAATAGTGATAGCAATTGGAGATGGTGCCTGCAACGGATCAATATATGAAAAGACATACGCTTGTCTGGGAAGAGTAGATCAATTTCTTCCTGTGGATTTTTATATTCCCGGAGATCCACCAACACCGGAAGAAATTATAAAAGGATTTTTAGTGTGTAAAATGTTTCTAGCAAACAAGGAGGAGAAAAAATGGATAAGAAAGATGGACTCTTAAAAATTGATGTCTTGTCAGTTGGACTTTTTGGGCTTGCTGTAGGTGCCCTAACGTTAGGGTTTGTACAAATAGGAATAATTCCACACAATGATGATTTGGCTATATCAATTATTTGTCTTATTTTCGGAGGATTAGTTCAAGTGGTTGCCGGGATGGTTGACATAAAATATCACGACCAGCTTGGTGGAACCGCACTTACAATGTATGGTTTTTACTGGACCTCAATTTTTGTCGTTAAGATTTTAGGACTAGTAGAAGGTTTTCACTGGGATAATATTCTTTTTCTTCCAATTGTAGCTATCTATACAATTTTTTCTCTTATTATGATTTATCTTACTGGACATAAGTCATTTACCTTAATGCTACTGCATGTCTTTATTACAGCTGTTTTTACGATTGATATTTTTATTAAATTAAACTATCCATTTGAATATTATGCAGGAATTGACCACATAATAATTGGCTCAATTGCACTTTATCATGCAATGGTAACACTGGTAAATAAATACACCGGCAAGGCTGGATATCTACTGGGCAAGGCGCCATTCAGCTTTAAACAATAATAATTCAAAGTGAATATTTGGAAAAATTTGTTAATTTTATTGCTGGTTGTAATATGCAATTTAATCATTTTTCCCGTCCTGGCAGTTGAAAATGATTTAGGCTTATGGACACCTATTTACATAAAGCTACCTGTTACTGAGAAAATAATAACTCAACTTGAAATCAATCCACGTATACAGGAAAACATTACTCACATTAATCAGCTACTTGTAAGACCTTCAGTTGGATATCAGTTAACTAAAAATCTTTCTATCTGGCAAGGATATGCATGGGTTACAAATTATATTCCTAGCTTTGTGAATGAAAATAGAATCTGGCAACAAATACTTTATGAAAAGGAAATAGGCAGATTTGTTTTTTCCAGCAGGTCACGTTTAGAAGAAAGATTTATTGAAAATGTTCACGGTACACCAGTAAGATTTCGTAATATGTTTAGAGCCCAGTATGCTTTAGATAAAAATAAGCACTGGGCATTTGTAATTTATGATGAACCGTTTATAAATATTGGATCACATTTTCAGGGTCCACAATCCGGGATAGATCAAAACAGATTTTTTGTAGGGTTAAATAAAAAATTTACCCAAAATACAAGTATTGAAGGTGGATATTTAATGCAATATTTAAATGTTGCTTCACCAATTCAAGATAGGTTAAATCATAATATTTTAGTTAACCTTTATTTGACTTTGCCACAGGTTATAAAAAGAAAAGAATAATGAAAAAGATATTAAATATTTTACTTTTCACAATAATAGCTTTAGTTTCTTTCAGCACTAACGTTTATGCCCAGCAAACCATATTTAACGTTCCTTCAGCTGATCTTACAGAAAAAGGAATGATATTTTTCCAGCACCAAAGTTCTTTTTCAAACAAATTTGCAGGTTTTGACAATAATTTTGTGCTAGGTGTTGGAAAAAACTCTGAGTTAGATATAACACTGTTTGACGTAGGAACAAAAAATATTCAAAATGAAGTACTTGCATTAGGATTTAAATCGGTTATTCCACTTTTTGAGAAGAACTATACTAAGCTTACTTTTGGACATTTAATTCCGATATCACTACGAGGAAATGGCGTAGGTGGTTACACATATTCTCATTTAAGTACTGTTTTACCTCGTATAAACACAAGGCTTACTTCAGGAATAGCCATTGGCACAACTACATTATTTGACAGGGACTTTGTTTGTTACATTGCAGGTGTTGAACAACCAATAACAAAAAGACTTAGTTTAGTTATGGATTGGTATTCAGGCAGACATAGTAATGGATTTTTAATTCCTGGATTTTATTATAGCTTCACACCAAAAACTATATTATCTCTTGGTTATAGGATCAGAAATAAAACACAAAACGGACCAAATGGTTTTATTGTTGAGATTTCGAAATTTTTTTAAAGGTAAGGTACTTCAGTCAATAGGCGCCCCAGCCATTTCTGCTGCAGCTTTATCCATATAGACTTCTATTTCTGCCATGCCTTCAGTATTCATTATTGGATCACTGTGCACACCATCACGAAAGCCAACCATACCATCCATATTTTCATCAAGATCGATAACCATCCCAGTTTGTGGTTCTACAAAGACTATTCCACCACTGGTTGTAGGATGAACATCTGTTACAGCATGTCCATCCATGCCATTATTTCTCCATATAAGAGTAAATGTAGTGTCAAATCCCTTCCCTTGAAGTTCCATCCCAAGATCATGTGCAAAATCATCACAGTCATAAGTAGTAGCCATGTATGGCATGCCTCCTTGCATAACTGGCACAGTGCTCATGCTTAGTGCATCCTGAAGCATGGCAGTAAAATCACCACTGCTTGTACCTACAGTACCACCAGAAGAAGTAGTTACAACTCCACCACTAGATGAAGATCCACCTGAAGTATTTCCACTTGAAGAGCCCACAGGGCTACGACAACTACCATCAAAATCAAGATCTGCAAAAATATCAAAGAAAGAATCCACAAACACCATATTATTTTGCGGGTCAACAAATAATGAAAGGCCAAGCTGATCATTCATTTGCGAATCAAAAGGAAAATTGTTTAAAGGAATTACAAAACTCATATCACCGGTAATTTGAACTGTACTACGAGGTCCTGTTTCAACACCATTTGCTGCAGGACCAAGCTCAAAAATGCCACCAGGAAAACCAGGTGGAGGAGTAAGAGTAATATCAAGATCATCACAGTTAAAATCACTAAATCCCATTAAAACAGCTTGCGAATTATCAAATGGGAAAAAGCCTGTATCAATCATAATCGTTGAAGGAGTTGCACCAGTACCAAAGTTAATGAAATTCCTAATATGGCTGGATATTTGATTAAGTACTGTAGGTGTAAATGTAATCTCATCATCACTACCTTTTCCTTTGCTAGGACCACCTGTTTTAGGTGCAATACATCCGATCACTATATTCCCTTCTTCACTACAGGATTTAATTGTTTTTCTTTTACACTTTTCAATAGGGAAAGTCAAGCTGCTATCTTCACAGCAAAGGAACAAATCACATGCATCCCCAATGCCATCTTTATCAACATCTTTTTGTTCTGGATTACTCACAAGAGGACAGTTATCATTTTTTCCAAGGATCCCGTCACCATCTGGGTCTTCACTGCAAATATCAGGTATCCCATTTCCATCACCATCTAATGATGTTGTTTCCCTAAGACCATCTATTGCATCCTGAAGGCGAGCTAAAACATCATCAGCTAAATTATCCTGAATACAGTTTTTCTTTCTTGAATTACTACATTTTCTGTCTGTAAGCACCTTTGCTATACGATCTAATTTTGAAAGAGCAACATTCAATCCTACAGTACATGAGGAACTAGTTTGAGAGATGGCATTATTTAATTGTTTTATAGCAGAATTAATGACTCTTGAAATACTTCTTGTGCTGCTTGAGGATGAAAGTTCTGACTGTATATCATTAAGTGAAAAAATATCATCCGATACAGAATTAACATCATCCTCGTTAAGTGCAGATACGGCCATAATTGTAAAAAGGATAAATACCAATATTACTGTTATATGTTTTATAGTTACATTCATGCTTTCTCTCCTAATAATTCTCTATAAATCAAACTAACTTATGTTAGCCCGATTTTACAAATCATAAGTACTTACGTGAATAGTATTAAACACGAGAGAATATCCACGCAGGAAGGAAAGCACTAAATTGTATTTAAAAAATGAAAGCGTTGTAAATCCTATAATTTAACTATTAGGCACACATGTGCATTCATCTGCAGTTGATCTACAACTGCCTATTTGATTATCATCCAACCTGCATTCACCTTCTTGACAAATACTCTATAATCTAATTAAGCAGAAATACCTACTGGTAATAACCCTAAAAGTAACAAAGATGAAGCAAAGACAATTAGATCCAGTTTATTAACTATGCCTTTGGCAACAGACAATTAAATTGGTTGCTGCCATCATAATTAACAAGACTAGTGTTGTTATTATATATCCTTGGTGTTGTACAAAGTAGTTTTACGGCATCAAACATTGGAATTAGCTGAAAGCGGCTCGGATATAAATCTAAAAGTAACTTTCTAACTTTTGGGTAGTGTGATGAACTCATTGCTGGAAACAGATGATGTTCCACATGGTGAGAAAAGTTTAAAAATATCTTATCTACAAACCAGCTATTCTTCAAGGAAAGCGAATTGAGCAGAGGGTCATCTGTCTCCATTGTAAGTGGTGAAAGAAAATGATTAGTGTGAATATACAACATATTTATAAAATGCGATATTAGTACAGGAAAAAGTGAAATAAGAAAATAACTTAAGAGATTACTCTTTGCAACAACAGTAAACAAAAATCCCTGGAATGAAAAGATCAAAAGTAATTCTCCAAAAACAATAAGCACATCTTTAGCTTTAAAAAGTTTATTTATCCTTTGATATTGGCTTGTTTTTTTGAAGTTAGTTCTTCTTTGCAACAGAGCATAAACCATTGTAGAGAAGTACCAAAAGAATCCGAAAGACATTCCAATCAAACTTAAGAAAGCATTGTACGAATCCCTGGAAATCCTTAATTTGTAGATAAACCTCTCAAATGCATTTTTAGGTTTCTCGTCCCATATATATATGCGATCAGGATCATCTACATTCCCGGCTCTTGCATGATGGAAATTGTGCACTCTTTGCCATAAGAGTGGTGCAAAAAAGTTCAGCAACCCTATTGATAATCCAGTAAAATAAGTAATTTTTTTTGATTTTATGATTGCTCCATGCATCAGATCGTGCATAAAGAAAGTCAATGAAGCAAGTGATATGCCCATAACAATTGATATAAATATTTTTACTGGTAAAAAAAGAAGTTGAAGATGTACCAAGCTATAAATCCCGGATAGAAATACAAGCATGGGTACAAAATAATAAAAGAGCTCCTTTTTATCAGGATTAAAATCTTTACTAGAGATGTACTTTCTTAATACAGAACGATATTCATTCTTAGAAATAAGTTTTAGCTCTTTATTTGAGTTAGGGTTATTAACTGTAGCTGTCGACATAGAAAATATCTTCCGAACTTTACAGGACTCAAATTAATCCAATCAGTACCGACTAAGATTTAACTTTAAACTTTAAAGGTAACTTTTTCATCTACACTGATCATTATAAATCTTTCCTTAAGAGAGAAAATCCTACTTCTGGATAATCAAAAGGATGATTTTTGTTTACCTAGATATATTAATTATACCCTTAATTATAATCTTTCTATTATGTTAAGTAGGAATAAGCCTATTTGTGGATGTGTTCTTGTAATCTTCTTAAAGAAAGAGATTTGAAAGACAGTGTGGTTTTGAGATTACTTTTATTGCAATTTTCATAAAACCAGTATTTATGAGCTTTTCAAAGACTTAGTCATAAACACAAAATCATTATCACTATTTCTTACAAGTTCAATAATTAATTAATTATAAAAATCGTTCAGAAAACATTTAAAGAATCCGATTTTGAATAAAATATCAATGGCCAATTTTATGCAGATGATATACTTGTAAGCCTAAAAATGATTTTTAATGGATGCTCGCTAACTACAAATAAAATTAACTTCAACAATTAATACTAAGGGTTTCTGTTTCAATAAGTTTTTAAGAAAAAATAAATTAAGGAAAATAAATATGCAGGAAAAAGCATTTAAGTTTAACTATTCTTTTAAAAATAGGAGAAGAAATAACAATCCAAGGAGAAGATCCTCGTTTAATAATCAAGAAGAGATACAAGTATCCAGGTATGTAAAAAGATCTGTAGAAAAAGTTGCTAAGGAAGAATATATACCAAAGATTCTGTTCTCTGACTTAGAAATAAACTCACAACTAAAAAATAACATTTTAAATCGGGGCTATGTTAAACCAACTCCTATACAGGATCAGGCTATTCCAATAATTTCAGAAGGTAAAGATATTCTTGGAATTGCAAATACCGGAACAGGTAAAACAGCTTCATTTTTAATCCCTTTAATTGAGAAGGCATTAAAAAATAAAAATGAAAGAGTGTTAATTATGGCTCCTACAAGGGAGCTTGCATTACAAATAATTGATGATTTAAAATTATTTTCGAAATCTCTGGGTATTTATTCTGTAGCATGTATCGGGGGTTTAAGCATTAGGGAACAAATCTTTGGATTGAGAAGAAATCCTGATTTTGTAATAGGAACTCCAGGTAGATTAAAAGACCTGGTTAACAGAAAGTGCTTGAATCTTTCCAGATTTCCTAATGTAGTATTGGATGAAGTTGACAGAATGCTTGATATGGGATTTATTAACGATATTAAGTATCTAATATCCTTACTTCCTGCAAAAAGGCAATCGTTATTTTTCTCAGCAACTGTTCCACAAGAAGCTGATAATTTGATCAAAGGATTCTTAAATAATCCTATTAAAATTTCAGTAAAATCAGGGGATACTGCCGAGAATATAGATCAGGATATAGTAAGAGTAAAAGACAAAAGCAAGAAAATTGAAAGCTTGCATGATTTGTTAATAAAAGATGAATTTAAAAAAGTGCTGATATTCGGCAGGACAAAAAGAGGTGTTGAAGGATTATCAAGAACTTTACAGGAAAGAGGATTTAAGGCAGGCTCAATACATGGAGACAAATCCCAATCAAAAAGAGAAAGAGTTTTAAAGCTTTTCAAAACAAACCAGCTCCAAACCCTTGTAGCCACTGATGTTGCAGCACGAGGATTAGATATTGCTGATATAACGCATGTTATTAACTATGATCTACCTGCTACATATAACGACTATATCCACAGAATAGGAAGAACAGGCAGAGCAAATAAAACAGGAAAAGCATTAACTTTTGTTTAACTAGCAATATCTTTTTCTTCAGTAGTTAAAAACATGTCCACATCGTTGACATGTTCAAGGTCTAATTATTATTAGGTTCT
Source organism: Candidatus Melainabacteria bacterium SSGW_16 (assembly GCA_004769085.1). Lineage (GTDB taxonomy): Bacteria > Cyanobacteriota > Vampirovibrionia > 2-02-FULL-35-15 > 2-02-FULL-35-15 > SSGW-16. The sequence goes on from DUDS01000032.1 coordinate 93,367, forward strand.
TCCTTATAATATAATATCGTTATTAGTCTAATGAAAAATAATACACAACTACTTAATTATTTATTAGTCTTTTCAATAATAGTTGCAGGGATTTCTTTTTTAGAAGACTTTAGATTATCAAAAAAAACATTCAACGATGATTTATTTAAAAGGGTATACTCTGCAAAATTGTTGCAGTCAGGAATAAATCCTTATACAGTGATTTATAGTGAGGATAAGGAAACTGTTTCTTACTATGGCATAGCCGATGATCATTCAATAGTAACCAATGCAACACCTTCGTCTTTATTTTTGCACATATTATTAATGAGTAAAGATTATATTACTCAGCAAAAATTATGGTTTTATCTTCAATGGGCAATGTTGTTATTAATTTTATTAGTTCTTTATAAAATGGAAGGACTAACTACAAAGTCACAAATTGTTTTTATTTATGTACTTGCTTTTATAGCTGGAAGCTACTTTTGGAGACTGCACGTAGAAAGGGGGCAAATTTATATATTGCATTGTTTGTTTATTATTATTTCTTATTATTTTATTATGCAGAAGAGTAAGAATGAATTCTTAAGTGGTTTGATTCTTGGTATTGCTGCATCATTTAGATTACATACAATATTCATTTCAATTCCATTTATCTTATTTAAATCTTATAGGGTTGTGGCAGGAATTATTATTGGGTTCGTTTCATCAGTCTGTTTTATCATATATAATTATGGGCTTAAAATCTGGACTGGATACTTTGATGGGATTAATTTATATAACAATTCTTTTTTTAATCTTATAAAAGATACAAAACCAATAATTAAATGCATTGACAATGCCTTTTGTACAGTTCCAGACGGGGTTTCTGTTCTTTTGCCACTCCTATATTCTAATTCATCCATTCAGCATATCTTGAAAGACAAATATAATATTTTAGTCTCACCTTTAATGTTGATATTGTTTTTGTTTATAACATTTATTGCTTATATTTTTGTTATTAAAAGATTTAAGGTTCAGGCACTAAATTACAGTGAGCTTTTTTTCACCGGCAGTTGCTTTGTCTTACTAAGTGAATACTTTACAGTTATTTGCAGATATTCTTATTGTAATGTTATTTGGATTTTAACTTTTGCACTTGCTGTTTTTTCATATAGGTCATTAACAGACTTATTTTATTCAAAATCAATAATAATTTTATTATTAGGGATATATTTCAGTTTAAATCCTGGTATTTTCCCTGATGCAATTCTATTAAGCGACTATTTAATGCTTATTTATTTTATAACTATCAACATACTTCTGTTTAGAAAGTTGAACAATGCTACAAGTTAATATATGGAATCAGAAAAAACATCTTTAAAGGAAAAACTTTTTTTAATTCTGATTGTTTCACTATTTTTACGGGTTTATGATTTAGGAAATGCTCAAATATGGTTTGATGAAGGTCAATCAATCTGGATATCAAGCTTAAACAATGTTCATCAAATTATTAAAGAACTGGTAGTATGCGGTCAGCAACCTTTGCATTACATACTTCTGCATTTATGGATTAATTTTTTTGGGAAATCAGAATTTTCAGCAAGATCCTTGTCAGTTATTTTTGGTGTTTTAACTATTTTAATGAGTTGTAAGATCAGTAAATTAATTTTTGATAGAAATACAGGAGCTTTATGTGCTTTTTTAATTGGGATTTCCACATTCCATATATATTACTCCCAAGAAGCTAGACCTTATATGCTAACTTTGTTTTTATCTCTTTTATCCATTTATTTTTTTATAAGATTATCAGAGAATCAGGATATTAAAATTCTGGCTGGCTTTATAATTTCAAATACGTTATTAATCTACAATCATTATTCAGGGATTTCAATAATACTGGCACAAAATATCTATGTTTTAACTCAATACTTTTTCAATAAAAATTTAAAGCTCAATATTAAAACGTGGATCATTTCACAAGGTTTAATTCTAACCTTATTTGTGCCGTGGATTATAATTATAGTGACCTATTACAAGGAGAAGAGTGCTTCACTTTTTTTCTGGGTGCCTCCCATCTCAATAGACGGTGTAATTAAAACATTTATTAGTTTTTCCGGTTCAGAATCTTTGCTTTTAATTTTTGCAATATTATTTCTTTTAAATAAAAAAACGCTTAGCCTTAAAAAAAATATTTATTATTTATTATTTTTATGGTTATTAACACCTTTTATAATCCTACTTGCTATATCAAAAATATTCTTCCCGATTTACCATGAGAGATATGTGCTTATAGCTTTAATCCCATTTTATCTTCTTGTCTCAAAAGGATTAATGAATACAAGCTCAACAGTCAGGACAATAATACTTACTGTAATTATTGCACTTTCTCTAACCAATCTTACAAATTATTATTCAACACCAAAAAAATATCCCTGGAAAGAAGTAGTAAGTTTTATAGAAGAACAGGCAACCAGTCAGGATTTAATTGTGTTTAATGCTGCAAGATCCAGGAAGTATAATTTTGACTACTATTCAAAAAGAAATGACTTAACTAAGATCGGCTTCCCATTCAGTCCTTATGAAGAAGAATTACCAGTTGAAGAAAACAATATAAAAGATCTGGAAAAGCTTATACGCGATTATAAAGTTGTTTGGATTATAAAATCTCATTCTTACGATCCTAATAGGTTAATTGAGAAAACACTTAATAAAACATTTAATTTACGTACGGAGAAAAATTATCGTGGTATTCAGGTGATGTTATTTTTAAAAAATTAAACTCCTCTTAGCTTCCTCCTTTAGCGGAAAGGCTGCTCAAACTTGCATATATAAAAGTAGCTTGAGTTTCTGCTGAAAATTATATTTCATGTTAAGCTGAACCTGGTTTAAGAAAATGAGAAATAACATTTACTTTTTAATTAGATCACTTCTTATCTCATTATTGTTTTTCCTTTTATTACCTTTGCTTTCATTTGCCCAGGGTCTTGCCCCAATTCCAGATGTAGGCGAAGGAGTATGCGTATCAAATTGTGGGGGTAGCACATCTATGGATTCACAGCCTACAATGACATCAGAACCATTGACTATTTCTATAATAACCAACAGTTTGCAAACCATTATTAGTTTAGAAAATCAGGCATTAAAGAAAATAAAAGAAAAAGAATATGCTGAAGCTGAGTTATTGATTAATAATTCAATTGAATCCTTAAATGATGCTAAAACTATTCTTTATATATATCCTGAATTAGAACAATTTAGAAATGAGAAACCAGAAGTAGTATCAAAACTAAATAAGTCTATAGACAAATCATTAAAGAGCCTTGAAAAAGCATCTTCACTCATTGTTCGTGTAAACAATCCCGAAACAGAAGAAGGATTACTATCAAAACTAATAAAGGGTATAAAAAAGCCTTGCTAGATGGAAGAAGAAATGTGCGAGTAACAAGTAGTATTGCTGTAGCTGGTGTTAGAGGATAACTCCCCTAGTTTCCGCCGAAGGCGGACCCGCCTGTGGCGGGAAGGAAGTTCGAATTTGCATCTACGATTAGAAACCTTATATTTTTACGGAAAGATTTATAACTCAAGTTGAAGGAGTTTCACTGCGGGGAAGGCATTTATTAAGAACAATGTATCCTTTAGGCAATAAAAAGAAGTGGTTACTTGTTATTTCAAACGAATTATTTTTAAACCTGAACTCTCATTTTAAAGGACCTCAAGCTAGAATTGACCAAAACAAATTTTTTACTGGCATTAACAAAAAAATCAGTGATAATATAAACCTGGAAGGTGGTTATCAGCTCCAATATATTAATCAGAAAGGTCCACAAGCTGACAAATTAAATCATATAGTACTATTCAACCTCTATATTCCATTACCACAACTCATTGAGGATTAATATGACTTTAAGTGACAACATTAATCTTCTTGGAAGCTTACTAGGAGAAGTGATTTCAGAACACGCCGGAAAAGATATATTTAATATTGTTGAAAGGCTAAGGAAAACCAGCAAAGAATTAAGAAAAAAAACATCACTAATAGAACATTCTGAAATTGCAAATATAATACAAGATTTAGATACCTGTACCTTAGCAAGTGTAATTAAAGCATTTACTGTATATTTCCATTTGGTAAATGAAGCAGAAAAAATTGAGATTATAAAAGTAAATAAAGAACGTGAATTAGTTTCTACATATGATAAGCCAAAGAAGGAATCAATTCTTGAAGCAATTCATTCTATGAAACTTGAAGGGATGACAACTGAAGAATTACAAACCATAATAAAAAATCTCAATATTGAACCAGTGTTTACTGCACATCCTACAGAAGCTAAAAAGTTAGATGTAATATCAGCATTAAATAGAATATCTTTATTAATCTTTAACTACCAAATGAAGGAGCTCACGCTTAAGGAAAAGAAAGATTTAATAGCAGAAATTAAAAGACAAATGACCTTACTTTGGTTAACTGATGAATTAAGGTATGTATTACCTACAGTACAAGAAGAAGCTGAAAGTATTTTATATTTTCTTGGTAAGACTTTTTTCCCCTTAATAGCAACGTTACATACTGACTTGAAATATGCACTTGACCTATATTATCCCAATTGCCAGTTCAATATCCCACCAATCCTTAAAGGTGGCTCATGGGTTGGTGGAGACCGTGATGGCAATCCAAATGTATCACTTGAAACCACAAAAAATATTATGATACTTCAAGCCTCTACAATTTTAAAAAAATATATTGAACAAATTAAAGTTCTTATAGATGAGTTAAGTATTGTAATTGATGCTAGTGAAGAATTAATCAGCTCAATTCAAGAAGATTTAAAAGTAATTAATTTAGATACTAAAATTAAAGAGTTATACAAAAATGAGCCCTTTAGGATAAAGTTTTTGCTCATTGAAGAAAAACTAAAAAATACTTTGATTGATATAGAGGTTACTTCAAAGACATCAAAAGATGTCATATATAATAATCCAAGTGACTTTCTCAAAGATTTAAATCTAGTAACAAAGAGTTTAATTAAATCAAATGTTTCTGTGATTGTAAATAGCGGAACATTAGCTAACCTTATTTTACAAGTAAAAACCTTTGGCTTTCATTTTGTTGAACTAGATATAAGGCAACACAGTGATGAACATGAAACAGTGGTTGACGAGATTCTTTCTTACGCAGGAAGTTTATCCCATTCTTATAAAAAACTAAGTGAGCCTCAAAAAATAAAATTACTCACAGAATTATTAATCAAACCACAAAATATAGATTCAAAGAGTATTAAACTATCTGATAACAGCAAAAAAGTTTTTGAGGTATTTAAACTTATTAAAGATATGCATCAAAGAATCAGTGCTGACTGCATAAGATGTTACATCATAAGCTTTACACATGAAGTAAGTGATTTATTAGAGGTTTTGTTTTTAGCTAAAGAAGCTGAACTAATTAAAATACTCCTAGAAAATGGTGAGATTATAGTAAAAAGTGAGATTGATATAGTCCCTTTATTTGAAACCTTAGAAGATTTAAGAGGTGCTCCACTACTTCTTGAGAATCTATTTACTAATCTTATTTACTCAAAGCAGTTGCATTCTCGAAATAATTTTCAGGAAATAATGCTTGGCTATTCAGATAGTAATAAAGACAGTGGATATTTAGCTGCAAATATCGGTTTGTTTAATGCGCAGATAAATATGATTGATGTTTGTAAAAAACATAATATAAAATGGCGATTCTTTCATGGTCGTGGAGGAAGTATAGGCCGAGGTGGGGGGCAAGCAGGAAAAGCAATACAAGCTCTTCCTTATAGTAGTGTAGGAGGACAATTCCGATTTACCGAGCAAGGAGAAGTACTTTCTTCTAGATATTCTTTAGCAGAATTAGCACATCGCCATCTTGAAACTATTTCTAATGCAATCCTACTTGTAAGTTCTAGGAAAAAGAACTCTTTAAAAGACTTTGACCAAGAGTGGTTAAAAATAATTAGTAGCTTGGCTGAGATTTCATGTAGGCATTACAGAAAATTAGTTTATGAAGATATAGACTTTTGGAATTTCTATACTCAATTAACACCAATTCAATTTATAAGTCAGTTAAGAATAGGTTCACGTCCAACAAGCAGATTAAATATTGGTAGGATAGAAGATTTGCGTGCTATACCCTGGGTATTTAGCTGGACCCAAACAAGGATAATGCTGCCTACTTGGTACGGTGTAGGGACTGCATTAAACGAAATCGGCATCCATGATAACAGATTTGATTCTCTCCAAAAAATGTACAATAATTGGTCTTTTTTTAGAACGCTAATTAATAATTGTCAAACTGCTTTAGCAAAAGCTGATATGAACACTGCAAGTCAGTATGTTGCATTCGTTGAGCCAGCTACATTGGGCGAAAGAATTTTTGGAAATATAATCAAAGAATATGAACTGACTTGTAAAATGATACTTGAAATTACAAATCAAGAACAACTTCTTGAAATTGCACCAGTCATCCAAAAATCCATCAGCCTAAGAAATCCTTATACTGACCCTCTAAACTATATTCAAGTTGAATTATTGAGAAGATTAAAGCAGTCTAACGAAAAGATAAATGAGTTGAACCCAGCAATCCTTGCAAGCATAAATGGAGTAGCTGCAGCAATGCAAGAGACTGGTTAGCTTTCTTATTTTCAATCAGCTTTATACATATATAAGAGCTTTTTGTTTATTAATTTTACTCCTTCAAATCCAAACCTAGTTAGAAGAAAAATGCTTATGCACCCAAAGCTAATTTCAATGGGCTTTTGAAAAATGAAAAACCCCATTAGTTAAGATTACTCGAACTTGTATTATCCAAGAAAAGCCTTATATTTTTAGGAAAGTTGCTTAGTTTAACTACTGTTACTATTTTTCAGACTTAAGTAAAAGCCCTAATTCTTCGAGAATCTTGTTTTTGCAGATTATTGCTTCATCCATTTTTTTCTTTGCTATATCACGAAATAAGACTCCTTCATTATTTCTACTTTTATCATTTTTTAGAGCTTTAATTGCCTTCCTGTCATTAGTAGTGGCACATTCAAGATTTCTAAGAATTGTTCTTTTTGATTCATTGCTTGCATTGTGAATAACCGATTCAACTTTAAAATCAACATTTTTAAACTCTTTTAAGAAGCTCAAAGAATTTTCTATATTCTTTACAGCAGTCTCATCTTCAAATTCTTTTATATGTTCAAGAGCTCTGTTCTCATTAGATAAGGCTGCATCTATTTTAGTAATCAAAGGATTTTCCGGTAGACAACAAACTGAATAATCTACTACGCTCAAATCACAGGACAAACTTTTTCCATTGCCGACTCGCCCACATAAAGTATTTGCTTCTCCGTAACAATCTGACTCCCCTCCTCCTGTAAAAGTAACTTTTTTCGTTGTACAGTTAACTGAGTAAGAAATAGTCAAGTCATTCAAATCATCCCCTAAACTATCACCAAAAGAAATTGCATCTTTTTCATGTTTTTTTACTGGGCAGCATGTAATTGATTTCCCATCTACACTGCAACCGTTAGGATAACTCGGATCAGTAATTGAACCTGCAAGCCTGGAGTCACAACTCGTGGGCAAAGTAGTATTAGGCAGTGGATTTGCTCCGCTGCTTGAGGATGATTGTCCAATAGCTTGTAAGTTAATAAACAACAAAGACACAACAATCAAAACTAATAATAGAAATCTTTTCATATAAAAATATTATAACCAGTCTAACTAAATTGTCCAATTTAATAATGAAAAACTCTCCCCTAGTTAAGGAAGTTCGAATTAAAATTTTCTTAACCAAGGATTTTTGTGAATGTAGCTTAAAAATTGTGTATTTAAAACCATCTTTGTAACTTCTTTTGTTAAATTAATTAAAACAAACCAGATCAACACTTTACAGGAATAAAATAGTAGATTGTAATTCCTTTTTTATTAAATAATAAGGATAGAAATTAAAAAGGAGAAAGCTATTAAATCAAAATTTGAAAATACCATTACAAAAACAGAAAACAAAAAAGAGTTAGGTGCCTTGTTAATTAACTCTTTTAAATCAATAAGAGATCTCACTGAAGAGCTTTGTAAACCTCTTGAAATTGAGGATTATGTGATTCAAACAATGGAAGATGTAAGTCCCCCGAAGTGGCACCTTGGGCATACGAATTGGTTTTTTGAAACTTTTGTACTACAAAAATTCAAACCAAATTATAAGGTATATAACAACACTTTTAATTTTATTTTTAACTCTTATTATGAAACCATTGGTCATAGAGTACAGAGGGGAAAACGTGGTATGTTATCAAGACCAACAGTAAAAGAAGTATATGAATATCGCAGACATATCAATGATCAAGTTATTGAACTTATAGAAACTGCTAATGACAAAGTTCAAACACAAATTGCGAACATTGTTGAGCTTGGTTTAAATCATGAACAACAACATCAGGAATTACTCTTAACTGACATTAAAAATATTTTTGCATGTAACCCATTAAAACCAGTTTATATCAAATCAAATCCAGCTCCAGATCTCTTAAATAAAGAGATTAAATCAGAATACGTAGACTTTAAGGGAGGCGTTTATGAAATCGGACATAGGAATAACGGGTTTGCATTTGATAATGAATCTCCAAGGCATAAGATATTTATTGAAGATTTTAAATTACAAACCAGATTAACTACAAACGGTGAATATCTGGAATTTATTAATGACGGGGGGTATTTGGATCACAGGCTTTGGCTTTCAGATGGCTGGGAAAAGGTTCACTGCGAAAATTGGACATGTCCACTCTACTGGAAAAAGGAAGATAATGAATGGTTCAATATGACATTATTCGGCATGCGAAAACTAGTCTTATCTGAACCAATTTGCCATATAAGTTATTACGAAGCAGATGCTTATTCAAAATGGTCAAAAAAACGGTTACTAACTGAATTGGAATGGGAAGTAGCCGCAAGTATTAGTCTTAAAGAAGACATAAGTGGTAATTTCTTAGAAAGCAGACATTTTCACCCTGTTCCACTCCAAAAGTCAGAAAAAAAATTACACCAAATGTTTGGAGATGTCTGGGAGTGGACTAATAGTAGCTATCTGGCATATCCTGGTTATAAACAACCTAATGGTGTTTTTGGTGAATATAATGGAAAGTTTATGAGCAATCAAATGGTTCTAAAAGGCGGTTCTTGTGTTACACCAAAAGATCACATTAGAACAAGTTATCGTAATTTCCTTCAGCCTGAAAAACAGTGGCAATTTAGTGGAATTCGTTTAGCATATAGTTTGTAAAAGGAGCAAAAATGATTTGTACATATAAAGTGCTAGAACAAGACGATATTGGAAAGGCACTGGAAACTAGAGAGGTGCTTGCACTTGATATTTTGCTTGGTTTATCTGAATATCCCAAAAAGATTTCTCCAAAGTATTTATATGACAAAGAAGGTAGCCTGATATTCAAGCACATTTGTGATTTAGAAGAATATTACCTGACGAGATGTGAGTTTGAAATTTTAGAAACCTATAAAGATGAGATTTGTCAATTAGTCTCTGGGCAACCATTTAATTTAATTGAACTTGGAGCTGGTGATGGACGCAAAACAAGTGTTATTTTAAAACACTTCTTAGAATTAAAATTAAACTTTCGATATATCCCTATTGATATCTCTGAACCATCAATGCAAGAACTTATTCAATCACTAAAAAACAAACTTCCTGAGGTAGAAACATATGGTCTTGTATCTGAATATTTCAATGGGATTAAATGGCTTGGTAAAAAAGAAAAAAGAAAAAATATGATTTTATTCTTAGGATCAAATATTGGCAACTTTAGCAAATCAAAATCCTACGTATTTTTAAGAAGTTTATGGAACTCACTAAATCATGGAGATATAGTCCTGATTGGTTTTGATTTAAAAAAAGATATTGATTTGATGTTAAAAGCTTATAATGATTCAAAGGGATTAACAAGTAAATTCAATCTTAATTTGCTTAAACGTATTAATTACGAACTTAATGGCAATTTTGCTCTTGACAAATTTAGACATTTTTCAAATTATGATGTTTACTCAGGAGCAATTGAAAGTTATCTTGTAAGTCTTGAAAAACAAACAGTTCTTTTAAAAGAACTTGAGCAATCTTTCTCATTTGATGATTGGGAAGCAATCCACACAGAATATTCATATAAATATCTTGAATCAGATATTAAATCATTAGCTAAGGAAACCGGCTTCATTATTGAAACACAGTTTTACGATTCAAAGAAATATTTCGTTGATTCTGTTTGGAGGGTTAATAAGTTGAATTTATAAAAAACCCCTAGTTTCCGCCAAAGGACGGACCTGTTTTTGGCGAGAAGTTTGCTTTATATTACAGCGTCAGATTTCGTTTATCACACACAGCCCCTAATTTTCCACAAAATCACTAGTAGGGTCTTGCTCTAGGACTATTTACTCTGTTATACTTTTAGCTAATTTTACCAAAGTAGGTATTTTAAGTAGCAGGTTATTTGTGAGAACAAATGCATCACATACTGTATATGGAGCTGGTTTGCCAAAGCATACTGGCTATAGGAGATTTCATGACCAAGGTGTTTTAGAACAGGCTAGTGATGCTATTAATAATCTACAGCATCCACAGGATTCAGATCTTTTCACTCGTAGAACTGGAATAAAAGTTGGTGGATTAGCACTACTTGGCTTAATGTTAGATCGTCTAGGAATAGGTACAAATAGTACTGCTAGAGCGGCTGAAACTACCAGCAGAACTAGACAAACAGAGTATATTGGTCCACTTAATACTCGAGTTAGTGATCCGGGAATTTCTATGATATTGGTTGTTACTAGTGGTGGTCTAAGTAAGTGGGATACTTTTTCGCCACTTTCTGAAACTAGAGGAGCAAACCCTTCATTTATCGGTCCATTTTCAGAGGAGCGTACTTCGCTTCGTGGAGAAACAGTAAACTTTACGGAAGCTATTCCAAAATTAGCTAGGCAAATGCATAGAATGACGTTAATTAAAAGTTTATTTCATGACAATATTCAATTGGACCACAATTTGACAACAGCTGCAATGTTCACTGGTAATCATATGACACAAAATCCTATGGACTCTTATGCTCCTCCAGTTACCCCTCCTCCATTTATAGAACTTGCCGACATGCTATCTAACAGCAACCCAAATGTTTATGCACTTCTTCATTTCAATGAAGGACCTTTTAGATTTCAAGGGGGAAGATATGGATCACACCCACACCCATTTTCGGGGTTGTATCATAATCATAGGCATACGATTTACTCACAATATAACACTGCAAATGGTGCCTTTAACCGCACTCAGAATAATGGGGGTGATATAGCCAGGTACAGATCCAGACGCCCGCTTCTTGAAGTATTTGACAATGATCCCAAACATAGACCGTTTGGACCTGCAGTAGATAGAGCTATTGCAATAGACAGGCAAGCAGATTTATTTTTAAATGGTGACTTTGACAATGCTTTTGATTTAACCAGAGTTCCTGATCGAATCAGGGACAAATTTGGAAAAAATCCTTTTGGAGACTCATTGGTTACAGCTCTTAGGATGGTTGAAAAGGGAGCAAAAATTATAGTAGTATCTTTCGGTGACTGCGATTTTCATGACCTAATGGAAAGGAATTGCAAAGAATATATGCCTGCATATGATCAAGGACTTGCAGCTTTAGTTGAAATGGTTGATATGTTAGATCTTCCAATTGTAGTTGTAGGAACAGATGAATTTAATAGGACACCACGGATAAATAATATAATGGGAAGGGATCACTGGGGAGAAGCCAATACAATGGTTCTATCTGGCCGTGGTATACCAAAAGGCAGAGTTATTGGAGGAGTAGATGAAAGGCATGGAGTAGCAAACAGACAAAGAATTCCTGCCAAACAAGTACCAGAATTACTTTTAAATCTTTTAGGGTATGCACACTTTGAAATAAATAGTGGGGGTATAAGAACCAGGGACAGAACCAAGCCCTCTCCTTTTAATCTAGTAACAGGTTCTTAGTTTTAAGGACCTGCATAGCAAAGGGTAGTGGTGCAATATGTATAAAACCTTATATTTTTAGGAAGATGGATTAACGTCTTCGTTTTTCTTGTTCTTAGGATTTGATTTCGTCTTTGTCGCTGTATATGACACACCAGCCATAAGACTAGCTATAAAAGCTTCTGCAAGATGTCGATGACAGAAAGACGACATATTAGTGCTTTCTATAATGTTATGGTGACTTGGCTGGCTAGGTTTTAAATCACTGGCTTGTGCTGTATTTCTTAGGTCGGTAGACTCTAAAGCATAGATAAAATCCTTAGATACCCCAGTACCATAAGCAGCTAAAGTAGTTGCATAAAATATAGACGCCAAGGAGAATTGCAGTTTCATAAGAATTTTTAATACTTTTCAAGCAATATAACTACATTGCTAAAAAAGAAAAATATGTTCTTGTTTTATTGAACTAAGTAATGATAAGTATATCATGGCAATATGAACTCTCTCCCCGTGGCGTATGTCCGCCAAAGGCGGATCCGTCCTTTGGCGGAAAGATTGCTTGATCACACAGGGTCGGATTTTGTTTATTGGAAAATGAGAGGATAAAAACTTTAATCTATAGGTGCACCTGTCACTTCTGCAGCAGCTCTATCCATATAAACCTCTATTTCTGACATGCCCTCTGTAAGCATAGTTGCTGGGCTGTGTGTACTATCTCGAAAACCAACCACCCCATCCATATTTTCATCAAGCTCAATAATCATCCCAGTTTGAGGTTCTATAAAAATTACTCCTCCGCCAGTAGGATGAACATCGGTTACAGCATGTCCAATATTGTTCATACCATCATGTCTCCAGATTAGGGTAAACGATGCATCATATCCCTGACCGTCAAGTTCTCTTTCAAGATCACTAGCAAAGTCATCACAATCATAAGTCGTCATGTACGTCATATCTGGCACAGTGCTCATACTGAGAGCATCCTGAAGCATGGTGTTAAACTCTTCCTTACTTATTGAACAATCACTGCTGCCTGACCACTCAGCATCACAAATACAGTTACCATCCATACAGGTACCATGACCTGAACACTTGTTTGGGCAAAGAGTTGAGCAATCATTCCCTGAGTATCCAGGATCACAAATACATTCACCATTACTAGTACAGAAACCATTATCCGAACAGCTATTTGGGCAGAAAGTGACGAGATTAATTGAGCAATCGCTGCCTGACCACCCCGCATCACAAGAACAGCCTCCAAGAGAACGACTACAAAAACCATGACCTGAACAATTATTTGGACAGGAAGTGGTGGTAGGAGTATCATCAGGACAATTACTAACACATACTCCTGGTCCTACATCTGGAATAGGAGCAAGACTCTGAGCAAATGAATAAAAAGGTAATAATAGGGAGAACAATAACGGGATAAGAAGTAATCTGTTTAAAAAGTAAATGTTATTTTTCATTTGGTTATGTATAAATCCTATTTCTTAGCCCCTCTTGTCTGACGAGATGGAATACCACCAAGCACAATTCCACCCTCTTTATTGCAAGAATTAATTGTTTTTCTTTCACACTCTTCAAGTGGAACAGTTAAGCTGCTATCCTGACAACAATAAAATAATTCACATACATCACCAGTTCCATTCTTATCTGCATCAACTTGATCAGGATTATTTATAAGAGGACAATTATCCTTTCTTCCAGCTATTCCATCATCATCCGGATCCTCATCACAAACATCAGGTACTTTATTGTCATCTGTGTCTAGTACAGCTATTTCTTTAAGATCATCTATTGCACCTTGAAGATCACCAAGGATCTGATCTGCTAAATTATCTTGGATACACACTTTTCTTTCGGAGTTAGCACAACTTCTACTTGCAATTCTACTTGCTGCCTGGTCTAATTTTAATAGACTGGTTTTTAGTTTAGAAACACATGAAGTCCCTGGATTAGAAACTGCTGTGCTTAACTGTTTTATAGTCAAGTCAATTATTCTTGATATATCACTTGCACCTTTAATTGTTTTAAGTTTAGATTGAACTTTTGTTAGCGTAGAAATACTCTCAGAGATTACATTTGCATCGTTTTCATTAAGTGCAGAGACTGACATAATTGTAAGAAGAGGAAATATTGAAATCAGGATTATAGTTTTAATAGTCCTCATGATGCAATGTACCTCCATTTATTAAGAGCACGATTAATTATTTTACTCTAGTTTTGCAAATTATAGGCATTTTTAATAATGCCGAGTATTAAACAGAAAGAAAAACTCCCCTAGTTAAGGAAGTTCGAACTTGCATATACGATGAAAACCCTTATACTTTTAAGAAAGTTGCTTGATTGCACAGCGTCAGATTTTGGTTATTTAGATTCAAAAAACACTGAACAACTATCAATTAAATGCTATAACCCTCATGTGGCTTTGGCATCTTTACCATATGTCCTCTGACTTTCAATTCACTAGCAATACTAGCCATAGCTTCAGGAGCACCATGAACCAGAAAAGTGGTTTCTGGCTTACCGATATTTTTATGCCATTGAAGTAACTCATTACGTCCAGCATGAGCTGAAAAACCATTTATTGTATAAATCTTTGCACGTACTCCAATTTCTTCTCCATATATATAAACTGTTTTTGCACCATCAATTATTTTTCTTCCAAGTGTTCCACCTGCTGCAAAGCTAACAAAAATAACACTACATTCTTCTCTCCATAAATTATGTTTTAAGTGTGAGCATATACGACCACCAGTACACATACCTGATCCAGCCATAACTACTGCTCCACTTTTTATATTGTTTATAGCTATTGATTCAGAAACGTCTCTTGTATAAGTTAAAGTAGGCAGATAAAAAGGATCAATATCGTTTCTAAATAATTTAGTGAACTCTTCATCGTAACATTCTGGATGATGCCTATATATTTCTGTAGCTGAAATTGCCATTGGAGAATCAAGAAACACCTGCATATTACGTGGCAGTTTACCTTTTTCAACTCCCTCTCTTAGAAAAAAGAGTAACTCTTGAGCTCGTTCAAGAGCGAATGTAGGAATATAAACATTACCGCCACGCTTGAACGTATCATTTATAGCTAAATAAAGTTCGCTTACAGATTCTTCAATTGATTTATGAGATCTATCTCCATAAGTTGTTTCCATAACTACAAAGTCTGCTTGTGGCAAAGGTACCGGATCACGAATGATTGGTTTATTTTTATTACCAATATCTCCAGAAAATATAATTCTCTTTTTTGATTTACCTTCTTCTGTTTCTAATAAAATTGATGCGGCACCGATTATGTGTCCAGCATCAAAGAATGTTGCTTGAATTCCTTTTGAAAGCTTTATTGGTTTTTCATATACTGCATTATGCCCAAAATAATCCAGAGAATTAAGTACATCCAAGGTACTGTAAAGTGGTTGAATATTATGCTTACTTTTTTTACGGTGCTTATAACTCCTCTTAAAATGTTTTGCACTTCTTTTAGCTTCTTCTTCATGTACACGGGCAGAATCAAGCATAACAAGCTTTGCTAATTCACGAGAAGCACTGGTAGTAATAATTTCACCCCTAAATCCTTGTTTAACTAAAAGTGGTATTCTTCCGCAATGATCCAAATGGGCATGAGTAAGCAAAAGATAATTAATATTTTTTGGTTTAAATCCAAATGGTTTTAAATTTTCTTCGGAAAGACCACCTCCACCTTGGTACATTCCACAATCAATTAAAATCTTTATGTTTCCAATTTCGACTAAATGGCATGAACCAGTTACTTCTCTTGCTGCTCCGTGAAATGAAAGTTTCATAGTTAATTTCCTTTGTGAATATGCTTAATAATAAACTTTGCTCTTTCTGAGATAGGAGCAACTGGTACTGTTATTACTTTATAACCAAGCTCTGTGTAACAATTATATAAGGCTTCATGAATTTCTTTAGCTTGTTTACTGGTTTCTGTCCTTGCATAATCTTTTTCATATCTTGGAAGTAAATCCAAAATAAATATTCCTCTATAGCGTATCCTTCTGCTCATTTCCAGTACACCATTAAGATCACCGCCACAATCCTTAAGATAAACTATACTGTCAGGTAACCCTCTTTCCCAAAAAATTAACTCTTCTTTAGAAGCTTTTGTTTCTATTTCAATCTTAATTCTTAAAATATCTTCTTCAAATTGCCGTTCATTACCTCTAATCTGAGCAATGGTTTTACCCTTGCTAATTTCATTATCAATTAAAATACGAGCAACTTCAGGTCGTATAGAATAACCTAAAAACGCAAGGTGATCTATTGTCTTTGATTTACCAGTTGAAGGACCACCAGTTATGACATACCAGTTTGTTTTTTGAATAACCTCACCCATAAGCTAATTCACTTAAAGATATTACCTTACAAGCAACACAGGACGCTTTGAAGCTGACAATATAGTCCTTGCAGTACTACCAAATACTAGTTTCATTAGATTATTCTTGTTCCTGCCGCACATGCCTATTGCTACCAAACCAGCATGGATTTGATGTGCATATTCAAGAATTCCATTCCACGGTTCAAAGGTACCTGTAGTACTGTAAAAAGTGGATTTAATTCCATAAGGTTTTAAAAACTCTCTAACTTCAACAAATATACTTTCTGATTCAGATTCATTATCAGCAACATTAATAACATGCAGTTTACCATCTAATTTTGAAAGAAATGGAGCAAGGAACATTAAAGCCCTTTGTGATGACTCACTTCCGTCATATGCCAGCAAAGTATCAAAATGATGCTTAGTTTCTTGAGATACTACTATAACTGGTCTTGCTGTGCTTTTCATAAGTGAGGTTACAGTTCGTCCTGGTTCAACTTCATCTTCCTTATGTTGTTTCCCTCTTTTTCCTATTACTACAAGATCTACTGTCTTTGACATTTCGCCTATTAATTCTCCTACATCACCCCTTGTAATTGAAAAATATCCTTCAATCTTACTCTTAGATAAAGCTTCATTAAACTTTGATTGAAGCTTAAGCTCTTCTTTAACCATTTCAGATTCAATTTCTTTTTGTTCTTTTGTAAACGTTGCTGATGAAAGTTTTGTAGCAACACTTACAATACTTCTTTTTGCTTCTGGTGGTCGCCAATTAAGTATTCTCTTAATATCCTCAACATACAGACATTTTAACTTTGCTTGAAATTTTGAAGCTAAATCAATTGCATAATCAAGTGCATAACCAGCATTTTTAGAATCATCTATAGCAACAAGTATACTTTTTGCCATTGGTTTATCCTCCAAAATATTTACCTTGTAAGAAGAACTGGACAAGTGGCTTGCTTCAATACCTCTTTAGTAGTACTTCCAAAAATTAATTCCATAAGTCTGTTTTCTCCAAATGCACCTATTACAACTAACCCAGGATCAAAAATCTTTATCTGCTTAGCAATTCCTATCCAGGGCATAGTAGCTCCAAAATCTACCACATATGTAGCATTTAATTCATAAGGTTCAAGAAACTCTTTTGCTTCATCCAAAGGCTTCTGTGCAGAATCAATATCATTAGCGACACTTATAACTATTACTTCAAAGTTTAAAAGTTTTGCAAATGAAGCTCCTACACTTAAAGCACGTTGTGAATTTTGGCTACCATCATAGGCAATTAATATTTTATTATTTATCTTTGTATCTTCAGGTACTACAAGTACAGGTCGTGTAGTAGATCTAAGTAAGTCTTCTGTAACTGGTCCAGGCTCTTTTGAAGCTTCAGGATATGTTTTTCCTCTCCTGCCAACTACTATAAGATCTACTGTTCTTGTCATTTGTTCAACTGTTTCGTGAACCTTTCCTCTCTTGGTGAAAAATTCACAGTTTACAGCAAACTTTTTACATTCTTCTTCAAAACTCTTTTGTATTCTGTTAGCTTCAGCAATAAACTGTTTTTCAACCTCTACTTCTTCCAATGTCGGACGTGAATGAAGGGTAGCTGAAGTAGCCCCAATTGCTGCACCCATCAATTCAACAGGCTGCCATTCAAGCAAGCGCATAATATCTTCTACATAAAGTCCTTTTACTTTTGCACCACAAATCCTAGCTAAACCAACTCCGATATTTAGTGCTGATTTGCTTGATTTGGATTCATCCATTGCTATTAATATACTTTTCATAAGTTTATCCTTTCAATGCTTTGTTTCCTTAGCCATTTAAATTCTATTTACACCTAACATCATCACTTAACTCACGAACCATATCAGAAATGCACTCATCATCAAATTCAACAACTGGTGCAAGATCACTCATGGAAATAATACCGACTAATTTCCCGTCTTTTTCCACAGGTAATCTTCTATATCCATAATCACCCATTATGTCCAGTGCTTCTTTACAAGTAGTTTCTGGAAATATTGTCATAGGCCATCTTGTCATAATTTCATCGGCTGTTGTTGTTCCCAGATCTCTTTTACGTGCAACAACACGAGTAACTATTTGCCTATCAGTTATCATTCCAAGTAATTTTTTCTGTTCACCAACTATAAGCACAGTACCTACATTTTCTTCATCCATTAATTTGGAGGCTTCATAAATACTTGTTTTTGGAGTTATAGTTACAAGATTTATTTGCATTACTTGCTGAACTTTTGTTTCTGTCGCTATTGTCATTATTTTATCTCCTACTTTAATTTAATCTACCTATAGAATGCCCTGAATTACTAATAGATTCATCAACCAAGAGGATAAACTTAAGGGTAATTTTGGTTGAGAAAAATCATCCTTTTGGCTATTCTTGAGGTCGATTTCATTTATTAAAGCAACAAGTATCTTTAAAAGAAGATAAATTGGGCTAAACTGAAAAACAAACAAGGCAAGAAAGGATTATTTAATGAAGGCTTCCGAATCGTTATCACCATGGTGGAAAAACACATTAATTCTTACCATGATAGTTGGGTTTACTGTTCTTATCTGGGTATCCACTAAAGCATATAAAGATGCACCTCCAATTCCACAACAGGTTATAAATGCAGCAGGTGAAACACTCTTTACTAAAGATGATATTCAAAAAGGTCAACAAGTATTTTTAAAATATGGACTCATGGAGAATGGAACAATCTGGGGACATGGTGCTTATCTTGGTCCTGATTTCTCGGCAGAATATTTACATACTCTTGCAGCTTATATAGGAGATCCAAATGAAGCCAGGAAACTATTAAAGCAAAATCGTTATAATCCAAAAAGTAATACTTTAATTTTTACACAAGAAGAAGAGTCTTCATACAAAGATCAAATCACAAAATGGAGAACTTATTTTTCTAATCCAAAGATTAATTATGGACTACCTGCAAAGTATATTAATAATCCAGAAGAACTTAAACAGCTTACTTCATTTTTTGCATGGTGTAGTTGGGCAAGTGTGGTTAATCGTCCAGGAAAGAACTATACTTACACCAACAATTTTCCATTTGAACCTGCTGTAGGAAATATGCCAAGTGCTGATGCACTGTTATGGAGTGCACTTAGTTTAGTAGCATTACTTGGTGGCATAGGATTTATTTTATTCCTTTTTGGAAAGTTTGATTACTTGGGCTGGAAGAATGGAAAAGAATATTTACAACAACAAATGTTTCCTGGTGCTGCAACTAAAAGCCAGGAAGGGACAATAAAATACTTTGCAATTGTTGCAGTTTTATTTTTACTGCAATCTTTAGTCGGTGGTGCTACAGCACATTACCGTGCAGATCCTACTGGTTTCTTTGGAATTGATTTGTCATCAATATTACCCAGCAACATAGTAAGAACCTGGCATCTTCAGCTTGCTATCTTCTGGATAGCTACTGCTTATATTGCAGGTGGATTATTTCTTGCACCTGCTGTAGGTGGTAAAGAACCTAAAGGACAAGCATTTGGTGTTAATTTTTTATTTCTTGCTCTACTTATTGTTGTACTAGGAAGTCTTAGTGGAGAAATTTTAGGAATTAATAACGTGCTTGGGAAACTGTGGTTTTGGTTTGGGCATCAGGGCTGGGAATATCTTGATCTTGGTAGAGCATGGCAGATTTTGCTTGCAGTTGGACTTGTGATTTGGATAATTTTACTATTTAGAGGAATTCTGCCTGCAATTAAAAATCCGGAAAGCAAAGAAATATCGTCTCTTTTTCTTTACTCAGCAGTTGCAATTCCTCTGTTTTACCTGCCTGCATTCTTTTTTAATAGCACAAGCCACTTGACAGTAGTTGATACCTGGAGATTTTGGATTATACATTTATGGGTTGAAGGCTTCTTTGAACTTTTTGTTACTGTCATGGTAGCAATTATTTTTTACAAACTTGGTATTGTTTCTCATAAAACAGCTACAAGAGTTGTTTATCTGGATGCAATCCTTTATCTTGGCAGTGGCATTATTGGCACAGGACATCATTGGTATTGGACAGGACAATCAAATATAACAATGGCATTAGGTGCAGTATTTTCAGCACTTGAAGTTGTACCACTTACATTACTTACTTTAGATGCCTGGGATTTTATAAAACTTGAAAAAGGTGAGGCAAATATATCAGGGAAAAACATTTTCACCATTCACAAATGGACATTTTATTTCCTTATGGCAGTTGGTTTTTGGAACTTCCTTGGAGCAGGAGTATTTGGATTTTTAATTAATCTCCCAATAGTAAGCTACTTTGAAGTAGGTACACTACTTACTCCTAACCATGGACATGCAGCTATGATGGGAGTATTTGGAATGCTTGCTATTGCTCTTATGGTTTTTGCTTTAAGACAAGTCTTAAATGATGAGAATTGGAAGAAGATAGAAAAATATATTTGCATTTCATTTTGGGGATTAAATATTGGGCTTATACTTATGGTTGTAACAAACCTATTTCCTGGTGGAATAGCACAATTAATAGATGTTTTAAATAATGGTTACTCACATGCAAGAAGTCCAGAGTTTTTAAATCAATCTTTTATGCGAACTATAGAGTGGATTAGATTACCAGCAGATTTTATATTTATTGTATTTGGATGTATACCTCTTGTAATAGCATCATCTCTAACTTATGTGTATATAAAAGGGTCCTCTTTGGTAAAGCAACCACAAGAAAAGTTGTTTTAAAAGATTAGTCTTTAAGCTGGTACAAAGTCAAGCAACTTTCGTCTTGTAATCTATGCAAGAACAAACACATCATAAAGAGCCACCGTTTGGACATCATCTGGGTATTTGGTATCCACTTGTATGGCGGCTCTTAGCAACAAATAGATTTTGGTCACCATCTATGTGGCTGCCAAAAGATTCAGCTCTTGCAATTGATTTATATATTGGTGCATGGTGGGTGTTTGAAATTGTATGCATAGTTTTCTGTGACCTTTTATTTAAACAAAATATCTTTTATATTTGGTTATTTACAGCTCTTGCGATTTTTAGATTGACTGACATTATGTTTGTTTTGTTATCTATTCTTATAAAAGGAAATTATAGAAGACAGGGTGACTGGCCTTCTGTAAGCAGAGTTATTCTTCTGGTAATTTTAAATGCACTAGAAATAATGATTTTGTTTGCTGTGCTTTATTATTCACTAACTTTTTTAAGTCCGGAAGCTGGTGGTACCTTGCCAAAATTAGAAAATTTCTTTAATAGTTTGTATTTTAGCTTTGTTACAGGTACATCTCTTGGATATGGTATTCCACATCCTGTTGGTAAGCTCGCAAGATTTCTTTCAATAGTTGAAGCCTCATCTATTATTCTTGTTGTTATTGCAGTAATTGGATACATTACTAATGAAAAAAGAAAATCACAGCATTAAGTCTGTAAACTTATCTCACTAATTTTAGCTCCTGGGCTTCTTCAACTCCCTTGATTTGCCCTATCTCTTCTAATGTTCTTAGCTGTTTTTCTGACTGGGCTTCTTGTTCAACACCCCAATCCTCTGGGTTGCCTGCTGAAGATGAAACTCGCCCTTTGTTAGCTGTAACTGCAATAGCTCCTATTTGTGCAAGCAAAGCAGGATTTAATGCTTGTGTATTTGAGGTTACAACTGTATTTAGCGGTAACTTATTAGCTAAAGGCAGTACTCTTACAGGTTTAAATACTGCTACCTTTATTTGACTAGTAAGTGTTGTTAATGGTGTTTTTACCATTGTAAAAGTTCTTGACAAAAGTAAAAGTGTCTTCCTGGTTAAATTCGTTAATGCTTTTGAAGCTAAAACTGCACTTTGTAGAAAACCTTTAATTAACTTATTTTCATTTATGGTTATTTTCTTTTGTGATTCGTTGATTGATCTCAATGCTTGAGGTAATGAGATTCTTTTTTTACTCAACAACTCTGGTTTTGCTGTAACTGTAGCTAGTAATTCCGGATTCTTTCCTAGCATAGCTAATAGTGATGGCTTTGTCTTGAGTAAAGTTAACAAGTCTAGATTTTCTGTAAGCAAGAAAATCAATTTTGGATTTGCTGCCACCAGTCTCAATAAAACTGGTCGCTTTGCTAATAAAGCTAAAAAATCGGGACTAGTTATTGCCAGAAATATTAATGATGGATTTGTTTCAAGTATGGTTAATAATGCAGGATTGCTAATTAACACATTGAGTAGTGCTGGGAACTGTGAAACCATTGCTAACAGTCTTGGATTTCCTATTAGGATGTTTAGCGATGCAGGGTTAGTGGTGATTGATTCTACTGTTCGAAATATTCCAGGCAGTTGCCCTTTGGGAAATAATGATTTCTGAATGGGTGCTGATCCTTTGTGTAACCTAAAAGCATGTTCTAAAAGTAACTCGCCCCCAGGTGGTAATACAGGGGAACTCTCTATCCTTCTTGTGCTCTGAACTTCACTCATTTTTAACTCCCAAAGTTATATCTACTCATATAATGTTATAAAAAGACTATTAATTTATCCTTCGTAAGGTTGTTTAAAATCATCCTTTTGGCTAGCTATTAATCGTCTTCCCCATTACATACGTAGTGGGTACTAGCTATTTCATTAGAATCTAGTACATTGTTTTGATTTGAATCTAAGCCCATTTGAACTTTTATTCCGCCTTCATCACAATTAGATCCATCTGGCTCATTTGTAACTTTTATTAAGCTAGTTAGACCACTTGCACCAGTAGCTCCTGTTAAACCTTGTGAGCCTTCACCTTGCATACCTTGAGAGCCTTGGGTACCAATTGGAATTCCAAGTGTTAAATTACAGAGTACCGGATCAAAGAATGAAGTTGCTTGACTTCCTGGAGAAAGATTATTAGCAAAAACCATTAATGTATCAGCGGCATTATTACAAATACTCATTCCATCAACACCTGTAGGACCTTGTGGTCCAATCTCCCCATCTTTGCCAGCAACACCATCTTTACCGTCTTTTCCATCCTTCCCATCCTGTCCAATTTTAGGACCTATATATAAACCATTAACTAAAGTAGCTAAATTACCTATAAGCAAGTTTGTTATTGTTACATTTCTAAATCCTCTAGATGCTCCTTCAGTTACATATACAGAAACTTTTAAATCTCCATTATCTGAAGCTTGAATATCTTTTATTTCAATATCGTTTCCTAAATTAATTTGAGTAAATGAATCCAGACTTCTACCTTCAACAGTTAAAATACCCTCAACACCAATGTCTAAAATTGATGGCGATATACTATCTATTCTAAATTCTGGCTTTGTTAATATCGTTGTTATTGCATATTGCCCATCGGTAGTAGAAGCTTTTAAAGTATATGCACCTGGAAGAACCCCTTTTACTGCAATTTTATAAACTTTGTAATCTTTTTCTTTTACAAGATAAGATTTGTTTTCTATTCTTTTTAAGTTATAAGTTAACTTAGTTCTAAATATTCTTTCTTCCAAGATTTCTTCACGTTTGCTTGGTTTATTTCTAGGTCTGTGGGGAGTTATTATTTTCAACCCTTTTTTTAAAAGTTTGTCACTGTCTATTCCAAGCCCAACACCTTCCGCACCTATAACTTCCACTTTAACTATATTTGTTTCTGGACTTAAAATTAAATCTATTTCTGCTTTTTCATCAAGTTCAATATCATACCTGTCATATCTAAAAGCAGGATACAGATTTTCTTCACTAGCTATCCGCATAGAAGACTTCATTTTTTTTATATCTGAGTTTACATGCAAATATGGAAAAGAAGTCCACAGAGCAATTATTAATATAAATAAACTAATAAAAATGTTTATTATTAATAACTTTAATATGAGTATCTTTTTAGGTATATTTTCCATTATTGTCTTTCCTCTCTACTTAATACATACCTTTAAATAAATAGAATTAACTTATTCCTAAGGCTGAAATATTTAGTAATAGCCATTAACTATGCATTAAATAAACCATCCTTCAGATTAGCCTTAAGAAGGATTTAGTTACAAAGCTAGGGGATAGCATTATATTTGTCGATGAAAAAATACAGAGAAGTAAGGTATCATAATTTGCATGCTTGACTTAGAAAACATTAAAACCACACAAGCTGACTTTCTTAAACTGATTGAGATAATCCCTGATGCAATTGTAATTGTAGATAACGAAGGAAAGATTAGATATATAAACTCCCAAACCACAAATACATTTGGATATAGACCTGATGAGTTAATTGGGCAAACTATTGAAATATTACTACCTCATCGTTTTAAAAATAAACATGTAGACCATAGAATTAATTATTCTAAGCATCCAGTAAGAAGACCAATGGGTAGTGGAATTGATCTTTATGGAAGAAAAAAGGATGGTACTGAGTTTTCAGCAGATATAACAATATCACCAATTGAAACAGAAAATGGCACATTGGTAATTAGTGTAGTCCGTGATATTAGTGAACGTAAAAAAGCTGAAGAAGAAGCAAAAAGACGAGCTAAACAATTAGAAGATTTAGTTAGTACGATGACGCATGATTTAAGAACACCTTTAGCTGCTGCAGAAACCAGCTATAAACACATGCAAGAAGGTTATTTTGACAAGCTTACTGAAAATCAAAACCAAGTTGTAAATCTGCTAATGCAAAGCAATGAACATACTTTAAGGTTAGTAAATAATTTACTTTCTGTTTTTAAATATGAGTCACAATCATACAAGCTTTTTTTAAAACAAGTTGAAGTCTCTGAACTTTTAGATAGAGCACATGATAAAGTTAAGCCGTTTCTTAAAGATAAAGGAATTAATTTAAAAATTATAAAGACAAACTTTCAGTTTATTTGTGATCCTTTTGAAATAGAAAGAGTAATAGTAAACCTGCTAACAAATTCAATAAAATACACTCCAAGTGGTGGGCAAATAGAGCTTCAGGCAGTTAAAGATGCAGATGGAAACGTAATAATTAGTGTTCAGGATACAGGGATTGGAATAGCAAAAAAAGATCTGCCAAATCTTTTTGAAAGGTTTTGGCAATCCACAAGGTCTAATTCAAGCTCAAATAGTACTGGTCTTGGATTATACTTAAGTAGACAAATTATAGAAGCTCATGGAGGGAGAATTTGGGCAGAAAGCACCTTTGACAAGGGAACAAAAATAAGTTTGACGGTACCTGGAATTAAAATATTAAGTCTTAGGGATGATGTTTTAGATTAAAAATCTATGTAAAGTTTAAGTAAATGACAGAAGATAGTCCAAAAAAAATTAAATTGATGCTTGTAGAAGACCATGTTCTAGCAAGACTTGGTCTTAAAGTTTCTCTTGAAAAATACCCAAACCTTGAAATTGTTGCTGAAACAGCAAATGGAAAAGAAGCAATTGAACTTGCTAATAATAAAAAACCTGATTTAATTATCATGGACATAGGCTTAATTCAACTAGATGGGATTGAGGCTACAAAAAAGATTAAAGAAGCTAACCCAAACATAAAAGTAATAATGCTTACAAGTCATGAAGCAGAGCATGAAATAATGGCAAGTTTAGCAAGTGGTGCTGATGGATATTGTCTTAAAGACACTTCTCCGGAGCAGCTTTATACAGCAGTCCAATCAGTTAATGAAGGTAATGCATGGCTTTCAAGTCAAGTGGCTGAAAAAGTATTAAGAAATTTTTATGGGAAAGAGGTGAGTCAAATAAAGCAGTCTGATTTCACTAATCCTCTCCCAGTAAGTGATGAGAAAAAACAAACTAAATCTACAGGTTCAATCCCAATAGTTCCTTTATCAGATCGTGAAATTGGAGTTCTAGAATTAATAGTCGAGGGTAAGAGCAACCAAGAGATTGGTGCAAAACTTTTTCTTAGCATAGCCACTGTAAAGTCACATGTTAGAAATATTTTAAACAAATTAAGTGTTGATGACAGAACGCAAGCTGCTGTTAAAGCAATGAGAGAAGGCATTATAGCTTTTTAACTGCAACACTTTGAATGAACTGAAGATTTACCTAACTCTTTTGCAAAATCAATTAATATGCAATTTGGATCTGGAGATTTTTTATTGGGGCAAAAATTACTTACACAGGCAATATCTGCCAGTGAAATTATTCCTACCAGCTTATCTCTTTCTACAACAGGTAACCGTCTCACCCCAAGCTCTGACATGAGCTTTACTGCATCATCACATGAAGCACTTGGAACAATCCTTATTGGATTTGGTGTCATGTATTCACAGACTTTTGCTTTCTTTGAATCTTTTCCAATTGCAATACACCTTGTTACTATATCTCTGTCATTTATTATGCCAACTAAAATGCCATCTAATGTTCCATTTCTTTTAACGACTGGTAAGCTGCCAATGTTTTTGCTTGCCATAAAAACTGAAGCATCAAATACGGTAGAGTTAACATCAATTGAGTAAACATTTCTCTGCATGAGTTCTTTCACCAACATTATTTTGGGGTCTTTTTCCATTTCTGTATTACCTCCTAAGTTAAAAGTACCCTTGGGTAATGTCAAAATCCCCAACCTTAGGAGTGATTATGGATCAGTCTTAGGATTGATTACATTCTATTCCTTCAAATCCAAAACATTTCATCCTCCTTTGGTCTAAGAGTTTAATGTTTAAGATCATCCTTTTGGTTGTTCGGTAGAAGGATTTCATTTTTATATAAAATAGTTATATTTGTGTGTGTAGGTTAAAGAAAAGGAAGGGTATTGATATGGCACTTACAAAATGGAGACCGTTTAATGGTTTAACTGGATTTTTTGATGAAGATTTTCCACTTATGGCGTGGAAACCTTTTGGTGAAAAATTCTTTGAAAAAGATTTCCCGGTTAGTAGATTACCAAAATTCGGATGGGATTTAGCAGTTGATGTCTACGAAAAAAACGGAAATATAATAGCAGAGATGAATCTGCCTGGTATTGATCCAGAAAAAATTGATATATCGGTAGAAGATGACTATCTGACAGTATCTGGTTCAAGGGAAGAAAAGAAAGAAACTAAGGAAGAAGATTACTACAGCAAGGAAATTAGACGTGGTTCCTTTGAAAGAACAGTTAAATTATCACATGCTGTAAAAAAAGATAAAGCAGATGCCAGTTACAAAGATGGTGTCTTAAAAATAACAATTCCTAAAGATGAAAAGAAAGAAGGAACAGTCAAGGTAAAAGTAACAAAGTAACCTTTGACTGGCTTAAAAAGAAAAGGCTTGTCTTATGAGGCAAGCCTGATTCTTTTATAAGAGGTACAAAACATGACGAAGGATGGTTAGATATGTCAGGAATAGAGTGGGGATTCTACAGAGAACTTAAAAACAAGCTTGCAGCAAATCAACGAAAGACAGTACCATTAGTTAAAAAGTGGAATGTAGCAGTTGCTGTTTATGAAGAAGGAAATGATTCCATTCCAACAAAATTAGGCTTTCGCGATATTCAAGCAGAAAGAATAAATGTTTGTTTTAAAGATAAATATTTAATAATTTCTGAATTAAATGAAATGCAAGCTATTTTTGAAGATAACAGACAAAGCTCATTTGAAAAAATAATTGGATTTCCAAGAACAATTAAAAAGATAGCTTTCTCTGCTACTCAAAATGTAGTTTAAATTGTAGTGGACAAAAATGAAAGGAGTTATATATGCAAGTAAAAGATTTAATGACAAGGGATGTTTTTACACTTAGAGAAGACAGTAAGATATTTAGTGCTTCTGAGGCAATGACTTTTAGGAATATTAGACATATTCCTGTAGTTGATAAAGAAGATAAACTCGTTGGGATTGTCACGTACAGAGATTTGCTTAGTTCTCTTGCAAGGGAATTAATGCCTCTGCAGGTAAAAGATATTATGACAAGAGCAACTATTACTGTAACTCCTGATGTAACTGTAAATATGGCAACTGAAATAATACTTGGTAATAAATTTGGATGCCTTCCTGTCATAGATAAAAGCAACAAACTTGTGGGGATTATTACTGAAACAGATCTTCTAAGAGAGTTGTTTAAAATGACAAGGACAACAGGTTCATTCAGTAAAGAGAAAATTAGGAGCTAGTAAGTTTTCCTACTTTCTATAGCTCTTATAATTTCATTCTCAGAAAAAGGCTTTTCAAGGAAATGAAAATGTCCCCCAGCTTTCATGAATTCTCCTAGTTTTATTCTTAGATTTTCATCAAGCTTGTCATATGTAAGTATTAAAAATGTTGAAGGGCTTAACACATTAATTTTTTTCATTAAATTAACTCCATTTGTATCAGGTAAAATCATGTCTACAAATGCAATGTCATATTTTTTCAGTTTAATTCTTATAATGCTTTCCTTCCCATTTGTGGCAATGTCTGCTGTGTGTCCATGACTGCTTAAAAGTTTGTGTAAACCTTCTCTAATTTCTTGAATATCGTCAATGATTAATATGTTCATAAGGTTATTTAAGCAGGTTTTGCTTTATTTAATTCTTTCTTGTACTTAACACAAATATGGGTATTGAAACAGCCTGTACTATTACTGAAAATAAAACTAAGTAAGCAATAGAAAAATCATATAGAAATCCCATTAAAGCACTTCCTAAAAACCAAAATAATCCACATATTGTATTAAATATTCCAAAAGCTAAACCTCGTCTATTAATTTGAACCATGTTACTAATGGCAGCTCTCATAATTGATTCCTGTGTACCAATTCCAATTCCCCATAAAATCATACCTATTAGAGCTAAATGAAAATTACCCATAAAAACACACGGAGCAAATAATAAAGAGAATAAAGTAACAATCACAAAAGTAAAAATGCCTATCTTATCAAACAAACGACCAAATACAAGTGCACTAATAGCATCAACTCCCATAGCAAGAGAATAAAAAATCGGAATCCAATTCTCGGGTACTATTGAGACCTTTTTAAAATGATAAGCAATAAGTGCAAAATCAGCATATCCACTAGCAACTAAAGCAACCGCTATAATATAAAGCCAAAATGGTTTGGAAAATCCTTTCCTTTGGAGGTTAATTTTTTCTACTTCAAAATCACGAGGATTTGAATAAGTTAACCTTGCTACAAAAAGTACACTTAATGCTATGAATGCTGGCAGTAAAAGCAGAACAAAACAATTTTGATAACTTCCTTTCAAGTAAAGAATAAAAGCCACTATTAATGGACCAAGAACTGAACCAACTTGATCCAATGCTTCATGTAATCCAAAACCAAACCCTTGCCCGATTTTACTATTTGCATGGGAAAGCATTAAATCACGTGCAGGGGTACGAATAGCTTTTCCTGCTCGTTCAAGAATTATAAAAACAGCAGCAATTTCCCAGCGTCCTGCAAGCGCTAAAAGTGGTACAGCAATTAAGTTTATTGAGTAACCAACTAATGTTATAGTCCAATACTTTTTTGTTTTGTCTATTAAATAACCAGATATAAGCCTTAGGCAGTATCCTATTAATTCTCCAAATCCTGCTGTAACCCCTACAACAGTTCCACTTGCACCAAGGATTGCAAGGTATTGACCATTAATACTCCATGCACCTTCATAGGTTATATCAGCAAAAAGACTAACTATTCCAAGCAGAATAATAAATTTTAATGCATTACTTTTTGAAGTATCCATTTTACTAAATTTAACCTTAAAAAGAAAAAAAAAGAAAGTAGGGAAATAATTAGATTACAACAATATATAAAAAAGTTGTATTTGTTGAGGTTAAAAATCATCCTTTTGATTAGCCTTAAGAGGGATTTTGTTTTCTTATCTAAGGGGTATTCTTATTAATGTAAGTGAGGATAATTTAAAGTGCAAGGGCAACTTTCTCGAAATGAAGTGAAACTCAAAGTAAAGAAAAGCTACAAAACTTAAATAAAATATTACTTACAGCAGAGTTTGAAAATTATTTAATCGTAGCTGGATAATAGATCTGGTTTGGTAAAACGAATGTTCTGGTTATTCACCCAAGGTTATTTGGTTTCCAAACTCCATTTTTAAAGCAAAGAAGGTGAGAATTATGTTAAAGCAAGTAGGAAATGTTATTAAGTTAGCAACTGTTTTTACCTCTGGTTTATTTTTAGGTGTGATGGCAGGATTTCTTACCGCTCCTAAATCAGGGAAAGAACTAAGGAAAGACATAGCTGATGAAACCTTAAAACTAAAAGAACTAACAAAAGATAAGCTTGAAGAATTTGAAGATGTTGGAGTAAATAAAGTTAGAAAAGCAGGACATGCTATAAGAGATGCTGCAGATAAAATGTGTCTAAGCATAGATGAGTTAGGTAGTAAAAGTAAGAAATGTGAAGCTAGTGAAAATCTTCCTGTTTGTTAAAGTTAAAGAGGAAATGTTTTCCTCGTTGTTTTAACGCTTATCATTTCTTTTCTATCACTCCTTCAAATCTAATTTGGATCTGCTAATTATCTCTCGAAAATAAAAAACCCTCAAAGCTTCTTGCAATGAGGGTTTTTAAGGATACGAACTCCCCTTAGTTAAGGAAGTTCGGACTTGTGTATACAAAGAGAAACCTTATATTTTTAGGAAGGTGGCTTGAGCGCACTTGAATTTACTTTTAAATGCTATCAAGATCTAAATGTAATTCTTAACTCTTAAAATGGAGTACAAACTAGAGGTGCATCTTTTAATGAACCTGCTAAATTAATAGTATTTCCAGAAGCACATTGAGAAACACAAAAACCATTTATTTCTATAACTGGTAATCCTTCAGGACAAACACATTCTACTGAACCTTCTTGGAAATTTGGGTTAGGGATTAAATTAGTCGGGCAAAGTGTAGGAGCTGTTTCAACACACCTTTGATCAGTAGGATTTTTTAAGCATATACACTCTAAGCTATCTGGATTAAGTTCACAAGCAGATTTAGTAGCCTCATCTTTTTTCTCACACTCTTCTGGATGCTTTTTGCAAAACTCTTCCTCAATACATATTTCAGGGTGCTCCCTACAAAAATTTAACTTCTCGCATTCCTCTGGTTTCTCTTGACAAATCTTTTCTTTCGCACATTTTTCTGGCTGTTCTTTACAGAAATCTACTTGATTACATTCATCAGGGTGTTGCCCACAAAGCTCCTCATTTTTACATTGCTCCAGATTCCTTTCACAAAACTTTTTTCTACACTCTTCTGGGTTTCTTTGACAAACTTTTCTTCTAGCACACTCCTTCGGATGATTTGAACAAAATTTAATTTCTTCACATCTTTCTGAGTGATTTTTACAGAAAGCTTCTATTTCTTCTTTACAAAGGTCAGAATTTTCTTTGCATTGTTCTCGATTAGTACAAACTAGTGATTTTGATTGTACTTCACAAGCTTCATCAATTAAACATAAGACTGGATGTCTATGACAAAATATTCTTCTACATAATTCTGGGTTTTCAGTACATTTCTTTTTATTTTCGCATTCTTCCGGGTGATTGTTACAAAACCCTTTATTTGCACAAATTTCAGGCTCTTCATCACATTCAGATTGATTAGATAAAGAATTAGTCTCCTCTGATAAATCTGAAACATCAACTTTTGCTACATAAACATTAAGACTATTTCCTAACTTCTTTTCTTGAATTGGAAACTTAATAGGAAAATCACTTGAGTTTGTATCTCCAACTATAAATATTTTGCCATTATTATCAACTTCAATGCCTCCTGCATTTTCTGTTCCACTACCACCATAAAATGAAGAAAATAAAAGATTATCTCCATTCTTCGTTAATTTGACAATGATTGCATCCTGAAAACCACTTTTGGATTGAAGTTCATTTTTTAGTGGAAAGTCATCTGCACCTGTCCTGCCAAAGATATAGGCATTACCGTTTTTATCTACTTTTATATCTGCAAGACTGTCTTTGTTAAAAATAGAGGAGCCATCATTACTACCACCAATATAGGTTGAAAAAATTAATGCTGAACCTGTTGGATCTAATTTGGTTACAAAAATATCTCTTGTACCTTTTAAAGATTTTTGAAATGCATTTTCTGTCACAGGGAAATCATTTGCTATTGTGCTTCCAGCGATATATGCATTTCCATTTGAATCAGCAGCTATTTTTACTGGTGGAAAAGGCTTTGAATCTGCATCACTTTCTTTACCGCCAATCGTTACAGAATATACTACAGAACCATTAGGCGTGTATTTGGTTATAAAAAAATCATTGTTTCCAATTGAAGTAGAACCAACTGGATTTTTGTATGGAGAAAGAGTGGTTGGAAAATCTTCTTGGTTACTAACATTTTGAGTTGTACCGGAAACATAAATCTTCCCATCAGGATCAACAGCAATCCCGCTTCCAATATCATCATCAAATCCACCAAGATATGTAGAAAAGACCAAGTCTGAACCTTGCGAATTAATTTTAGTAACAAATGCTGAAGGATTTGGATTACAACCAGAACCAAAACAGTCAAAAAAACCATTTGCTATGGTATCTTGAGCAGGATTTGCTAAGGGGAATTTTGTTGCATCAGTTGAGCCAGTAATACAAGCCTGTCCTGAGCCATCTACAGCAATATCAAAAGCTTTCCCCGTGCCAAACACAGTTGAATAATTAAGAGATGTACCATCTTTACTTAATTTTGTTACAAAGGCTTTTGGCTCACCTATTATTAACAAGTTTGGCTTAAATGAACTTAAAGTAGTAGGAAAATTATCAGACTTTGTGAATCCAGTAATATATGGAAAACCAAGACTATCAATAGCTATAGCACTTACAGTATCTTTTTTATTACCACCAATTATTGTTGAATAAAGTATTTTTGATCCATCATTGCTTAGTTTTGTTAAGAAAATATTTTCAGTTGGTGGCTTATCATCAGAAAAACTCTCTTGAATAGCATCTTCTGTAATTGGAAACTTATTCCCATTTATTTTTAAATTCCCATCACTCCCTGTAATATAAATATTTCCATCAGGGTCTAGTTCTATATCAACACCAGTTGTAGCACTTCCATTACCAAAGTAAGTTGAGAAATCAATTACTGGATCTATAATAATGCTTTTACTTCTTTCATACTTTGCCAACTTAAAACCAACTTTATTATTCTCTCTTAAAACGAATTTACCTTCTACTTCAGTGTTCTTTCCATTAATTTTCTGATAAATATAAGGTTTGAGCTGTGTAACATTTCCAGATTGAGTTTCTATTACAAGATTGCCATTATCTATTTTTAAGTTTTTAACACCATCATACTGAAGAACAATGTTTTGTGGATCAGCTTTCGGTGAAACTATAAAATCATATTCCAATCTTCCTTGATTACCGTAATAAATAAGATCAATACCATCATATATATTTTCATACTTTACTTTTGAATATGTTGGGATATTTATTTTCCAGTCTTTTTCATTATTTCCTATAATGTAATTTGCAATTCCAGAAAGTTTATTTAGGGACTTGATCTTTGGATTTTTATTACTGTTTAGTAAACTCACTTCAATAATACTTGACTTAGAATTGTTAGTGAGTGACAAAAGGGATTTAGTAGGAGTTAAAAATAAATTGTAATTGTACCCTTTAGATATAAACTTAATTTCTTCACTATCTGCTTGTCCTTTATTAGGTTCGAAACTTAGAGGTAGACTAATAAGTTGAGATCTTAATTTATTGTTTGTAATTATAGTGGTCGTTTTTTTTTCTTTTTTTAAAAGTTTAGGAAAATTTGGGAAAGCCTGTGAAGGTGCCCCGCTTATTAAAAATGAGATAATTAAAAATAAAAAGATTTTTTTGTTTTTGTTTTGCACTTGTTTTAATGACGGTTTGGTATAAATTTATGTTGCAAAGATATAACCCATTGTTTTAACTTGATTTAAGCTACACTTCCTCCTGTTTTTGTAAACTCCCCGTAGCGTATGCCAGCCAGAGGACGGGTCTGCCTCGTATTTACTGTCCTAAGGCTGCTTAGTTTACCCCACAGTGCTATTCACTACATTTTAAGTTTACCTTAGTAGTAAAATTACTTATTTAATTTTGTAAATTTTGAGCCTTCTAATGTCAGATTATACATAAGACCTTTTTGACCAATTATAAATGCAATTATAGGTTGATTAAACTTCTCAGTATCAATTGATCCATCAGCACCTACGGCTATTACTGCAATGGAGGCATTTATACCTGCTTTCCAATTTGAAGATTTGCGAAATTTGTTTAAAGCATCATTCCCCATAAACAATACAATAATAGATTTTTTCTGTGCACCAAGTTGAAAACCAAATGAACCAGTTGTAGTGCTGTAGTAATCAACAGTCTTACCATTGATTCTTAATGCACCTTGACCATATTCTCCACCGACTACAAATCCAGCCTTATAAACGTTTGGAAAAATAAGTACACCTTTAGCATTTTTAATTAAATTTTTTCCGTCCTTAACTTCTTTATAAAAACGCTCAAGAGCAACATCAGCACTTACATTAATTTCTCTACCTGTTGCAGCAAAAGAGTTTTGCGCCAAACCTAATATGAATACCAAACAAAGCAACATTACAACAGTGACATTATTTTTTATTAAAACTCGCATATATCTTTATACCTTTATTTTCTACTTCACTAGTTTAGCATAAATCAATATTCAAATAGAAGCAATCCTTTTGATTATCAAAAAAATAAAAATGCACTTCTTGCTGAACATTCGGAAGCTGAAATTGAGTACACAGGACCAATGAAACCCTTTAAAAAAGAAGGGACTCCGCTACAAACGGAGACCCTTGAAGTTCTGTCTATTAACTTAAATGGCTCCCCCCTAGTTAAGGAAGTTCTCCGCCAGAGGACGGGCCCGCCTTTGGCGGGGAACTTGTATTATACAAGAAAAATCTTATATTTTTAGGAAAGTTGCTTAACTTATCACCCTCTCTAAGATTTTATACCCTTCTAATATTGAATCAAGAATAAATTCTTTCAACGGTTCTGCATCTTCCATTAACTGGGCTTTATTCAAGCAAGAATAATACTTTTGTTTTTCTTTTTGTTTAATAACTGCTGGTGCATTATTTTGTTTTAAAAGCATTGTATTCATAATTAGTCTTCCGACTCGCCCGTTCCCATCACCAAAAGGGTGAATTTGCTCAAATCTGCTATGAATAATTGCTACATGTTTAACTACATCTTTTGATTTTTTATTTATATCTTTAACTAATTCTTCCATAAGATATGGAACCTTAACATGGTTTGCTGTTGGAACATTTGAGCCTACTATTCTTACACCATGTCTTCTATAAAAACCAGCATCAGAATGAATACCGTTCATTAGTATTTCATGTAGCTTTAAGATTAATTTTTCATTTATAGGATCTTTATTTATTAAATGACCAAAAAGATATTCCAATGCTGTTTGGTGATTTTTAGCTTCTAAATGTTCAATCATAGATTTACTGGGGAAAGTTTTATTCTGAAATATTATTGCACGAGTTTCATTCTCTGATAATGTACTGCCTTCAATGGTGTTTGAGTTATATGTAAGTGATAAAACAAATTGATCCTTTATATCAGGATTAGAAATGATCCCTTTAAGAACATTTTTATGCTTCTTTTTCTTGTTTTCAAGCAGATTGCTCTTTGCTGCTTGTAAATTTTCAAAAACTTTGTCTTCACCAGTAACCTCAATATATAGCTTGGTTATTTTCTTTTTAAAACTTTCCCTTGGAACAGCTTTATCATTTAGCCATCTGTTTAATGCAGCAAAAGTAACACCAAGCCTATTTGCTATTTCATCCTGATTTAGGCCTGTTATTTTTTGAATTAGTTGTATTTGTTCTTTGTAATTCATAAAACTATATATAGTTGTTAAAATTATCTTTCTATATATAGTTTACCATTTTCTGCAGATATTTAAACAAGTTAAAATAATTATAAAACAAAAAGAGAGTAACCCCTAGAACAGAAGTTCTCTCTTTAGTTGATGAAACCTCCCCCTAGTTAAGGACGTTCGAACTTGTATTATCCAAGATAAACCTTATATTTTTAGGAAAGTTGCATAGGGCACACAGCGTCAGATTTGCAACAGACCTAATAAAACCTCTTGGTTTAATACTTTAGGGGCATTACTTAATTTTTGTAGGATTGATTTAATTTCCATTTCCTCAGAAACGATTGCTAACATTATAAAATCAATTTTAGTTCCTTCTATAGTGAAAGCACCACTTGATATTAAGTCCTCTAATTTAGTTCTAATTAGATTCTCTCTTTGCTCTATATCTCCATCAACTTCTAATTTTAATTCCTTTATTACATTTATGATCGTTTCTGGTTTAAGTGGATTTTCTTGAATACTAGAAATTGATGTTATTACATCAGCTGGAGCTAAACCTCTAGCCAATGTTGATACTAATCCTATGTTAACATCACTTCCCACTCTTCCAATGTTAGACAAATAAGCTAAATATTCACTCACAAATAATGAACCGACAGATTTTTTGTGAAACAAATAACAAGGCTGGAGTATTGTAAAAAACTCAGGATTAATAGTCCTGGAAAGAACGTTGTCTATTTCTTGCGACGTTCCATCTTCATTTATTTTCATTCCTTCAATTTTGCTCAATTTAGGGTGATTGGTTGTTGCAATTACAACCACCGGGTGTTTACTAGATGCCAACCCTTGAAGGAATTTCAGTAGCTGAGAAGTTATATTAGGATCTTTTGGGTTTGATACTTCTTCTAGCTCATCAATTAATAAGACCCCGGGTCCCGCACCTACAACTTTATTGAAATATCCAGAGAGCGTAAGTAAGGTTCCATTATGAGAATATAGTAACTCACCACTTTGTCCTTTTTCAATTTTACTTCCTAATAATGAGCAAAGAGGGACTGCTAATTCATTTGCTAAAACCTCAGCAAAAAATGATTTCCCGGCACCTATATCACCAGAAAGCAAAAAACCTAACTTACTACTGGAGCCAGTAATGCGCCCAAGTGAGAATTCCAATGCTTTCCTTTTTAAATCTGGGCACCCAAAGTACTCTTTATAAGAGTTTGTAATTCTTCTATAAAGTGTCAATGCCTTTCCCCGGGGGGTTAAACATAATGAATTGCTCAAAAGGTCTGTAGTAGGAGGTTTTGAATAAATAACAGTTCTCAAAACTTCGTTCAATTTAGCTTTATTCCGTACATCAAAAGCTTCATTAAAAGTTACTTTACCTCTATCACTTAACATTACACCTTTTTCAGTTATATTTTCAAATAAGCTTAAAATGTTAAATTGGCTTGATTCACTCTTTAATGATTTCACTAACTCAAGCAAGTTATTTACACATGAATTAAATTCTAAATAGTTACCCCACTTAATTTGATCAAAAGGAGTGTTTGCTAAATATCCAACTATTGCACTATCAACTTTTTCCAAAGCTTCGTTTAGCTTTGAATTTACTTCAATGTCATTTGCCACATTTTTCTTCTGAGAGATTTTACTCTTTAAGGAAAAGTAATGTTCCAAGGGTCTTTCTAGCCCTCTTGATGATTCGTCTAATACCCTATTAGCAGTAGAAGAAGCTGCAGCCCATGTGTTGTATTTTTGCCAGTTCTTATCATTGAAAGAAATGTTAGTTACAACCTCAGTTAATGCAGCAAAATCAATTTTCCCAAGTCTACTAACCAGTCGTTGGTATTCGCTATTACCCTCTTTCTTTGCATCTTCTATGTCTTTATCTGAAACCAGATTTGAAAGTACACAGAAAGAATTGTATAGTACTTTTGCTTCATCTTCACACAAAGAACCTTTCCTTATCATTCCCTCTACAATTTGAAGAACACAGCTTAAGCAATCATTTTTTTGTTTTGTATTCAGATGTGGTATCTCTGAAAAGTCTTCATAATACCTCCCGACTTTACTTCTAGCTTGAAGCAAATTACCTATACCACACAATAAGTTAATTCTTACAGAAAAACTCCGATCAGATAATACACGTGCAAGTGGACGGAACTTATCAACATCATCACCAACGGGATACTCTTCTAATATCATCTTAGGATTTGCAAACGATATAGCTCTTGCTATTCTGTCTCTTAGTGAATCATTTTCTTCTTTCTTAAAAGCCAATATAAGTCCTGTATCTCTAATCTTTCTTCTCCACTTATGTTTGTAAGTATTTTCCGCAGCTATTGCACCTTGCTCCCTAACTTTTTTGGATGAAGAATTTAGCAACAATCTTATAATTTCTGCTTCATCATCTAATCTATCACCAATTTTTTCCACTATTATCCTTAGAATTTTTGCGGAATTCTCTCTTGCTCCAGGACCTGTCTGAAGCCCCCTATATTCACCACGTGTAATTCTCATCAGGACTGAGCTTGAAAATGGTGAGAATGGACCAAATTCAACTTCATACGCGTTATGTGCACCTATCATACCAGGATCTAACTTGCTTACTATCTCAAGCATTACTGAGACAAATATTTCCAATGTTCCACTGTTTCCAAATGGCCTTGTTCCTTCTTTACCCAACTGTTGTCTAATCTTTTGAAAATTGTACCAACTTGGATCTTTAGTTAAATGACGAGCAATTCTATTTCTATCTGATGAAAGCTGAAAATCAAATTCACTTGCAGCTAAAGATTCTAAATCTAAAAAAGTTTTAGCTTTTTGGATAGCTGATATTTGTTCTCTAAGTGATGCTTCATTGGAAGAATAATTAGTAGTCTCATCACCTGGCTCAATCTCTTTTTTATTTTGAGGTTGTTGTATTTTGTCATCAAAGGGAAAGGGCATTAATTGGCTAGGTTTTATTTCTTTGACTCTCATATCCTTAGTTTCCCTTAGCTATAAATACTGGAGCATGTTCAATCCCCGACATTATAAATAAGTTGGGGGAATTATTTTTACTTAAGATATCAATAAGCCTTGTTCTACTTTGAGAATTGGATTCAGCTATCAGCTGCCTTCTCTTTTCAGACAGAAAGAGAAGCTGTTTTGCTAGTTTTTCTTCATTATTCCATTTTAATTTATTGAACTCACGTCTTAATAATTTTGGGCTTACATCAAAAGCTTTTGCTATTTGATTTAAACCATCATCAAAAGCATTTTTAAATTCATTAGCCCCTAACCTATCAATTCTATTATCAGTAAGAAAGTCTAAATAATCCATCACTAAAACCGATAAAGCAGCAAGAACATTTTCTACGTAAGCTGCGCGAGCAACTTCAGATGTAAAAGGCTTTGCAATGGGGTCTTCAGCCTCAATGTTAAAAAGATCAACAAAACTCTCCAAGTAAGTATTCTCGACAGATGAATATCTCCTGTAACCTTCAACAAGAAATAACCAATCTTGTGCATTTACACTAGCAACTAATTTTGTCTCATTTTCTACAGCTTCTAAATTATATGGCAAATTGTGCTTTTTGACGAAGATTGCTCTAGCATTTCTCCTCTGAAATGGGCTACAGATAACGAAATTTGTAACTAGAGGATTCAGCATATTTTAATCTGTTAAAAGTTAAGGGTCTGAAAGCAAGGTCTTTATTTCATATCCAATTGCCTTTAAAATTCTATCAGTTACATCTTCCCCTCTACGAAGAAGATTATATGTAATTTTGCGCAGCAACTCTCGAACTCTTCCGTCTTTAGACTCACTAATAATTCCTTTTAAAAGTCTTATAATTTTCTCCTCTTCTAACGTATCAGTAAGTCCTGAAACAGCTTGATTTGGAACTTCATTGATTTCTCCTGCACAATACCTTTTAAGAATATTAGTATGGTAATTGGCTGCCTTGTCTTTATCTAACTTATCCAATATAAATGATTCATTATGTGGATACTCACTGATCTCATTATTGTAGTATCTATTCAAGGTTTCAATTAAACATTGAGTTGCATAATCTTTATCTTTTTCTAAAGCAGTCATTGCAATACCTTGAACATACCTTTTCCCTCCACCAAAATTATAGAATCTTCCTAATGCTCTAATAGCCTCAGGATCTTTTATTTTCCCTAATGCCTCCGCAGCTTCTTCAGTTACTTCCACAACAGGATCGGTTAACAAATTATTCAATGCTTCAACTGCCTTCTTGTCTTTTATTTTACCTAGTGATGTAGCTGTCTTAATACGGACAAAAGAATCTTCACTGTTTAACTGACTCATAAGCTTTGAAGTTATCACATGATCTTTTTGAACAAAAACCTCTCTACCAGTTAATCCAAGGAAGCAATTTTCTCTTACAGATTCAGGTAAATTGTTGTCATTGATATATCCAAGCAGTTTCTCTACAACATTTCCATCACCTATCAGAGAAGAACACAAAATAGCAGCACATATGTTTTCTTGCTCTTCTCTTTTTAGTTTTACAAATGTTTCACTTTGTAGCTTTTCGTCGACAATTACTTCTTCTAACCATTTTGTTATTTGTTGCTTACCATATTTTTCAACCAATGAATTGACTGATTTTATATACTTACCACCAAATGAATTAGGATCTGTTTCATAATCTGCATGCTTGCAAAAGCCAGAAGACATATTTAGATCCTTTGTAGTTTTTCCCAACTCTTCTAAAAAGTTCTCCTTCTCGGAGCCATCTTTAGATTTTTCTGATTTTGACTTAGTTTTATTTACTGCTTCAACAGCATCTAAATTTATTCCAGCAAGTTTTCCAACACCAGTAGCTATAACTCCTACTAAAGCTAAAAACCCACCTAGCCATTTCCACATACGTTCATCTTTTTTAAATCCAATTAGCCCAAGAACTACACCAATTACTGCTCCAGCAGCTCCCCCAATAGTTAAAAACGACTGGCTTTGTATAAAATTAGGTTTTTCTTTTTGATACCAATCTTTAATTTCCTGAGCAGTAATCTCATGTCCTTTTCTACCTTTAAAGCCAATTGGCCTAAATGGAAAACTCACTACTTTTGTTGCATCTGAAACTACTGGCATAATTAAAATCTATGAAATACTTAAATAAAAAAGCTAATATCTATACCAATAATAAACAACTGAGGTTAAGCAAAACAACCCTATAATATTTTGAAAGCTTATAAATTTCTAAGTTAATTTAGGTTAAGATGGGAGGTTAAGATTTTTTTTATAATTTCTCAACTAGATGGGGTAATACTTTACCTTATTGATCAATCACTGCCTACAAGGTATATTAAGATTTCAATTCAAAAATACAAAAACATGAACAATATAAGCAAGATCAAAGGACCCATAAATAATAATTCAAGTCCTAGGATTAATCTAAATTCAAGAAAACCTAGGACTTCAGTGTATGGCTCTGGTACTAAAGCTGTAACATCTGTGCCCTCAACAAGTGATAATTCTCTTGTAGCTAAAAAAGTAGAAGCAATTCAAAGAGTTAAAGCCGATCTTGGGCTAGAATCTCTTGCTGCTATGGATCCTTTTACTATAGCTGGAATAATCGGAGGGGCAATAACAGGTGCTAAAGGAGCATATGAACTTTATAAGTCTTGGAAAAGTGATAGAGAACGAGACCATGCAATAACTGAAGTCAATACTGCAGTTACTGAAGCTATTGAATTACTTGGTGAATATTGGAATAACGATCTTTTGTCAACTGCCCCTAATGAAGTAGAAAGTGGGATTAATAAACTAACTCAGGGGTCTCTTAAAAATCCAGACAAGGTTACAACAAAGGTTGAAATTGCACTTGATCAACTCCTTAAAAGTAAGCACCACTCATCTGATAAAGAAAATGAGGACAGAAACAAGCAGACAGCAAGAGGCTTGATTTTATCATTACTAGCGCTTTATGGTAGAAGTGATACTAGATCTAATATAAGAAACTCTTGTGACAAGCTAATTAAGTACCTAGAAGATTCTTCCAATTATCCATTAATAAAGAAGGAAGAAGCATCTCTCGAGGCAATGAGAGTTATATTAGTTACTAATTGGAAAGTACCCATTGCGGGTTATAAAATACCAGACCATCAAAATAGAGATAAAGACTATCGCCACAAGATTTACCTAACAATTTTGAGAACAGTTCTAGATCCTCAAACACGTCAGCTAACAGGAAAAGATCCTTTATATCTTAGGTCAGATCCACCACCAGAGTTGAGATCAAAAGTTATTGAACTCAAGGAAGCTTTGGTGAAAGCATACGACTACGAGTCTGGACTTAGTGAAGGCCCTCATAAGGATAAGCACTATTGGCCAGTAGTAACCACCATTGAACAAATATTAACCCATTCAAACATCCCACAAGAACTATGGAACAAACAAGCTCAGGAAAACTTAGTAAAAAGAGGAAACGACAGAAAGAGGTTCCAAGAGTTAAATAAATGGACAGCTGGTTTACAAGATGTATTTAAGATGTCTGAAGTACAAGCGCAAGCATGCTTTGATTCCTTAAATCCGAAACAAATAGAATTCTTAGGTTATCTTCCAAAATTAGGAGATGCAAAATCAAAAAATCTCGAGCTGTTTTTCCAAACAGAGAAATATTACTATAAAGAACAACTCAATGATTGGTTTACAGCCTTAATGAACTTTATGGACCTAGATGCCACCACTAGCTCAGAAAAACTAACTGAGAGAAACGTTGAAAAAGGATTGTTTTTCTTAAGGTACATAAATGCACTTTTAGAAAAGAAGGTTGTTATATTAAACGAAGGAACTACTTCTGTATACAAAAATCTCTTGAGCGAAAATAATAAAAGAGCAATATTAAAGGTATGTCAAAGAATTGTTCACGACACAGAAAGCTTCCCATCAACCCATAGAGGCTATGAATTCTTTACTAAACCA
Organism: Candidatus Melainabacteria bacterium SSGW_16; assembly: GCA_004769085.1. Taxonomy (GTDB): domain Bacteria; phylum Cyanobacteriota; class Vampirovibrionia; order 2-02-FULL-35-15; family 2-02-FULL-35-15; genus SSGW-16. The sequence continues at coordinate 136,321 of DUDS01000032.1, forward strand.
TATTTGGATTCAGTACCAGGACAAGCACTTGCTTTGTACCACAGATTAACAAGGTGCTTTGATAATGAAATAGGTTATGTGGATGTCCACGGATTAAAAGATCTGGTTGTATCAAATGCAGCACACAACCTTTATCCGACAGGAGAACAAAGTGAAAGTTTTACAAGTGGGTTTTTACTTTCTGGTCCACCTGGTACTGGTAAGACATTTTTTGCAGAGGCCTTGGCTAACCAACTTGCAATACCTCTATTTAGATTAAACCCAAGTATGGTAGTTGTCAAAGGAAAAAATATTACAGTTAACCTTGACAATAGAGAAATTTCACTTGGTAGTTTCTTTGACAAAGTGAAAGCCAATACTCCATCTGTACTTCTTTTAGATGACATAGATGAATTATTAAAACCAAGAGAAATCGATAAGTTAAACAAAGTTGAAGATGATGGTGGAGAACTAGAGGATGAAAAAGATGATTCTACACAAACAGGTAAGTTCTTGCCAGAAATACAAAACCTTAGAGATGGAACAGGTGCATCAAAAGTCATACTTATTCTAACCACAAATCAACCATCTGCTGCAAGGATAAACTTAACAAAGCTAGATGACAAAGGGTACAGTAAAGATGGGTACAAAGCATTATGTGAATACGTAAGCCGTGCAGCTATAAGGCGAAAAAGAGTTGATTACAAAGTGTTCACATTCCATAGGTTATTCAATGAAAATCAAGGAGAAGCATTTGCAAAACGTTTTATAGATCCATATGTTGAGTCAGGAAAAGTTACTGGACCAATTGATTATGCAAAGGCTAGTAAAGTCGTTATGAAATATACTCCTGCAACTATCGAATCAACTTTCAGTAGTTATATAAACCATGCAAGTGAGCCAGTTACCCAAGACCAACTACTTACTGAGCTAGAAAAACAACCAAGTATGTATGAAGGACGAGCTTCCTCTGAAATGATAGAAATGATTGAGGCCAGAGTTAAAATTCTGGTGTTAGATGAAATAAAAAAATTAGAAGCAGAACTTGATCTGGACGAACTCGCTATTAAAGCCCAAGGTCTAAGCAAGGCTCAAATTAAAACAGCCTTGGAAGATTTAACTCCTGATGTGCTCACTCAGCAAAATATTATTGAAGCATTTGAAAAAGTCAGAAGAGAACTTACTTAAGGAATAGAAGTAATTTTAGAATAGACTGTTACTTATGCTTTCTTACCTTGAAACTGAACAAAAGGAAAATGAGCATAGTTCTAATAGTATTTCTCTATATCTAAACGGCTCAGCCACATTTTTAAATCTTCCATTATTAGCAGAAGAACTTGAAGCAATGCCTCATAATAAGACAATATTTATTCGTTTTGAAGGAATAAATTACATTGACCATGCATCACTAGACTTAATAGCTAACTGGAAAAAGCAATATGTAAAATCAGGTGGAAATGTTTATGTTAAATGGGAGGAATTAGAAGCTAAGGTATTCAATCCAAAGAACTTAGTAACCAGTATTAAAAAATGATACTTATTGACTTGAATTATAGTATGCAACCAAAGAAAATTAAGTTAAGCCGTCATTTTTAAAGTTAATTTTTTATTTTGGTTATTAATTTTATTCCTTCAAATCCAAAACCCAATCAGAAGAAACTAAGCAAATGTCCAAGTATTTTTAAAACTAAAAAGTCCAAAGCTAATTGCAATGGGCTGTTAGAAAGTAGCTCGAACCAACTAAAACTAATTTTTGCTAGACAAAACTAACTTAAAATAAAGAATAATTAAGGTCTAGAGAAATTTAATCCAGAGTTTTAGCTTGACTTTAGATTGTCAGTTTGATAACTTTATAGTATGTCTAGAGTTACTTTCCAACCAGGATTCCATATCAATCCTTTTCCAATGATGCCATTTAATGCATTTGGCACAATTCGACTAAATCAAGATGTTAAGCCTCCTGAGCTTCAACATGAACGTGGAATTTATTATTCTCCATTTCCAATAAATCCTTTTGGTGTATTTAAATTTGAAGAATAGTCTGTAACTTTTTAATTCTTACTTTAATCTCAAATCTTTCTAAATTAAAATATTGAGTTCTTGAATTAAAATATAGCAAAAACAAAAAAAGCCCAAAGCTAATTGCAATGGGCTTTTGGAAAAATGAAAAACTCCCAGGAGTGGAATCGAACCACCGACCAATCGGTTACTTTCCTACTTCAATTACTTGAAGGGTTGGACTTTCTCTTCATCCTCGACTTGACGTTAGGATGGCAGGTGTAAAGTCTCTGCACTCTCCCCAATTTAATTGGGGATAGCTCAGGATTGCCCATATCATTTGATACTTGGGGTTCCCTGACTTAGCCCACTTTTCATCTTAGTGTTTCTACTAAGAGCTGCTAACTATGTTCACAGCCGACCGCTCTACCGCTGAGCTACCTGGGAATACTATAAATCTAGGGTTCAGTGACAAAATCTATTGCCAATCGAATATAATACCGTATTTTCTATTCAATGTCAGTAAAGCAATTAATAAGAAAATATCAGGATATTATTTATAATTAACGAGGTAAGACATATGACAGCTAAAAAACAAATATTAATACCTAAAATAAAAATTGGCACAGATATTTGCCAAATTAACAGAGTGAAATCTGTTTACAGAAGATATGGAGGAAGATTTTTATACAGAGTGTTAACCGAAAATGAAATTAAATATGTTACTTCAAACACCAAAAGTTTAATCAATCGGTTGGCCGGCAGGTATGCTGCAAAAGAAGCAGCATCAAAAGTTTTAGGTACTGGACTTAGAGGAGTTTATTTTAAGGAAATAGAAATTCTACGAGAGGCTTCAGGAGCCCCTAAAGTTATTCTGCATAACAGAGCAAAGAAAATCGCCACAAAGAAAAAATTATCCAATTTTGAGGTTTCAATTTCACATGAAAAGGATTTCGCTATTGCTATTGTTATAGCAATAGCTTGTTAGTCTCGAAAAAATTAAATTCTTACTTTTTTACTTTAATACTGTTCAGGCCGGTTAAAACTTTTTTAGCAAAAGACTCGCTTACACAAGGAATTCGGATTATTCTCCTCTGGCTTCCTTCTACTTCCAGATAGTAAGGTGATATCCTGGTTTGATTATTGTCCTGGGATAATTTCTGATTTTCTAAGTCTTCCTGAATTAATATAGCAGTACTCATAATTTATCCCTATTAGTAATCACTGGCAACATTACAAAATTATCAGTACTCTTAACAAAAAACAATTCTTGACAAGAATGGAACTTTTTGCAGTTCTTATAAAACAATGGTTACCCCTGGTTACAATTTGTATGAATTAAGTTATTCACAACTGCCTGACAGGTTCTTGACATCCACTTGTTATACAGGGTTACAATATAACCCCGGAGTGCAAATAAATTGATACTTGAAGAATTTATAACTTACTATCAGAAAAATAAAAGCAAAAAAAAGCAGATAAAAGAAGTTCTTTTAAGCTGGCTAAAAATGGAGCTTGGTACTATACCACAGAAAAATTATCAGAAAGTACTTCATAATGAGCTCATGATTTCTGAAGACGAAACTATAATTCCAAAGAATAAAATGGGTGAAAATTTGCTTAACTCCTTAATAAGAATGGCAAATATTCTTGAGGAAAAAGAATTTGAATCCTGGGTAAGCGGGGTTAAACCAAAAGACTTTCTACATGCATAAGTTTCTTATAACAGGATATGCAGGCTTTATAGGTAGCCACCTGACAGAAAAGCTGCTTAGTGAAGGGTTTGAAATAGTTGGAATTGATGATTTTAATGATTATTATGATCCAAAAATCAAAGAACAAAATATTTCATCATTTAAAACCAGTAAGAACTTCAATCACTACAGACTTGACATCAGAAATAAGGCTTCTATTGATGAAGTCTTTGCCAAGCATAAACCAAATACAGTAATTCATCTTGCTGCAAGAGCAGGTGTAAGACCATCACTTCTGGATCCAATCCTTTATGAAGAAGTAAATGTTCTTGGCACATTAAATTTGCTTGATGCATGCAGGAAAAACAACTGTGAAAAATTTATATTCGGTTCTAGCAGTTCAGTATACGGTGAATGTAAAAATATTCCATTTAAGGAAACTGAATCCGATCTAAAACCAATCTCACCATATGGTGTTACAAAACTCAGTGGTGAAAGGCATTGTTATACATTTCATCACTTATATAAAATACCTATAGTTTGTCTCAGGTTTTTCACTGTTTATGGACCAAGACAAAGGCCAGATCTTGCAATTCATAAATTTACAAAGTTAATAGAAGAAGGAAAAGCAGTACCGGTTTTTGGTGACGGTATGTATAAGAGAGATTTTACATATATCACTGAAATAATCGATGGAATAATGGGTTCAGTTAATTACAATAAAACAGGTTTTGAGATATTTAATCTAGGTGAATCAAAAACTACCTCTGTTATTGATCTGGTTAAGCTCATTGAAAACGCAACAGGTAAAAAAGCAGTAATTGACTGGCAGCAAGCACAGCCCGGAGATGTGCCCATTACATATGCAGATGTCGGTAAAGCTGAAAAATTACTTGGATACAAAGCAAGAACTACTCCTGAAGAAGGAATTAAAAAGTTTGTAGAGTGGTATAAAAACCAGCTTCTGGCTATTGGCTATTAGTTTTTTGAGAAAATTTAATGTTTACATGTAACCTAAGGTTACATAGTTCTTCAAATGCATGCTATATAATCTTTCGCTACTGTGATTACTAAGCAAGAAGAATATATGGCTGAAGTATGTAAAATAGGAGGTTTTGCTTTAATTGCACCCTTTGGGAAAGAAATGCTCAATGTAACTTATATAGAACTTTTTAATATACCAAGCAGTCATTTACTATATGTAATTTTTACATTATCATTAGCTTGCATCGGTGTTTATATAATCTTTAATGGAACAGAATTTCTAAGAGAAAAAGAGAATAAGATATGATAGATCTATCAGACAGAGAAACACAAAAAATTATTTATACAATTTTTATGTTTAGCTTTGCTTACTTTTTAGCATTCATGCTTCTTAAAATTACATCTAAAGACTCAAAAAAATCAAAAAAGTAAAATTAATTTTTCTTGGGTATCAGTTGAAGTTCAGTAAGATCTAAAAGACGCGGCCTATAAAAATCATAAACCTTTCTTGTCCATATTTCATTACCATCTTTGTAAGTAAACCTGTAAGTTCCTTTATCTTTTTCTGTGGCTTTTTCATCACCATCGAGCCAGGGTATCTCCTGGGTTCCTTCCAGTCCTCTAAGCATTAAAGGAGCTTCTGCACTAAGGTTCACTGTATCTGAAAGTTCTGTTGATATTATCCTAACAGCATCATTGGTAAGTTCTCCTTTTTTTACTTTTCCACCTAAGTAGTCCATATATCTTTTATAGCCTGGTTGGCTAGAAAGAGGTAAGTCAAATACATAATCCTGGGTAATTGCACCATAGTTTATTCTTTTTACATTAGGATCTTTAAAAATATGTTTTGTATGGGCATTTGATTTAGAAACTTCATGACAAAAATAGCAACTGTTCGGAGTGCTTATAATCTCTTCTGTTTGAACTATAGAGCTTGATTTTTTTACATTGTCATAGTCTCCGAAAAAGTGCTGTCTTGCAAGATAAGGGAAAGGTTCTGACTTATCTGCTTTTTTGCCCCAAGCTATGAGAAATCTGTCTGATACAAATAAAAGTTCAGCGTGAATATCCGGTTTGTATAAATCTTCTATTCCATTTCCAAATGCTTGTACCTTTATTCGTATTCCATCTGATGGATGGATGGCACCTGTTTTTTCATTGACTGTTAAGTGAGCATTGGTATAAATTCTATATGTTTTTCCATTAGGCAATTTGTCATCAAAATATTTTTCTACATGTAACTTTGGACCTACACCCATATCATCTCCCTCTTCACCAGCATGCACAAAATCAGTAATGGCAATTTTTACTTTTCTTTCTTCTACAGAAATTCTTCCTTCTTTTAATGCTTTTAAATCCTCTACCTCAGCCTTATATAAATTAATTAGTCTTCCACGCACGGTTGGATAAATAAGTTCTGCCCATTTGGTTTCCTGAAGCCTTAGATCTTCTGGATCATTCATATTTAAAATTGATTGAAGGGGATCAAAATCTTTTTCTTCAAGTGTTCTTGTTTTTGCTAGCGGAGATTCATCTGGTTTTGGAATAGAAGTATTTTCTCTATTTGCAAGGAAAGGTAAAGTAGCTACACCGGCTATAAAACCTGCAAGAATACCAATCCTTGAATTAACACGCATAAGTTTATAAGCTTATTTGCTAATTTCTTTGAAATTAAACAACTAATTAAGCAGAATTATAACACAAGAATAAAACTATTCGTCTTTCTCTTCTTTAAACTCTTTCTCCCAGCCAGAGCCATTGCCGGAATCAATTGAACCACTATGCTGTGCCCTTAATTCCTGAATTCTGGTTCTGACTTTATTTTCAATTTCTTTTGCAGTTTTAGGATTAGAAGTAATAAACTCTACTGCTTTTTCCCTGCCCTGCCCGATTTTTTCAGAACCATAGTTAAACCATGTACCCGATTTCTGAACTACATCAAAACTACAGGCTACATCAAGCAGTGAGCTTTCATGGCTGATTCCTCTTCCGTAAACAAGATCAAACTCTGCTATACGAAACGGTGGTGCAACTTTATTTTTAACAACCTTGACACGGATTCTATTTCCATATTCAACATTGTCTTTTTTAAGAGTTTCAATTCTCCTTACATCAAGCCGAAGAGAAGCATAGTATTTAAGCGCATTTCCACCTGTTGTTGTTTCTGTAGGACCATACATAACACCAATTTTTTGCCTCATCTGGTTAATAAAAATGATTACGCTTTTTGTTTTGCTTACAATCCCGGTGAGCTTTCTTAGAGCCTGAGACATTAAACGCGCTTGAAGTCCCATATGAGAATCACCCATCTCGCCTTCAATTTCTGCTTTTGGTACAAGTGCAGCAACTGAATCCACTACTACCACATCAACTGCACCAGATCTGACAAGCTGCTCTGTAATTTCAAGTGCCTGCTCACCTGTATCAGGTTGGCTGATTAGAAGATCATCAGTATTCACACCTAAAGCCTTGGCATATTCAGGATCCAGAGCATGTTCTGCATCAACAATAGCTGCAATACCACCAAGCTTTTGTGCTTGAGCACAAATATGCATGGCTACCGTAGTCTTGCCGCTTGATTCCGGTCCAAAGATTTCAATTACTCTGCCTCTGGGAACTCCTCCAACACCAAGAGCTAAATCAAGTGATATCGCACCGGTTGGAATTGCATCAATCCCTCCATACTTTGCTTCTCCTAGGCGCATTACAGCACCTTTTCCAAAATCTTTTTCAATTTTTTCAAGTGTAAGATCTAATGCTTTTAAACGTTCAGATTTTTCACTCTGCTTTGCTTCTGTCTTTTCTTTGCCTTTTTCTTTTGCTTCGTCTTTTGTTATCGTCTTTACCATATTCATTCTCCTTCTTATTTATTTTCTACACCCAAAAAATCTAACGGCGTGTTACCAGCAGCAGCCAGTTCTAGTTTTAGCTGCTGGTCCAGATCACCTACTGCCTGCAGTCCTGCAAGTTCAACAAGTGCATTTTTCTGTGTTCTAAGCTGCGCATCAAGTCTTCTTATTTCTCTTTCCATTGATCTTCTCTGAATATCGGCAAGAATTTCAACACCGGGGGAGCTTGACTCCCGAGCATCAAGAGTATCTTTTTTTGTTTCGCCAAGTTCATTTGAGGCAAGAACCCTTTCAACCATAACATTTTTATATTCATGATATCTTTGTCTTAATCTTTCAGCCACCTCATCAATCATCATAAATAAAATTATTGCTTCAGTCTGGGAAAGCTGGATTTCTGCCTGGGTCTTTTTCATTCTCCCTTCAATTACACTTCCTAAGACACGGCCGCCAAGCTGGCTACCGTAAAGAGCACCAGCATTATTCGATAAAGCCTGCAGGGTATAAAACGGCAGAAAAATTGCAGCTCCAAGAGTTCTTGACAAAATTGAATTTGCAGCCTGCGGGGAATTTGCAGGTGTTAGTTTCTGAATAATAAACTGAATGGTTTTATTTCTTTCAATTGTTGATTTCCATAGATTCAAAAGCTGTTCCTGCTCATTTCTTGAAAAAAATTCATCTATTGCTTTTTGTTCTTCTTCTGTAAGTGCCAAAGACGGTTGTATAAAATTTAATCCTGCTACCTCTGCTTTTTTTAGTTCATCTCTTTCAGACTCAAGTCCTTTCAGATCCTTAGTGTTTTCGGATTTTGGCTGAAGTTTTATGAATGGAACAGGCTTTTCAACCTGTAAATCAATTGTCTGTGGGGGAATAATATCTAAGACAGAAACACCTGCTTTAAGAGGTTCATTTATTTTCCCAAAAATTGAAACTGTTGGTCTGGAAAGATTTGTTAATTCATTTAATCTGCCTTCTTGTTCACTTGAAAGCTTTGCATTTACAATCTCAGGACAGGAAATAAAAAATATACCGGCAAGAAATATCCGCAAAACCAATTTTAAATCCAGGATTTTATACATCTGATTAAATAAAGTAGTTTGGTAATCCATCAATAAAATATACTATCATTACATAAATAGTACTAACGTAACCTAGGGTTACTAAATCTAAAAACTTATAAAAATTATGAAGCAAGTTAAAAATGAAACTAGACGCTATACAGGCATGATTGTTAACCTCAAGATTTGAAAGCGGTATACTTTAATTAACACATATGAAAAAGATTAAAAATTCAGTCTTTCTTTTCTTTTTCTGTTTATCCCTTCAGCCTGTATTCAGCCAGGGGAAAATAACAGTAAAAGAAAAAGATATGGCACCGCCAATATGTTCGGGAACAGGAACACTTAGCTGCCCGACGGGCTACAAACCTATATGTCCAAACCAGTACAAACCAGCATGTATATTTGTCATTAACAAACAATTGCCTGCCTGTCTTGCAAACAGCACAGACAAAACTTCTTATAGTTATCATCTGGATAAAATAAGTTGTAAGAAAAAATAATTATGATTTGGAGATTTTTAATATTGCTGTCTGGTTTTATATTTTTAAATTTCTTGCCAGTACAATGTCAGGAAATTACACAAGATATTGATTTTGATGTATGCCCTCTCTGCACAAATTATGGAGAATTAACTTGTCCAAGTGGATACAAAGTTATATGTGCAGATAAAGTCCGTGGTGAAACAGAACCAAAATGCCTGTTTCTTGAAAGCAGATTTATTCCGGGCTGCTGGAAACATGCTGGTAAAAAAAGTATTGATTTCAGTATCCTTCCTGGTAATATGCCGCCATCAACCATGATTAAGATTACAGGCGGCGGTGATGTTTATGTTTTAAACCGTGAAATTATCGGATGTAAGAAGCTGTAAGCATTTGGTTATATGCTTCAGGTTTTGAGTTATTATATTAGTTGAAAACGGCGGCATAGCCAAGCGGTAAGGCAGAGGTCTGCAAAACCTCTATGCGCCAGTTCAAATCTGGCTGCCGCCTTTTTATTTTTTATATCGCTCGCTTCGCACGAATGCTCAGCTCGCTTATAGAGTTACGATGCTCAGAATATTCCTCACCGAAACATTCTTCGCTTAGATAATCATTTACAAATTACCATCATCTATATCCTTAAGGATCTACAAAACTACGCTACAAGAGGCATATCTTCTTTATTGGGTTGATCATGGCTTACAATATTATTTCCACTCTCATTCCAGATTAAAAGTCCAGGATAATCAGCCAGGAATCTGGAAATTTGTCTTTGATGTTTTCGCGAAATAGCCTTTGGCTGAAAGTAATCTATGCTGCCATCTGAAGAAACCTTTGCATCCCTTGTTTTTAAAATTATTGCCGGTACCGCATCATATTTATCTGCAATTTCCATAAAAGCATCCATTTGCTTGGTTGATCGATTACTTAAAATCATGCTAACAACGCTGGATTTTGCATCACAGAATATTCTTACTACTCCTTCTCCAAAATCTTTTTCTGCTATAAAATCAATTTCTCTATACGAACCATGGTTGTCTATTAGTTCTTCAACTGTTCCATTTCTTTCTATTTTCCTTACTGAGACTTCTTTTATACTAAATCCAGCATCCATCATTGAAAGTGCTGCAATTGCTTCAAAATAAAAGCCATGAACTTTATCTCCTTTTTCAACAGCCTCTTCTGCATTTTCAAAAACTCTTTCAACACCAATTACTCTGCTGCCATCTTTATTTGTTAAATTACTCATGGTTTCAAGGTTATGGAGGAAAAAAATTGCACTTTCCAGATCCCCGAATTCTCTCCTGTCCTCAAGAAAATTAATTATCCTGTTTTTAAAAGAATAATTTCTGGGGCCTTCACCAAACTCACAATAATCAGCCAGCTGTTTAAATATCTTTGGTGCAGCATTGTAATTAAAATAAGCTCTTTCTTCTCCTGGATCTCTTTCTAAAACTTTAGTTTTAGCTACAACATGAGGTAAAAACTGATTGTCAGGTAATGTTTGATTCTCTAAAAGACGATCTCTTTCAGCTAGTCCGGTTTTTGAGGAACCAAAGTCATATTTACTCCCACTAGAAATACCACGATGTGTGTGTAAATCTGCCCGAGGAGTAACTTTGTTTTTACTACCAGCTACTGCAGTAATCAAGCTATTATTCCTAAAAAACACTTAGGCTTAGCCTAAATTGCTCTTATATTTTTGAACTTGTTTCTAAGAGTATCAGATTTAAGGAATGTAAACCTGAATTGTAAAGTTAGTTAAAAACTAATCAACCTGGTTATTTTACAGTCTTCAGGCAGTTTTTCGCGTCCTTTTAAAAATTCCAGTTCCACTACAAAGCCTATGCCTACAATAATACCGCCTATTTTTTTTACAAGTTTTATTGCAGCTTCTGCAGTACCGCCTGTAGCAAGAAGATCATCCACAATTAAAACCCTTTTACCCGGCTCCACTGCATCAATATGGATTTCAAGACTGTCATTTCCATATTCAAGTTCATATGACATTCTTTCTGTTTTAGCAGGAAGTTTTCCGGGTTTTCTTATAGGAATAAATCCTTTACCTAATTTATATGCAAGCGCACTGCCAAATATAAAACCACGTGCTTCTATCCCTGCAATATAGTCTATATTTTGTTTCTCATAATGCTTTGCAAGTAGATCAACAGATTTTTTAAATGCCTGAGGATCGCGTAACACAGTAGTTATATCCTTAAAGATAATTCCTTCTCTGGGAAAATCAGGAACATCCCTTATTTTGGATTTAATTGATTCAGGCGTATCACTGTCTTTTTCTGCCACTTTTATAAGACTACCCTCGCTTTTATATTTAATTCAACCTCTGAATTTAAATTATTTTCTTTTAACAGACTTTTTATTCCTTCAATTCCAATATCAGTAATCCACGATCTGAATGCAGAAATTTGTCTTAACTCGGTTTCCAACAGATTATATTCTATTAACTCTTCAAAATTCTGTCGAGAAGGGCTGGAAATATTTATACTTAACTCATTGTTTATTCTTTTGTAGCTTAAAAAGCCTGATCTTACAAGTATTTCAAGCGCATATATAAGAGCAACTTTTGTAAGTCCTAAGGCTGAAGTTAAATTATGTTCTTCTAACTTTCCTCCCATATTGTTTACAGCATAACGAAGCATCCCTGAAAGTCTCTTTAAAACATCAGCTGGATATAAATAATCAGAATAAGTGGAAGGAAATGCAAGGTAAATATTAAATGGAGTGCTTAAAGTTATTACTTCAAGAAAAACATTTTTGTCAGGTGGTGGTTCAAGAAATACTAAATCATGGACAGGGTAAACTCTATTTCTGGAACAGGTAAAATATGGCTGGTAATTCTTTTGTTGTATTTCTGCAAAACAAACACAGGTATTTTTATTAAAGGGCTTAAATATTTCAAGACACTCGCTATCTCTTCCTCTGAAATCAAATAATTTTATTAGCTTAGTCTTAGAATATGATTCTTTAATTTTTATATTCCTGGTCTTACTCAAGCACCAGTCTTTAATTTCAAGCTGAATAAATTTTTCACCATTATACAAATTTATTTTGGGCGTATATGCAACACTGCCTGTATCACCAATATTAAGCTCTTTCGTACTGTCATAATTCCAGATTAGAGCCTCAAGTAAAAATGCTTTGTTGTTTCTAGAGGCATCAGAAGGTTCTTTTGATGGTGCAAGCACTAGTTTTAGATGGTTACCATTTTTGCCTATATTTCTTATGCCAGCAATTTTTACTTCTTCGCTTGAAAAAATTGGTACAGAATTCCCAAGACCAAATGGTGCAAGCATATTAATTTTATTTATAAGATCACTGTTCACAGAAGTAAGAGGAAGCTCCATGTCAATATTTAGCACAGGCTCCAGATTAAATCCATCCAGATGATTGTTTACAATATTTTTAAACTCACAAATAAAATCATCAAGCTTATCTGATTTCAGACTGAGTCCACAGGCAGCTTTATGTCCACCGAATTTTTCCAGATGATGGGCACATCTTCCAAGCATTTCAGTAATATTAAGATGTTCTATGCTTCTACCTGAACCTTTTACCATTTCCTGCTCTTCATCCAAGGTCATAAGCAAAACAGGAAGGCTAAATTTCTCAACCAGTCGTGATGCTACAATCCCGACTACACCATGATGCCAGCCTTTTTTCGCAAGCACAATGGATTTATTATGTGGCTCTGTGCTTTTCTGTTCTTCATATAATTCAACTGCTTCTTTTAAGGTCTCTTCACAGATAAATTGTCTCTGTCTGTTCTGCATATCAAGTTCTGATGATATGTGAATTGCTTCAAGTAGATTTTCAGTAGTGAGTAACTTTACTGCCATGGAAGCATCAGCAAGTCTTCCAACTGCATTTATTCTGGGTGCAATCCCAAAGCCAATATATTCAACAGTCTGTCCTGCATCATTAGTGCTTTTACCATTGCTGGTGTTTTCACTATCCGGGCATTTTACTCCACAAATCCGCAATAACTCTCTTAATCCGACTTTTTTAGTTCTTACAAGTTTTTCAAGTCCGAGCTGAACAAGATATCTGTTCTCATCAACAAGAGGCACAATATCTGCAATCATTCCTAAGGTAACCAAATCCAGCAAATCTTCCTTTGAGAATTTATCTTTTTCAGTTGCAACTTCCAGCAAAGCCTCACAAAGTTTATATGCAACTCCAACTCCCGGCAAAAAATGCAGCTTGTGATCAGATGGTAGCTGTTTAGGGTTTAGAACAGCACAGGCAGGTGGCAAAATCTCCGGCAAAGAATGATGATCTGTAACTATTACATTCATCCCTAGTTCATTTGCAAGTTCTATTTCCTTGTGATTTGTTATCCCGCAGTCACATGTAATTAAAAGTTTTGTTTTATGTTTTTTAGCTATTGTTTTAACTGCATCTGAATTTAACCCATATCCTTCCAGTAATCTGTTTGGAATATAAAAATCCACTTTATCTGTAAATTGTCTAAGTGTAATCAACAAACACGAAGTGGCAGTTACCCCATCTACATCATAGTCTCCAAATATTGTTATTTTTTCTTTTTTTCTTACTGCATCTAAAATACGGTCACGCGCTTTTAACAGATCCGGTATCTCACTGGGAGAAGACTCTGTATAAAATCTGGGATTAAGATAAGCTTTTGCTTTCTCAACTAAATTAATTCCCCTGTTTAATAGGAGCTTTGCAATAACAAGTGATCCACCTGCAGCAGCTAAAAAATCATCTGAAATATTTTCCTGCTGTCTTAACTGCCATTTATATTTCATGAGTAAAAATATATCACCTTCTACTAAGACATTTAAAATGTTACCTTTTGGTACATTTTTTAAGCCGAAAAACTGGAATTGAAGTAAAGACAACACAAAAAACTACCCTCAGCAACATTTTTTATTAAAAAGCTTCTATTATTAAAGTAATCGATATCTGCAATGCCAACATTTTCATATAAAGCCAGAGACAATAAAGGGGAATTGAAAGAATCCTCAGTACTTGCTGGAAATATTGAAGAAGCCAAGCTTTCTTTAAAGCAACAAGGACTTTGGGTAATAAACCTAAAGCAAATTGACTCTCCAAATTTACCTTTTGCATCACAAACATCTGAAACTTCTATTCCTGTATCAAACCCTGAACAGGCTGGACAAACAGCAGCTAAAAAAGATAAACCATTTCTTGAAGATTTTTTAATGAAGTACCAGCCCGTCGGACTAAAAGATATGGTGATATTTTCAAGACAGTTTGCATCAATGGTTGAAGCTGGTGTAGCCATGCTTCGCGCACTAAATGTACTGACTGAGCAGACACAAAATATCAGATTAAGAAAAGCATTAGCACAGGTAAAATCCGAGATAGAGCAGGGGAGCACACTATCAGATGCACTTGAAAAGCACACACAAATCTTTGACAGGCTTTATATTTCAATGGTCAGAGCTGGTGAAGCAGGTGGTGTATTGGATAAAGTGCTGAATCGGTTGGCAATATTTATGGAGGAAAGAAGCAGGCTTACCCAGCAGGTAAAAGCAGCAATGACTTATCCGGTAGTTGTAATGGTTATAGGTGTAGGAGTATTTTATGCAATGCTTACCCTTGTCCTTCCAACATTCCAGGGATTGTTTAATTCACTGGGTAGCGAGCTGCCTGCATACACAAAATTATTGATTACAATAAGTGATTTTTTAAGATCCTGGTACATGCTTGGAATAATAGTATTAATTGCAGGCAGCATATGGGCACTTAAAAACTGGTACCAGACAAAGGATGGGAAATTTACAATTGATCTTGCATTGTTAAATGTTCCTGTCATGGGAGATATTCTTAAAAAAGTTGCAGTTGCAAGGTTTACAAGAACTTTCGGAACACTTACCAGAAGCGGCGTACCAATTGTAACTGCGCTTGAAGTAGTAAAAGAATCAAGTGGAAACGCTGTACTTGCAAGAGCTGTAGAAGCAGTACAAACTAAAGTACAGGAAGGTGGAACAATAAGCGGCCCAATGGGTGAAAGCAAAATATTTCCACAAATGGTTACACAGATGGTTGCAATCGGAGAAGAAACAGGTGAGCTTGAAAATATGCTTGAAAAAGTTGCTGACTTCTATGATGTGGAAGTATCTACAGCTGTAGAAGGTTTAACATCACTTATGGAGCCGTTAATGATCGTTACATTGGGCGGACTTGTCGGTGCAATAGTAATAGGAATGTACCTTCCGATATTTACAATTATTTCAAAGATTCAATAACAAAAACTAAGACTTGCTTTTACGTTTTTTACTGTATTTTTTACTAATTTCATCCAGTATGGATCTTGGATCAGATAAAACAAATGGATTTGTAAGCATATTAGGAAGATGCTGAAGTTTTTTAAGGTCTGCAGCAATTTCAGAAACCTTTGAAGACAAAGTAGCCATTGCACCAAAAGCTCCCATTTTAGAGCAGTCATTTAATTCTTGAAGCAGGTCTGATAATTCCTTTGTGAGGTCTTTATATAACTTGTCTATGAGGGATTGATCAAGTCCTTTTATTGACGATCCTAGTGGATTACTTTTTGAGTTATTGCGCATTTTCCTTAACCTGTAATTAACTATCTTCCAAGGTCTTATTACACAATAATAACTTCTCAATACAAAATTTGAAAGGCCGAGGACAGATAATTTAAATAAAAAATAGTTAATCTTCAGGAGCAAAGAGCATAAAATGTATTTTAACTGTCAGGAAAAGCGGTAATTATTAAACAGATTTCAGCTTCAAACTGTTATTAAATAAGTAATTGTAAAACCAGTCCCAGATTATATTTGACAATACTGCAGGAACATAAACTTATGTAATGTTTTTTTACATAGATTATTTTAATTTAATCTTTTCAGATATAGTTCAACAGTGTTGGTAATGGTCTGATTAACAACAGAAGTAAAAATTATGAATGGAAAAAAAACAAGCCTCATACTAGTCGGATTAATATGGTTAGTTGTAGGAATATACCTTGGTATTATAGGTACTAACTGGATGTTAGGATTAGGCCTGGGAAAAAAGTTGATTATCTTTCTTGCTGTCAGCACAACTATAGGCTTGCTTAAAGGAAAGTTCGTTCTGAAGAAAGTAGCATTAAAGTATTACAAAAGAGCAGATACAATTAGATTTAACAAAAGCGATATCTTAACAGGATGGATAAGAATTTTAGGACTAAAAGGCTTTATATTAATTGGGTTGATGATGGGCATGGGTATTTTTCTTAGACATAGCAACATCGATAGACCTATTTTAGGGATAGTTTACCTGGCAGTTGGTATTGCATTAGTGTATGCTAGTAAAATATTTTTTGAAAATAAAAATACAAATTAACTGATAAGGGTTCAAAATTAAATGACACTGGTAAATTTTGAAGAATTAAAAAATAAATATCAAAACAAACTTGCAAAAGATACTGAGGTTACATGTAAGATTCTTGCAAAGTTAAAAGATGGTTTTCTTGTTGACATTAATGAAGAATGGGAAGGATTTATACCTTTAAAAGAAATAAATAACAATGGAACTGAGCTTTTGCTTTTTGAAACAGTACAGGGACTTATAACATCAGGACCGGATAAAAGTGAAAGGTATACTATTTCTCCAAAAGCACTTCATGAAAAACATGTCTATGAAAACCTTCAGAAAACAGTACAGGAAAATGGCTCAATAAAAGTTGCTATTGCAAAAGTAATTAAGGGTGGCGCAGAAGCATTTATTGATGGTGTAAGGGCATTTCTGCCAGGCAGATATATCAGACTTCCGGGAATTAGCCCGGAAAAATGGGTAGGTCAGGAAATTGAAGTGCTCATTGAAGAAATAGATTACAAAGAAAAGAAAATTATTTTAAATCACAAGAAAGCTGTTGACATAGAGAAACAGAAAAAAGCTGAGTTCACAATACAAAAACTAAAAGAAGGTGATATTGTAAATGCTCCTGTACTGAGAGTCGCAGATTTTGGCGTATTTGTTGATCTTGGGGGACTTGATGGTTTAATTCCTGCATCAGAATTAAGTTGGGGAAGGTTTAATCACCCAAGAGAAGTTGTAAAAGCAGGTCAGACTATTCAGGGAAGAATTTTCAGGATAGAAAGAGATAATTTAAGGGTCGCTTTAAGCATTAAACAGCTATCAGGCGATCCATGGGAACAGATCGAAAATGAAATTGAGATCGGGAAAATAGCAACCGGTAAAGTAATAAGCGAGGCACCATTTGGTATATTTATAGAGTTAATGCCAGGGGTTGAAGCCTTGTTACATAATTCAGAAATTCCTGAAGGTATAGAAAAACCAAAAGTCGGCAGCCTGATTACAACAAAAATAATAAAAATTGACTGTGAGCAAAGAAAAATTGGTCTGTCTGTCAGAAATATAAAACAAGAAGATGTTTCTACCTCTGACACA
The DNA here is from genome assembly GCA_004769085.1 of Candidatus Melainabacteria bacterium SSGW_16. Classification (GTDB taxonomy): domain Bacteria; phylum Cyanobacteriota; class Vampirovibrionia; order 2-02-FULL-35-15; family 2-02-FULL-35-15; genus SSGW-16. The sequence continues at coordinate 153,789 of DUDS01000032.1, forward strand.
ATTAATGAGTCAAAAAGTTCAGAACTGCTTGTAGTTGAATCTTCAGTCTGCAACACTTCAGACAATGAATCAACTGCTAAAATTACAAATCCGGAAGATCTGTCAAAATATAATTCCACAAATGGCGATCATAAAAGTTCTGAAGCAAATGAGCAAAGTGAAATCATAAACTAATTCCGGCTAAAGGAGAGAAATTGCATACACAGGAATCACAAACACTAAACAAAGAAACCCAGAGAACCATCTTAAAGTCAATCTGTGACAATCCTACTTTATCAGTCGAGGATCATGTTCTTTTACTAAAAAACAAATTAGGTAAAATATCCCGGGATGAAATCATACAGGTTATTCATTCCATTGAACCAAACAAAAACTGGCACAGGGCTTCTGAAGAAGAGGTCCAGGCAGAGATTCTTGAATATCTCTGGACGCTTGAAAGCCAGATCTTGTTTTTACTACCCCCAAAACAGAAAGAAACTACAGTTGCAGAGTTTAATCAAATCAGGCTTCAAAACAAGCAATCAAAAGTCCAAAAAGATATTATCAGACATCTACTTAGTTCACTCGGTACTGAAAGCAAAAATCTCGCCAAGTTTAGAAAACTACAGAAAGAACTTTCAGTTCAAAATGATATTAATGATGAAACCCAGGCAGCTTGGCTCTGCAGGATCCTGTTTACAAACCTGAGACCTGAGAACATCTCCTCAATAAATGATCTAAATCATAATTTAACAGATGAGTTCAGTAATAAATTCCCTTCCTTTAGTGAAAAGACTGCAAAGTCTCTTCAGAGGATCTGTGAAAGATTTGTCGAGAAGTATATTCCAAAAAATATTTCAGACACAAAAATAAAAAGCCTGATAAGCAAATATCAAAACATATATAACACCTATAGGAAGACTTCAGAATCAGAGATATTAGTTCAGAAAGATGAAAAAGACCACAATGAGCTTATTGAAAACATAATTAAACAGCTAGAAGAAATCCAGAACATAGTAAGCGAATCCCATGAAGGTGGTTTTCTGGGTAAACTATTTTCAGGAAAAATAAAAAACAAAGAAGGGGTTATTAAAAAGATAGATGCTGTTATTGAACATTTAAGTGATATTAGTGAATTAAACAGCAGAACAAATAAAACAATGAGTGATAGATCCTTGCTTGTACAAAAAACCCAGTCTGACTATGAAAATATACTGTTTGTAAAAAACCAGCTTGAACATGATTTATATACCAGCAATGAAAAATTTAAGACTCTGGAAGAAAAAGTGGTTCAATCTGAAAACGAGCTGCAGAACAAAAAAACAGAACTTGAAAAAGCACAGGAAAGAATTTCAGCACTTGAGCAAAAAATTAATCAGATTCCGGAGCTTGAGTCCAGAGCTAACCTGTTAAGAGAGGAGTTAGCTGCAGCAAAAAACATTTCACTTAGTTTATACAACAGGGTAGGTAAAATTAAAGCTGATCTTCTTAGACAGCCAACTGAAGCAAAACTTAAGAACAATAATAAAACCATAACTAATGGGTACCACCATCCCAACAGTACTGAAACCAATCAGCCAGCACCACCTCCAGCTGAAATTAGTACCATGCCTAACTAAGTCAAAACTTTATTCTGGAATGAATGATTTCTTCAACAGCTTTTATATCCTCATTTCTGTCCACTGATGGATATGCTTTTGAAACAATGCCAAGTTTTATTTTTATACCATTTTCAAGTGCCCGGAGCTGCTCAAGTTTTTCAGCATTTTCAAGCTGGGAGGGAGGGAGCAGGCTGAATGCCAATATTGCATCCCTTGTATAACCATAAATACCTATATGGCGATAATAAACAGCTTCAGCACCTGGCTCCCTGTAATGAGGAATAGGAGATCTTGAAAAATATAACGCATATCCATTACTATCCATTACAGCTTTTACTATATTTGGATTATTTGCATCCTCATCATCACTATTCCTGGTAACAAGGCTTGTAATTAACTTTTTCCTGATTCCGGGATCTTTTTTGCACTCATCAAACAGCAAATTAAATACTTTATCTATATACTCACCCGGCATAAGGGGTTCATCTCCCTGAAGATTTATAATATTTTCAGCTTCAGGGATTTTCTGGACCACCTCCTGCACTCTGTCAGTACCTGAGTTATGTTTATCAGAAGTCATAAGAACAGAAACTTTTTTTTGTTTATTTTCCGCAAAGCGCTCTCTTACAAAATTAAAGACTCTCTCATCTTCAGTTGCGACCACAACACCATCAGAAAGTCCTGAATTAAGTGCTGAGAGAACAACCCATTCAATCATTGCTTTCCCTGCAATATTTGCAAGAGGTTTACCAGGAAACCTAGTACTCCCGTAACGAGCCGGAATTACAACAACATTTTTCATGAAAATACCTCTAACCTGTTACTAATGCAGGCCTACTCTTGTTTCATTCACAGGAAGAATTTCTTCCATAGTCTGAAAGATTTTCTTAAGTAAATCACATACTTTATCAGGAGTTAATGTAGGTTTTGACCAGTCATCTCCTTTTCTTTCAGATGAATTATTTATGTATGCAACCAAAATATCTTTTGCAGCTCTAAGCTTTTCCTCATTAGAAACATTCTTTAAAGTTAAAGACATAATAAATACCTCCTTTTGAATAAGATATCATATTTTACGTCATTGCGAGGAGGGGCAAAATCCCAGCGAAGCAATATCAAGGACGTGAAAGAGTTATGGAGATTGCTTCAGGCTAAAGCCCTCGCAATGACGTGAAGAGTTATAATAGCCATATGCCTACAAAAAAGAAATCTAATACCAAGCGAAAAAAAATATTGGTTCTCCATGGTCCAAATCTTAACATGCTTGGACAAAGGGAAAAGAAAATCTATGGTTCAATCAGCCTTGAAAAAATCAACAATGAAATAAAAAAAGAATCAAAAAAACTTGGTATTGAGATTGAAATAAAACAATCAAATATAGAAGGTGAACTTGTAAACTATATTCAGAAAGCAGGTAAAAATGGATGTAAAGGAATTTTAATTAATCCTGCTGCATACACTCATACAAGCGTAGCCATAAGGGATGCAATACTTGCAATAAAATTACCAGTAGTCGAAGTTCATCTTTCAAACATTTACAAAAGAGAGGAATTCAGGCATAAATCACTTATTGCTCCTGTATCTACAGGACAAATATCGGGTTTTGGAAAAGAAAGTTATATCCTTGGTTTGAATGCACTTACTTCAATAGTCAGAAATTAATTCAGCAGTTTAACGAAAAGTTTAGTGAGAATATTTTATGTCAGATTTAAATGAAGATGTAGATAGTGAGATTACAAATGATCCGTGGCGCAGGAAAGCTACAACAACAGCAAGATACGATCTTTGCAATCAGTGTATGTACTTTGCACCACAGACACCATACAAACCAGGCATTAGGTGTAAGTTTGGCTTAAGGCCTGATGTAATCTTTGATGAAGAAAAAGCAATAGCAAAATGTAATGTATTCAGGGAAAAGGCTTAATTTTGTAATACTTTCAGAATTACAGGTTAGGGTCATATTTTTTACTCAGGTGGCTCGCTCATAATTCACTTCGCCACCTTTCCAGAGTTCACTAAATATCTGCTTCTTACCACGATGTCCAGGTTTTGCCGAACAAGTCGGACAAAACCTTTCCTGATAAATTGCTATTGTGGTCATTTTATGGATGGTAAGTAGTTACGAATCATATTGTACAGTACAATGGTCATGTCTAATAGTTCAGGAGAAAACCAATGAGAAAAAACTTTTTACTTCTTTTTTTAGTCTCAATTTTAGCTGTCTTTTCATTTACAGGATGTGCTAAAAAGGGACCTTGCTTAAATTGTGCAGCCACTCAGGAGCAGTCAACCAGTGAAGATGAAGCCTGGAAAGCACTTAACATGCGGGTTGTACAGCTTTATCAGCAAGGGAAGATAAATGAAGCAATCTCTGCAGGAAATGAATCTCTTAAATTCGCAAAAAATAAATTTGGGAATGATAACCCTAAAACAGCCACATCACTGAATAACATTGCTGAGCTTTACAGAGTACAGGGGAAATTCCAGCAGGCTGAATCATTTTATAAACAATCACTTGACATCAGAAAGAAAGTTATGGGCGAAGATCATCCTGATGTGTCACTTTCTCTTAATAATCTTGCTACGGTTTATCTTGCTACAAAAAAATACGATAAGGCTGAAAAGCTATATAAAGATGCATTATCAATAATTGAAAAACATGTTGGAAAAGATCATGTTAGCTTAGCAGCTCCACTTGATAACCTCTCAGAGTTGTATAAATTACAAGGAAGATATAAAGATGCTGAGTCAGTTCTTAAAAGACTCATTGCAATATTTGAAAAAGCAAACAAAAAGGAAGATAATGCCTATATTAAAACCCTTAACAGCCTAGCAAGTATCTATTACTTTGAGGGGAAATATCCAAATGCAGAATCCACTTTCAAACAAGCTCTAGCTTCACTGGAAAAAAGATTTGGTAAAAACAGCCCTGAACTGACGATTGTTCTTGAAAACATGGCTGAAGTCTATAAAAAAAGTGGTGATGCAGCAAAGGCCAAAACATTTGATGACAGAATAAGAGCTATAAAGACAGTAAATCACCTGCCTGGATAACGATATCTTACTTATCTATTAACTTTAAATTATCAAGCATGGCTTAAAAGCTATCAATTGTTAAAATACTTTATTATGGAAAGCCGTGGCATATGGTGGAATATTCATGATATTCCAAATTACAAAACTATTTTCTATAGTCTGTTTTTAATATCACTAGGTATTTTTATATATGGTTTCTATCTGAAAATAAAAAAGTGGTCCTGTGGTAAGCCATATAATAAATTCCAGGATCTAAATAACAGCATAAAAATTATGTTTGCAGGCAGCTTTCTCCACAAAGGATGGGGAAAACAAAAAATGCCTGTTATTGCCCATATGCTTATCTTTTACGGATTTTTTATCCTCTGGATTGGAACAGATATTCTTACTGTACAGGAAAGAATGCCAGAGTATTTTTTTGAAGGAGCTTTTTACAAAACATATTCTTTCTGTATGGATTTAGCAGGATTATTAATGCTTATAGGATTATTGTATTTTGCTTATCTCAGATACATTAAAAAACCTGAAAGACTTGATAATAACCAGAAGGACTGGCTTCAGCTCGTATACCTTATATTATTTGTTGTTCTTGGTTTTTTGATTGAAGGGATCAGGCAGGCTGCAACAAACCATATTGAACCGTATGCATTTGTTGGTTCAGCAATTGCTCTTTTAATTAACAATATCCCGCTTCAGACACTTAGACCAATCCATGCATTCCTGTGGTGGCTACATTCGGTTCAAACATTTGCATTCATTGCACTTATACCATTTACAAAGTTCAGTCACATGTTCGTAGTACCAGCTAATTTATTTTTTGCAGGCTCAAGCCAGAAAGGTACACTCAGCACACCATTTAATCTTTCAGAGATTCTGGCAATGGAAAATCCTCCCGATGATTTTGCACAAACAGTAAATAAAATCGAGGATTTTTCATGGAAAGATCTTATGGATCTCGATACATGTACAGCATGTGGAAAATGCCAGGAAGTTTGTCCTGCTACAAATTCTGAAAAACCTCTTTCTCCGAAATGGCTAATTATGGATTTAAAACAGATCCTTTATAATAAACCTCTTTTTGAACATAAATACAAAGGTACTACAACCAGCAGTCCAGGAGAAAACATAACAGATTTTATTTCAAAGGAAACACTATGGTCATGCACTACATGTAACGCATGCGTGGAAGCTTGTCCTGTCGGAATTAATCAGCTCTCAAAAATTGTAGATTTAAGGAGGACTTTAATTGCTGAAAATAAAGCGCCAGCAAACCTATTAAACACATTAAAAAATATACGATCCCGGTTCAATCCATGGGGACAATCGCCGGATGACAGAGAAAAATGGACAGAAAACCTGGATGTACCTAAAGTTACTAACACAGAAGACTATGAATATTTGTACTGGGTAGGTTGTGCCGGTGCATATGATTCAAGAAATCAGAACATTGCAAAGACAATGGTCTCATTGTTAAAAAAAGCAAACATAAAATTTGCAATCCTTGGGAAAAAAGAAAAATGTACCGGTGACCCTGCACGACGTGCAGGAGATGAAGGACTTTTTCAGGAACTTGCAATTGAAAATATTGAAACATTTAAATCACATAATATAAAAAAGATTATCACTCATTGTCCGCACTGTTTTAACACATTTAAAAACGAGTACCCACAGCTTGGTTTAAAAGATGTAGCAGTATTTCATCATACTGAAGTCCTGTGGGATTTGATAAAAAACGGACAATTAACAATGAACAAAGAAGTAAAAGAACAAATTACTTACCATGACTCGTGCTACCTTGGTAGGCATAATAATCAGTATGATGCACCTAGAAACATCTTGAATAAATTGCCTGGTATATCTTATATTGAAATGAAAAACTCACGTGAACAGGGAACCTGCTGTGGTGGTGGTGGTTCACAACTCTGGTTTGAAGCACCAGGAAAACAAATTAATGTTATGAGATTAAATGAAATAAAAGAAAGTGGTGCAAAAACCGCTGCAAGCGCATGTCCATTCTGTACAATTATGCTTGAGACTGCAAAAACACTTGACAAGTCTGAAAGCCCAGTAACCATACAGGATATAAGCGAAATAGTTGCAAAATCGGTATTTTAGAAGTGTTTTTTTAATATTTTTCCATCATTATAAAGATAATCAGCACGAAAGTAAAAATAAAATGTGCAGAAATGGTATATAAATTATAAATCGCCATAATTAATTTTGCGTCAGTTAATTTATGTTTTCATTCACAGATTTAATATTTTTAATCATTGTAATAGTAGTACTTATAGCTGTTGTACTGGTCATCATAAACAGATTTTTTCCTGTAAAAATTCAGGTAACAAAAACTCCTGAGAGTGTTCTGAAAGGAATAGATCAGGAAACCTTATGGAAAGCTCTAAACATGCAGATAGTAAAACTCCATGACACAGGTGAGTATGCTGCAGCTACAGAAGTTGCTGAAGAAGCATTAAAAGCAGCAACACAAATGTATGGTCCAAATCATTCGCAAACTGCAATTTCAATGAATAACCTAGCAGCAATATATCAGGGACAAGGGAGACTTCCTGAAGCAGAAGAACTTTATAAACAGGCAATGACAATATGGGAAAAATCAGTCGGGAAAAACAGCTATGAGGTTGCTTCATGTATGAATAATCTGGCTGATGTATACTCAGCACAACGAAATTATAAAGATAGTGAAAATTTATTTAAATCAGCTCTTGCGATTCTTGAGAAGCTATATGGTAAAGAGAATCTAAATTTAATCACTGTTATGGAAAACATGGTTGATTTATACAAAAAAACAGGAAGTGCTGGTAAAGCAACTATTTTGGAAGAAAAAATAAGATTAATAAAGGCAAAAGCCAGTAAAAAGTAAGTTCGTTTTATATTTATTCAATGCCAGATCTAGCAAAAAACATGAATACTGAAACAGGGATCCTGATATTTATAATATTCTTGCTGTTTATTCTTTATGCAATATATAGTAATGAACAAAATAAATCATCTGTAGCAAAAGCGGTAAGAAATGTGTTCAGCATTGATTTGAGATCGCTTGCTTTATTCAGAGTTTGTCTTGCATTGTTGCTTTTATTTGATCTGATCTTCCGTGGATTTGATCTGGTGGATTTCTATACAGATAGTGGTGTCCTGCCAAGGGCACTTGCACTTAAATTTCTAAATCTTGGTGAAATATCGTTTCATATGATGAGTGGCACAAAGGAAGTTCAGGCAATTTTATTTATAATTAATGGAATTTTTATAATACAGCTTCTTTTAGGCTACAAAACCAGGCTTGCAACTATTTTATGTTATATCTTTTTTATATCTCTTGACTACAGAAATTATTACCAGGCATTTGACGGTGGGGATTCACTTGTAAGGGTTACTTTATTCTGGTCAATGTTTCTTCCACTGGGCGCTTATTATTCAATTGACAGTGCATTAAATAATTCAGATACAGAAACACCAAAACAAATTTTCTCAACAGGAACATGTGCATTCTATGCACAGTTTTTCTTTCTTTTATGGTTTAGCGTTGCTCATAAAATGAAAGACACTTTCTGGGCTAATTACACTGTTCTGTACTACCAGCTTCATGTGCTTCCTTACGTAAGTGAATTTGGCCAACACTTGCTTAAAATACCAAAAGAAAAACTTGAGCTTTTTACAAAATCTATAGTTCAGTACGAAATATGGGGGCCTGTTCTTTTACTTTCTCCAATAAAGACAGAAGCCATCAGAATATTTGCAATAGCTGGTTTTTTACTCATGTTTATAATGTTTGGTTTAAGTTTTACACTGGGCATATTTCCTTTTATATGTGTAATCACTGTGCTTCCATTTATTCCATCATGTTTTTGGAAAAAAATACTTCCGGCATTTAAAACACCACAAAGGCTGAACTTCAGGATTTACTATGACGGTGAATGTGGTTTTTGCAAGAAAATGGTTTTAATATTAAAAAATCTCCTTTTAATTCCTGAAACAAAAATTATGCCAGCCCAGGATGATCCTTCAGTAAAAAAAGATATGGAAGAAAAAAATACCTGGGTTGTTATTGATTCCACTGATATCAGATACTTTAAATTTGATGCATTTATAAAATTAATTCAAGTTTCTCATATATTTTCAATTTTTTCATTTGTACTCAGATTAAGCCCAATATATGAATTAGGGGGTTTTATATATGAAAAAGTTTCAAATAACAGAAAACTGGCATCAAAACTGACTTCATTTTTATCTTACCGCCCCACATGGATAAATCTTACCGAAGTTGAAAATATTATTGTTTTGTTTTTTATAATCTATGTATTTAACTGGAACCTCGGAGGAGTGGATCAAAAGTACAGACTATCTAATGATATTAGGTGGATAGGAGGTACAACAGGGCTCGTACAGGCATGGAATATGGCAATTACCACTTCAAGTAACTGGTATATATTTCCAGGCAAGCTAAGAGATGGATCAGAAACAGACTTATTTTACGATGACGGAAGAAAAGTCAGCTGGAAAATGCCAAAAACGCCATCTGGTACCTTTAAAAGCAGGCTATGGCAGGATTTTATAAACATACAATTTACACGTTTTGCAGACGTGCCAACTTTGAGTACCTTAGCAAATTATTATTGCAGAAAGTGGAATTCCACTCATACAGGAAATAAGCAGCTTGAAAAAGTCTCATTTTATGCAATGAGAGTAAAAACACTCCCTGGCTACAAATTAAGTGAGCCTGAAAAGATATTAAAATGGAAACAATACTGCAGTCATAAAGAAATGCCTGTCGAAGATAAAATAAGAGAAATAGAAGAAGATTTTTCTGAAGATAAAATATTTGCCATCAGTGAATTATGGAAAGCAGGAGATGAATATACAGCAAAATCAAGGTTTGAAGATGCAGACAAATTATATATGAGATCAATTGAGCTTGACAGAGAGCTGTATGGTCCAAATAATCCTTCACTAATTAAAGCATTGGAGCATTTACATTCTCTATATAATTATCAAAACAGGTTTGACAAAGCAAAGGAAATAAAAAAATATCTGGATGAAATGAAAGCTGCAGGTAATAAATAATGGAACAGCCAGCAGCTACAGTTGAAATCAGTAAAAAAAAGATATTCGATCTTAAAGAAATCTTTGGTATAGATATAAGATCTCTGGCTCTTTTTCGTATAGCACTGGCATTACTAATCATCTTTGACTTATACTTTCGTCTTCCTGATTTAGAAGTTTTCTATACCGATGAGGGGATTTTACCCAGAAGTTTTGCTTTTTATTCGTTCATATTCCACCCTTTTGGAACTTCAATTCATCATATGAGTGGTAATTATGCAGTACAGTTAATTTTATTTTTTATATCGTTTGTTCTGGCACTTTTATTACTTATAGGATACAGAACAAGGCTTGTTACATTTTTATCATGGTTTATGCTGATTTCTCTTCACATGAGAAACGAATTTTTGCTCACTGGTGGAGACTTTGTGCTGAGGTTAATGCTGTTCTGGAGTTTGTTTTTACCTCTGGGAGCATGTTATTCAGTTGACAGCGCACTAAACTCTAACAAAGAAAATAAACCTACACACCTTTTAAGTTTTGGTACGTTAGCGCTTCTGATGCAAAGTTGTTATATATATTGGTTTTCTGTTTGCTGGAAGTTAAAAACCCCTGAGTGGATAAATGGTACTGCAGTTTACTATGCATTCAGTGAGGAACATTATGCAAAACCATTTGCAATGGCAATGCTTAATTTACCAATGGAATATCTTAAATTTCTTAATGATTTCATGATCTGGGTTGAATTAATAGCACCTTTCCTATTATTTTTTCCATTGCATAATGGACCTGTAAGAACCATTATGATCTTTTCCCTTGCAACACTCCAGACATTGTTTATGATCTCATTTGAGGTAGGATTTTTCCCTTGGAGTAATTGCGCTGCTCTTTTACCATTCATTCCAAGCTGGTTATGGGGGAAAATATTTTCACGGCTGAAGACAAATGAAAGATTAAATCTGAAAATATATTATAATTCTGCGAATAATCTTAGTGAGAAATTTGTATTGATTTTAAAAACATTTTTGTTATTGCCTGAGACTAATATAATTCCACATGAAGAAACACAAAAGAATAATGAAATTACCCTCATTGATCATAATGGAAACAAATATACCGGAAGTAAAGCATTTTATTCAATTTTTAAGCATTCTCCATTGTTGTCACCAGTTTCATCTATATTAAATTTTCTGAACATTGGGGAATTTGCTTTTTATGCATATAAAACACTTTTAAATTCTCCAAAACTAAATTTATTTTTTTCAAATGCTCTCACTGTTCGTCCACTAAACCTCAAGACATCCAGACTTACGAATATAATCGTGATATTTTTCCTGTTATACGTGACATTCTGGAATTATGGACAGTGGGATTCAAAATATATGATCCCTGACAAATATAAATGGATAGCAACAACACTTGTAATAGATCAGGCATGGGCTATGTTTACACCTATCTCAAGAGCTGGGTACTGGTTTACAATTCCCGGTAAGCTTAAAGATGGAAGTTCTGTTGATCTTTTTAAAGATGGAGGGAAAGTCAGCTGGAAAAAGCCAAAAATTCCATCATCAATATATAAAAATCGTTACTGGGCTGCTTACATAATAAATCTCTACTCATTGGGCAGATATGCATCTCATTTACCATACTACGGGAGCTATCTTTGCAAAACATGGAACAGGAGCCATAGTGATGAAAAGAAGCTTACAGAATTAAAGATGTATATATTTACCGAAGTAACTGCACCAAAAGGCGAGAAATCACCAGTTACCAAAAGACTGATCTGGAAACAAAGATGTGATTAAGCAGTTGTGTATAATTTTTTATTTTTTATTCTTGCCTGAGCTGCAGAAAGTCTTGCAACAGGAATTCTGTATGGTGAACAGCTCACATAATCAAGATTAATTTCTTCAGCATAGGAAATGGATCTAGGCTCACCGCCATGCTCACCACAAATACCTATTTTCAAAGATGGTTTTCTTTTTCGTCCTTCTTCAACAGCAATTTTCATTAATCGCCCTACTCCTTTTATATCAAGCACCTCAAAAGGATTCTCATTAAGTATTTTTTCCGTTAAATAAACTGACAAAAAGTTGCTTTCAGCATCATCACGACTATATGCATATGTCATCTGGGTTAAATCATTTGTACCAAAACTAAAGAATTCAGCATGTTCAGCTATGTCATAAGCAGTAAGCGCAGCTCTTGGAACTTCAATCATTGTGCCAAATTTATAATTTACCTGCAGATTATATTTTCTCATTACTTCTTTTGCAGTATCTTCGAGATGATTTTTGACTACTTTAAGTTCATTTGCCTCTCCGATAAGTGGAATCATTACCTCCACATTCACATCAATCCCGTCTTTGATAAGTTCACATGCGGCTTCAAATATTGCCTGAACCTGCATTTTATTTATCTCAGGATAAGAAATACCAAGCCTGCAGCCACGTAAACCCATCATTGGGTTAGTTTCCCTTAATTGTTTAACTTTCCTTAGTAAAGTTTCTTCTTTATCTGTATCAAGTTTCTTTGCTTTTCTTTCAGATATCTCTGAGACCAGCTCATCATGTTTTGGAAGAAATTCATGTAATGGTGGATCCAACAGCCTGATTGTAACCGGAAGATTTTTCATTATTCTGAATATTTCCTTAAAGTCATGTTTTTGAAATGGTTTAAGTTTATTTAAAGCCTCTTCTCTTTCATTTACTGTTGTAGCCATAATCATCTTTTGTACCCATGGTAATCTTTCCTGTTGCATAAACATATGTTCTGTTCTGCAAAGTCCAATCCCACAAGCACCGAATTCTATTGCCCTTGTTGCATCTTCAGGAGTATCAGCGTTTGCTCTAACACCTAGTCTTTTTATTTCATCAGCCCATTTGAGAAGAATTTTTAATTCCTCACTGACCTTTGGCTCCTGTGTTTTAATCTCACCCCTAAATACCTGTCCGGTAGTACCGTCAATTGAGATAAGATCACCTTTCTTAAGGTTATGACCATTGCAGTTAATCAATTCATTCTCAAGATCTATTTTTAGCATTTCACAGCCCACAACACACGGTTTACCCATACCTCTTGCAACCACTGCAGCATGACTAGTCATCCCTCCACGGCTGGTTAAAATCCCCTGGGCAGAGGCTATTCCGTGAATATCATCAGGACATGTTTCTATTCTTACAAGGATAATTTTCTGACCGGACTGGAAAAGTTTTTCAGATTCATCCGGATCAAAAACAATTTTTCCTATTGCTGCTCCAGGTGATGCATTTAACCCGGTTGTTAAAAGCCTTCCCTCATTCTGAGCAGTTTCTTTTGCCTTAATATCAAAACTTCTGAGTAAAAACTGGTTCAGCAATAAAGGATCAATTCTGCTAATTGCTTCTTCTTTTGTAAGAATATTAGTATTTGCAAAATCAACTGCAATTTTTACTGCAGCCTGTGCTGTCCTTTTTGCAATTCTTGTCTGAAGCACCCATAGTTTTCCTGACTCAACAGTAAATTCAATATCCTGAACATCTTTATAATAAGATTCAAGTTTTTTTGCACAATCAACAAACTGCCTGTAAACGGCAGGCATATCTTTTTTCATCTGTGCAATAGGTAATGGGGTTCTTATACCGCTTACAACATCTTCTCCCTGAGCACATATAAGATATTCACCATATATTTGAGGTTCTCCATTAGCAGGATTTCGGGTGAAAGCAACCCCTGTTGCTGAATCATTATCCATATTTCCAAAAACCATAGACTGAATGTTAACTGCTGTTCCTATATCATCAGGAATCCTGTTCAGCTTTCTGTAATATTTAGCTCGCGGATTATTCCATGATTTAAACACAGCTTCAACAGCAAGTCTGAGCTGCACATTTATATCCTGGATAAAGTCTTTTCCTGTTTTCTCTTTTACAATTCTTTTATAATTTTCAATCACATCTTTAAGCATAGAAACATTTAAGTCAATATCTGAATTTGCTTTGTTTTTTTCTTTTATCTTTCTTAAAACATTTTCAAAATTTTCTTTGGGGATCCCAAGAACAATGTCACTAAACATCTGAATAAACCTTCTGTAGCTGTCAAGTGCAAATCTTTCATTTGAAGTAAGCTGTATAAGTCCGTTAAGTGTTTCATCATTTAACCCAAGATTTAAAATAGTATCCATCATTCCTGGCATTGAAAACCTGGAGCCGGATCTCACAGAAACTAAAAGCGGATTTGAAGCATTCCCAAATCTTCTACCAATGATACTTTCAATAACTGATAATTTCTCAAATACTTCTTCCATAAGTCTTTCCGGAAGATGATTCTCGCTATTCATAAAATCAACACAAGCTTTTGTATTAATAGTAAGCCCAGGCGGCACATTTATACCTGCATTAGTCATTTGAGCCAGACCTGCTCCTTTACCACCAAGATACTCACGCATAAGTAAATCATCACCATGAAGCACTTTATATGCTTCACTAAATAAAACTACTTTTCCGTTTTTCTGCATTACCAAAATTATCCCTCAAATCATTCTATTCAGGGTGTTTAAAATCAGTTATTTTACAGACTGCTTACTTTTTAATATCAAGTTTCGAAACTATCTCAACCGCTGTCTCTTCTACAGCCCTATTTGTCATATCAACAATTCCGCATTTTAATTCTTTAAATATTTTCTTAGAATAATCAACTTCATGATTTATATGATCAAAATCACAATATTCAGCAGTGTAATCCATCTGCAATGAATTAGCTCTTGTACTTCTGAATGATTGTAAAATAAGAGGATCACACAATAAACCTATAATTTTACTTGCCTGAACTTTACTTAACTGCTTAGGGAGATCTATTCCAAAAACAATTGGTACATTTGCAGCTTTTAGTCCATAATGCTGTGCCAGATACATACAGCTTGGGGTTTTACCTGTTCTTGAAACACCAACCAGAACCACGTCAGCATGTTCAATTTCACTTAGATTCTGACCATCATCATATTTAATAGCAAAGTGGATTGCATCCATTCTATTAAAATACGACTGATCAACTTTAAGTCTTAGACCAGGCTCTCTTAGAGGAGGTGCATGTAGTATTCCTTCAAGTTTTCCGACAAGATCCCCAAGAACATCATATATAGGTATTGAATGCCTAAGTGATTCTTCAATTAAAGCCTGTCTTGCTTCAGGCAATACAAGAGTATAAACAATAATAGCCGGTAATTTAATTTCATTTAAAAAAAGTTCTTTAACCTGCTCAGCAGAACGGACTTTTGGCAGTCTCTGAATACTAACTTTTGTTCCATTAGTTCCCTTTTCAAACTGACTAAGAGCAGACTTTGCAACAAGCTCAGCAGTTTCACCACTTGAATCAGATAAAGTATAAACAGTAAACATAGCCTTTAAGGCATATTTTATTACAAAAAAGAAAATATAACATGTCAATAAATCAACCTGTCTAATATGGCTAGGTTAACTGGCTTTTTTGTCTTTTCCTTCTTTTTGGTCAGTTGTTTCTCTATCTAAAGTCCATTGTAAAAGGTGTCTTCTCCACTCAAGATCATTTTGTGCTTCTACTACAAGTTCCACAAGTCCTTTAAAGTCAGAAAACTTAAGATCGATTGAAACGCCTATTTCAAGATTTAACTGAACTCTCTCATGGAATGGTGAACACATCAGACATGCTGCATGTTCCGGCCCATGAACCTCTATCAGAGTACTTTTACTGGAACTCCTTGGGTTGACTGCCCAGGTTACATAATCCATTAATTCTTTTGATTCTTCTGCACTAGTAAGGAGCCATGCAATTGCCTGATATAAAGATGTATTTAAGTATAGAACTATTTCAGACGACTTAAAGTCTAAAGCAATTGTCCCTTCCTGCTTGTTTAAATAAATCCCCGCATGGGAATTAGTAAAGGATATTTCTTCATGTGTATTTGTCTTCATAATATTCCCCTTCTCTAAGTACTAGACTCCATTGCAGTTAGGTAATAGAATCCTATATGAAGGTTATGAAAAGGTTTTGATCATACAGGGGACATTACTAGAAGAAGTTAAAATTTAGATAAATTGCATGGGCAAAATCATGAAAGAACAAGATAGCGAAAGAAATATGGAAGATATACAAAACATAGAAAAGTTACAGGAAAACCCTGAATCCTCTAATAAATCCACTGATACAGATAGTGATACCCTTTCTTCAAGGGTAACCCAGGAGCTTCAACAAATAAAAGAAAAACTTAGCCAAACTGAAACCCATTACTTAAGAGTACTCGCTGACTATCAGAACCTCCAGAAAAGATCTGCGCAGGAAAAAGAAGACCTTTATAAATATGCAGCTCAAAAAACAATTGAAGTAATTTTACCCGCACTTGATACTTATGACTATGCAAAGGCCACAATAAAGCCAGATTCAAAAGCTGAAAAAATAATTGAGGATTTTAATCTTGTTTTTGAAATGTTAATTAAGTGCCTGAAAGATACTGGGCTTGAGACAATCGAAGAAACAGGAATACCTTTTGATCCTGTTTATCATGAACCTCTACACCAAATCCCTACAAATGAATTACCTGATCATACAATAATGCAGGTTTTAAAAAAGGGATACATTTTAAATAAAAAAGTAATCAGACCTGCTCTTGTAACAGTTTCAGTAAAACAGGAAGAATCTCCACCTGAACCAATAGGAAGTGCATAATTTAGTTATAGTATTATAGATAGGGATATGGACAAAGAAATTAAAACTCCTAAAGTTGGTTTCACGCTGTGGTTTACAGGACTATCTGGAGCAGGAAAATCAACTATTGCAAATATCCTTGAGAAGAACTTTAGAGAATCTGGGTTGAAAATTGAAATCCTAGACGGCGACATTGTAAGAACACACCTAAGTAAAGGACTTGGTTTCAGCAAGGAAGACAGGGATACAAACATAAGGAGAATTGGATATGTTGCAAGTCTGCTTTCAAGAAACGGTGTTATAACAATTACTGCAGCAATATCCCCATATCGTGTGATAAGAGATGAAGTAAGAAACATGCACGACAATTTTGTGGAAATTTATGCAAAGTGCCCGCTTGAAATAGTCGAAAAAAGAGATGTTAAAGGACTTTACAAAAAAGCAAGAAGTGGTGAGATACCACAGTTCACAGGCATATCAGATCCATATGAAGAGCCTTTAAATCCGGAACTAACCGTTGAAACAGATAAAGAAAAACCGGAAGACAGCGCAAACAAAATTCTAACCTGGTTAAAAGAAAATAAATACATCAATGCCTGAAATAATCAAGCAAAAATTTTTTCTTTCTGTATTATTAATGTTTATTGCATTTCAGATTATTTCACCTGCTTGCATTGCTGAGAATAAACCAGTTATCAGACCAAAAGTCGGGCTTGCTCTCGGCGGCGGTGGTGCCCGAGGCGCAGCTCATATTGGAGTTTTAAGAGTACTTGAGAGAGAAAATATTCCTATTGACTATCTCGTAGGAACAAGTGCAGGAGCATTAATAGCTGCACTATACTCCGGCGGAGTAGATCCTAATGAACTAGAGAAACATATATTAAGTGGCGCAATTAATAAAGTCTATAAAACAGATCTTTCAATATTCCGTGCGATTTGTCTTTATATGGACAAAACTCTGCGAATATTATTTAGAAAACCTTTTTATGCAGGTATATATAACGATCACAAGCTCCATCATTTTGTAAATGAACTGGTTTCAAAAGGGGACGGTTCTATTGATATAGCTATTCCTCTTCATATTATTGCTGTCGACCTAATAAGCGGGGAGCCTGTCGTAATCAAATCAGGTGATATTGGACTGGCAGTTCAGGCCAGCACAGCAATTCCAACTCTCAGGCGGCCTATTCCGATTGATGATCAGCTTCTTGTAGATGGCGGAATATTAAAAAATATCCCTGTTGATGAAGCTAGAAAAATGGGCTCCGATCTTGTTATTGCAATTGATGTTGAATCAAAACTGGAGTATGGAAAGCTCAGGGATTTCAAGTCATTTGAAGGTGTAATTACCAGAGTAATAAACCTTGGATTAAAAGCACAATCTGAACATGTGCTGGATAAGGCTGATATTGTAATAAGTCCAAATTTAAAGGGATTAGGAATACTGGATCTTGATAAAGGGAGTCTCATAGCTGCAATAAGAGCAGGAGAAGAAGAGACAGTTAAAATGTTGCCCAGAATAAAAAAGAAGCTTGAACAAAAAACAAATGCCTTGAAAATTGCCGAAAATCCTGATTAAATTTACTTCTCATCAAAAGGAAAATAGGGTTTTCCATCTTCTTCTTTATGATCCGGCATTATTTTTCTAAAGACAGTTAAATACAAAGTAAACAATATTAAAAGTATTGAAAACGCAATTCCAGCACCTGTAAGCAAATCCTGATTTATTATCTGATTCAGGCTGTTATCCTTTTTTTCTTTGCCAGTTCTCTCCACCACACAAGAAGAGCACTTGCAACAAATATGCTGGAATATGTTCCTGATGCAATTCCAAGGAACATTGCACCTACAAAGTTCTTAGTAGTTTCTCCACCAAAAAAATATAGAGTAGCAAGAGTAATTAAAGTAGTCATCGAAGTATTAATGCTTCGCACAAGTGTCTGGTTTATACTGTCATTTGCAATCTCGCCAAATGTTTTGTTCTTAGAAAGGTATTTTGAATTTTCCCTGATCCTGTCAAATACAACTATAGTGTCGTGAATTGAAAAACCAATGACTGTAAGAACAGCAGTTAAAAATAAACTGTCAATTTCAAGATTCCATAACAAGCTAAATATTGAAAATAATCCTATAAGGACAAGAACATCATGAATCATTGCAACAATTGCACAAATGGCATAATCACGTCTAAACCTATAACTTATATAAATTACAATTCCAAGCAAAGTAAAAACAAGACCAAGCATTCCCGAGGTTAAAAGCTCAGGACCTATAATGGGGCTGACTGTATCAATTGCAAGTATTTCAAAATCACCTATTTTATCTCTAAATTCTCTGTCAATTTTTTCTTTCTGGCTTTCTTTTGTCTGAGTGGATTTTCTTTCTTTAATAGCTTTTGATCTTATTATTACAACCTGTGAACCATCTTTCATCTGTTTTGAACGTTG